>JBBQED010000005.1:0-292469 GCA_038320345.1 Bacteroidia bacterium
ACACAAAGCATCTGTAACTGGTGATACTGTTGGTGATCCGTTTAAAGATACTTCTGGACCATCAATGAATATCCTCATTAAATTAATGTCGATCGTTTCTCTGATCATCGCTCCGCATATTGCCGTAACTGGTGGTGGCGACGAAGGAATGATGATGGGCGGTGATTGTTGCAAGGGTGGTGGAGCAAAAATGGAATGTAGCATGGATGGCGCAAAGATGGATTGCACCATGGACGATGAAGGCAATTGTGTGATTGATTCTGCAACTTGTGCGAAGTGGATGGCTGCTGGGAAAATGGATAGCACGGCTTGTGTTAAAAGTGAAGGCGGAAAATGCCATGTGAAAAGTGATGCTTGCAAAAGTGCAATGCATGGCGAAGGTAAAAAATGTTGTAGTGATGAAAAGGAACATGATCACGAAGCAAAGTAACGCTTCCTGAATAATATTAATCAGAAAAGACTGTCCTATGGATGGTCTTTTTTGTTTTTGTTTGAGATTGAGTGCATCCTACCTTTCGCTGAACTCATAATTCGATGAATTGGCAGATTAGCTAATTAACTTTAATATTGTGTCGTGCAGAAAAAGCAAAATCGCCCTCCAGCTCCTCCCTCAAAGCCTGTAACTATTGCAACACCTGTTGCATGGAAATGGGTATACCTCGGTGTGGGTTTACTTGCCTTACTGCTTTATATCAATACAGTGGGTCATAGTTATACGGTGGATGATGGAACAGTGATCAAGAGTAATAAAATCACTACTCAAGGAATTTCTGCCATCGGTAAGATTTTTACCACTCCTTATCGCGCCGGTTACTGGGATCGTAAAGAAGGATTGTACCGACCTATCTCCGTTGCGATGTTTGCCATCGAATGGCAGCTGCAACCCGATAAACCATGGCTCGGTCACCTTATAAATATTTTATTGTATGCCATGACTGCGGTGGTGTTATTATCCGTTTTGAAAAGATTATTGTGGAAGCTACATCCTATGATTCCTTTGATGGCTACAGTGCTTTTTATTGTTCATCCTATCCATACAGAAGTGGTAGCCAATATTAAAAGTAGAGATGAATTGCTGAGTTTTTTTTTCGGAATTACAACATTGGTTTTATTATTCCGACATCTAGATCGAAAATCTACTGCATATCTATTGGGTGCCGTCATTACTTTTTTTCTGGGATTACTTTCCAAAGAAAGTAGCATTACCTGGATGGGAGTTATTCCATTAGCGATTTGGTGTGCTGGAAATACGGATTTGAAAAAAACGATCCTTACCAGTCTTCCGTTTGTTGGAGCTATCCTAATCTTCTTTGTTATTCGTCGCGCGATTTTGGGAACCATTAGTGGAGAATATGAATTATTACTCATCAATAATTCTCTTGTTGCAGCGAATGCTGATAAAGCCACACAGATAGCTAGCGCAATAGCAATCCTTGGTAAGTATCTCTGGTTATTAATTGCACCTGTAACTTTGGTTTTCGATTACTCTTATAATTCAATTCCATTGGTGAGTTTTGGAAGTATTCAAGCTTTGTTGCCTTTACTAATATTTACGTATGCATTATTCCTCGGCATTAAAGGATTGAAAGAACGAAGTCTTTTATCATTTGCAATACTTTTCTTCTTCGGAACAATTGCACTAGTCACCAATATCTTTTTCCTGATTGAAGCTACGATGGCAGAGCGATTTGTTTTCACTCCATCTCTTGGTTTTTGCATAGCGATAGCAATTCTCTTTGGTAAATACTTACAAGTTGACTCACAACAAGGAAAGCATGTTCTTGATAAAATTGATTTTCTGAAGAATGGTAAATTGCTAATTCCGGCTGCGCTCGTGCTGGTACTCTTCTGCGGAAGAACAGTTGCGCGTAATGGCGATTGGAAGAATAACCTTACCTTGTTAAGTGCAGATGTAAACCATTCACCGAACAGTGCGCGCATAAGATATGCGTATGGAAGTGCAATTTTGATTGAACAAGCTTTGAACGAAAAGGATCCTGAAAAGAAAAATAAGTATTTGGATGAAGCCATTGTGCAGCTTGAAAAAGGGGTATCTATTTTACCCAATTATAATGATGCTTGGTATCATCTTGGTCTAGCCTATAAAGAGAAAGGTGACGGAAATCGGGCCGTACTCGCATTTGAAAAGGCAAGATTCTATAAGGAGTTTTCAGAAGCTTCCCGCTATACCAGTTCAGGCATTGCTTATGGAATGATTCAGCAATATGATAAGGCAATTCCAGATCTGCAAAAAGCAGTTGAGTTGGATCCTAAAGATGCTGATGCATGGAATAATTTAGGATTGTATCTCGGGGAAGCTGGAAAGATAAGCGAATCATTTGCTGCATTTCAGAATGCGATGAACATCCGCAAAAATTTTGATAAAGCCTATTACAACAGAGGCAATATTCGAGCTAAAAGTGGTGACTTCCGCGGAGCGATGGTTGATTATTTGAAAGCGATAGAATTACAACCCGATTACAGCGATGCTTATAATAATCTTGGTAATTGTTATGGTGCTTTGCAACGGCCAGATAGTGCTAAACCATGGTTTGAAAAAGCAGTGAATGCTGATCCACAAAACATGAAAGCGGTGAGGAATTTGGGATTTACATTACAAATTCTCGGGGATACAATAGCCGCAGAACCTTATCTTGAACGCGCCCGTGCGGCGGGAAATTGATACTGATGAAAAACAAAATAAGATCGTTATTTTTTTTAAGTACTGTTATGATCTTGCTGCTCTCTTGCAATGCAAAACAGGGAGTGGAGGTAAAAACATTTTTTAGCCTGAAAGATTATTTTGATAAGGAAATTAATCGCCTCACAAGTGAACAGATGAAATTGCATAAGCTCATTGTGAAAGATGGGAAATCAGAGGAGAAAGATCTGCAGGTTCCTATCTGGAAATCCGAACTGGAATCCTTTCGGGAATGTGATTTTAATCGTCCTGCATGGATAAAATCATACCGTGTGGATACGTTTTATACCGCCAATCAAACTCATCTAACTTACAAGGCGCTGGAATTAAAATTGCCCGTTCAAAAACTCGAAGTGATCTTAAAATCGGATACCGTGTACATGATTAATATTATGCTTTCTAAAAAAAATGCATGGTACTCCTCCGAACAATTTCTAAGTTACGAAGCACTCAAAGGCTACTCTATCAAAGGAACACAAAAAGTAGTTTTAGCCGATCCTACTGCTTACCAGATTACAGCTGATTTCAAACCCTAATTATTTTCACAATGCTACTTGCAGGTCTGCCCACTATTCTTGAATTGATGTTTGGAATGTGGAGAGCAACACTCGCTCTTCCAGATGCTTCTCTTCCTTTCAACTTTGATTTACTTTCTGAAAACGGAAAAAATTTTGTAGTGATACGCAATGCGAATGAACGAATCCGTTGTGATGATGTCACTATTTCAGGGGATTCGATTTTTATTAAATTTCCAGTTTATGATTCTGAAATCAGAGCCAAAGTGGAGCGGAAAGTAATGAATGGTGTATGGATTAATAGAGGAAGAAAAGGATCCCCACAAATCCCATTTCAAGCAGTACATGGAGTAACTAATCGGTTCTTTATTTCGCATGGACCAGTAGCTAGCGCTGAAGGGCGTTGGGAAACTTGGTTTGATCCAGGAACTCCGGATTCTTCTCTTGCGATAGGGGTATTTACGCAAACTGATGAAAAAGTAAAAGGCACTTTCTTGACAGAGACCGGCGATCATCGCTATATTGAAGGGGTGATGGATGGAGACTCGCTTAAGATGAGTGTGTTCGACGGATCGCATTGCTGGTTATATCTCGCAAAAGTTTCTGCTTCTTCAATGGATGGTATGTTTTATTCCGGAAATCATTTTAAAGGAAAGTTTCATGCGGTCAGAAATAACGATGTGGCATTAAGAAATCCTGATGCCATTACTACCGTTTCCGGTCTACTCAATTTCCGTTTTGCAGATGCAGATAGTAATCTTGTTTCACTAACGGATCCGCCATACCGAAATAAGCCAGTTATCATTCAGATCCTCGGAACCTGGTGCCCCAATTGTATGGATGAAACTGCATTTTTATCAGCTTATTACAATGAACACAAAGCAGATGGTTTTGAAGTGATCGGACTAGCTTTCGAGCGGTTCCCAGACTTTGCAACATCTTCTGCAAATGTGAAACGGATGATCAAACGCTATAAAGTGGAATATCCGGTCCTGATTGCCGGTGTTTCCGGTGCTGATAATGTTATGAAAACCTTACCCGCCATTAAAAATTTTATCTCCTTCCCAACAACATTATTTGTGGATAGAAATGGTAGAGTAGTGAAGGTGCATGCCGGATTTTCTGGTCCTGCAACAGGCCCCGCTTATGAAGAATTTAAAGCTGGATTCAACCAGAAAATGAATCTATTGTTGAGGTAATCGGTTCCAATACTTGATTTTTCGGAGAAATCTACAACACCATTGAATGGCAGCAGCTTCTTTAACCCTGAAAATCCTGCCGTTTACCCTGTTTCAACTCTAAAATTTGCTTTTATGCTTGCAGATTTAAGAGGTGTGGTTTATCTTGCAGGTTACAACCGAATCTTTATGCTTCCTATGAAAAAACTACTACTTTCCCTACTGGTCATCTTGGGTCCTTTATTTGTATCGGCTCAGTGTACCACTAACAATGCTACCACTTGCGCCTGCAAAGATGGTACTCAGAATTGTGATCTCTTACCGGATATTGAAGTAGCTCGTCCTCCATTGCTTGTGAATGGAAACAGCGGATATATCGAATATCCTCAGGTTTGTGTTCCTCCTTGTAGCGGTAATGATGGGCGCTTGCGTTTGTCGGTTTCTACTCCAAACATTGGCTTCGGCCCTCTTGAAGTACGGGCTCTTCCAACTGCAATCTGCGGAACAGATACTTTTTATAATGTGCCTTCTAATTTTACCTGCCCGAATGGTCAGCCTTTGAAACAATTAGTTGTTCAGAGAGTGTATCATAAAACAAATGGCGTAATGTCCTATTATGATCGCCCTGCAGGAACAATGACTTATCACCCTTCACACGGACATATGCACGTAGATGATTGGGGTATTTATACGATTCGTACTGCAACAGCTGATCCTAATCCCCTCAACTGGCCTATCCTTGGAACAGGTTCTAAGCTTGCTTTCTGTTTGATGGATTATGGTACTTGTTCTACCTATAACGGACATTGCGTAGATAGTGTGAATAATACACTGCTGAATGCTAACTTCCCGAATTTCTCATTGGGTGGAGGATCTTACGGTTGTTCTCCAACTGTTCAAGGGATTTCTTCTGGTTATACCGATATCTATTATCAAAGTCTTGATGGAATGTGGATCAATCTTCCTCCAGGTTTATGTAATGGAAATTACTGGATCGTTGTTCAATTAGATCCTTATAATTATTTTGCAGAAAGCAATGAAAATAATAATGTACTGGCAACTCCTGTAACACTGACTCAGCAAAATGGTGCGGCTCCAACGATTACCTCAAGTGGTCCTACTTCTTTTTGTCAGGGAAGCAGCGTAACGCTTACCTCTGCTGCTGCCGGAAGTTATTTATGGTCAACTGGTGCAACTACGCAGTCTATTACTGTTAATCAATCCGGAAGTTATAGTGTAACGATCAATGGTAATACATCTTGTTCTGGTGTTTCTGCTCCAGTAGTAGTTACCGTAAATCCAGTGGTGGTGAGTGCAACTGCTACTCCCAATGCAACTTGTCCTGGCGATGTAGTTCAACTCAATGCAGTAGCAAGTGGAAACGGTGTCTCCTATCAAGCTGTTAATTTTACCAATAATACTCCCGTCTTCATTCCTGATAATAATGCAACTGGCGCTACTTCTATCATCGCAGTTTCGGGGATCAGTCCTTTATCTCTGAATACAACATCGGTGGTATCAGTAACTTTAAACTTAACTCATACCTACGATGGAGATCTTGAAATCCGTTTAATTGCTCCATCAGGCAATACCATTATTCTGAGTGATAACCGTGGAGGTAGTGGTGATAATTTCACGAATACGGTATTCTCTGCATCAGCAGCTACATTGATCAGTTCAGGCACTGCGCCATTTAACGGTGCTTATCGTCCGGATGCAGCATTTTCAGCACTCACAGGAAATGCAAATGGTAACTGGAAACTCCTTGTAATTGATCAAGCAAATGTGGATACCGGTAGAATTGTAAACTGGACTTTAAGTTTGAATAATCAGATTGCTACAACCTTTAGTTACAACTGGAATTCTTCTCCTGCTGGATACAACTCCGCTATTCAAAATCCAACTCCATCCCCGCTGTCAACCACTACTTATAATGTAACTGCGGTTGAATCAGGAACAGGTTGTATTGGAAATACTTCGGTTACCGTTTCTGTTGGTGGAAATTTAAATGTAACAACCAATACTCCTGCTGATATTTGTGACGGAGAAAGTACTACACTAACTGCATCAGGAGCTACTGCTTATGTATGGAGTCCGTCTTCTGGTTTAAGTTCTACGACCGGAGCAAGTGTTACTGCAAGTCCTGCATCAACTACTACTTATCGTGTGATTGGAACATCATCGGGTTGTTCGGATACTGCATATGTAGTTGTTAATGTTAATCCATTACTTGTTGTAACTACTAATACTCCATCATCAATTTGTGCTGGATCAACAACTACTTTAACTGCTGCTGGTGCATCAACTTATGTATGGAGCCCATCAACAGGATTAAATACGAATGTGGGTTCAAGCGTTATTGCTGCTCCTGCTTCAACAACTAATTATATTGTAACTGGAACTGCAAATGGATGCTCTGCAACTGCTTTAGTAACGGTCACTATCGATCCACTTCCTATAGTAACAGTAAATACTCCTGCGGCAATTTGTCCTGGACAGATTGCATCGCTTAATGCAAGTGGTGCTTCAACATATAGTTGGAGTCCTGCAGATGGATTAAGCAGCACTACTGGCGCAAGTGTGACCGCAATTCCTGCTGTAACTACTACATATATTGTTACAGGAACAAATGGTAATTGTTCATCTACTGCATCTGTTACGGTTACAGTAAATGATTTACCTGCTGCACCTGTTGCAATTACCGGAAACGGAATCGGATGTCTTCCATTTAATGGATCATTCAGTATTGCAGCAATTCCAGGAGCAACTAATTATACCTGGTCAGTTCCTGCAGGAGTAACCATTTCAGGCGGACAAGGTAGTAGTTCAATTACAACCACCAATACTGCTTCACGCACCGGTGCTGTTTGTGTGGTAGCTAACAATGGTTGTGGAAGCAGTGCTGCTGTGTGTACACCTTATCGCTCTACAACAGCTGCTCCTTCAACACCAGGTTCTGTTGTTGGTCCAACTCGTGCTTGTCCTGGTGATGTAATTACTTATTCTGTTCCATTAGCTTCCAATGCTGCATCTTATAATTGGAATGTTCCTGTTGGATGTGTAGTTCAAAGTGGTCAGGGGTCAAATACGATCGTTGTACAATTCGTTGCTGGTTTTGTTGGTGGCAATTTATCAGTATCAGCAATAAATGGTTGTGGAACTAGTTCTGCTCGCTTACGTTCTGTAGCCTTAAATACTCCTGTTGTTCCTGGTGCAATGACCGGTGCAGTAACGGGAGTGTGTAATACAACACAAGTGTATTCAGTTCCTGCAATTAGCGGAATTACCTATACCTGGACAGTTCCTTTCGGCGCATCAATTGTAACCGGACAAGGAACAAATTCTGTAAGTGTATCTTTTGTACCTGGATATATCACCGGAAATATTTCTGTAACGGCTAGCAATAACTGCGGTACTAGTGGTGCACGATCAAAATCTGTTAAAGCAATTCCTGCACAACCAGTTTCAATTTCTGGTGCTGTAAATATATGTACAGGACAAACAGGTGTAATTTATACTACTGCTAATATCGTTGGAGCTTCTAGTTATCTATGGACTGTACCTTCCGGCGCTACAATTGTTAGTGGTCAGGGAACAACAAGCATTACTGTTAATTTTGGAAATACTCCACGCATAGGAAATGTTGTTGTGAAGGCGGTAAATGATTGTGGTGTTTCTGCTAATCGTGCTTTATCAGTAACTATCAGTGCTTGTCCTAAAATTGCGGATTTCAGTAATACCGGATCAGCAGTGTTGAACCTTTTCCCTAATCCTGCAAATAGTTATGTAGAAATTATCTTCAATACAGAAAAAGAAACCAGCGGACAACTTCGTTTACAGAATATCCTCGGACAATTCATCTATCAGCAGGTTATCAATCCTACTGCCGGTCAGAATAGTTATATGGTCGACCTTCGTAAATTACCAGCAGGTGTTTATATTGTAAGTATTGAACAAGAGGGACGTTCATTCACAAAACGTTTAGTAGTAGAATAAATAATAATAATCATAAAGATCCTGAAAGCCGTTCCTTAGTTATTAGGAACGGCTTTCTTATTTTTGAGTTTCTAATTCAGATCATGAAGAAAATACTAATCACCTTATTCCTCTCTGCAACCTGTAGTTTCCTATCGGCACAATCATCCGCTTGGACACAATACAGTACTTCCAATTCATCATTGCCGGAGAACCTGATTCATTGTTTTGCATTCGAGAATGATAGTACTACTTGGATCGGCACTGAATATGGTCTTGCAAAATTGGTAAATACATCTTGGACGGTGTACACTACGTTTAATTCAGGACTTCCAGGAAATGCAATTCGTTGTATTAAGATTGATCGTGATGGATCAAAATGGATTGGAACAGCTTCAGGAGGACTGGCGCATTTTAATGATACCACTTGGACGGTTACCAGTACTACTAATTCATTGCTCCCTGATGATTTTGTACGGTCATTTGTGATCGATACGAATCAGAATAAATGGATAGGTACCCTAGGAGGATTAAGCAAAGTGGATCCCGTTGATAATTGGGTAACGTATACCATGTTTACTTCTGTATTGGGATCTAATAATATTGCTTCCTTATATAATGATACTGCAAGCAATGAAATTTATGCAGGTCAGGTAAATGGAGGATTGTTCATTGCGCAGGATACTCTCTTAACTAATTATACTATTCAGAATTCGGGAATTTCAGATAATACTATTTTGGATATTACAAAAGAGCCAGGTGGAACAACATGGCTTGCATCACCCGCCAACGGACTTATTGCAAAGCTTCCCGGTTTTGGTTGGTTTACCTATAATCTGATCAGCTCAAATATCCCATCAGCTGGATTAACAAGTGTGGCTTTAGATAGTGTCGGTGATTTGTGGATGGGAAGTAGTGATCAAGGATTGATAAAAAAAACAGGAAGTAATTTCACACATTACTACACTGGTAATTCTTCTTTGTTGGATGATAATGTGCAAGTAGTACGTATTGCTGCAGATGGCAAAATATGGATCGGGACACAGTCGCAAGGTGTATTTGTATTAGATCCTTCTTTGCTTACCGGAGTCGAAGTATTGAGCGCTGAACAAACAGTAAGTGTGTATCCAAATCCGGCTAAGGATGGATTTTGCCGGGTGATGGCAGGTGTTCCGATAACAGAAATTACATTAATGGATTTGGGAGGAAAAACGATCCTGAAACAAAATGGTAATGCTGATTTTACAATTCTCCATCTCGATGGAATAAGTCCGGGTATGTATTTGATTTCAATAGCAACTGAGATGGGAATTATTGTAAAAAAATTACTTAAACTTTAGGGAAATAAGCGTTTACTAAACAAGGATCACCCAACAAGAAAATATTTATAATTTCAACTTACTCATGCTATCATTTAACTACTTTTAAGATGCATAACAAAGGAAAGTTTATCCAATAAGGACTGTTTGATTGCTTAATTAAAATACTTTAATTAGATGTAATGTATTTAATTGCAAAGCTTATTATCAGATAACATTACTGATGCACAAAATTTACTCAAAGGTTGATTTATTAGTACGCTCTTAAACTCAAGCTCAGCGTTGAATAACTGTATTTGTATATTTATTGATATCAGCTGTAATAGTCAATAACATTTTTTCTCTTTCAATCAGATCATCATAAGGTAATCCAGCAAGCGCATTATCACGGATCATTTCTTGATTTTCCTTGCGCATTTTATACAGTTGCTTCTTCTTGATATAAATTACGGGCTCAATTACTGTCTTATGCAATTGATCTTTTTCCATCTTAATAAAAATCCCTTTCGTTTCCCAAGAATGAAGTTCATGTCGGGAAGTTACGAGTGTAATTGCCGTTGACTTTACCGCAGGCTCCAGTTGCTGAATAAAAGATTGCGCATCATAGATCGTTCCATGTTCAACTTGTGCACTGAATTCTGCCAGTAACCCTGCATAGAGTTCATTCGAAAAATGAATTCCATCAGATGATAATTCCTGAATCACAAAATCCTTCACACGAACTGGCATCGGATCCCCGTTCGGAATTAAAAAAGTTTCATCTGCAAATCGAAGTAGGATCCTAATAATTTCTTCTTCCTGATTTAATGTTTCTAAGTCGGATGCTAGCTGTTCTTCATGCGGAAAATCTTCCGGGAATTCTCCCGGAGGTAAATCACGCGGATCAAAGTCGGGAGAAGGAGCTGATCCCAATTGCGCATCACCCTGCTTTTTAAGTGTGCTCCGCAAAATCTTATTCATCTCCGCGAGTAAAACATTCTCACCCATCTCCATCAGTACAGAAGTCTGACGCAGATATGCAGCACGTGAAATCGCATCGGGTACTTTGGCAATTGTTTCTACTATATCTCTTACCAATCCAGCTTTGCGGATAGGATCATTAGCTACATCTTGTAAGAGTAATTTCGTTTTGAAACTGATGAAGTCAACAGCTTGTTCTTTTAAAAAAGCAACGAGTTCTGTACTGCTTACTTTGCGTGAATAAGAATCGGGATCTTCTCCATCAGGGAAGAGCAGAACTCTGACATTCATTCCTTCTTCTAAAATCAGATCAATACCTCGCAGGGAGGCTTTGATTCCCGCCGCATCTCCATCATACAAAACAGTGATGTTTCGAGTATATCTTCCAATTAAGCGGATCTGCTCTGCCGTTAGTGCAGTACCTGATGAAGCAACAACATTTTCTATTCCTGCCTGATGCAAGGATACTACATCCGTATATCCTTCTACCAGATAACAGGTATCGAGATTTATAATTGCTTTCTTCGCTTGTGAAATCCCATACAGACTTTTACTCTTGGAATAAATTTCTGTTTCCGGCGAGTTCAAATATTTCGGACTCTTCGGATCTGCTTTCAGAATCCGCGCACCAAACGCAATAACTCTTCCTGTTAAATTATGAATGGGGAAAACTACTCTTCCACGGAAACGATCGTATGTTCCGTAATCATTTACAATAGTTAGTCCCGTTTTCTCGAGATATTCTAATTGATATCCTCCTGCTATTGCAGCCTTCGTCAACGCATCTTTACTTTCGGGAGAATACCCTAAATCAAATCTGCGAATGATCTCATCGGTAAATCCACGTTCACGGAAATAACTTAGTCCAATCGCTTTTCCTTCTTCCGATTCCCAGAGTTGTTCCGAGAAAAATTTCTGCGCAAAAGTCGTCATCACAAATAAACTCTCGCGATGCGTTTGTGCTTCCATCATCTCTGGTGTCGGAGCTTCTTCTTCAATGCTGACATTATACTTATTGGCAAGATACCTCAACGATTCTGGAAAAGTGAGATGCTCGTGTTCCATGATGAAAGTGACCGAGTCGCCAGCTTTACCGCAACCGAAACATTTGAAGTACCCCTTAGCAGGAGAAACAGAAAAAGAAGGCGTGCGTTCATTATGAAAAGGACAAAGCCCCAAGAGATTCGACCCTCTTTTTTTGAGGGACACAAAATCTCCTACCACCTCTTCAATACGGGCGGTTTCAAGAATCCTTTCCTTGGTTTCGTTATTAATCACGTTGTAAAGATAGTTCAGAGCACTAACCCGAAGCAAATAGAATTTTATTAATGCGTTCTTTCGGTGGTAAATCGAACTAAATTTATCAGCGACTCGCGGTAGGTGCTGTTGTCGATGCCCTCCAGTAAATCAAAAGCTTTTTGCTGATAGGAATACATGGCTTTCCGAGCATAGTCGAGACCTCCAGCCTGCATTACGGCGTTGACTACTTTTTCAACTTTATCCTTATCCTCACTATGATTACGAATGGTATTCATGATAAAACGTTTCTGAGAGGAGTCCACCTTTTGCAATGCGTAAATTAACGGCAAAGTCATTTTATGTTCTTTGATATCGATTCCACGAGGCTTACCAGTTTGCTCCGTTTGTTCGTAATCAAAAAGATCATCTTTAATCTGAAATGCAATTCCAACTGCTTCTCCAAAATCATGCATCCTGCGAATCATATCAGGAGAATTTCCAGAAGATGCAGCACCTGTTGCACAACAAGAAGCAATCAGTGAAGCCGTTTTTGCGGTGATGATATCGTAATACACTGCTTCTGTAATATCGAGCTTACGTGCTTTTTCCATCTGCAGTAATTCACCTTCACTCATTTTGCGAACGGCAGTGGAAACAATTTTTAGTAATTCAAAATCTTCGTTTTCTACAGAGAGTAAAAGCCCGCGGGATAGTAAATAATCACCTACCAAAACTGCAATTTTATTTTTCCATAATGCATTGATAGAAAAAAATCCACGACGAAGATTACTGTCGTCTACTACATCATCATGTACTAATGTTGCAGTGTGTAATAATTCAATGAGTGATGCTGCGCGATAAGTGCTTTCTGATATACCACCGGTCATGCCTGCTGCTAAAAATACAAACATCGGACGCATCTGCTTGCCTTTTCGCTTCACGATATAATGCATGATACGATCCAACAAAGGCACTGAACTCTGCATGGCTTTACGGAACTTCTGCTCAAAAAGCTCCATCTCCTTACGGATCGGTAATTTAATCTCTTCGAGGTTTAGCGACATAAAGTCATTGCTATAATTACGCGATTTATTTTTTGATAATGATGCTAATTGGAAGGTTCATTTGCACATTAACAGGTATATCACCTTGTGTTCCTGGCTTCCAGTTGGGCATCGATTTTATGACTCGTACTGCTTCTGCATCCAACTCCGCTGTTAAACCGCGTTTCACAGTAACATCTCTTACTTTTCCCGATTTATCAACGATATAGGAGATAAAGATCTTTCCGCTTACTCCTGTTTCTTCCGCATTTTCAGAAATATTCATGTGGGAGGATACATAGTGAAACAAGGAATCCTGTCCTCCCGGAAACTCAGGCATATGCTCAACTACAATGTAAGTATCAGGTTTTGAAGGACTTAATTCAGGTAGTTGTTGGGCGTTAACCTCGCCAAGGGTAACCATCAGGATTCCAAAAAGGAAAAGAACTTGCTCTCTAGACATCATTTTGCGAAGATACATGGGTGAATCCATCTCAGCCATCATTTTTAAAGAATTCTAAATTTTAGCCCCGACCTCATTAACAAATGCATTAAACAATTGTTTAAGTTAAACGTTTGTTTAACTTTGCGCCTTCAAATGGAAATGAAAGATAAAAGAGAACAGATATTAGATACAGCGGAAGAACTCTTCGCAGAATTTGGATATGAAGGAACAACGGTACGGGATCTTGCTGCAAAAGCGAATGTGAACGTTGCAATGATCTCCTATTATTTTGGTTCCAAAGAAAAACTAATGGAAACGCTCATCGAAGATCGTTCTGGGTACATGCGTTCTCGATTAGTTTCCTTGAATGAATCGGATATGGATCCTTTTCAAAGAATTGAAGTACTGATTGAATATTATGTAGAACGATTATTTACAATGAATCGTTTTCATCGAATTTTATACCGTGAGATTTCATTACAGCAGCGATCACAATTTAATGAGGTGATCAGTAAATTAATGATGCGGAATTTTAATGAAATGCGGAAGTTGATGGAAGATGGAATCAAGAAAAAAGCATTTCGCAAAATAGATATCGAATTAACAATTGCTACATTAATTGGAACTATTTCGCAGGTTGTATTATCATCTTTCATGACTTGCCAGATGCTTAAATTAGATCCAGAAACGAATAGTATTTTTGATAAGAAACATAAAGAGCGGGTGAAGAGTCATCTCAAGGAAATGATGAGATCACATCTACTTATTCTCCAACATGCCTAAAAATTATACTTTATTTATAAATCGCTGATTTAAGAATGGAACCGCAGACTACACCGGCAAAGAAGAAAAAAATTCTTCCAATTATTTTTATTTTGATCATACTCGCAGCAGCAACGTATGGGGTCAATAAATATATCTATGCTCAACATCATGTTGAAACTGATGATGCACAGGTAGATGGAGATATCAGTCCTGTTTTAAGCAGAGTTAGTGGTTATGTTAAGTCGATTCGATTTGAGGATAATCAACCTGTGAAAAAAGGGGATACATTACTTATCATCGATGAAAGTGATTTGCAAATAAAAGTAAATCAGGCAGAAGCAGCACTTGAAAATGCGCAAGCAGCTTTGTCGGTGGCAATGGCTACAGCTGATGTTGCTACTGGAGGAGTGAATGTTTCCGAATCAGGTGTAGATGCAGCAATGATCCGTCAAGGTAGAGCTGCTCAAGATTTTAAACGCTTTACAAATCTGATTGGAAGTGAGGCTACCACCCAACAGAAATTTGATGCCGCTAAAGCTGATAAAGAAAGTGCTGATGCTGCATTAACCATGGCGAAAAATCAGGCAATTGTTTCTCGTCAACAATCTGCTTCTGTATTAAAACAAGTTGCTGTAGCGCAATCTATCATTAAACAGCGCCAAGCGGATCTTGATTTTGCTAAACTGCAGCTAGCCTATACCGTTATCACGGCACCAGCCACCGGCTTAGCTTCCAAAAAAAATGTACAAAATGGTCAGCTGATTAATGCTGGCAGTCCTTTGTGTGCTATTGTTTCTAATGATGCCTTTTTTGTGGTAGCTAATTTTAAGGAAACACAACTGGAAAAAATGAAAGTAGATCAACCCGTTAAAGTAACTGTTGATGCTTTTCCTGATCACCCATTTGAAGGTAAAGTATATCGCTTCTCTGCGGCAACAGGTGCAAAATTTAGTTTGCTTCCTCCTGATAACGCCACCGGAAATTTCGTTAAAGTAATTCAGCGTGTGCCCGTGAAAATCAGAATTGAAGGGGATCGTGACAGCCTTCAGCTTCTTCGTCCCGGTATGAGCGTAAAAGTTGCAGTTGCTATTGATTAATTATTCAGATCTGAAATAAAGCAATGGCCGCTACTGGTTTTCAAAAATGGATTATCACAATTACTGTGATCTTGGCAGCTCTGCTGGAGCTGATTGATACCACAGTTGTAAATGTTTCCCTTCCCCAGATCATGGGGAATTTAGGAGCTACATTGGAAGATGTGGGCTGGGTAATTACTGCTTACTCAATTGCCAATGTTGTGATTTTGCCGATGTCAGGTTGGTTGTCATCTCGCTTTGGTCGTCGTGCATATTTTACTTTTTCTATTGTACTTTTTACTGTGGCTTCTTTCTTTTGTGGGAATGCGCATAACATTTGGGAATTAGTAGTCTTTCGTTTTATTCAGGGAATAGGTGGTGGAGCGTTACTCGGAACGGCACAAGCAATCCTGATGGAAACATGGCCCAAAGAACAACATGGAATGGCGCAAGCCTTATTTGGTTTGGGAGTAGTGGTTGGTCCAACGATCGGACCCACTCTGGGCGGATATATCACCGATCATTTTAGTTGGCCTTGGGTGTTTTATGTAAATATTCCACTTGGGATGATTGCGGTTGTTTTAACATTACAATATATTACGGATTCCAAACTGCAGCAGAAAGTTGGAGATGTAGATTGGTTAGGAATTATTCTCCTCGTCGCAGCGGTTGGTTCTTTGCAAATTGTTTTGGAACGCGGAGAAAGTGAAGATTGGTTTGACACTACTTATATTGCGGTGCTCAGCGTTGTTGCATTGTTAGCAGGACTCGCATTTATTATGCAAGAGCTCAAAACGGATCATCCCGTCGTCAATTTGCGGATCATGAAAAACCGATCACTGTTACTTGGAATGTTTACTACATTTATTCTCGGCTTTGGACTTTTTGGTTCTGTTTTTATTTTCCCGGTTTTCTGTCAAAATATATTAGGGTTCTCCGCACAACAAACTGGAATGTTATTAATTCCCGGAGGGATTTCCACTATTCTGATGATGCCATTCGTAGGAAAGATGTTACAAAAAGGAGTCTCTCCACAGATTATGGCCACCTTTGGATTTACGCTTTTCTTTCTTTTTACTTTCTTTTTATCGAAGGCAAATTTAAATTCAGGAGAGCGTGACTTTTATCTGCCATTAATCTTGCGTGGTGTTGGATTAAGTTTTTTATTCGTGCCCTTAACTTCATTAGCATTAGGAGCATTGGAGCCAAAGGATATGGCGCAGGGTACAGGTTTAAATAATATGATGCGTCAGCTCGGAGGATCATTCGGTATTGCTATCATCACTACATTGATTCATTTACGCCAAGGTCATCACCGTGATAATCTGGTTACAAAAATGAATGAATACAATCCAGCATTTCAGGAACGTATGTCTGCTATGATCAATAATTTTATGGGACGAGGATATGCTGCACCAGAAGCTCAGCAACTCGCCTATAAAGCGATGGAAGGATCAGTAATTAAACAAACCTATATGCTTAGTTATCTCGATGCATTCTGGTTGACAGGTATCTTTCTTGTACTAAGTATTCCGATGATCTGGTTGCAAAAAGTTAAAAGAAAAGCAGTAATACCAGTAGATGCACATTAAGAGTTCATAAAAAAAGTTAAATTTGGTTAGTCCGTAAAATCGGTTTGAGCATGCAAAAAATTCAGAATTATATAAATGGACAGCTGGTAGCGCCAATTGCACAAAATTATTTTGATAATTATAATCCATCCACCGGAAAAGTATATAGTCTGATACCGGATAGTGATGAACAAGATGTACACCTTGCCGTAGAAGCTGCAAAAGCTGCATTCCCTGCATGGAAAGCATTGTCTGCTGAGAAACGCTCTGCAATACTCATTAAGCTAAGCCAACTCATCGAAAATCATTTAGAGCGATTCGCCGTTGCGGAATCAGTAGATAACGGTAAGCCGGTATGGTTAGCTCGCACCATGGATATTCCTCGTGCAGTTGCTAACTTTCATTTTTATGCTACAGGAGCCATGCACATGGCGAATGAATCCTATCAAACAGGAGAACAGGTGATCAACTATACTATGCGTACTCCATTGGGAGTGGTAGGTTGTATTTCACCATGGAATCTTCCTTTATATCTTTTCAGTTGGAAGATTGCTCCTGCATTAGCTTCCGGTAATTGTGTGGTAGCGAAGCCTTCAGAGATTACTCCGATGACTGCATTTCTACTTGCTGAATTAGCGATCGAAGCTGGTCTGCCTGCAGGAGTTTTAAACATCGTTCATGGTTATGGAACAAAAGCTGGAAAAGCAATTGTTGCTCATCCTGATATTGCTGCAGTTTCATTTACTGGTGGGACAAAAACAGGAGAAGAAATTTCTCGCATCGCTGCGCCGATGTTTAAAAAATTATCATTGGAATTAGGCGGCAAAAATCCGACTATGATTTTTGCTGATTGTGATTTTGATAAAGCTGTGAAGACAGCAGTTCGCGCATCTTTTTCAAATCAAGGGGAGATCTGTTTATGTGGTTCAAGAATTTTAATTGAACGTTCGATATACGATAAGTTTAAAGAAGCTTTTTTAAAGGAAGTAAAGCAATTGAAAACGGGTGACCCTATGAATGATGAGAATTGGTTGGGCGCAATCGTTTCTCAACCTCACATGGAAAAAATTCTTTCTTATATTGAATTGGCAAAACAAGAAGGTGGGAAAATATTACTCGGCGGTAAGCAAATTCATCCGGATGGAATTCATGCCGACGGGTATTATATTGAACCTACCGTTATCGAAGGCTTGGCGTATGATTGCCGAACAAACCAAGAGGAAATTTTTGGGCCGGTTGTAACTTTACAGCCTTTTGATACCGAAGAAGAAATGCTGACGTACGCCAATAGTACCAACTACGGACTAGCTGCTAGCTTATGGACTCAGGATCTTAGCCGGGCTCACCGGATCGCCGGAGCGTTGCATAGTGGTATTGTTTGGGTAAATTGTTGGTTATTAAGGGATTTGCGAACGCCTTTTGGGGGTGTGAAAAGTTCTGGAGTTGGTCGGGAGGGTGGATTTGAAGCACTAAAGTTTTTCACAGAAGAGAAAAATGTCTGTATCAAGTATTAATTTCGCCTCGTGATAACACTCGAAAACAAACAACTGAAAGTTCAGGTTAAAGAATTGGGCGCCGAGCTCAGCAGTATCTACAGTAAGGAATCAAACCTGGAGTATCTCTGGCAAGCAGGATCCGCATGGCCTAAACAAGCACCAGTGCTTTTTCCAATCGTTGGTCAGCTAAAGGATAATAAATATTCTTATAACGGTAAAGACTATTCCCTCAACCGACATGGATTTGCTAGAGAACAAGAGTTCGAAGTGTTTGATCATAATGAAACTTCAGCGACTTTCGTATTAAGTAGTAATGAAAAAACATTGGCTTCGTATCCATTTCAGTTTAACTTTTATGTGATCTATGAACTGATTGGTGATCGTTTGGATGTACATTATAAAGTAGAAAATGATGGGGATACAGAAATGTTTTATTCAGTAGGAGGACATCCTGCTTTTAACATTCCGCTAATTCAAGGGTCCACTTACAGCGACTATAAATTGCGTTTTAATCAACCCGTAACTGCTGATCGTTGGTTACTCGAAAATGGTTTTATCAGTAATGAATCGATTCCATTTTTTGAAGATCAAACTATGCTGGAGTTATCTAAAGATTTGTTTATCGACGATGCTTTGGTGTTTAAAGCTATTGGCGCAAGCTCTGTCTCACTGCGTTTGGGAGGAAGCCGCCATGGATTTACGATGCAACTAAATAATTGTCCTTACCTCGGGATATGGGCCGCTAAAGAGGCTGATTTTATCTGTATCGAACCCTGGTGGGGAATTGCAGACTCAGTGAATGCTAATGGTGAGCTCTCAACGAAGGAAGGAATTTTATCGTTGCCTCCAGAAGAAGATGCAATGCATAGTTATTCGATTCGATTCTTTTAATGTGATACGAAATCATTTCAATGCATTGAAATAGATCTTCATTTCATCAGTTAAGAAACAATTATTTGTCGCGCTTGATAAATTTCAAAGTCTGATAATTATTTTCTCCAGTGAATTCAATCAAATACAATTGAGGAGATAGTTTGCTAATATCAATTCCGGATTTAGAATAAACACCGCTCGTAATTGTTCTTCCTAATAAATCATGAATGATGTAATTTATTTTTTCCTGTGGTTGTGAACAGTCGATATAAATACGATCATCCGAAGGATTAGGACTTAATGTACAATTGAATTTTTGGCCTGTATTATTTTCTTTGATGCTTAGAAATAAACAAGGATCCGGACTGCCTGCATCAAACCATTCTCTGATTCTACGTACATCATCATGATTTTTGGCAACAGAAGTATACAATCCATTCGGACCTGTGGTATCTCTGGTATAGATATATGCGAAATCGATAGTTTGAGATTCTCCGGGAGCAAGGTGAAATGGTCCACTGGAACCGATCCCTCTCACATCTGTGGGTTGAATTCCACCAGTTGCCATCGTCCAACCCGAATTGTCATATGGTGTACCACTATACATGTAATTTGTAGGAATATTTGTTGCGCCAATTCCGTTACCAAATCCATCTCCTCCATAGGTGATTTTCGCTCCATTGAACCAGGTTGAATTGAGATAATAGTTATAATCAATAGTTAAAAATGGATTACTTGTATAAGGATTATTTGAAGACTGATAGAAAACAAAATCACTCATACCGTGGGTTTCATTGTTTTCATCAGTTAGTCCATTATGATTATTATCCAATCCATCATTAGTATAGGCAGACGGACCCTTTAGTACTGTTACACTCAGCATTGGTGGATTTAATCCGAACCCTCCGGCTCCGTCATCATTATTATCTCCATTATAAGCAAAAAAAGTATTTTGCATAGTATCGCAACCTATATTATCATCAGAAGCATTACCTAAATCGAAATCACACCATAATCCTACTTTAATACTATCATAAGTATTAGAACTTCGGTTAATAAGGGTATAGCGATAGAAGGTTGTATAATTAATAACATCTGTTTGTGATGTGGTTAACGGGCAATTATAAGCATATGCTTCCCCATGAATTTCCAGACCGAAGGCCGGTCCATTAGTTTCAGTATGTGGACTTAGTGTATCATTAAACACCCACCACAATTCCTGATCGCCTCTTATTTGCGGATAGTCGCCATCGTTAGGATTATATGCTCCGTCACCATTATAATCTATATAAGGCGCTAATCTTCTGGAATGATTTCCACTTCCTGCACCAGGCCATGTAGCAATGGATTCCGGAATAGGATAGGTGCCATTTCCTACATTCCCATTTTGAAAATTTATTTTGAATTCATCAATAGTGCTTTTATTTATTTTCCACAAACGATCATAATTCCTCATTGAAATAGAATCGGCTTGTCCGGAAATGGTATCCAAAGGACCCGGGAAAAAGTCCACAGCACCTGCTTGTCGGTATAACATTGCTGAGGTGTGTAACTTACTTGTCTGATCTAATCCGCCAATCCAGATTGCAGAAGCATATACAGTTTGTTTATACGAGCAATCCGGAACATAATACATTGGAGTTTGTATAACAGGATCCCAATGCATATCTCCACGGTTTTGTATTCTGGCATTAACATGATTAATATATAAATTATTTGCGAAAAATAGTGGTGTATGAAAGTCAATGGAATCCAGTGGTATAAATTTGAACCCGGGAAAATAGGGAAATCCTCCAAAACAACTATAACGATAGTTTAATGAAGATGTATACAATGTATTATTATGTACTCTGAATTGATAACATTTATTTATGTAAGCATTTAAGTTTATAGTTAAAAATACGGATAGTTGAGGTGTAATTTTATAAAGATTTGTAATCGCAGTGTTAGTGGAAGTGAAATAAATATTACCCAATGAATCTTCTCCAAACAAACAGCCGGAATGATTGATAATACTTACATTACATGGACCCAAACTATCATTAAGCAAACTATCCAGTGAATTAAATTCTCCTGAATTATTCAGGTAATACGATCCCCCCGGACTGCTAATCCAAACTGCTTCATTTACTGTAATTAGTAATGTTCTGATATCATAAAGTGCGGGTGAATTAGCTGTAGCGTAATAAGGTGTAAAACTTAATCCATCAAACCCATATACGCCGCTAATAGTACCAATCCAAACGTACCCATTTGAAGTTATGCCGATACATTGGATGCTATCATTGGGTAAATTGGAATTGCTGGTAGTATATTGTGTCCAACTAATCCCATCATAAAATACTAATCCTTTCGCCGTACCAAACCAGCTATCTCCATTTTTATGTGCTGCGCAGGTGATGGTATCTGAAGGAAGCTGATTATTGGCTTTGTTGTAAAGAGTCCAGTTGGTTCCATCAAATTTTACTAAACCTTCTTTGCTTCCCATCCAGATATTATTGAAGATATCTTCGGAGAGTGAATAAACGGTATCATTCTGCAAGGCAGAATTTAGTTTGCTGAAAAATGTCCAGGTATTCCCATCATACATTCCAACACCCGAATCCCGCAATGCAATCCATTGCCGACCCAGATGATCCACAATAAAATCACGGTTATAACGTGAATTACTTCCATTATAACCAGTTGGTAGATTAACAGAATTAAAGACATTGATTTGAGCATCCGCATAAAAAAAGGTAAGGAAGAGTAAAACGAAAATGCATAATTTTTTCATAGACGGTTGAGGTAAAAAATACTTTAAAAAGGAAATTATAGGCTAGTCTAAAATTAATAAAAATTCAACAATTTCCTTAATTATTCCAAAATATGACAATTCTATATTAATCCCCTTCCAAATTAGTGAAAAAAATTACCAGATAAATTCGGGAATAACTGAATATCAGTAATAAAGAGCTTGTAAAACTAACTGGTTTTAGCCCTTATTTATCCTTAACTTTGCGCTGCTTTTTAGCACTATAATTCTATGAAAAACGACACCCTTACAGCATCAGCATTCGATATCGGTAAAACACTCGAAGAGCTGGGCATTAAAGAAATGAATAACGGAGCCTCTACCGGTTATAATTGGCTGGAAACAAAAGGTGATGTTTTGCAGTCTTTTTCACCTGCTGATGGTTCATTGATTGCAAGTATTCGTCAGGCAACAGCCGATGATTATGAAACTATCATTCTAAAATCACAGGAAGCATTCAAAATCTGGAGAATGATTCCAGCACCTAAACGCGGAGAGGTAGTTCGTCAAATTGGTGATGCTTTGCGGGAAAAGAAGGAACCTTTAGGTCGTCTCGTTTCTTATGAGATGGGAAAAATTTATCAGGAAGGTTTAGGTGAAGTGCAAGAGATGATTGACATCTGTGATTTCGCTGTCGGACTTTCTCGTCAGCTTTACGGATTGACGATGCACAGTGAACGTAGTCGTCATCGTATGTACGAACAATATCATCCTCTTGGAATCATTGGAGTAATTTCTGCTTTCAATTTTCCGGTTGCAGTATGGAGTTGGAATGCAATGTTAGCAATGGTTTGCGGCGATGTAGTTATTTGGAAGCCAAGTTCTAAAACGATGTTATGTGCAGTTGCTGTACATAATATTATTGCGGATGTTTTACGTAAAAATGATGTTCCTGATGGTGTAGTAAATTTACTCGCCGGTGGATCAAAATATATTGGTGATAATTTCCTTGCTGATAAACGTGTACCATTAATCTCCTGTACCGGTTCAACGCGCGTTGGAAAACGTGTAGGTAAAATTGTTGGAGAAAGATTAGGCCGTTCTTTGCTTGAATTAGGAGGGAACAATGCAATCATTATTTCTGAAAAAGCCGATCATGATATGGCATTACGTGCTGTTGTTTTCGGTTCTGTTGGAACTGCCGGTCAGCGTTGCACGAGCACTCGTCGCTTGATCATCCACGAAAGTGTTTATGATAGTTTTGTTGCGAAACTGAAAGGAGCTTATGATCATATCCGCATCGGACATCCTCTCGAAAAAAATACACTGGTAGGTCCTTTGATCGATAAAAATGCAGTAGAAGATTTTAAAAATGCCATCGCTGCAGCTGTGAAAGAAGGTGGTAAAGTGTTAACCGGTGGAGAAGTGATGCAAGGTGAAGGTTTTGAAAGTGGATGCTATGTGAATCCATGTATCATCGAAGCAAAAAATAGTTTTCATATCGTTCAAGAAGAAACTTTTGCTCCGATTTTATATTTGATGAAATATAAAACTGTTGCAGAAGCGATAGAAATGCAGAATGATGTTCCTCAGGGATTGTCGTCTTCTATCTTCACCCGCGATTTACAAGAAGCAGAAGCATTCCTCTCTCATGAAGGATCTGATTGTGGAATTGCCAATGTTAACATCGGAACTTCCGGTGCTGAAATCGGTGGTGCTTTTGGTGGTGAAAAAGAAACAGGAGGTGGAAGAGAATCAGGTTCCGATGCCTGGAAAGTTTATATGCGTCGTCAAACAAATACTATCAACTATTCTTCCGAACTTCCATTAGCGCAAGGAATCGAATTCAGTATTTGATTTAACAGCTTGAAAATTACTGGCGGGTCTGTTATCTAATAATAGCCCGCTTTTTTTATTGAAGATAGCGAATGAGTAGAAAAAATAAATTCAGCAATGCTTAAAATCGATATTCATACTCATATACT
Source organism: Bacteroidia bacterium (assembly GCA_038320345.1). Lineage (GTDB taxonomy): Bacteria > Bacteroidota > Bacteroidia > AKYH767-A > OLB10 > JBBQED01. Next base: position 23,876 of record JBBQED010000005.1, read on the forward strand.
TCCCGAACATCTTCCAAACTTCAAAGAGAAGTATGGTTATGGAGGATTTATCAGTCTTGATCATCATAAACCATGTTGCGCAAGAATGATGGTTGATGATAAATTTTTCCGCGAAGTAGAAGCAAATTGCTGGGATCCTTCTGTTCGTGTGAAAGAATGTGATCATCATCAAATCAATGTGCAGGTGCTGAGTACCATTCCTGTGATGTTTAGTTACTGGGCAAAACCTCAGGATTGTTTAGATGTAAGTATGTTTCTGAATGATCATATTGCAGCTATCGTTCACGCCTATCCGAAAAGATTTGTTGGCTTAGGAACCATTCCATTGCAAGCTCCTGATCTCGCAATTAAAGAGTTAGAAAGATGTATGAAGATAGGTATGCGTGGAGTGCAGATAGGTTCGCATGTCAACGATTGGAATTTAAATGCTCCTGAGTTATTTCCGGTATTTGAAGCTGCTCAAGAATTAGGGGCTTCAATATTCGTGCATCCATGGGAGATGATGGGTAGTGATAAAATGTCGAAGTACTGGCTGCCTTGGTTGGTTGGAATGCCCGCTGAAACATCACTCGCTATTTGTTCTATGATCTTCGGTGGAATTTTCGAACGTCTTCCGAAACTTAAAGTTGCATTCGCGCATGGTGGTGGTTCATTTCCTTCTACCATCGGAAGAATAGAGCATGGATTTAATGTACGACCCGATTTGGTTGCCGTAGATAATAAGGTGAATCCTAGAGCTTACCTGAACAAATTCTATCTCGATACTTTAGTGCATGACCCTGCAATGTTGGATTATTTAATACAACTTATGGGAGCGGATCAGTTAGCACTCGGAACAGATTATCCTTTTCCTTTAGGGGAGTTACAACCCGGAAAATTGATTGACTCAATGCCCTATTCTGATGCTATAAAATCTAGACTGCACAGTGGCTCCGCCTTGGAATGGCTTAACTTGCAAGCGGAGTATTTCTCCTGAAAGTAGTACTAGATTATCTACGCATTATATTTTGAGGGCTCTTTAGCATCGTCAAAAAAAGAAGTTGTTTCGAAAGATTTTTTTGTATAGCTACGTGTTTGTACTTCGTTGAGAAGGATCATTTTAGCTTGGAAGTTGCAGAACACTTCGGCGAATGATTCAAAACGTTGTTCAGGAATTCTCAGTAGAGTAGGGGATACCCCTAGTTCCGTTTTATAGGGAGAATAATAAAATTGCTGCAAGTACTTTTTGGAAGTAAGTGTCAAACTTGTCTGCTGAAATGAAATTGATAATTTTTGATGGTAAATTGTAAATGTAAAATTAGAGAAAGCGCAAAATGCCTTCTTAAACGTCAAATTCTAAATCGTAAATTAGCTTTTGTTTTTATTTTTATAGACCGGCACAGTACTACACGGTTCACCGTACATAATGCTTTTTACAACGGGACGAAGTAATGCACTAAGTTCAACATACGCAGAGACAGGAACAGGTTTCTTACTGCATCCTTTAACTACTACTTTCTGATCCCGAAAATCTTCAGGATTGAATTTTCCGAGGATCTCGGAATACAAAGCCGACTCTAGCGCTTCTAGATTTCCGAAAACAATTTTCTTAGCATAAGGCTCCAAGGCAACCGCCATCAGCATCCATGCCCAACGGGGAATAATAGCATCATGAGAACAAAAAACAGCTACATATTTAGCTTCATACTGCGACCATTTATGCTCCTCGATAAACGTTCTGAAATCACGTTCTCTTAGCAAAAAGCCTTCTAATAATTGTTCTTTAATATCAATGGAAACCCTCTCTCCTTCCGGATAATACTCCTCCAGATCAATAGTGATCAATGGACTTAGGGCAACTTTATTTATAATCTCATCCATGATATTCTCCTATATTGGCTACCACATACCTAGTTCCAGTCGTGCTTCATCACTCATCAATTCCTTTTCCCAAGGAGGATCAAAAGTGATCTCTACTTTCGCTGAATTTACATCCGGCATATCCCTTACTTTCTGTTCCACATCGGGGGGTAAAGTTTCAGCTACCGGACAAGCAGGTGAAGTTAATGTCATTTTTATCGCCACATCATTTCCCTCACTAATATTGATTTCATAAATCAAGCCTAGCTCCCAGATATCTACTGGGATCTCTGGATCATAACAGGTCTTTAATGTTTCAATTACACGATCACGCAGTGATTTCACTACGGGAATATGAATAGGCTCTTGATTTTTACTTACTTCTTCCATCTCACGCTGTTTTATGCTGAAAAGTAAATGCATCCAATTTCATTTGTTTGATCATCGATGCTAATCCGTTTGCTCTTGTTTGCGCCATATGCTCACGTAATCCGATTTCATCAATAAATCCTAACTCCGCATGTATAATCGCTTCTGGTTCTTGACCTGATAATACATTAATCAATAAGGCGATTTCTCCTTTCACAAAAGTAGAATCACTATCGGCTTCAAAACGAATCTTTCCATCACTCACATAACTATGTAACCAAACACTACTTTGACAACCTTTAATTTTCCGATCATCAGTTTTAAATTCTGATGCCAGTGGCTTTAGCTTTTGTCCAAGTTCAATGATATATTGATACTTATCTTCCCACTCATCGAAGAGCAGAAAATCTTCTGTGATTTCTTTTTCTCTTTCAGCGATGGTACTCATAATACGGACTGTGGCTTTAAAAACTGAATAGCTTTACTTAATTGTTCTGCTAGCAGATCAATTTCTTCCATGGTATTATAAAATAAAAACGAAGCACGAATAGTACCCGGAATTCCGAAGCGTTGCATAACAGGTTCTGTACAATGTTGTCCTGTTCGTACTGCAATACCTTTAGTGTCAAGAAACATTCCAGCATCCAAGGCATTCACGCCTTCGATCACGAATGAAATCACGCTGGCTTTTGCTTTCGCAGTTCCAATAATTTTTAATCCTGGAAGTACACTTAATTTTTTAGTTGCATACATTAACAATGAAGCTTCATATTCAGCTATCGCTTTACGATCGAGACTGTTCAGGAAATCGATAGCTGTACCTAACGCAATCACATCTGCAATATTCGGAGTTCCAGCTTCAAATTTATAAGGCACTTCATTGTACGTCGTTTTCTCAAATGAAACCGATTGAATCATTTCACCACCACCTTGGTAAGGAGGCATGCTTTCGAGTAAATTCAATTTCCCAAAGAGACAACCAACACCTGTTGGCCCCATCATTTTATGCGCACTAAAAGCAAAAAAATCACAATCGAGATCCTGTACATCAATCATGGAATGTGCAACTGACTGCGCGCCATCGATCATCACTGGAATCCCCATCTCATGGGCCAATGCAATCACTTCTTTTACAGGATTGATGGTTCCCAGTGAATTACTAATATGTACTAAAGAAACAATCTTAGTTTTTTTTGTCAGCAATTGAGGCAACTGATCCAGCATTAATTCTCCTGCATCATTCATTGGAATCACTTTCAACACCGCCTTTTTCTCTTCACATAATAACTGCCAAGGCACAATATTACTATGATGTTCCATCGCACTAATGAGTACTTCATCACCAGCATTTACATGCTGTCGTCCGTAAGTGGAGGCCACCAGATTTACTGCTTCAGTTGTGCCACGAACAAAAATAATTTCACGTTCACTAGGGGCATTGATAAACTGTTGTACTTTAAATCGCACTTGATCAAATGCCGCTGAAGCTTTCTGGCTCAGAAAATGAACACCGCGGTGAATATTGGCATTATAATGCATGTAATAATCACAGATCGCATCAATCACCACCTGGGGCTTTTGCGAAGTAGCAGCATTATCAAAATAAACCAAGGGCTTTCCATAAGCGGTTTCCTTTAATACCGGAAATTGCTCGCGGATACTTTGAATATCAAGTTTTGATTGCGTACTTATTGATGGTTCCATGATAATTTATGCTTCCAATTCACGTAATTTTCGGTTCAGCAATTCCATTAAACTTTCTCTTAAAGGCTCCAAAGCAACTTGATTAATGACATCCGCAGCAAATGCATGATTAAGCAATGCTCTTGCTTCTGGCTCTGCTATCCCTCTTGAGCGGAGATAGAATAAAGCTTCTTCATCAATCTGTCCTGTAGTGGCTCCATGAGAACACTTTACATCATCAGCAAAAATTTCTAGCTGAGGTTTAGTGTTCATCGTTGCATCGTTACTCAGAATAATATTTTTATTCGATTGAAAGGCATTGGTTTTCTGAGCATCTTCTCTCACAAAAATTTTACCGTTGAATACGCCGGTAGATTTTTCATCAATGATTCCTTTGTATAATTCGTTACTATAGCAATTCGGTTTGGAATGATCTACTAATGTGTGATTATCCACTACCTGAGTTCCATTCATTACATACAATCCATTCAAATGTGCATTGCAATTTTCATCATTCAACAAGATATTTAAGTTGTTGCGAACAAGACTTCCTCCGATCGTGAGTGTAGTGATATGATGAACACTATCTCTTGCTTGAATTACTTTATGGTAATTGATATGGGTAGTTTTCTCTCTTTCATCCTGCACTTTGCAAAAATTAAGTTTTGCATTTTCACCAAGCACCGTTTCTACTACTGTATTAAGGAATACGGGAAAACGATCATGAATCGTATGATGACTTTTTACTAAGGTACACTCTGCATGTTTACCCACAACAATTAAAAAACGAACATTCACTGCAATTGCTTCATGATCTGCATTCGAGAGGCAGATAATCTGAATAGCATTCGGGATGATTGCATGGTTGTCTACTTTAACTACAACCGGAGCAAATGCTAAAGCAGTATTCAAGGCAACGAAAGGCTCTTCTTGATAAGGAGCATGCATTGCATATTCTGAAACTACAGCTGCATCATCAGCGAAATCTGCTAAGGTCCCAATCTGAATTCCTTTCGGTAAGGCCTTAAGGTTAGACGCCTGTTTATTCAATCGTCCATTTTCAATCATCACCAAAATAGCATCTTTACCTGCCAAGCGAAAACGTTCTGCATCAGCAGAAGTAAGTTGAAAGGGTTGATGAGCAGTTACAGGATGATAATGAGTTTTTGCTAGGGATGCAAAATTCAGATACTTCCACTCTTCATGATGCTTATTCGGAATGCCCATACGTAGAAAATGCGAAATAGCATCTTTACGCAAATCGCGCAGACCAACATTGCTCTCCTGATCTATTGCTAGGTAATGTTCCGGATCCTGCCACAAGGTTGGGTTTCCAGAAATTGTAGATGTTGTAGTGCTCATTACTTTTTAGGCGTTTAAAGCATCAACTTCATCTTTGATCCAATCGTATCCTTTTTCTTCCAATTCAAGAGCGAGTTCCTTTGGACCAGATTTTACAATCTTACCTTTATAAAGTACATGTACAAAGTCAGGAACAATATAATCCAGCAAACGTTGGTAATGCGTGATCACCAGAAATGATCTTTCCGCATTCCGAAGTGCATTCACACCATTGGAAACGATCCTTAATGCATCGATATCAAGACCTGAATCTGTTTCATCAAGAATTCCCAACTTGGGTTCTAGCATTGCCATTTGAAAAATTTCATTGCGCTTCTTCTCTCCTCCACTGAAACCTTCGTTCACCGAACGCTGCGTCATCACTTTATCCATCTCAACGAGTTTCATTTTCTCCTGCATCACTTTCAGAAAATCTTTTGAATCGTATGCTTCGAGTCCTCGACTTTTTCGCACTTCATTTACTGCAGTCTTTAAAAAATTAGCATTACTTACGCCGGGGATTTCCACAGGATATTGAAAGGCTAGAAAGATTCCAGCACGAGCGCGGTCTTCAGGACTCATATCTAAGAGATCTTGCTTTTCGAAGATCACTTCGCCGCCCTGTACTTCATACTCTTCACGACCTGCTAACACAGAAGCTAAAGTGCTTTTACCAGAACCATTCGGTCCCATGATGGCATGTACTTCTCCTGGCTTTATCGTTAGATTAATTCCATTCAAGATTTGTTTTCCTTCGATGGAGGCTCTAAGATCCTTTATTGATAATAACATACTTTTTTATTTACGATTTAAGAATTGCGAATGACGAATTATTTTAGAGAATGAAAACATAGAATTTTTAATGTTCTTCTCTTATTTCTTTCTGTCTCCGCATTTAATTTATTTTAACAGTAGCTCTAGCGAATTAGCACCTGACGACATTATTTCTAAAAGCCTCTGTGTTCAATTTTAAAGTTACCCTACTGAACCTTCTAGTGATATTGCTAACAACTTTTGCGCTTCTACGGCAAACTCCATTGGCAACTGATTAAATACTTCTTTACAATAACCATTAACAATGAGGTTTACTGCATCTTCAGAAGAGATTCCACGTTGATTACAATAGAAGATTTGATCTTCACCCACCTTGCTAGTAGTAGCTTCGTGTTCTACTTTGGCGGTTTTATTCGAGATCTCGAGATAAGGAAAGGTATGCGCACCACAACGATCACCGAGCAGTAATGAATCGCATTGCGAATAATTTCTTGCATGATCTGCATTCTTACTGATGCGAACCAAACCTCGATAACTATTCTGACTTTTTCCGCCAGAAATTCCTTTCGATACAATGGTACTTTTGGTATTTTTTCCGAGATGAATCATCTTAGTACCCGTATCTGCTTGTTGCATGTTATTGGTTACTGCAACCGAATAAAATTCTCCGATGGAATAATCTCCTTTCAGAATTACACTCGGATATTTCCAGGTAATAGCAGATCCAGTTTCCACTTGAGTCCACGAAATTTTTGCACGATCACCAATACAGATTCCACGTTTCGTTACGAAATTATAGATCCCTCCTTTGCCTTCCTTATTTCCAGGATACCAATTCTGAACGGTAGAATATTTTACAGTTGCATCTTTATGTGAAACAATTTCAACGATAGCAGCATGCAATTGATTTTCATCACGCATTGGTGCAGTACATCCTTCCAGATAACTCACGAAAGAGCCTTCTTCTGCAACAATTAATGTACGTTCAAACTGACCAGTTCCTGCGGAGTTAATACGGAAGTAAGTACTCAACTCCATCGGACAACGTACTCCTTTCGGGATATAACAGAATGAACCATCACTGAAGACAGCAGAGTTCAATGCTGCATAAAAATTATCCGTATAGGGAACTACAGAGCCCATGTATTTTTTGATCAGCTCAGGATGTTCGTGAACGGCCTCACTGAAAGAAGAGAAAATAATTCCTTTCTCAGCTAATGATTCACGGAAAGTAGTCTTTACTGATACGCTATCGATTACTGCATCAACAGCAACATTGGCTAAACGTTTTTGTTCTTCCAATGAAATTCCCAGCTTATCAAATGTAGCTTTGATTTCTGGATCGAGATCATCCAGACTATCTAAAACAACTTTAGGTTTAGGTGCAGAATAATATATGATATCTTGAAAATCAATTTTCGGATAATGCACATTCGGCCACTGAGGTTCTTTCATTGTTAACCAATGACGAAATGCTTTTAGACGAAATTCGAGCATCCACTCCGGCTCATTTTTTTTCTTAGAAATAAAACGAACGATATCTTCACTCAAACCTTTCGGTGCGAAATCACTTTCGAAATCACTCACAAATCCCCATTTGTACTCACTTTGGGTTACTTCATCGAGAATCTTTAAATCTTCTGACATAATTGTTCTTTTCTAGTGGAACGCAAGGCTGAATCTGGAATAGTAGACTGAACTGTTAAACGGCAAAGCTTTCTCCGCATCCGCAGGTCCTGCTAGCATTCGGATTGATGAACGAAAATCCTTTTCCGTTGAGTCCATCGCTGAAGTCCAGTTCGGTACCCACCAGATAAAGAAAACTCTTTTTATCGCAGACAATTTTTACACCCTTATCTTCAAAAACCTTATCATCAGGTTTTATAATATCATCAAATTCAAGCTTATACGTTAATCCGGAGCACCCTCCACCATCAACCCCTACTCGGATAAATGAGCTTTCAGGATTCCTTTCAACCTGCATCAGTGACAGTGCCTTTTCCTTGGCTCTTTCGGTTACAGTGATCATAATGTGTTAATAATTTCCGCAAAGATACGGCGATTTTAGTCTGTTTAGAACAATTCTAAGTAAGAAATTGTTTCGATTTTGGTAAATCAATTCTTGTCAGATTTTAGGAGCACTTTTCAAAATAAATGACTACTAATTCACTAATTATCAAACGGTTGTATTGTTGTTTTTTATCAAAGATTTACGACCTGCCTGTAAATGGAGGAAATGTGAAAATCTGTGCAAAAGGGATTGTGAGAATGAGAGAATTGGAAAAGGATCAATGCTGTACTAAAGATGGAATTAATCGCCCTTTTCAAAATCGAAAAAACCATTCTCGAGCTTATCTCAAAATTCGGGTGCTTAGTTCCTAATTTTAAAAATCGATTAGGGCGCCTACCCTGAGCGCCATGGGCGTCAGGATACCGTGCTATCCATTCCAATCTTTTTGCCTAATTCCGATGCTTTTTTTAAAAAACAGCCCTCAATAATTCACTACTAAAAATTGCAAAAAGGATTTCCATTGCTATCACTGGCGCAAATGTTGAAATTTCTAGAGCCATTACGGATAAACACTTCTCAAAAAGAAAAGAGCGTCATACAGGATTTTTAATTATTCACAGGAGCTTAACATAGCCTGAGTTAACTACGGGATTAGCAAATTACTTTTTAATAATATTCATCCCATTCCAAGTGATGCCATTATCGTTATGAACTTGCTCTTCCATTTTTTTCTTGGTGGTATAGCGCTTTTCAACTGGAATCATGGATACATTTCCTACGGTGATTTTATTGATGCTGAAAATTCCTTCTGCATAAAAATCCCCATGTTCATTGGCTTTGAACATGTATTTGCGTTCTATTTTAACATCGATATTAAATTGCAAGTTCTTTGGATACCATTTCCCATTAATTAATTGATAATTGACCTTCTTATAAAATACAGGATTCTCTACTCCGTATCCCGCTGCGAAAATTACCGGACGTACCATCAATGGAATTACAAAATCAGCATTGTACTCTAAATTCACAATGGCATAAGTTTGAAAGTCTATATATATTTTTCCTTCTGAACGCATGTGATCCGTTTTGCCTTTGGATTTAAACTTAATAACGATAAGCTCTCTTCCTTGATAACTCGACGGCTGATCAAATTCATATTTGAATTCTTTAAACTGTGCAGAATCTAAAAAATCTTCCTTGCTCTTTATTACATCTAGTTCCAATAAATCTTCCGGTCCTCCAAAGGAATTTACAATATTTACTTTTTCTTTATCATCAATTGTCTGTCCTTTAGCTACACGTTTTGCATTTTTCTTATCACGTTTCGCTTTCATAAACTGAATTTCTCTTTCATCAGCGCGCTGAAATAATAATACCTGATGCTGATTGTGTAGTGTATCTTGGTAATTTGGATAGTATGATTTGATGATGGCTTCTTCGAGATTAATAATCTCTCCGTTTTCATTTAAACGACTCCGATAATAGGCTTCCGTTTGAAAGGGTTTATCAGGATAATTAAATTTTGCCATCCTCAATGCCAACCGGATATAATCTGTTGGATTCAGTGGCGTAATTACTACTTCCTTTAATTCAATCAGATTTGATTTTAACGCAACCATTATAGATTTGTCGATGGTATTCACAGCAAAATATACCGACCGATATCCCAAGGAATTAATTACCAAAGTATCATCTGCAGCATCTTCCGGAATATAAAAATCAAAAGCACCGTCATCATTAGTGGAAGTACCAATAAATTTGTGTTTTAAAGACACCGACACAAAAGGGATTGGAGATTTTGTAGCATCATCTTTAATAATGCCGGTAATGAGTCGCTGTGATTGTGCCGCAGCAGGAAAAGATAAAATGTGAAGTATAATGAGGGAGATAAAAATTCGAGCAACAGTCTTCATATTTCTTCGGCTTAATTAGCTATAGCCAAATATATATATTTGAAGTAAGAATCAATGAGTCAATGAACCTGAAACATTCAATTGTAGCCCTAAGGCCTCGATATGAACTGCTGAAATAAAATATCAATCGAAATACATAATGGAATTTCTTCCCTGCAAATAAAGTTATTATTCGCTATTTCATCAATGTACTATTCAATTTCTTAGCATGAGCCTAACATCCTAAAATAGCCTTGCAAAGCAGTCTATCAGCAATTCCTGGAATCTCCTGTTCTTTCAATTATAAATTCACTGATTATCCTACTTTAAATGGGTAAATACCTGCATTATTGGATACTTTTGTAGCGATGTTTGAGAACCAAAACAACCGTACCGAGCTCAGTAAACTGGGTGAATTTGGCCTGATACGCCATATCCGTGAATCTGTAAACCTAATTAATCCCGGCTCCTTAAAAGGGATCGGTGATGATGCAGCCGTGATAGATAATGGTCCCGGACAAACAGTTGTGACTACTGATATGCTCCTAGAAGGTGTTCATTTTGACCTTGCCTATACTCCCCTTAAGCATCTGGGATACAAAGCAGTAGTAGTGAATATCAGCGACCTCTGCGCGATGAATGCACAACCCCGCCAAATTGTTACTTCGGTTGCCATTTCTAATCGTTTCTCTTTGGAAGCCGTTGAAGAACTTTATGAAGGAATTTTGATGGCCTGTGAACGATACGGTGTTGATCTGGTTGGCGGCGATACTTGTTCTTCACAAGCAGGCTTAGTGATTAGCATTACTGCCATCGGACATGCAACTGGTGAAGATGTCGTTTACCGAAATCAAGCGAAAGTGAATGACCTCATTTGTGTAACGGGCGATTTAGGTGCAGCGTATATGGGTTTGCAATTATTAAACCGCGAGAAAAAAATATTTTTAGAAAATCCAAGCGCTCAACCTGATCTGCAAGGCTTCGATTATGTACTCGAGCGTCAATTGAAACCGGAAGCACGCCTAGATATGATCCGCAAATTCAAAACTTGGTATCTTAAACCTAGTAGCATGATTGATATTTCGGATGGCCTAGCTTCTGAAGTTTTACATCTCTGCAATGAAAGTAATGTGGGTTGTCAGATTTATGAAGAGAAAATTCCGATTGATCATCTTACACAAGAATTAGGACGTGAGTTAGGTCTAGATCCAACCATGGCGGCATTGAATGGTGGTGAAGATTATGAATTATTATTTACACTACCTCTCAGTGAATACGAAAAAATAAAAGAACGGGGTGAAATCAGTATCATTGGGCATATTACCGATGCAGCTGCAGGATATTCGTTCATTGATAAACAAAATAATTCACATCCACTTACCGCTCAAGGGTGGGATGCTTTTAAAACTAATAACTGATTTTTTATTTATGCGAATTGCGATTACAGGCTCACGAGGTATTCCAAATAATTACGGAGGCTTTGAACAATGTGCAGAAAATCTTGCTGTATTACTCGTAAAAGCTGGTCACGAGGTAACCGTTTACAATCCACATTACCATAGCTACAAAGATAATTCTTATCATGGTGTAACAATTATTCGTCAATGGAACCCTGAAAAAAAATGGGGAACAGTAGGTAATTTTATCTACGACTATCGATGTATGCAACATGCACTAAAAAATGAATCCGATATTTTATTGGTGCTTGGTTATACAACAGCTTCGGTGTTTTTTCCATTTCTGAGAAAAGGAAAAAGTGTGCTCGTCACGAATATGGATGGATTAGAATGGAAACGTGATAAGTGGAATAGTACAGTAAAAAAATTAGCGAAATGGTTTGAATCATTAGGTGCAAAATATTCTGATTATCTCGTGTCTGATAATTCTGAGATTGGAAAATATCTCAAAGCAGAATATGGGAAAGATTCAACGGTGATTGCTTATGGTTCCGAAATATTTGATCAACCGGATGCCGCTGTTATCGAACACTATCAAGTCACTCCTAGCAACTATGATATGTTAGTAGCCCGTCTGGAAAAAGAAAATAATATTGAAACTACATTAGACGGAGTGGTGCAATCAGGAACCCAAGTTCCATTTCTAGTAATTGGAAATCAGCAAACACCTTATGGAAAATTTCTTGTAAATAAGTACGCTGCATATCCTCATATCCGTTTTATTGGTGGAATTTACAATCAGAATCATCTGAATAATTTGCGATGGCATTGTCGATATTATTTCCACGGACATTCTGTTGGAGGAACTAACCCATCCTTGCTAGAAGCAATGGCATCAGGAGCCTATATTCTTGCTCATGATAATGTTTTTAACCGGGATGTTTTGGGACAGGATGCATGGTATTTTAGAGATAGTGCAGAAGCTGCCAGTCTTTTAAAAGCCCCTGAAAAATTGGCTTTGTCTAGAGAAGAATTTTTATCCACTAACAAACAAAAAATTATTGAGCAATTCAATTGGGGAAAAATTGCAGGAGCGTATGAAGCTCTCTTTTTGAAAGTGAGAAAGTGAATTTAATACTTTTAAATAAGAGCGTTAGCAAAAATCTTTGAACAGAAAATAAGAACGAATCCATCTTTTTTAATAAAAAAAATCGCAGGAAAGATAGTACTCTTCCCTGCGATTTCTGTTTGAGATAATATCAATAATTTGCAACTGCATAGTTAACAGCAGCCAGTGTATTTAAATTACCGTATCCTTTAGTACTGTTTTTATTTGGATAGAATTGTGCAGTATTTGTAAGACAAGTTAATAATTGAGTGCGAGTCATATTAGGACGAGCACTCCACACCAAGGCAGCGATTCCCGCAGTGGTAGAAGTTGCTATTGAACTACCACCAATATAGGTTGGTGTGAAACCTGATCCCGGTAACGACAATGAATTCCTATTATTATTAGCAGAGCGCTCCATAGTGATGGTGTATTGTACTTTACTTCCATCATGACAAGTTCCGCAGGTTGAACCATTATCACGAATGCCTGTTACCGCTACACAAGAAGAGTACGCAGCAGGATAGATCACACCCCACCAGCTTGTCCAGGTGAGTGAAGTACCTGCAGCCGCGAAAATTAGTTTACCTAATCCATAAGCATAATCAACACCATCCTTTAACACGCTGCTACCAAAAGGACTTCCCATACTTAAACTAATAATTTTGATAGAAGCATTATTTCCCATTTGGATAAATGCATTTTTAGTAGCGGTTTTTTCAGAGGAAGCATCTAAGATCACATCATCTGAAGCACGAATAAAATTGAGATTGCTTTTATAAGCAACGCCTACTGTTCCACCTTTGTTATTTCTTGGTCCGACCGCAGCACCTGACATGCTCGTTCCGTGATTACATCCTGTAAAAGCACTAGTACCTAAAGTATATCCTGTAGTTACGGTTCGTCCAACATTGGAATCTCCATCATTAAAATCAGCCGCCAGCAATGTTTGCGATCCTCTTAAGCCAGCATCAATTACACCTACCGTAATTCCAAGACCTTGACTCACATTCCATGCGCCAGGGATCTGATGATTATTGAAATTCCATGGAATTAATGCATTAGGAGTCGTCGTCGTCCAGTCAGCAGCATTCAATAGTTCTGTAGACGCAGCGCAACCTGTAGACGAACGATTAGGATCATTTGGCCAGTAATCCAAGGGCTCCAGATAACGTACGTTCTCTAGATTATATAATCGCGTAAGAACGTTTTTGTCGGTAATGCGTAACGTCAGTATTGGTAAGACTTGATCATCTTCAATTAAAATGTCTTGTAAAGAAACAGGATTTGTAGAATTTTTATTCAACTCTTCCAAAATGATCGCAATCAGATTATCATGCACTTCTTTATAAGCACCACTTTTAATATTTAAAGTGTGCAATTTCGTACTGATATCACCTGCCGTAGCGGGTTTGTATCCAATTGCAAGACTATGATCTCCGTATTGCAATGCGCTCCATAATGTTTTTAAATCCATCCACTCCCATTGAAAATCATTATGACTTTCGAGTGTATGAATAACTTCTTTGTCGAGTTGTAATTTATCCAGCGGATCACCTTCAGGAACACTCACTGGCTTTGATTTAATTTTTAACTCACCACTTTGTTGCTGTGATTGTTGATCTTCCTGTTTAGTACAAGAACTAAATCCCATAAAAAGAAGAAGAAATGCGAGTGTACTTAATTTTTTCATGATCGTTTAGGTTGGTTTAGAGGTAGAAATATAGTAAAAAAGGTGAAATCAAGCACTGTTTTGAATTTTTTTATCAGTCCGTTTCCATTATTCACCTTTTCAGTATGGTATTTAGTGCAATATTTAAGTTGTACACCGTTGGTTACCATCCGCCTTACTTTGATATCCTTACCCTTCTTTAGGGAGCAAACTCTGACCTGTTAAGGTCAGGATCCTGGCCATTTCGAATTAGATCTTCCCAGTGTTGCGGATAAAAGTTAATATTTAAACTCAAGAGGAACATTTCTCGCTAACCTGATAGAATATTCAAGTTTATGAATAATCCTTTTAAAAGAGTATTGTCAATAATCTTTTGAATTTCTTTAAACCTTTTATCATAGAAACTGTTTTATTCCGTGTAAACAGTAAAATCGAAGAAGGATTTCTGCTTAAAAACATGCAGAAAATTTTTCTTTAAAAACTAAAAAAATAAACAACTATGAAATTACTAAAAAACGCTGTGCTGATAATCGCAGCAACATTTTTGTGCATGAACGCAATGGCACAAACAAAAAAAGATATTGTGGATATCGCAGTGGAATCTAAAGCGCACACCACACTTGTTACAGCCATAAAAGCGGCAGATCTCGTCACTACTTTAAAAAGCAAAGGACCGTTTACCGTATTTGCACCTATTAATGCTGCGTTCACGAAACTTCCGGAGGGAGTGCTTGATAATTTATTGAAACCAGAAAACAAATCAAAGTTAGCAGGCATCTTAACATATCACGTTGTTGCTGGAAACTTAAGTGCAGAAGCTGTTTTGGCTGCTATTAAAACGGGTGGCGGAAAAGCAGTTTTAACAACTGTTGCAGGAGGGAAATTAACTGCAGAAGTGGTAATGGGGAAAGTAATTTTGACAGATGAGAATGGCGGAAAAGCAACAGTTACAGCAACTGATCTTAAAGGAACGAATGGTGTGATTCACGTAATTGATGCTGTATTACTTCCTAAATAAGTTTTATAGTTAAGTCGCAAGAACTTTTTTTGAAGTGGTAATTTAAAATAATACTTAGTAACATAAACTTAACGATAGTTGCAAAACTGTTTTTAAGTTTATGTTATTTTTATGTAGTTTGATCTCCTTTCATTTTCCTACAATTATGGATAATGTTTTTAATTTCCTTTCTCCTAAAATAATTTATTGTTGTTTAGATGACACCAAAAAGGTGATCAAAAAAATATTATCAGTTAGTTGCAACTATTAGGGAATACTATTGTTCTTGATGTAAATAAATACGAAAAAAATGAAAAACATTGTAGAAATTGCATCAGGCAACGAAAATTTTACAACATTAGTTGCTGCTGTTGTAGCAGCAGGATTAGCTGAAACTTTAAGCGGTACAGGCCCTTTCACTGTTTTCGCTCCTACTAACGAAGCATTTGCTAAGTTACCAGCTGGAACTGTAGAAGAATTAATTAAGCCCGAAAACAAAGCAAAACTGGCGGCTATCCTGACCTACCACGTAGTTGCTGGAAAAGCTTTATCATCTGATCTGTCAGACGGACAATTAGTTGAAACAGTAAATGGACAAAAAGTAACAGTGTCAATAGGTGACAATGTAAAGGTGGATGGGGCTGTTGTAACTTCAGCAAACCTTGAAGCATCAAACGGGGTTATCCATGTGATTGATTCTGTGATCTTACCTAAATAAAAGGTAAAGTATTTTATTAGAGGATGGGTTGTAGGCTTTTGCTACAACCCATCCTTTTTTTAACATTACCCTATAATGCTTATTTTCGTTTCGATTTAAACTTTTAAACTAATAAAAATATGGCTTTCACCCTCGCTCCTCTACCCTACGGCTTTGATGCCCTAGAACCGCATATTGATGCTAAAACGATGGAAATCCATCACGACAAACATCATCAAGCGTATGTTACCAATCTGAATGCTGCTATCGCCGGCACCGATACTGAGAAAATGAGTATTGAAGAAATTTGTAAAAACATTTCTAAATTCCCTGCTCCAGTAAGAAATAATGGTGGCGGACATTACAACCATTCTTTGTTTTGGTCGTTGATGAAAGCTAACGGTGGTGGCGTACCGTCAGGTCCACTTGCGGATGCGATCACTGCTACTTTCGGAACTTTTGATGATTTCAAAACTAAGTTTGCACAAGCTGGAGTTACTCGTTTCGGTTCGGGTTGGGCTTGGCTGATCAAGAATGCTTCTGGCAAGCTGGAAATATGTAGCACTCCCAATCAAGATAATCCACTGATGGATCTAGCCGAAGTTAAAGGCAGTCCTATCCTAGCATTGGATGTTTGGGAACATGCCTATTATCTTCACTACCAAAACCGTCGTCCTGATTACTGTACAGCATGGTGGAACGTAGTTAACTGGGAAGAAGCAAGTCGGAGATTCGCACTTTAGTGCTTACTACTCTTAAAATTAAAAAGAGCATCTTCCATTCGGAGATGCTCTTTTTTTATGTTGCTAATGCTGTAAGGAGCTCATTCAATTAAACTCGGACAAACAGAACTTGCTGAATTTAGAGAATACATTTTTGTTTAAGTTTTTACAAAAGAAAAGCAAGTCTTTCTTATAGTATAAATGATAAACACAAATCCTAGTACATTAAAAATCGTACATCCTATTATAGTCCAAATACTCTCGAAATGTTAAATCCAATCCGTATTCCAGCATTATCCCATTTGGTATCGGTACGAGCGAGGAATTGATTTTCGGTAATCCCGAAAGAGTTGGTGACATGCATTTGGAAAACGTGACCACCAGTCTCTACTTCAAACCCTATTCCGAAACTGTTGTAATAAGTTGTTTTAGAATAATCATTAATATTATATGCATATTCTAAAGTAAGGGCCATACTACGTGAAAACTTATAACGTAATCCTCCCTGAACTCCATAAACATCATTTTTATCCGAGATTCTATCTACTAAATTATAGTGTAAAAAATACGGAGCTATCTGTAAGGAAATTTTATCATTGAATTTTCTTCCAATAATTACTTCATGTGCAAATGACATTCTACTGGTTTTGTGTTCATACTTATCAAAGCCGTTCGCTTCTTTATTACCATCTTTAAGAAGTGTATAATACATCCCCGAAAATAAAGTAATGCTGATTGGAGTATGACCATCTTCAGTTTGACGGGTTAAGCGGTATTTTAAAAATCCGTCTGCCATCTTTTCATAAGAACTTCTTCCAATTCCAAACATTAGTCGTCCGTTATGACTGTACTCTAAGCCTAATCGGATACTTGCACCACCATCTAATCCCCAGAGGTTATAGGATCCACTGTTAAAAGGTCCGAAGCGGTGAGAGATTCTGAAATCCAAAGAACGTTTCCCGCAAACTTCCATCGTATGCATATTGATGATACGTGTAGTCTTGAAAGTGGCAATAGTAGTAGTTCGCTCTTTCTTACTAGCTTCTTCCAAGATCTTCATTGGGTCGTCCTGTGCATGAAGTTGTTGTACTGTTGCTCCGATTACAAAAGAAAGTAAAATGTATTTTAGGTTACGCATATCCGTTAGTGTCTTACAATTATTGTGGCTTTGATTGATTGATCCAGATTTGAATTAGAGCGATGGAGCAATCATCCAGTTTGCCACCTCCTTTAGGCATATTAGAAACATTTCCATTCTGAACTATTGCATCTATCAATGTATTATCTGCTGATTGAGAAACACCGTCATAAGTATCTAGACCAATTGCGCTAGAGCTCGCATCTCCCTTGTGACAACTGGCATCTCCAGCACCACAACGAGAAGTCATGATAGGAGCGATGCGTGTTGCATAACTGATAGTGCCAGCGGTATCACATGCATTAGTACCTGGATGAAGTTCTGCTTGATTGTCGTAATAGCAGCCATTGAATGCGAACAACCCTATAACACCTAATGTAATTACAAGTATATGTTTTTGAAATAGTTTCATAGTCATCTATTATTAATTATTTTTTGCTCCCTGCTCGATCCAGATATAAATTAACTGAATATCATTGTCGATGAGTTGTGTACTTCCAGAAGGGGGCATTTGTTGGATGAGTCCTCTTCGAGTAATTGACTTGTAAAGTTTACTTCCACGTGCATCGCCAGCTTTAATATCTCCATTAGAAATTACATCTTGATAAGAAGCAAGTGAAAATTCTCCGTCACTCCCACCATGGCATCCACTATAATTACAGTTGGCAGAAAGGATAGGACGAATATCTTGTTCGTATTTGATTTCACGAATATTAGTAAGATCACTGTTGTGGACGCATGAAGAGAAAAATATCAGCGACAGACCGAAGAAAAAATTTCCGGCCATTATTTTTTTAGTAAGGATCATGCAGGAGGGGGTAAAGTATTTTGGTTCACAATATTAGGCATTCATCAGTTTTCTTCTGTCAGATTTTCGTCAATCGGGTAAATTTAGCTGCTCAGTGGGCATTTTTCAGTTCTAGAAATTATGACATTAATTCTTCTTTTTTCTTCTTCCACAATCCGACCGTAAACCGTAACTTTGCATCTTAGTAGCTTACTGATGAGCGACCCTCTTTACCACGAGTGCGGCATCGCAATGATCCGCCTCCTCAAGCCCCTTGAATTCTATCTCGAGAAATACGGCACACCTCTTTATGGGGTGAATAAGTTGTATCTGCTGATGGAAAAACAGCATAACCGCGGTCAGGATGGTGCCGGTGTTGCTGGCATAAAAATCGACATGGCGCCCGGTGAGCGATATATAAACCGCTATCGATCAATTGCTAAGAATGCAATTACAGAGATTTTCGGAGTGATAAACGGTCCTCTGGAAGTCCTTCGTGCTGAAGATCCCGACCGACTTTTGCAGCCTCAATGGCTAAAGAAAAATGTAGATTTTACTGGAGAACTTCTGTTGGGTCACCTAAGATACGGTACCTATGGAGGGAATAATATCGAGAGTTGCCACCCGTTTCTGCGTCAGAATAACTGGATGACCCGCAATTTGGTGGTGGCCGGGAATTTTAACCTGACGAATGTTGAAGAATTGTTCAATAATTTGGTAGATATCGGCCAACATCCTCGGGAAAAAGCAGATACGGTTACGGTTATGGAGAATATCGGTCATTTTCTGGATGAAGAAAATGATGAGTTGTATTATAAATTCAAGCAAGAAGGATTTACTAAACAACAAATTAGTCCGCTGATTGCTTCTCAAATGGATATTGCCGGAATTTTACGCCGCTCTTCTAAACATTGGGATGGTGGTTATGTGATGGCTGGAATGATGGGTCATGGTGATGCTTTTGTGTTGCGCGATCCTTCCGGTATTCGTCCTGCTTGGTATTATGCCGATGATGAAATCGTAGTGGTTACTTCAGAACGTCCGCAAATACAAACTGCTTTCAATGTTCCTATTGATGCGGTGAAAGAAGTAATACCTGGACATGCACTTATTATTCGCAAGAATGGTGAAGTGAGTATGGAGCAGATTAAAGAAGAGATGCCGCGTTTGTCTTGCTCTTTTGAACGGATTTATTTTTCTCGAGGTAGTGATGCTGATATATATAAAGAGCGAAAAGCATTAGGGCATTTATTATGTCCCGCAATTTTAGAATCGGTTGATCGTGATCTTAGAAATACTGTTTTTTCATATATCCCGAATACAGCCGAAGTAGCTTTTTACGGACTCATGCAAGGAATGGAAGAATACTTGAGTCATGTTAAGAAATCGAAGATACTTGCACTCGGTAATTCACCAGATCCGGATAAGCTGGAAGAGATTCTTTCTATTCGTCCACGGGCGGAGAAGATTGCTATTAAAGATGCCAAGTTGCGTACCTTCATTACCAATGATACCGATCGTACCGATATGGTAGCGCATGTATATGATATCACCTACGGTACTGTGCGTGCAGGAGTAGATAATCTTGTTGTGATTGATGATTCCATTGTTCGTGGAACAACATTGCGCAATAGCATTATTCGAATGTTAGATCGATTGAATCCCAAAAAAATTGTCATTGTTTCTTCGGCACCTCAGATTCGTTATCCCGATTGTTATGGCATCGATATGGCGAAGATTGGTGATCTGATTGCTTTCCGTGCTGCGGTGGAATTACTGGAAGAAAATAATCTGGAGCATATTATTGATGAAGTGTATGCTGAATGTTTGGTTCAATTAAAGAAACCTTTACATGAGCAGGTGAATGTGATGAAAAAGATTTATGCTCCTTTTACCTACGAGCAAATCTCTGCACGCATTTCTAAAATTGTTACTCCGGTCGACTGTAAAGCAGAAGTAGAAATTATCTATCAATCAATTGATGATCTACATATTGCTTGTCCGAATCATTTAGGCGATTGGTATTTTAGCGGTGATTACCCTACACCCGGTGGCAATAGAGTAGTGTGCCAAGCATTTGTGAATTACATGAAAGGGTCGAATGAAAGAGCGTATTGATATATTATTAATAGCTATCTTTTGCTGATTACTTTTATTTCGATTAAAAACAAATGGCAATTACTTCGATGTAGTAAGAGTTTTCAATATTAACACCAGTTGCAGTGAACTCGTTTTAGCGTTAGTTTTATTTCAGTGACCAAAACTCATCTGTTGTATAGAAGACGGTGTCAATGAAATATAAAATGTCATTTTTGGTCAAGACATTTTCGTCATGCAAATCTTCTAGAATGATGCCTAACTCAGGATTGAAATAATCATTATTTCGGTTATTTATAAATCCATTTGAACCAAGAAAGGCTTTTACTTCCTCTAGATCGGTTGCTTGGCAGATTGTGACATAAGACTGTTGAACAACCGCATACAGAACATTGTTCTCTTTTGTAAAGCCAAGGAGTTCGTATGCGGTATCCGGAAAAAAGAAGTTGTGAAGTATTAAATTATGAAAGTAATCTTTCCAATAACTGTAATTAATGGCATCGTTTAATTTGAGAACATGGTCTGGATCTTTCAAAAAGACTCTTTGTTCAGCACCTTCACTTACATATTGGGAAAAGTCAACATTGTTTATCCAAAGCGATTTCTCTGAAATGAAGTTTTCTAAGCTCTCCGTTTCTTGTGCTCTGATTTACTTTGTGTCTTGAATCTTTGGGCTTGATTGCGAGCCATCTCTAAGGTAACTGGCAACTGTTTGGATAGTTGCTCCAAACCTAATCTGGCTCTTTCCTTAAATGATATGGTGAAGTTCATTTTTTAGATGATTTTGCATCCTAATAAAGATAAATATAATCCAGAACTTCAGAAAACCCCTTTTGACTGGCATTTTTAAAATGACCGTCAACTCGTTTAAGTCTCGTCATTTAGGATTTCAAGGTCTTTCTAAGATATTTTTGAAAATTTTCATATCCATTATTAGCAAGGGTTTCTAAATCGACCATTTGATCATTCCCTGTATCAAAAATTTGCCAGCTGTTTTTTCTAGCCAACACAACTAGTTCAAAAAAGCCGTTCTCTCCATAAATGCTTAACATTTTATTACTTACTAATTCCTTATCAAGGAAATAATCAATACTGAAGTCTTTTCCTTTTATCTCTCTGAGATTGTCATCTTTAATTATATTTCCAACATGACTTTCAAGGATAGTACAGAAGTTTGTCGACACTAATTTATTCTCATCCATGTCTTCATGGAATTGATTTTTTCACTTGAATTAAATAAAATGATGTCCTAGCTCATGGTTTAATATTAATTAATAATTTAAATGTAAGTAACCTATTTAATTTGGTTTAAAAGTTAATCGATTAATTTCTAAAAAGCTCCTGCTGCAAATACAAACCACTTTTTCCACTCATTATTTTGTATTTTATAAAAACTGATTTCCGCTCTACCGCAATCATTGCCGCATAAAGCAGTAAACGAAATTAAGCAGATTGTTTTGTCTTTTAAGAAAATAGGTTTTTTAAAACTAAAAACATAAGGATACTTATATTTTAACTTATTATAAGTTAGGCTGTCCTTCTTTAAAGTAGATCTATTTAACTCTTCATAGTATTTTGTTTTTTCTTTTTTTAAATAAGTCCACAAACTATCGACGCAGATTCGCTTGCTGTCACAAAAAAGGTTGTCATCCCAAATAGTTTTTATTTTAATTTGTTCAAGCAAATATTTTCGTTCCGATCTATTGAGTTTAATGAAATTATCCTTTCTTGTTTTACCGATAGCCGTTAACTTGCCTTTTTTAATTGCCTGTTTTAGTCGTTCTGTCGCAAACCCGCAATTCTCTACAGTGTCAACATATACTATCTGCCCTGATCTATAAAAAGCTCTAAATGCATTCAAAAGTATAACTGTATCTTGTTGATCGGATTGTCCAAATGCCGATATGCAAATAGAAAAAAGCAGAAACATTATTAGCGATATTCTCATCTGCTTAATTTAGTTCTTATTGCTTATATTTTATTGGTTTGGTGCCAACGTCAGTATTTTTCTACTTAAACTTTATGTCAGTCTGTTATTACTATTTTTTCTAAAGTTACTATTTTATTGTCCTGGGTTATTTGGACAAAGTAAATTCCGCTTGGAAGGTCATCTCGGGAGAATGTAATAGTTTGACCGGAATTTTTTATCATTTCTTTTACTTTTTGCCCAAAATAATTGTAGACTGTAAGTTTCGTATTTTGAAAACCATTAGCTGTATAAAATACGGTCTGTGTAGAAAAAGGATTCGGAATAATTTTTATTTCATTGTCAGAATGGGAAATTATAGGAACACTGGTATTAGTGCAATAGGTAGTATACTCAATATAATTATTTAAACTAAACTTACACAACTTTCCTCCTAAATACAAGCCTGAACTTGTGTAATTACATTGTATCCCGCTTAGGTTAGGCGAATTTATAACTCCAAGGTATTGTTTAGCATAAGTCGCTACATATATTTTGCCATCAGGCCCTAATTTCAAAGAGCCATAACTTTTTGGAACTTGTGTTGAATCGAGTAGTTGCTTTGAATTGGAAATAGTTGATGGAATCCCGCTGGAAAGGTCAAATTGGTATAGATAATTGTATTCGTTAATTGAAAAGTTGAAAGCTTTCCATGTTGCTCCATATAATTTTGAATTATCTGGAGAGAATGACAATCCAAATTCACCCCTGCTGAATGGAAGGATAATTGGATTGGAAATGGCTCCACTTGTATTGTTAAAATCAAACAATGCTAAAATATTAGAGGAGTCCGCCCCACCAATTCCATTGGCATTGTATGCAACTTTTGTCCCATCGGGCGAGAACTTTATTTCGCCTCTTGCATTAATATTTGAAACGCATGGATTATGAGCCGGACCAATATTAGTGATTACTGGTGTTGGAGAGATTCCATTTGAAGTTACTAAGTACGATAAGAAATTACTGGTTCCATACTCATGGGTCAATACCCAAATATCTGTTCCATTACTATGATAAGTGGCTGCTATCTGCTCAGTGACAATTAAAGATGATAGAGTATTATTTTTACTGATAACATCACCAGCTCCACCATTAAGTGCCATGTCAACTAAGTGATACTGTAATGTTAAATTATTATTCCCTTGAACTATTGTAGTAAGGATGTAATAAAGGTTAGACGAAAGAGGTTTAGGAATTATTATTACCTGACTTAATGTACCACTTGTGAAAATTAGAAACCCATTAGGCATTACATTGTTAAATCTATCCCATACACTATCTGAATTGGTGTAAAATAGAATTTGCCCCAAACTGTCGCATATAGTAGAACAGCCTTCAAACCCGGGATTACTTCCATTCACCACAACTGGATTGCAATTATTAAAGTCAAGGCCTACGTGGTCTCCAAATTGCCATACGTTTCCATATTTTTGCGCCTGCGCGATTACCGTAAAAAAGACAATGGAAAAGCAGAGTAAAAGTTGTTTCATTGTTGGCTGTTTTAACTTTAGCATTTGCATAATATTTCATTCTAAATTATCCAACCAACTCTTAATACATATCATATTATATCCCCACCGGATGCCATGTAGTTTTCGTTTCCTGACATTGAAAAATTCTATAAGGAGATAGTAGGGCTTCTTTACTGAAATCTATAACCCGTTTTACATTTAACGAAGCATTTATTTGTGCGAGTTTCTGATCAGCAGAAGTTAAATCAGCATACACGATGGCATTAATATCCATATGCGAGGATGCATGACTCAAGAATTCTTTTCTTGGTCCTGTCAAAATATTCACTACTCCACTAGGAACATCAGACGCATGCATGACTTCCGCAAAGTCTATTGCAGTCATCGGGAATAATTCAGCAGCCATAACAGTACACGTGTTGCCACCGGCAATAATTGGAGCTATCATACTCACCAATCCAAGCAGGCCATTTTGTTCTGTAGCAAACACGCTTACAATTCCACATGCTTCTGGATATGAAAAATTGAAGTGAGCGCTTTCTACAGGATTTACGGAACTAAAAATCTGAATGTATTTGTCAGTCCACCCCGCATAATACACCAGTAGATCGATGGTGCTTTCCACTTCTGCTTGAGCTTTCGCGTGACTGGTACCTTGCATGAGTAATGTTTCAACAAACTGTGCTTTTCTACCTTCCAATGTTTCCGCAATGCGATAAAGAATCTGACCTTTATTATAAGCGGATCTTTTGGCCCAACCTTCCTGAGCCTTCCGGTTTGATACTACGGCATCTCTCAGATCCTTTCTAGATCCTTTGCAGATATTAGCGATAACCGTTCCAGCAGCATCCTTCAGCACATAATATCTTCCACTTTCGGTACGAGGAAATTTCCCGTCGATGTACATCTTCCACGTTTTTTTTATTTCCGCTCTTTTCACAACAGGAGCTGCCGACTTCGTTACTACCTGACCGTTAGTTGCTTTTATCTTTACTGGTGATTTTACCGCCATGAGAGTCCTGAATTAGATACTGAAATTATTGTAAGTTAACATAAGGTTGTAATCCGTGTAATCCCCCTTCACGACCCATTCCGCTCTCTTTGTATCCACCGAATGGACTCGTAGGATCAAATTTATTATAAGTGTTTGCCCAGATTACTCCAGCTTTTAATGCAGCACTCACTTTGAAAACTTTCGAACCTTTGTCAGTCCACACACCTCCCGATAAACCATAGGGTGTATTATTGGCTTTTTCGATCACTTCTTCCACAGTACGGAACGTTTGAATCGTAAGTACTGGTCCGAAGATTTCTTCTTGAACAATACGATGTGATTGCGCCACTCCAGTAAAAAGTGTTGGTCGGAACCAGAATCCTTTTGTAGGAATTTTACAAGACGACTGCCAGCATTCTCCACCTTCTTTGATCCCGGCTTGTACCAATGATTTTATTTTATTCAGTTGAGCTTTAGAATTGATCGCGCCGATATCTGTATTCTTATCCAATGGATCACCGATGATTAATGTTTCAATACGGTCTTTCAATTTACGGAGCACTTCTTTTGCAATACCTTCTTGTACAAATAGGCGGGATCCTGCACAACAAACATGACCTTGATTGAAAAATATTCCATTGATTACACCTTCAACAGCCTGATCAATAGCAGCATCTTCAAAAATAATATTGGCAGCTTTACCACCTAATTCAAGCGTGTATTTTTTATCTGTTCCTGCTAAACTTTTCTGAATTATTTTACCTACTTCCGTAGATCCGGTGAAGGCAATTTTTTTGACTTGGGGATGATTCACCAAAGCAGCTCCTGAAGCTCCTGCACCTGTAATAATATTTACAACACCAGGAGGAAGATCAGCTTCTTGAATAATTTCTGCAAGCTTTAATGCTGTGAGAGGAGTAGTTTCAGCAGGCTTGAGTACAACAGTATTCCCTGCCGCTAAAGCCGGAGCTATTTTCCAAGCAGCCATCAGCAACGGAAAATTCCAAGGGATAATTTGTCCTGCTACACCTAATGGAGATGATTTTTTTCCTGGGAAAGCATAATCAAGTTTATCAGCCCATCCTGCATAATAAAAAAAGTGAGCAGCTGCGAGTGGAATATCAATATCACGACTTTCACGAATTGGTTTTCCAGCATCCATACTCTCGATAACAGCAAGTTCACGCGCTTTCTCTTGTAAGATGCGCGCAATGCGATAGATGTATTTTCCACGCTCTGAAGCCTGCATCTTAGACCATGTTTTATCATAGGCCACCTGAGCGGATTTCACTGCCTTATCTACATCTGCAGCGGAAGCCTCAGCAACAGCACTGATTTTTTTTTCAGTAGCTGGATTAATCGTATCAAAATATTTTCGGGTAGAAGGCGGTGTAAATTTCCCATTGATAAATAGATCATAGCGATCCTTAATCTTGATGTGATCCGTACTTTCCGGTGCCGGAGCATAGGTCCATTGGGTATCAAATTTCAACCCTTTATCCGCAGTTACTTTTTTCATATCCTAAAAAGAGTATTTTTTGGTAATTACTTTTTGCGTTCTGTTGTTCAATTCAATTTGCTCAATTTATTTTACAGTCTTATAATTTCAAGAAGTGATCACTCAAGACCTACCGCAAAATAATAGTAAATTGTTTTTATTGTTTCACCACGGTTCAAACTGTGCAATCGGGCAATATAATTTTCAAAGGTAAAATTTAAAATGAAAGCATCGAAGATTTTCAGGTCAGAATCTCCGCCAGAATCTCATGCGAATGAATCCCTGCACCTTGAGTGTGATGGAGTTCATAATAGGTTACTAAGGCATTCAGAATTTCTTTACGCTCGGTTGCATGGAGGATGATTTCCTGAGCATCTTCTAAATTATATTGTAGCAACTGATCAAATTTGGAACTGAGTGTACGATCGAGGAACAAAGGATGATTGGGTGGGTAATCTTGAAACATTCCTTCTCGTAAATCAAAAAATGGACTGGAGTCGTTAAATCTTCCGCTAGGATAAAAACCCAGATAGCGACTCAGCTGTACCATAAAGCACAGATGAAATCGACTTACAGTTTCCTCGTGTAAATCCAACATCTGAACGGCATGATCGATAAAATGAAATAGCTCTGGATTACATTCTTCTTCACGGATACTGCGATACAAAACTTCGCTAATGAAAATAGCCATGGTAGTTTTAACAGTATCATAAGGAATATTCGAAAGTGGCGGAGAAGCGGTAACATCCGACACACGATGTAATCCTCCGGGCCGCTTATGATAAGCTACTATTTCGAGTAAGCTGAGGGGTTGAAATAGATTAGCTGCAAAACGCGCCTTTTGTTTGCGCACGCCGTTAATCAGAAAAGATTGAATCCCGAAAGTCTCTGTAAATACTTTTACGATCACACTGGCTTCAGCGTATTCCGTAACATGCAACACTACTCCTCTCGTCTTCTGCAGCATGGGTTTATTTCATCATCACAACATTAAAAAACTGAATGATCATTTTATTGATGAGCTGTCATTTTTAGCAAATCCTGACCAATATCTTTACGGTAATATTCGTAATCAAAATTAATCACCTTAGCGGCAGCATACGACTTCGCTAAGGCTTCTTCCAATGATGTTCCCATTCCGGTAACAGCCATTACTCTTCCTCCGTTGGTGATTATCTTTTCTCCGTTGGAGGAGGTGCCTGCATGAAACACGAATGCATCAGTCACTTTATCCAGATTTTTAATGGGGAACCCAGTTTGGTAATTTCCAGGATATCCTCCACTCACCATCATCACGGTGGTGGCTATACGAGAATCAACTGCTAAGTGGATCTGATCCAATTGCTGCTTAGTAACAGCTTCCATCAGCTCTACAAAATCAGTTTGGATTCTTGGGAGTACTACTTCTGTTTCAGGATCACCCAAACGGCAATTGTATTCAATCACAATAGGTTCTCCGTTGACGTTCATTAGTCCGATAAAGATGAAACCCTTGTAATCAATTCCATCAGCAGCAAGTCCTTCAATAGTGGGTTTTACAATGCTCTTTTCTACTTTTTCCATGAAAGTTTTATCAGCAAAATAAACAGGAGAAACAGCGCCCATTCCTCCGGTATTTAATCCTGTATCACCTTCACCAATACGTTTATAATCTTTGGCTTCGGGTAAAATTTTATAATTCTTTCCATCTGTTAATACAAAAACAGAAACTTCGATACCCTCTAAAAACTCTTCAATCACCACAGTATCTCCGGCTTTCCCGAATTTACTATCGAATAACATAGCATGTAATTCTTTCTTTGCATCGTCTTTATCGTTCAAGATCAACACTCCTTTTCCTGCTGCTAAACCATCCGCCTTCAACACATAAGGAGCGTTCAGTTGATCAATAAATTGGTAACCTTCTTCTACTTCAAATGATTTAAAACTTTTAAAAGCAGCTGTTGGTATATGGTGTTTTTGCATGAATGCCTTACTGAAATCCTTACTTCCTTCGAGGCGTGCGCCAGCAGCAGAAGGACCAATCACTGGAATATTTTTCAGTACTTCATCTTTCAAAAAATAATCAACGATTCCATTTACCAATGGATCTTCCGGACCTACCACTACTAAGGAGATACTAAACTCAAGAACGATATCACGAAGTGCAGGGAAGTCGGTTGGGGAGGCATTAAGGTTAGTCCCACATTGTGCAGTGCCGGCATTACCGGGTGCAATGTAGAGCTGTGAACAGCGTGGACTTTTACTCAGCGCAGCTGCGAAAGCATGTTCTCTTCCTCCTGATCCTAGCAATAGAATATTCATTATTTCGCGTTGAAGGTTGGTGTAATTCCCATATTATAAAACAAGAAAGAATAAATATCGGCATACTCACTCATGACTTTTGTGAGCGGTTTACCAGCACCATGTCCAGCTTTCACATCCACACGAATTAAAGTTGGTAATGGTCCTTTCTGATGTTCTTGTAAGGTAGCGATATATTTAAAAGAATGTGCAGGAACTACACGATCATCATGATCGGCAGTAGATACCATTGTTGCTGGATATGATTTATCAGTGATATTATGCAATGGAGAATATTTGTAGAGGTTTTTAAAATCCGCTTCTTTATCACTAGATCCATATTCAACTACCCATCCCCAGCCGACAGTAAATTTCTGAAAGCGGAGCATATCCATCACGCCCACTTGAGGGAAAGCAACTTTGAAAAGATCGGGACGCTGGTTGATGACGGCACCAATTAATAATCCACCATTGGAGCCACCCATACACGCCAATTTTGACGGAGAAGAATATTTATTTTTATTGAGGTATTCGGCAGCAGCGATAAAATCATTAAAAACATTTTGCTTCTTCTCTAACATACCTGCTTTATGCCATGCATCACCATATTCACCACCACCACGGATATTTGCCATCGCAAAGATTCCACCATTTGCAAGAAAAACAATTCTGGAAGCACTGAACGAAGGCGTAAGGTTGACATTAAATCCACCATATCCATACAACAATGTTGGATTACTTCCATCTTTTACCATTCCTTTTTTATAGGTAAGAAACATCGGAATTTTAGTGCCATCTTTTGAAGTATAAAATACCTGATCAGTAGTATAGTCTTCTGGGTTAAAGGCAACTTTGGACTGACGGAAAATAAAAGATTTTTTGGTAGCTATATCATAACGATAAATAGTAGGAGGGTAGGTAAAAGAAGTAAAGGTGTAGAATACTTCATTATCATCCATAAAACCACTGAAGCCACTCACCGTACCTGGTGCAGGCATTAGAATTTCATTTTCCAGCACTCCTTCAAATGTATATTGATAAACATGATTCGCTACATCTTGCAAGTAATTCAGGAATAATTTTCCTCCTGCTGACGAAACAGATTCAAGTAGTGATTTATTTTCTTTCACCACTTCTTTCATTTGTGATTTGAATGATTTTTCAGGATTGAACTTGTCGAGATCAACACTAACCAAATGATTATTGGCAGCACCCAAATCGGTCAGTAAAAGTATTTTGGAACCCCGTGAATCTACGATTGAAAAATTATTACTGAATCCTTTTACCAATGTTTTAAATTCAGCTGCGGGATCTCTTAAATCTTTATACAAAATCTGAGTGCCATAAGTACCTTCTGAAACATAGATAAAAAGATAACGTTCATCTTCGGTTACCTGGGTGCCGTAATAACGTAATGGAAATTGTTTATCCTGAAACACGAGTTGATCTTCCTCTTGTTCAGTGAACATACGATGGTAATATATTTGATGGTACTCATTTTTCTTGGACATTTGTTCAGCATCTTCTTGCTCCGGATATCTAGAATAATAAAATCCTTCGCCAGCCCATGAAGCACCTGAAAATTTAACCCACTTTAAATTGTCTGAAGTTTTAGTTCTATTTTCAAGACTCATTACTTCAATCCTTTGCCAGTCGGAGCCGGATTCATTAACTCCGTAAGCGATAAATTGTTTGTCTTTTGAAAAACCTAATATCGATACCGCTGCAGTGCCATCAGTCGACATTTTGTTTGGATTTATGAATTCATCTTCTGTTCCTTCAAGTCCTTTCTGAATATACGTGACACTTTGATTTTGCAAGCCATCATTCTTATTAAACAGATAAAAGATTCCCAACTTTACTGGCGATGAATATTTTTCATAATTAATAACAGATTTAATACTCGCATAAATTTCACTTCTGAAAGGGATTTTCGCAAGATAGTTTTCAGTTACTTCATTTTGTTTTTCTACCCATTCTTTAACTTCTTGAGCAGTGTCATTTTCGAGCCAGCGATAGGGATCACTTACTTGGGTTCCGAAATAAGTATCTACCTGATCCACTTTTTTCGTTTCAGGATAGTTCATAGCAGGAGTTTGAGAATAAACAGAGAGAGTAGTTAAGGTGGCAATTGCTACTGCAAAGCCTCCCTTCAGCATTGATTTCATAAGAAGATGTATTATGCGGTAAAATTAACGGTTTTGAAGGAGAAAGGAGCTGGACGATACAGCGGCAGCTTAATTTTTTACAGATTATTTGAATTTTAGTTCTTTGGCTGGTATTTCTAGGGAGGATTTCACTTCTCCTTTTTTATCGAGTGTAATCATCTTGACTTTCCGCTCTTGTCCTTCGCCGCTAATATTCAGAATACTAAAATTATTTACAGAAACGAGTGTATTAGGAAGCCGGAAAGTATTATTCATTTCCGATTTTCCTGTGAGGTCAACGGGCTTTGAACTGATCGATGAAGAACAGATATCATAAAGTTTATACATGCCCTTCGTTTGTACAGTACAAACTTCTGAGAAGTGCCTATCGCCAGTAAGAAAGATAATCCCATCGATTTTATATTGCGCAATAAATGCCATCAGTTCATTGAACTCACAAGGATATTTTCTCAATGATTCTTTATCACCCATCGGATTGAGAACTTCATTACCAACAGCAATGAATTTAAAAGTGGCCTTTGAACTAAGTAAACTATTTTTTAACCAGAGAAGCTGTTTCTCACCCCAATATTTTTTGTCGCAATTGGGTTTACCTCCCAATGAGTCTTTAATCTCATTTGGCGATCGGAAACTACGATCATCCGTTAAGAAAAAATCACAATCACTCCAGCTAAATTTTGAATAGATACCTTCATTATCCGGTTCTCCATATGATTTATTCCCCCAGTAATCTTTGAAGAGTTGTTGCGATGCAGCTTTCAGTTCAAAGTAGCGGTTACTATCATTCGGACCATAATCATGATCATCCCATATTGCATAATTCGGACGGCTACATAACAGATCTTGCAAGTCGAAATTCTTTCTTTGTGTCGAATAACGGTAATGCATACCCGCTACAGAACTGTAATCCGATTCGCGGAAAAATAAATTATCACCTAGCCACAACATGAAATCGGTTTTCAAATTAGCCATGGTTGACAGAATACCAGCATCAGGAGTAAAATCTTCATTAGGATTATCGGTCACAGCATCACGAATATTCGTACACGATCCCATCATGAATGAAAAGTCAGGGGCAGGTTTACGTCCTTCCCAAACTTCCTTCGTTTTAAATGTTTTTGCTAGCGGAAAAGGAATCGTTTTATTATTGAGCATGATTTCATACTGATACACCGTATTCATCTTGAGCTTCACTAATTCAAATTTAATTGGATTGTACGGGTTCCCATAATTCCCTTTCGCATCCATCTCATAGTAAAATTCAGTATTGTCTTTTTCCCAGTAGCGAATAGCGGCAGTTTTCACTTCCTGACTTACTTCAATCCAGATTAATGCTGAACGATGTTCTACAAAGCCAACCATTGGACCAGAAATTAAAAACGGATCCTGAGCGTTTACTATACTGTGACTAAATATCAATATTAGCAATGCACTTATTTTTTTTATCATACGATTTGCGATTCTTTTTCCTTTCGAATAGATGGTTGGTTGCCTTGCCCTAAATCTAGCAAATTAAAAGTCGAAATTTTAATAGGATGGTTGCATTTTATAGGGGTACGAATGTTTATAATCCGCTCAGCGATCCCGCTCCAAGTACGTTCACCACTGACTTTGACAGTCCCACCTAAAAAGAAATTGAATAATCATGTTTAGCTGTATATTAGCTTACTATTCCATTAAGTTAATATGAAGTATTTATTAAATCTGCTCTTCATTCTAGTAAGCGCACAGCTTGTTCAGGCTCAAACATTTATAGGAGGAGCAGGGGTAATTCCAGATGATGGTACATCGGTAATGTTTCCGATTACCGTTAGCGGACTTACTCCCACTACTTTAGATTCCACCTTTGGCCTCGAGAGTGTTTGTATCAATATTATACATCCTTATGATTCAGATTTGGACATCTGGCTCGTGGCACCCGATGGTACCTATATTGAGTTAAGCACTGGAAATGGTGGATCTGACGATAGCTATATCACCACCTGTTTTAATGATATGGTTTCCTCGATGGTGACTAATGGTACAGGTCCATTTAACGGGACTTATCACCCCGAAGGTTTTTTGTCAAATGCAAACAACGGGCAAAATCCGAATGGCGATTGGAATCTTTTTGTGCATGATACTTATCCGTTTGCAGATGCTGGCCTTCTGCTGAACTGGAATATTACGTTCGGTACAAACCCTGCTGTTCCTTTTGTATTTCCTTCAAGTAATCTCCCGATCATTAAAATTAGTACCCTTGGTCAGGTGATCGTTGATAATCCCAAGATCAGTTGCACCATGAAAGTTATTGATAACGGTGCGGGTATCCGAAATAATCTTTCTGATACGATCTATGCTTATGATGGTAATATTGGAATTGAAATACGTGGCTCCAGCTCTCAAGGATTCCCTAAGAAATCTTTCGGATTTGAAACTAGAGATACTGCAAATGTAGAAATGGATTTTCCTTTACTCGGTCTCCCAACAGAAAGTGATTGGATCCTAAATGCAAATTACACTGACAAAACATTACTCCGAAATGTACTTGCGTATGATCTTTCTCAACAGATGGGATATTATGCTTCTCGTCATCGATTTTGTGAAGTGTTTATCAATGGAAACTATCAAGGTGTTTACATTCTGATGGAAAAAATTAAGCGAGATGTCAATAGAGTCAATATTTCAAAACTTACAGCAGCAGATACTACAGGCGATGATCTCACGGGAGGGTATATCCTTAAGATTGATAAAGCAACAGGAAGTGGGGGTTCAGGATGGCAAACTTTATATCCTCCAACCAACAACGGACCTACGCCATCAATACAATATGAATATCCTGATCCAGCAGTGATTTTACCTGTGCAACAAACCTACATTCATGATTATGTTGATAGTTTTGAAATTGCGTTAAACGGACCACAGTTCAGTAATCCACTTACCGGCTATCAGCATTTTATCGAAACACAATCCTTCATTGATTATTTTCTGTTGAATGAATTATCACGGAATGTGGATGGTTATAGAATCAGCACCTTCTTCTATAAAGCAAAAGATAGTAAGGGTGGAAAGTTACATATGGGTCCTGTTTGGGATTATGATATTGCTTTCGGCAATGCGGATTATTATAATGGGAATATGGCTTCTGGATGGAGTTATATCTTACCCACTAATACTGATGGATATCAAGTGCCATTTTGGTGGGATCGTTTCCTTCAAGATAGCACCTTCTCCAACGATTTAAGATGCCGGTGGAATTACTTGCGAAGCAATGTCCTCTCAACACCAAATCTGTATACTTGGATTGATTCTATGGCAGTTTACCTTGATGAAAGTCAGCAAAGAAATTTTACTATTTGGCCCATTCTCGGAGTGTATGTATGGCCTAATCCTTCTCCAATTCCAACAACTTACCAAGGGGTGATTAATGAGTTGAAAAATTTTGTAAGTGCAAGAGCATCTTGGTTAGATACGCATTTACCATCAACTTGCGCAACAGTGGGATTGTCTAGCTTGAATGCCTCGAATGCCGATCTGAAATTGAATCCAAATCCAGCATCAGTGAGTACTGAATTAATGTTGGATAATGACTATCATGGTACTATCATGATTTCACTTTATAATGTGCTGGGAGAAAAATTATCGCAAGTATCCGCAGAAAAAAATCAAGAAAAATACAGAGAGACAATAGCACTTGAAAAACTTCAAAGTGGAATTTATTTAATAGTCGTACAAGGAAGTAATTTCCGTTCTACAGTCCGCATGATCAAACAATAATTTGAAGTCCTAGCTATCAAGTTTCAGTACTGCAAGGAATGCCTGTTGTGGAATTTCAACACTTCCTACTTGACGCATTCTCTTCTTACCTTCTTTCTGTTTTTCGAGCAGTTTGCGCTTACGGGAAATATCACCACCATAACATTTTGCAGTAACATCTTTACGTAATGCTTTCACCGTTTCACGAGCAATAATTTTTGCACCGATAGCGGCTTGAATTACAATCTCGAATTGCTGACGAGTAATGAGTTCTTTTAATTTCTCACAGATCTTTTTTCCGAAGTTAAATGAATTACTGCGGTGGATCAATGCGGAAAGTGCATCTACAGGTTCTCCGTTCAAACGAATATCCAGACGTACTAAATCACTCGATTGATATCCCGTTTGGTGATAATCGAAGGAAGCATATCCTTTAGATATCGATTTCAGTTTATCGTAAAAATCAAAAACGATTTCTGCCATCGGCATATGGAATATCAATTCAACACGGTCGGTAGTGAGATAACTTTGATTCATGATCTCACCACGTTTGCCAATGCACAATCCCATAACAGGACCAGTAAATTCTGATTTGGTAATGATCGTAGCTTTGATATACGGTTCTTCAATTCTATCGAGACGAACAGGATCAGGAAAGTCGCTCGGATTATTAACTATAAACTCATCGCCATTTGTAAGATAAGCACGATAAGAAACGTTAGGAACCGTTGTGATAACAGTCATGTTGAACTCACGCTCTAAACGCTCCTGAACAATTTCCATGTGCAGCATTCCTAAGAATCCACAACGGAAACCAAAGCCCAGTGCAGCAGAAGATTCAGGTTCAAAAACCAGAGAGGCATCATTCAATTGAAGCTTCTCCATTGAATAACGTAACTCTTCGTAATCATCAGTATCAACAGGATAAATTCCAGCAAAAACCATCGGCTTCACATCTTCAAAACCAGTGATAGCCTCTAGACAAGGATTTTCAACAGTCGTGATAGTATCTCCAACTTTTACTTCTTTTGCATCTTTAATACCGGAAATAATATATCCAACATCGCCAGTTTTAACAACATCGCGAGGCGTTTTTTCTAACTTCAAAATTCCAATCTCATCAGCATGATAAGCAGAATTAGTTGCGAAAAATTTTACGTGAGCACCTTTATTAATTTCTCCATCGATAACGCGGTAATAAGCAATAATTCCACGGAAAGAATTAAACACAGAATCAAAGATCAATGCTTTAAAAGGACCAGTTGGATTTCCTTTTGGGGCGGGAATTCTATCAACTACTGCGCGGAGGATTTCATGAACGCCCATCCCTGTTTTTCCGGAAGCAGCCATGATTTCACTACGGTCGCAACCCAAGAGATCCACAATCTGATCTTTCACCACTTCGGGTTCTGCACTAGGTAAGTCAATTTTATTAAGAATCGGAATGATGGTCAGGTTGTTTTCCAGTGCCAGATAAAGGTTGGAAATAGTTTGTGCCTGAATACCCTGAGCGGCGTCCACAATCAGTAAAGCACCTTCACAAGCCGCAATGGAACGAGAAACTTCGTAGGAAAAGTCAACGTGACCGGGAGTATCGATGAGGTTCAGCACATATTTCTGACCATCCATTTCATAATCCATCTGAATCGCATGACTCTTAATCGTAATCCCACGTTCGCGCTCAAGATCCATATCATCAAGCACTTGCGCCTGCGAATCACGTTTAGAAACGGTATTGGTGTATTCTAGTAAGCGGTCGGCCAACGTGCTTTTGCCGTGGTCGATATGAGCGATAATGCAGAAATTCCTTATTTTTTCCATTGGGAGTACAAAGGTAGTGAACGAAACGGCTGCCGCGACAAACCCACCTGATTTGAGGAGGCGGATTTAACATCATTTGTCACATTCCTGTAGTATTCCCGCCAAAATTCTGAAGGAATGTTCGTCAATAAAAGCACGAATTTTATCTTTGCAGCATGCAGGAGAATACCGGAACTCAGGAATCTGATTTTAAAAGATGGCTCAAACGTTTGGGCTGGGCAGGTTTCCTTTTTTTTCTGATTAAAGGACTGATCTGGCTAGGTTTATTCGCTTGGTTTGGCAAAGAGTTATTAGAATAGTTTCCCATTAAGCTTTTTCACTTTCTTGTTCAGCGTCGATTTATTCCTGTAAGGAATCTAGGTCTACCTGACAGGCATAACTTTCTGGGAATTGATTTTTGTAGGTCATATATTGCACGTTGACTTCAAGAGAAAGTATGGAAGAAACAGCACAGTTCGATATTAACTTCAAAAATCTGGACGGTAGATTAATAACCGCATTAGAAAAAATTGGAGAAATCTTCAGAGTGATGCTCTGGGATGTAGCCAAAGAAACTGGCCTGAGTCCCATCCAAATTCAAATCCTGATCTTTCTTCGAAATCATCATGAACCCCTCAGAAGGGTGGCTCATCTTGCCCGTGAATTCAACCTTACAAAAGCAACTATTAGTGATACTGTTAGAGTGTTGGAAGAGAAACATTTGATTATTAAATTGCCTGATCCTAATGATGCACGTAGTCAGATCCTTAAACTTACCATAACAGGCGTTAATATCTCTAAAGAACTTAACCATTTTTCTGATCCCTTGCAATCGGTCTTGGGTAAGATGGAAGAATCAACTAAAGCCGACCTTTATTCTACCACTATTAAATTACTAAACCAACTTGCTCAAGATAAAGTCATTAACTCCCAGCGTATGTGTTTTACCTGCACTTTTTTTGATAATCAT
Source organism: Bacteroidia bacterium (assembly GCA_038320345.1). GTDB lineage: Bacteria > Bacteroidota > Bacteroidia > AKYH767-A > OLB10 > JBBQED01. The sequence continues at coordinate 61,286 of JBBQED010000005.1, forward strand.
GGAGTTGGAGGATATTGTAATTATCTAAATAAAGATCTTACCCACGGCGAAGTGAAAGTAGATTGTCCGGTGTACACTCCCGCAGCATAATTAATACAGTAAACCTTTACCCCTTTATCCGACTGAATCTTTTCAGTTAAGATGGAGGGGTTCTTTTTTGAGATTTCGAGTAGAATTTAATGAGCAGATATTCAGGTAGATAGGAATATCTTCTAGTAGTGATGCAACTCTTCTACTTACTTTTCCATCTATGCGATTAACTGACCGGAAAGAGATGACGGATGAGCAACTGGTACAACAATGCAAGCTCCGTGATGCAAGCGCTCAAAGGCAGTTGTATGACAAGTTTGCGAAAAAGATGTTCGGGGTGTGTTTGCGATATGCCGACCAGCGCGAAGAAGCAGAAGATCTGTTGCAGGAGAGTTTCGTAAAGGTGTTTGAAAAGGTGAGTTCTTTTAAAGCAGAAGGTTCTCTGGAAGGTTGGATCCGAAGGATAGTCGTTAATACTTCCCTCGATCATATTCGAAAACAGAAAATTGTTTGGTCGGGGCAGGAAATTGAAGAAGTACAACATCCTTCCAACGAAGAAACAATGGGTCGCATGGAAGCAAAGGATTTGCTGAAATTGATTCAAGAATTGCCGAAAGGATTCAGAACCGTCTTTAACCTTTATGCGATTGAAGGATATCAGCACCACGAAATTGCAGAAATGCTGAATATCTCAGAAAATACAAGTAAATCACAGTACTCCCGGGCAAGAGCCAAGCTCTCGGAAAAAGTAAATGCCCTCTATAATAATAACCAAAGTATTACGGCTCATCTGTAGCATATCATGAAACTGGAAGATCAACTTAAACAATCCTTTGATCACTTCGAACCCGAAGTGGATCCATCCGTTTGGATGAAGGTGAGTGCACAGATCCCCACTTCTGTACCTGCTCCTACAGCCGCCCCAAAAGGAATTTTTTCTTCCTTAGGTACCACTGGCACTTGGGTAGCAGCAGTTATCGGAACAGCCGTTGTTGCTGGTCTGATTTGGCTGAATACGAATACCACAGAGGTGAAGTCGCCTGTACCTGCTGAAATGCCAGCTGCCCAGGAAGTTAATACACCTATAAAAGAAGAAATTCCCGGTAACACAATTCAAAATAACTCCCAAAGCAATTTTGATGGAACAGCTGCTCAAAAACCGGCAGAAATACCAACTCCTGAAGCTAATTCTAAAGGTCTTCGTGCGTTGACCAGAAATCAAACCGCTACAGAAGATGGTACGAAAGCCGGCAGCAGCTTAATAGAGAATGTTATTACTTCTCAAGGTAATTCCCCTAGAGAACAAAAAACAAATCTCACTGTAAGTTCTGCAAATCCGACTCCAGTCCAGCCACAAAAAACTACTGCGGAAACGACTCAATCGAAGACAGAAAATAACACACAGCCTTCAGTAGAAAATCCTGAAAGAACAGCTCCGTTATTGATTTTATCCACTCGTGGAGGTTTTGCACCTATCACCATTACTGCATTCATCAATCAGACAGATCAAAAAGCAGATTTCGATTTCGGTGATGGATTTAGTAGTGCTCAAGTAAGTAATGTGAGTCATCGCTATACCACTCCTGGAACATATACCGTGCAGTGTAAAGTGGGAAATAAAGTTTTGGAATCCACCGTCGAAGTGATTGGTGAAATCAGCTCAGCTTTTAGTCCGAATGGAGATGGCGTAAATGATGTGTTTACGCTTGAAAATGAGGCAGTATCACAAATTGATCTGCGAATCTTCGATCGATTTGGGAAGTTATTGTATAGTGCAAAAGGAAAAGAACTGAGTTGGGATGGAAGAGTTTCAGGAGGTAGAATAGCCGAAACCGGCACTTACTTTTATGATATCTTTGTCACCACCCAAAACGGAACCACCTACAAACAAAAAGGAACAATCAACCTATTCAGATAATACCAGGACAATCAATTTTAAAACACACCGTCATGAAAAAATTATTTACACTGCTAGCGCTCGTTATGATCGCCGTGTTGTTTAAGCCAGAACAGGCTAAAGCAACGCATGCAACAGGAGCAGAACTGACCTATACTTATATAGGTCCAAACCAGATTCAGATCACCTTGCGATTCTATCGCGATTGCTCTGGAATCCCTGCACCTGGATCAGCTTTTATTCAGTTCTCTTCTCTTTCATGTGGGCAGAATTTTTCTGTAACCTTACCACAGATTGCTGGTACAGGAAATGAAATTCCAATTCCTCAATGTGTGGACTCCAGTGCAACAACATGTAGTGGAGGAACCCGATACGGAGTTCAGGAATATGTGTATACGGATATCGTTACACTTCCTGCTAACTGTAACGATTGGGTTATGTCATTCGATGAGTGTTGTCGTAATGCTGCAATTACTACTTTGCAAAATGGTTCAGGATTCGATTTGTACGTGAGTACTTCTTTAGATAACCTGAATACACCTACTAACAACTCTCCTGTATTTACCTCACTTCCGGTAACTCAGTTCTGCGTAGGAAATACCTTCTACTACCCACAAGGAGCTTCAGATCCTGATGGTGATTCACTCGTGTTTTCCTTAGTGAATGCACAAACAGCTGGTGGAGCTTCTGTAACGTATAGTCCTGGTTTCAGTGGTACTAATCCATTGAGTAGTTCAACGCCAATTACTATTGATCCTAATACTGGATTAATAACATTCACTCCTTCACAACAACAAGTAGCTGTACTTTGTGTGTTGGTGGAAGAATATAGAAACGGTGTTTTGATCGGTTCTGTAAGACGTGATATTCAGCTTAACATCGCTACACAGTGTTATACCATCTCTCCTGCAATTAACGCAGGTGTGAAAGCAAATGGTATCCTAGCAAACTGTAATGATCAAACAATCATTGTTCCTTTTGATACTGCCTTACAATGTAATTCATTAGTGATTACCGATTTCAGATCATTAACTCCATTCGGAATTCCTAATCCTGTTGTATTGGCTTCTTCTATTAATTGTTCAAGTGGCTCAACAGATTCTATTTCTCTTACTTTTCTTAACCCATTAACTTATGGTACAACATACGTATGGTCAAAGAAAGGTTCTGATGGAAATACTTTATTAGGAGAGTGCGGTTATAGTTTAGCTGAATATGATACCTTCCGCGTAATTGTTAACGACCTCACCACATGGGTGCCTGCAGTTGATACCGTAGGATGTGTGTTTAATAGTTTCTCCGTAGATCTTACTGAAAACATTTATTGCTTCTCAGTTGCTAATGACGGTACTGACTTAACCTTAACAGATGCTAACGGTGTCGTATTACCGATAAAGAACGCTTATGGATATTGTACTCCAACTGGATTCAAAGCCAACAGCATGCTCGTTGAAATGTTGAATCCGAATTCTAGTGGTGCTGGTCCTATGTATTTAACTGTTGGTAACGGTAGTGATGGAAATACGATTGCTAATGATTGCGGACGATTCCTTAATGTTGGAGATACAATCGCGATCTTAAATGTTCAGCCTTTCATTCCTGTAAATCTTGGTTCTGATTTAACAATATGTAGTTTCGATCCACTTCCTGTTTTGGATTGTGGTTATACTTCATTAACTAATCAATGGTCAACAATTCCTGGGGGTCAAATTTCAGGAGCTACTTCGCCTACTTATACAACTACAGGTAATGGAGTGTATGTAGTAGAAGTAAATAATGGTCCGGGTTGTTCTGGTTCAGATACCATTCAAGTAACTATCATTCCTGCACCAACAGATAACCTTCCTGCAGATTACACACAGTGTCTGAATGATCCTTTCCCAACACTCGATGCTGGAAATCCAGGTGCTACTTATCAGTGGTATTTTAACCTCGCTCCTATTTCTGGTGCTACTTCACAAACCTATACTCCAACTGTTGGTGGTTCTTATTCTGTAGCAGTTGATTTAGGTAACGTGAATTGTGTAGGTAACTTCGATGTACTTATCAATACTACTCCTGTTATTACAGTTACAACTTTGAGTGATCAGACAGTCTGTCCTGGCGTTGCTTATCCAGTCTTGGATGCTGGTAATCCTGGCTTAAATTATCAGTGGAATCTGGGTGGAATTGATATCCCGGGTGCTACTTCTCAAACCTATCAGCCAACTCAAGGTGGTGTTTATGGAGTTACCGTTGGTACTGGAAATTGTGCTGGTACAGGTTCAATGATTTTAACTATTTCTGCAGCCCCTGTTGTAACGCTTTCTAATACTAGTGTTTGTGATTACGATGCGCTACCGGTATTAGATGCTGGTAATGCAGGATCTACCTATCAGTGGAACCAGAATGGTACTCCTTTAACAGGAGAAACTAATCAAACGTACACGCCAACTGTTTCAGGAACATATAGTGTTGATGTAACAAACGCAGGTGGATGTACTGGAAGTTCTTCAATGGTATTTACTTTAAATAACTCAGCGATTTTAGCTGTTCCCGATACTAATATCTGTACAGATGGTCAAGCTGTTCTCGATGCTGGCATAAGTGGTGCAACTTACCTTTGGTCTAATGGAGCTACTACGCAAACAATCTCTACAAATGTTGGAGCAGATTATACAGTAGAAGTTACTGTGAATGGTTGTATTTCTAGAGATACTGCTGCAGTTGTAGTATTTAGTTACCCAACAGCTCCAGTTGTAAGTTGTAACCCAGGCGGAACAAGTGGATTTAAATTTATCTACCGTTGGACTGCCGTATCTGGTGCTACAGGTTATGAAGTAAGCGAAGATGGCGGAGCAACATGGATCCCTGCTGTAAACGTAAACGGAGAATTTGAATCACATGGAACAAACAATACTGTTCCTTTCCTCTTAGTGCGTGCTACAAGCTCAAGTATCTGTCGTATCGGTACTGCTTCTGAGCCAACTGCTTGTGAAGTAACTATCCCGAATATCTTCACCCCTAACGGTGATGGTAAAAATGATTTCTTAAACATCATCAACATTGAACAATATCCTAACAGTAATGTGAAGATCTTCAATCGTTGGGGTAAAGAAGTTTTCAGTCAGGATGCTTATAACAATGGAGATAGCAACAAGCGTTTCAATGGTAAAGATCTTCCTGATGGAGTATATTTCTATGTGGTTGATTTCGGTGACGGAATTCATGAATCAAAATCAGGTACTGTAACAATCAGCACCGGATCGAAATAAGGAATTGATTTAAACCCCTAACCTACTTACTCAAGCCCCGCCCAAAAAGCGGGGCTTGTTGTTTCTTTATAGGATTAATACAGTAGTTGAAAGATTTTCTCAGAGAATTGAAGCATTTTTGTGGTGTTAAGTTTAATTTGGTCGTGGCGACTCATTAGTAAGCCAAAAAATTGATTGATTGAGTATGAAAGTTACCCAGCATCTAGAACAGGCAAAAGGAAAAACGCTGTTTTCTATTGAAATCCTTCCCCCCTTAAAAGGCAGGAGTATCACTGCTATTTGGGAAGGTATTGATCCATTATTGGAATTCAAACCCAGCTTTATTGATGTTACCTACCACCGAGAAGAATATGTGTATAAGAAACATCCGAATGGTTTTCTGGAAAAGAAATCAGTACGGAAACGCCCAGGAACAGTAGGGATTTGTTCGGCGATCATGAACAAATATAAGATTGATGCAATTCCTCATATCATTTGTGGAGGTTTCTCAAAAGAAGAAACGGAGAATGCACTGATCGATTTATCATTTCTAGGTATCGATAATGTTTTATTGCTGCGCGGCGATTCCATTAAAACGGAAGGACATTTTGTTGCCGAACCTAACGGTAACGCCTATGCTACCGACCTCATTGCACAAGTTGTGGATATGAATAATGGCCGTTTTCTAGATGAGGAACTGCTGAATGCCGAACCAACAACCTTTTGTATCGGTATTGCCGGTTATCCTGAAAAACATTTCGAAGCTCCAAATATGAAAGCGGATCTTCGCTATTTGAAGATGAAAGTAGAAATGGGTGCTGAATATATTGTAACCCAGATGTTTTTTGATAACAGTAAATACTTTGCCTTTGTAGAACAGTGCCGCCAAGCAGGAATTAATGTTCCTATAATTCCAGGTATTAAAGTGCTGACCACCAAAAAACAAATGACAGTTCTTCCAAGCATCTTTCATATCGATATTCCGGATGATCTAGATGATGCGCTGGATAAAGTTAATACTCCCGATAAAATTCGTCAGGTAGGAGTAGAGTGGGCTATCCATCAATGCAAAGAATTACATAAAGCCGGAGTTCCTTGTCTGCATTTCTATACCATGGGAAATTCTATCACCTGCAAACAAGTTGCTGAAGCGATTTTCTGAGAACCACTAACGTTATCGCCTTAACGAAATACTGATTCATGAAAAAAATATTTCACCTTTCTTCCTGCGATACTTGTCAGCGGATTATTAAGGAAATTGCCCCCGGTGAAGATGTGATTCTTCAAGATATTAAAAAAGAACCCATCACTGCTGATCAATTGGAAGCCATGAAGAATATGGCAGGTTCCTATGAGCGCTTGTTTAGTAAAGTGGCTAAGAAGTACAAAGCAATGGGCTTAAATGAAATGACATTAAAAGAAGCGGATTACAAAAAATATATCTTGATCGAATACACTTTCTTAAAGCGTCCGGTCATGATTGCCGCCAATAAAATTTTCATCGGTAATTCTCCTCAGGCTGTGGAGGGCGCGAAGCAAGCAATGCATGGCTAAGCAGTGGAAAGCGCATCTGGCAGTTTTTGTTGCCAATCTTTTGTATGGAGCAAATTATTCGATTGCAAAAGAAGTCATGCCTACTTTTATTCCTCCGTTCGGATTTATCTTGATTCGAGTATGGATAGCTGCAATCTTGTTTCTGATTACGGCTCAACTTTTTGTGAAAGAAAAAATTCAGAAAGAAGATCGACTTAGAATTTTTCTCTGCGCAGTATTTGGCGTTGCTGTAAACCAACTTTTATTCTTCAAAGGATTATCGCTCACAAGTCCCATTAACAGCGGATTGATGATGGTGACTAATCCGGTATTTGTATTGATGATTCCGGCATTGTTCATGGGCGTAAAAATTTCTGGACGAAGTATTCTTGGAATTTGTCTCGGGTTAAGTGGTGCCTTACTACTCATTATTTTTGGAAGTCATTATGCCTCGAACAAAGAGAGTTCTTCCTTAGGCGATTTGTTTATTTTGCTGAATGCACTTTCATATGCGATTTATCTCATCATCGTTAAGCCGCTCATGTTCAAGTATCATCCCATCACCATCATGAAAGTAGTATTTTGCTGGGGTGCAATTATGGTTTTGCCTTTCGGTATAGAGCAATTTACAACAATTCAATGGCATACTTTCGAAACAAGCACCTGGCTGGCAACGGCATTTGTAGTGATTGGTACTACTTATTTTGCATACCTTTTCAATACATTGGCATTACGTGAGCTAAGTTCTAACGTGGTGAGTGTGTATATTTATCTCCAGCCTTTGCTGGCTGCAGGATTCGCGATGTTGTTGGGAAAAGGATCTCCGAATCTCATTCATCTGATGGCGGCAGTGCTCATTTTTTCAGGAGTTTACCTTAGCACAACGAGTGGAAATAAGTCGAAAGAGGAAGTTAGTCAAGCTTGAATTATATGAGAATCAGGACGATGTCCGTAAGCGATTGTACATTAACTTTGCCGATCTATTCAAAAAAGTATCATGGTAAAATCAATGACCGGTTTCGGTGTAGCCAAAGGACCTGTGGGAGGTTTATCGGTAACCGTTGAGATTCGCTCGCTCAACAGTAAATTCCTAGAGCTGAATTTACGTCTACCATCAGCATTTCGTGATAAGGAACTAGAACTGCGTGCAGAGCTGGGGAAACAATTGGAGCGTGGTAAAGCAGATCTCAATGTTACACTCGACAATAATGATTTGGCGAAACGTAGTTCGGTGAATAAGGAGGTGTTTGCTGCTTATTTTGAAGAACTTTCAGCACTCGGAAATCAATATCATCTCAGTGATGTAAATCTGATGGATGTAATTCTGAAGATGCCTGCCGTTTTGAATTCGGATAAATCGGAAGTCGATGATCAACAGTGGATCGATCTGAAAGCGATCATCGCTACTGCAATTGATAATTTTAATTCCTTTCGTTTAGCAGAAGGGGGAGTGCTTGAAAATGATTTAAAGACACGTGTAAAAAATATCATGGGTGCTATTCCTATCTTGGAATCATTCGAACAAAGCCGACTGGATAGTATCCGTACACGAATCCAGAAAGCATTTTCTGAATTAAAAGAACAGACTGCCGTTGATCAGAATCGTTTCGAGGCGGAGCTGATTTATTATATCGAGAAACTAGATATTTCAGAGGAAAAAGTGAGGCTCAAGAGTCATTGTGATTATTTTCTGGAGACAATTTCTTCTCCTGAAGCTAACGGGAAAAAATTAGGATTTATAGCTCAAGAATTAGGACGTGAAATAAATACCATTGGTGCTAAAGCTAATGATGCCATCATGCAACGTACGGTAGTGGAGATGAAAGACGAGCTTGAAAAATTAAAGGAACAACTCGCTAACGTACTGTGAAAGTTAATCCGGAATTCTTGCATCGACTGGTGCTCTTTTGTGGTCCTTCCGGCAGCGGCAAGACTACAATCGTGCATCATCTGCTGATTGTATTTCCGAAAATGAAATTCAGTATTTCAGCTACCACACGTGACAAACGTACCAATGAAACTGAAGGAATAGATTATTATTTTTTAAGTCCGGATGAGTTCAGAGCACGCATTGCAAAAGAAGAATTTTTAGAATGGGAAGAAGTGTATCCAGACCGTTATTATGGAACATTGAAATCGGAGGTGCTGAGAATTCTGGAAGATGGAAATATTGCTTTGTTTGATGTGGATGTGGAGGGCGGACTCAATATTAGAAAGCAATATGGCCGACAGTTGTTGGATGTATTTGTGATGCCACCATCAGTAGATGAGTTGCATAAGCGATTGGTAGCACGTGCCACGGAGTCGGAGGAATCATTGCGTAAGAGATTAGATAAAGCAGAAAATGAAATGCATTATGCTTATCGATTCAATCATATTATTGTGAATAAAGAGTTGCCGGTAGCGAAAGCACAGGCAGAAGAGTTAGTCACGGCATTCCTTGCGGATGATCTCATTGGTGATGACGAAGATTAGAATTTACTCATTCAAAAACGGAGTTAACGATTTATGAAAGTCGGACTTTTTTTTGGTTCCTTTAATCCTATTCACAACGGGCATCTCATCATTGCCGGATATGTTGCGGAGTTTTCAGATTTAGATCAGGTATGGCTGGTGGTTTCACCACACAATCCCCTGAAGCCAGCAGGTTCATTGTTGCAAGACTATCACCGCTTTCATCTCGTAGAGTTAGGGATTGGATCCAACAAAAAAGTCAAAGCCTCTAAGATCGAGTTTGGTTTGCCGAAACCATCTTACACGATACATACACTTGCTTATTTGAAAGAACTGTATCCTAAGCATAATTTTTCACTCATCATGGGAGCTGATAATTTAGAAACTTTTCATAAGTGGAAGAATTACGAGATTCTTCTCGAAGAGCATGACTTGTACGTATACCCACGACCGTTATCCGACGGAGGCCATCTGAAAGATCATGCGAGAGTGAAATGGGTACAAGCCCCACTGATGGAAATCAGTTCAACATTCATCCGTAAATCGATTCAAGAAGGAAAAGATGTTCGATACATGATGCCCGAAAGTGTAGCGGAGTATATTGATGAAATGCATTTTTTTGAAAAATAACAAATCAATTTGCTATTTTGCTAATGAGTAATATGCTAATTTTTTTGTGCTGATGTATTAATGTGTTCAAGATCCACATCGTTTTTTGTAAAATTAAGAGAAGACCGAGGAAACACAGAGAAAAAATTACCGGAGTTCAAGCCCCAAAATTTTCATTTCAAATTTTCAATTTTTTCATTAGCATACTAGCAAATTTACACGTTAGCAAATTCATTTAAGCTAGTACGGTATTCAGGATCGATTCAAAAATAATTCTTCCATCTTTATTATTGAGAACTCCTTCTGCGGCTCTTTCAGGATGTGGCATCATGCCAAAAACATTTCTTCCTTTATTACAGATGCCAGCGATATTTTCCAGCGCACCATTTGGATTGCTTTCTGGAGTTACATTTCCTTCAGCGTCGCAATAGCGGAATAAAACCTGATTATTTTCGTGAAGCTGTTTTAATGTTTCATCATCACAAAAATAATTTCCTTCACCATGAGCAATTGGAATTTTAATGGTTTGTCCGATAGTAAATTTAGAAGTGATAATCGACTCATCGGTTTCACATTTCAGATGAACATTCTTGCAAGTAAACTGATGATGGGTATTGTGAAGTAACGCACCCGGCAAGAGATGCGCTTCTGTTAAAATCTGGAAGCCATTACAGATGCCGAAAACGAATCCGCCTTTGTCGGCGAACTCCATTACTTCTTGCATGATAGGAGAGAAACGGGAGATAGCACCTGAACGCAGGTAGTCGCCATAGGAGAAACCGCCGGGCAGCAACACGAAATCGGCACCACGCAGACTATGTTCTTTATGCCAGAGTTCAACAACTTCCTGACCCATAACATCACGTAAAACATGAATCAGATCTTGATCACAGTTGGATCCCGGGAAAACTACAACGCCAAATTTCATTTTTCGCTTATTTAAAGTGCAAATTTAAGCCCTTTTCGCTGGAAACACCAACGAAACCGTTAATTTCACAACCGTATTCTAACCTTATTGAAAATCATTGTTTCATGAGAAAAATTCTCTTAATAGCGCTCTTAGTTATTGCAGTTCAGATAGTTCAGGCACAAGACGGACATAAAGTCCAGATTCGCGGTGGGCTTGGCTTTGCTGGCTATGGATCAAAATACGAGCAGACCTACAGTTTTGGTGGAATTAATTTTTCCGATAGCAATACTGATGGGGCGGCTACTTTTCATTTTCCGCTTGAAGTAAGGGTGGAGCTCAATCGACGATTCAATGTGGGACTGGATATGAAATTCGGTTCTTATTTATATGATCCAGACAGTGCAGATGGCAAGAGCAATCGTTTTGTAGTGGTCGGGCTTGCAGGAGAGTACAATTTCGTGGTGAAAGAAAAACTGCGCTGGTACGGAGGTGTAGGCTTCAACGGATGCAGTTTAGTATTGGAAGAAACGAAAACAGAAAACGGCATCAAGATTACCAATCAATCCACATATAGTGGTCCGGGATTTAGGATGAATACAGGAGTATTAATTTTTCTCATCAAAGGATTTGGATTGAATTTCAATTTGGGTTACGACAGCCACAATTTCACACTACGTAAATTCGAACAAAACGGACAAGATGTTAGTTTAGATAATTTTGATGCTACCCTAAAAGTCAGCGGTGTTGATGGCACCTTAGGCTTGTTTGTTCGCTTTTGAGAGATTTGTTACGAGTTAAATTGGATTTCGAATTTAACCTGACTGGGTATTAGAGCTAACCTTACTATAGTCAAAAGTTGACAGCAGCGTAATTGCGAAATTGCAATCAAGAAATAAATCGCCGCTGCTCAAAATTGATAAAAGGAAGCAGTGCATTGTCCGAAGTGGATCACATTAATTTTTTGCGTAGTAGAATTAATTTAACCTAATTTTAAATTAAATGGCAGGAAGATGAAATATTCTGCATTATAGAAATCCAAACCCAAGCATTTGCCGTAGATGGTAAAAGTAGAAATACTCGCCATACAGGATGAAAAAGTTAATTGTACTTTCCTTGATATTCTTTTACATAGCTTCTTTTATAAAGCCATGTGCACCGGCCATCTATGCTTTTATATCAAAAAAAGTTTGGGAGCATTCGCACTCTAATCGTGTAGATAAAATGAAAGGCAGAGTCAATTTTCTTAATGTCTTGACGGACATGTCAAAACACAATGACTCTAAAAAAGATACTACCTCTCCACCCGAAGCTACAAAATCTGGAAGTACTTCATTTGCTTATGTCGTTTCAAGATTGAATTGCAGTTTTTGTTGTCATGATGTTTTTGAAAAGAATTTTCCCCATTACATTTTTAACAACCAAATAGTTTTTCAGCAGATTACAACACCTCCTCCTAAGAGCGCGTAATTTTTTCATTTGAAAGCGGCACCTTTTACCGCTCTTCCATTCATTCCTATTTGATTTTATTTGACAGAACTTCCATTCTGTTGTAACTATATTTTATAAAATAATCATGAAAACTATTCATACGTTCGCGCTTATAATAAAATTTACCACACTAATGATGTTATTTTCTATCTACTCTTTTGGTCAAGTTGCTGTGATAAAGGGAGTAATTAAAGATAAGGAAACGATGCAGCCTATAGAAGATGTTGTAGTAAGCATCGAGAAAACTAATTCACATACACACACCGATGCTTCTGGAAATTATTATTTCCTTTCACTTATTGCCGGTCAATATGAAATCGATTTTAATAAATTGGGATTTGATAAACAAAAAATCACGATAACCATTACTGAGAATGAAACCAAGCAAGCAGATCTATTTTTAGAACGGAGCAAGACGAAACTCAGTTCAATTGAAATTAGTACTGACCGTCCAGTTACTGCGGCTTCATCAAAGTATTTAAGTCAAATTGATTTTGAAAGCCGTCCAAAAAATTCAGCACAAGATATGTTACGCTTAGTGCCTGGATTATTTATTGCGCAACATGCAGGAGGAGGAAAGGCGGAGCAGATTTTTATTCGAGGTTTTGATTGTGATCACGGCACTGACGTGGCTACGTTTGTAGACGGGATACCTGTTAATATGCCAAGTCATGGGCATGGTCAGGGATATGAAGATTTGCATTTCCTTATTCCAGAAACAGTAAAAGGTATGGAAATCTTTAAAGGACCTTATTCACCAAAGTATGGCGACTTTGCAACCGGCGCTGCTGTAGAGTTTAATACGCTTGATTCACTCGAAAACAATTTCTTTCAATTAGAAACAGGGTATGTACCGAATGTAAAAGAGGTCACGTCTAAACGAGGTCTAGCAATGTTACAGTTGCCGATAGAAGTTTCAAATGTAAGTTCTTATTTTGCTGTCGACATAGTCAACAATAGAGGATACTTTCAAAACAGTCAGGATTTTAATCGCGTGAGTTTATTTTCTAAAACTACCTTTTCACTGACTGAACATAGTCGTATTCAGCTATCAGTAGGTGGATTTGGTTCATCATGGAATGCCTCTGGTCAAGTACCTGAGCGCGCTGTAGAAGCAGGACTAATTACACGGTTCGGAAGCATTGATAATTCGGAAGGGGGAACTACTCAACGGAATAATTTTAATTTGACATATCATACAAAAATGAATGCCTCAGAATTCGAGACACAAGTTTATGCATCAACCTATCGTTTTAAATTATTCTCCAACTTTACTTTTTTTCTCGAAGATTCCACAAATGGTGACGAAATTGAACAAGGCGATAATCGTACAATTCGCGGGTTCAACTCACATTACACAACTTCCCATAAATTAGGTAGGATGAATAATAAATTTACAATAGGGGCTTCTTTTAGAGCTGATGAAATTGAAAACGAATTATGGCACGCAGTAAATAGAGTTCGGCTAGAAGCACGCGCTCAGGCAATTATACATGAACGTTCTACAGCTGTATTTGTTAATGAAGTATTCCGGTTCAGCGATCATTTACGTGCGGAAGTTGGTGGAAGATATAATTATTTTATTTTTGATGTAGAAGATCAATTGCCAACGGATTCCACACACACTAATTATTCGGGATATAATTATCAAACACTTTTAAGTCCCAAGTTAAATTTGATTTATGCTCCTAACGAAAGTTTGAATTTCTTTCTAAACGCGGGAAGCGGTTTTCATAGCAACGATGCGCGAAGTGTAGTGCAACAGCAGTCAGAACATAAACTTCCAATGGCTGTTGGAGCCGAAGTAGGAGTATTATTTCATCTGTCGAATCGTTTTGTTTCTACGATTGCTTTGTGGGGAATGGATGTATCAAATGAGTTAGTTTATGTAGGTGACGACGGAACCACAAAAGATAAAGGAGCAAGCCGGAGAATTGGAATTGATATAAGTGCTCGTTATCAAATTACCAATTGGCTTTTTGCTGATGCTGATATAAATTTAGCTAAAAATGTTTTTATTGATAAGCTTTATGGAAAGCAATTAGCAACTGATTATTATTTACCACTAGCGCCTACTGCCACTTCAGCCGGAGGATTAACTGCTAAATTCAAAAACGGTTTTGAAACAGGACTTCGATTTCGCTATCTCGCAGCACGACCAGCTAATGAGACCAATACTGTAACCGCTAGACCCTACAATGTGTTTGATTTTACCGCGAACTATATTACCAAGCATTATAAAATAGGGGTTGTGCTAGAAAACTTAACAAATAAGGAGTGGAATGAAGCACAATTTGATACAGAAAGTCGATTGCCTTTTGAAACTCAATCAGTGGATGAGCTACATTATACTGCTGGTACACCCTTTTCTGCAAAACTTGTTCTGGGATATATATTTTAGAAATTTATGATTAATTTATTAGGTATTGATTTTAATTTAGGATGAAGTAAAAGGAAAATTTTAGAAACGGGTGTATTACGTCTACACCTGTTTCTGAAATTATACTAATCAAGCGGTGATCAGAAAAGCGCTTTACTGGACTTTATTAATTGGTTTTTAGACTTCATTGGCTATGTTTAATCTAATTTTCAAAAAGAACACTTGTAAAGTTTTGCCAAGAACACTCCGTTTCAATCAATTTGAATCAAGTCGCATCGGGCCATAGGAGGCTGTTTGAGAGTGTTTTGTAGAAGCTACAGTTTCTCACAACTATTTTTCTTTACATTTGCAACTGTGAGATTGGCTAGAACCATACTAATTATTTTACTGACCATCGGGCTAACTATGCCGAAGGATATTCTACAGTTAGTGGTAGGGATTCCTGCTATTATTCACCATTATCACCACCATGAAGAACAAGGTCAGGTGTCTTTCATTGACTTTATCAATGATCATATTACTGATAGCGACCATCATGAAAAGGATGACTTAGACCATGAGAAGCTTCCATTCAGTCATCAACATACTTCGGAATGCAATCAATTGCTGACCTTTGTTTCGTTTTCTCACAAGTTGAATTTGAAACTTCAAGTTCCTCATTCTTTGGATATTAAAATCCTCACAAAATCATTTTTTCCGGACTGTGAATTTTTCAAGAGCATTTGGCAACCGCCAAAGATCAGTTAGATTATAGTGAATATTCTGTAAAGATCTTAACAGAAGAAAATTTCTTACGGGGCTTTTAGCACCGCAAGTTGTCATTCATTTATATTAACGAATAGTTATGCTCAATAAAATAATTGCGTTCTCTATAAAGAACAAGCTTATCATCGGACTTTTCATTTTATCCCTCATTGGTTACGGCAGTTACCAATTCACAAAATTGCCTATTGATGCTGTGCCTGATATCACCGACAATCAAGTGCAGGTAATCACAACAGCTCCATCGTTGGGTGCTCCTGACATTGAACGGCTCATTACATTTCCGATTGAACAAGCCAACAGTAATATTCCTGGACTGAAGGAAATCAGAAGTTTCTCACGCTTTGGTTTATCGCTAATCACTATCGTGTTTGATGATGATGTAGATGTTTATTGGGCGAGGCAACAGGTAACTGAGCGATTAAAATTAGCGGAGCAACAAATTCCAAAAGGAATTGGCTCACCAGAATTAGCACCTGTTACGACAGGGCTCGGAGAAATTTATCAGTATGTGTTGAAACCCAAGCATGGTTACGAAGCAAAGTATAACGCCACCGAATTACGAACGATTCAGGATTGGATTGTTCGTCGGCAATTGATTGGTGTAAAAGGTGTAGCTGACGTGAGCAGTTTTGGCGGGAAAGTGAAACAGTATGAGATTGCCATTGATGCCAATAAATTGAAATCTTACAACGTCACCATTAACGATGTATTCATTGCTTTGGAAAAAAACAATGAGAACACAGGCGGTGCTTACATTGAAAAACAATCTACGGTTTTATATATCCGCGCAGAAGGTTTGATTGGAAATATGGGCGATATTAAAAATATTGTTGTAAGAAATACCGACAACGGAACGCCACTATTGATAAACGATGTAGCCGAAGTGCGAATTGGAAATGCTACACGGTACGGAGCAATTACTTATAATGATGAAGGTGAAGTTGCAGGTGCAGTGGTGATGATGTTGAAAGGCGACAACAGCAGTAGAGTGATTGAAGATGTAAAAGGAAAAATAATTCAAATTCAAAAAACTTTACCAGAAGGTGTGGAGTTAGAGCCGTTTTTAGACAGAACAAAAATGGTGAATAATGCAATCGGAACAGTCACAAAAAATTTGATGGAAGGGGCATTAATCGTAATTTTTGTCTTGGTTTTATTTCTTGGAAATTTCAGAGCTGGAATTCTCGTAGCATCAGTTATTCCTTTATCAATGTTATTTGCAGTGATCCTGATGAACATATTTGGAGTAAGCGGGAACTTAATGAGTTTAGGTGCTTTGGATTTTGGTTTGATAGTAGACGGGGCAGTAATTATCGTAGAGGCGGTGATGCACAGCTTAGTGCAAAACCGTCAATTGGTAGGCATCACCCAAAAAGAAATGGACAGCGAAGTAAATCATTCCGCGAGCAGAATGATGAATAGTGCAGTATTCGGTCAAATCATAATTCTGATTGTTTACTTACCAATTTTTACGCTGGAAGGAATTGAAGGAAAGATGTTTAAACCAATGGCACAAACGGTTGCCTTTGCGCTGTTGGGTGCATTCCTTCTTTCACTCACTTACATTCCGATGATGAGTGCATTGTTTCTGAACAAAAATATTTCAAACCAGAAAAATTTATCCGACAGAATGATGCAGGCTATTGAAAACTTTTATCAGAAGTATATTGTGAGGGTTTTGAACTTTCCTAAAACAGTAATTGCGATTTCAGTTGGATTGTTTGCAATTGCCATGGTGGTTTTCTCACAAATGGGAGGAGAATTTATTCCAGAATTACCCGAAGGAGATTTTGCAGTGGAGACGAGAGTCCTTACAGGAAGTAATATCACTACTTCATCCGAAGCAATTATGAAATCAGCGCACCTCTTAAAAAATAAATTTCCAGAGATTGAAAAGATAGTTGGCAAAACAGGAAGCGGAGAAATTCCAACGGATCCAATGCCAATGGAAGCGTCAGATATGATGATAATTTTAAAAGATAAAAGTGAATGGACCTCTGCAAAATCTTGGGATGAACTTTCAGAGAAAATGAGTGAAGCATTGAAAGATATTCCTGGTGTTACCTATAGTTTTCAATATCCTGTTGCCATGCGTTTTAATGAATTGATGACAGGCGCTAAGCAAGATGTAGTATGTAAAATCTTTGGGGAGAATTTAGATACACTTTCAAAATACTCAAAACAGTTAGGTGATATTGCAAGTAAGATTGATGGTGCAGAAAATATTTATGTAGAGCCGATTGACGGGCTTCCACAATTGATAATTGCCTATAAACGAAATGCAATTGCTCAATACGGTTTGAACATTCAGGACATCAACAAAGTAGTGAACACTGCATTTGCCGGGCAAAGTAGCGGTTTGGTTTACGAAGATGAAAAGCGTTTTGATTTAGTAGTTCGCTTGGCAGGCGAGCAACGACAGAATTTAGAAGATGTGCAAAATCTACTAATCCCTACTTCCCAGGGGACACAAATTCCCTTGTATCAGGTGGCTGATGTTACCATTAAGGAAAGTGTGAGCCAAATTCAAAGGGAAAATGCAAAGCGAAGAATTATTGTTGGCTTTAACGTTCAGGGTAGAGATGTACAAAGTATTGTGAAAGATTTGCAAGCAGCAGTTGATAAACAACTAGATCTTCCTTCAGGCTATTATGTTTCTTATGGTGGCGCATTTGAAAATTTAATTGCCGCAAAGAAACGCTTAGCTTTTGCAGTGCCTCTTTCATTGTTGCTGATTTTCCTTTTGCTTTTCTTTGCTTTCAATTCTGTAAAGCAAGGCCTACTCATTTATTCAGCTATTCCCCTTTCCGCTATTGGAGGAATCTTATTCTTAGCGTTAAGAGGCATGCCCTTCAGCATCAGTGCAGGGGTAGGTTTTATCGCATTATTCGGCGTAGCAGTATTAAATGGAATTGTTTTGATTGCAGAGTTTAACCGCATTAAAAATGCTGGAGAAACCGACACCAAAGTAATTGTTTTGCAAGGTACCAAAATTCGATTGCGACCAGTACTTATGACGGCCTTTGTGGCTTCGCTGGGATTTTTACCCATGGCAATCAGCACAGGCTCGGGTTCTGAAGTCCAACGACCATTGGCCACAGTAGTAATTGGTGGCTTATTGATCGCAACTTTTTTAACACTGTTTGTTTTGCCTGTTCTCTATATTTTGTTTGAAGAAAAAATGAAGAGCAATAGACATTCAGCAAGTAGCAAAGGAATCGCAGGGGCACTCGTAATTATTGTATTTGGATTATTATCAACGTCAACTACGAATGCACAAAATACAATCTCATTGGAAAGTGCAATAGATTCTGCATTGAAAAATAATTTGATGGTACGAAATGAAAAGCTCAATGCTGAATATCAAAAGATATTGAAGGCAGCAGCAATTGATATACCTCAAACTAATCTCACAGCGGAATATGGGCAAATTAACTCTTTTTATAACGATACCAAATTCGGAATAGTACAAGCAATCAATTTCCCGACGGTATATACAAAGCAAAAATCATTACAAAATGAAAATTATAAATCGAGTGTATTGAAAATCGTATTAAAAGAAGCAGAATTAAAAAAACAGGTTAGTGAAGTCTTCTACCAAATTGTTAGTTTGCAAAGAAAGTCAAACATTCTATTAGCAAATGATAGCGTGTATGCAACATTTTTAGAAAAAGCAAATTTGCGTTTTGCTAAAGGTGAAAGCAATGTTTTAGAAAGAGCAACTGCAGAGTCGCAACGTGGGCAGATTTCTATTCAGTTACAGGAGGTTCAACAAGAGCTGAATATTCTTCAACTTAAATTCCAAATATTACTAAACACTAGAAATGTACTTTATCCTGCTTCAGACCCAGCAAAAATGATTTTTAAGGGAGCGCTTGATACTTCGGCAATAAGCCAACACCCATCAATTCAAGTCTTGCAACAGGAAAAAAGACTTTCAATTGTGAATCGACAATTGCAAAAATCTAAACTCCTGCCCGACTTACATTTTGGTTATAATAATATGAGCATACAAGGAATAGGACCGGATAATGTTAATTATCCAAAATCTACAAGGTTCAATTCGGTCCAGTTTGGTATCGGTATACCATTGTTCTTTGGTTCTCAATCTGCAACTATCAGATCTTCAAAAGTAGTAGAATTGATTAGTGAAAATAATTATCAACTCGGGTTGCAAACCATTAATACAGATTATGAAATTGCTTTTAAAAAATACGAAACACAATTATCAACAGTAAAATATTTTGAAGAGGTCGCTTTACAAAATGCTGAGACTATTACTAGAATTGCTGCACAGCAATTCGCAAATGGCGACATTAATTATCTGGAATGGACCATGCTCACCAATAATGCAATTGCAATTGAAAGTAATTATATTGATGCAATCAATACCTTAAATCAAACAATCATTCAACTTAATTACTTAACCTCGAAATAAATTTCAACAATGAAAAATATATTTATCCTAGTACTTGCATTTGCAATTCTCTCTTCTTGTAACAGCAAGATAATAGAAACAGAAAGTGTTGAAACACCAATCGAAAATTCTGTGGATTTAACAGAGGCACAACTAAAAAATTCAGATATAAAAATAGGAAAACTCCAGCGACAAGAGATTTCTTCACTGCTAAAAGTGAATGGAATAATTGATGTCCCACCACAGAACATGGTTTCGGTTAGTGTTCCGATGGGTGGGTATCTCAAGTCAACAAAATTGTTGGAAGGTATGCACATCAGCAAGGGAGAGATTATTGCAACGATGGAAGACCACCAGTACATCCAGTTACAACAAGAATATTTGACTGCGAAAGCACACTTCACTTCTATGGAGAGGGAATATTTACGACAAAAAGATTTGAACCAAAGCAAAGCGAGCAGTGATAAAGTTTTTGAAAACGCACAGGCCGAATACATTTCACAAAAAGTGCTGATAAAATCCTTAGAAGAAAAACTAAAACTCATCAACATTAATCCTGGAAACTTAACTGAAAATAATATTTCAAGAAGCATTACCATTCCCTCACCAATTGACGGTTTTGTATCTCATGTGAACATGAACATTGGAAAATACGTTAACCCCACTGATGTATTGTTTGAACTTGTAAATCCAGCAGACATTCATTTGGCACTCACAGTTTTTGAAAAGGATTTAGACAAACTTTTTATTGGGCAAAAAATCAAGGCTTACACCAACAACCAACCCACTAAAAAATATAATTGTGAGATCATCTTGATTGGAAAGGATTTATCACACGAAAGAGCAGTTACAGTTCATTGCCACTTTGAGCAATACGATAAAGCGCTTATTCCTGGAATGTATATGAATGCAGAAGTAGAAGTGACCACGAACAATGCTTACGTAATTCCAAACGATGGGTTAGTTCGATTTGAAGGAAAGGAATATGTCTTTATTCAAACAGAGCAAAAAAACTACCTCATGCAAGAAGTTACTACGCAAAATTCCGAGTATAATTTAACTCAGATTTCATTCCCAGATAGTTCCGAATTGAAAAATATGAACTTTGTAATCAAAGGTGCTTATACCTTATTAATGAAAATGAAGAACAAGGAGGAGGAGTGATAATTGATAAGTGCATAAGAAACTACCAATACTTTAATGTATTAAGTTTAATGGTTCAAGGGTAAATAATCTTATCTTGTCAATAATATTGGAATTGCATTTTATGACTACGATTATTAAAGCGAAACTAGAAAATGTGGAATTACTGACAAGCATCGGTAAAATATCATTTAGAGAATCCCATGGTAGTAGTGCCTCAAAGGAAACAATAGATAATTATGTTAGTAGGAAGTACACGGATGATATTTTCCAAGGGGAATTAAATGATGATACGAATATCATCTACATCATTTATCACGATAACGAGCCTGCTGGTTACTCTAAAATAATTTTGAATAAACCGGATCTTACTATTCCACATGAAAATGTAACGAAACTAGAAAGGCTTTACTTACTTAAAGAATTTTATAGTTTGAAATTAGGATGGGAGTTATTGAACTTTAATATCGAACTATCAAAAAAGAATAATCAAATCGGAATGTGGCTATTCGTTTGGAAAGAAAACCATCGGGCCGTGAAGTTTTATGAGAAAGCTGGTTTTAAAATTATAGGAAGTCACGATTTTGAACTTACTGAAAACCACTCCAACCCTAATTACCAAATGTTACTCAAGTTTTAACGAGGTTCATATAATCTAATTGGTACTGGTTGCAACACCCATCAAAAAGCATTGAGTTTCCTGAGAGATTCCCTTATCTTACATTTTTAATTTAGAATTCTCCTTGGAAATCAGAATTTAATAGCGTGGATATTTAAAATCTTTTGGGAATAATTGCTTAGTAGATATCATATAACATGTTTATATTCAATAAATTAAAACTTTTTAAGGTGAAATATGTTTATGAAAACACAACCTAGTCAATCATTTTATCATCTATAGTTTAAAGACTGAAATTTTGGCGGAAGAGCGGGAGGATGAACTTATTAAGAGGTGCATTGAATGGGACAGAAAAGCCCAGAATGCGCTTTATAATAAGTTCTGTGCGAAAATGTTTAAAGTATGTTTTCAGTATTCAAAAACAAAGGAAGAAGCCGAAGATACCTTCCACGAAGGATTCATGAAAGTTTTTGAAAATTTAAAGCATTTTGCAAATGCAGGGTCACTAGAAGGTTGGATCAGAAGAATAATGGTAAACCTAGCTATTGAAAAATACCGTAAAAATGCTCGCCTCTTTGTTGTTGTGAATATAGATGAAAACGAAGAATTACTTAAAAATTATTGCGATGATGATATTCTAAGTCAGATTGAAGCAAATGATTTAATGAAGTACATTCAAAATTTACCGACTGCGTATAAAATGGTTTTCAACTTGTATGTGTTTGAAGGTTTTAAACATATGGAAATTGCTGAGCAACTTGGAATAACAGAGGGAACGTCGAAATCTAATTTATACGAAGCGAAAGCGATATTGCAAAGACAAATTAACCTAAACAACGGGGTGATGGAATTAACAGGCAGACAAAATGGACGATAATAAAGACATAGAAAAAGTATCGCGTTCCGTCTTCGAAGATTTCAAGATGGAAGTTCCTGATCATGCTTGGGATAGATTAGATGCTGATTTAAATAAGTCTCAAGCAGTAGTTTACAAGCAGAAAGCAAATCGTTTTAGATTGCTTTCGATTGCTTTGCTCTTTATCATGTTTTCTTTTGTAACATGCCAGTATTTAATTCCAACTTCTACTACAAAAGATATAGCAAGTGTTATAAATGTAGAAGATAAAATTACCAATAAGGCATCTTTAAATCCTAAAGTTTCACAAAACAACTCAACGCAGGATATTACGGAGAAGAATTTAGTTACTACAGAAAATATAAATGAATCGGCAAAAAGCGAACACATCATCAGCCATTCCAGCATGGATACAAAGCGAAATGAGGAACTGACTATGAAAGTTACGCTAATTGAGGAACTGAAACATACGGAACTGAATAAAGGGGAAAAGCAAAATAGCAGGACCACTTTTAGAAAAATTCCAAAAGTTAAAAGTGAAAGTATTGTTTTAACGTATCCTACAAAAACCATTGCCAATGAGTTGGATATGGTTGGAGCTGATGATGGCATGATAAGTACAACAGAACAAAGTATTTCTGAAGAAGGTATTCTGGGAAATGAATTAGTAGTACTTGCTGATACCAATAAATTTGAACCCGTTAATATTGTAAAGATCGATTCAGCCATTAGCGCAGAAAGTATTTCAAAATCTAAATTGTCGATCGAGTTATTTTACTCACCTAGTAATTCATGGTGCAATTTAACAGATAATACAAATGATAATTTTGATGATGTTGCGATGTATAACAATCGCGAAGATTCAAAATTCTCCTATAGTTCTGGAGTTAATCTAAAATACGATTTAAATCCTAATTGGAGTTTGATATCTGGGGTTGCATATACAAATGTTGCCAAGTCAATGACAATTCAAACGATGTTTGCAGAAGCTAATGCAAACAATGAAATGCACTTTCAATATCCAACATCCAATGGAGTAATTGAGATACCCGTTAATGATTCGTATCCAAATCTTCATCCTGGAGATAGTATTAATTCAAGAGTAGTATGCAATCAAAACATTAAATTTATCAATGTTCCATTGATGATTAGGCTGCAAATGACAAAGAAGAAATTTACTTGGTATGCTAATGCAGGGTTTTCTGCCAACTTCATTATTCAGGAAAAAGCCAAAATAAATATGGATAATTCTGAAATGACAATTCTTAACCACATTAATGGGTTAAAGAAAATGAATTTTGGTTTTCTCTTAGGTGCTGGAGTTCAACGCAATCTGTCTGATAATTTTGGAATTTTTATTGAACCAGTTTTCAAAGGCTCATTTACTTCTATAACTCGCAATATGGCTGTAAATTCTTATCCTTATTCAATGGGAGTTAATCTTGGGGTATCGTTACATTTTTAGAGATGAAAGTATAAACAAATTATTTATTTCCTTAAAGGGATCACACTTTTAAAACTTTTATAATTTATTTTGGGGGTTAACACAACCATTTGTATCCGCTTTTCATCTATTATCTTACAAAGCAATAAATGAAAATATTTCAAATAGCGCGCTATCATTGATGGCTTTGTTAAGTTAATGTTAATAATTTCAAATCAATTAAAAAATTTTAAAAATGCAAACTAAAAACCAATTACTAGGTACAATTGCAGCGGCACTTATCCTCACATTTTCGGCCTGTAAAAAAGAAGAAAGTTTTACCAACCCTGGAACATCAAACTCAACCGCATCCAGCGATTTAATATCCGAAAAGGGAGAAAATCCTGACGAAGCTGTATTTGTAGAAGATGCATCAGCTCGTCATGGTCAAAAAAGAGGTTACGTTTATACCCAAAGTAATGACGCGTCCCAAAATGTGATTTATGTTTATGCTCAAAATGCTAATGGTACTTTAAGTCCAGACGGCACAACGGCTTCAGGTGGAACAGGTACAAGTGCTGGACTAGGTTCACAAGGTTCAGTAGTACTCGATGCTAACCATCATTGGTTATTCGCAGTGAATGCAGGAAGCAATTCGGTTTCTTCTTTTGAAGTTCACAACGATGGTAGTTTATCACTCGCTCATACAGCAAGTACTTCTGGAGTTATGCCTATAAGCATTAGTGTTTATAATAATTATTTATATGTTGTAAATGCTGGCAGCGATAATATTGCCGGTTTCACACTTGGTGCAGGAGGAAGTCTAACCCCGATTGCAGGTTCAGTTCAATCATTAAGCACGAGTGGAGCTGGAGCAGCGCAAATTTCATTCTCTCCTAATGGCAATTATTTATATGTAACTGAGAAAGCAACGAATAAGATAACTAAATTTCCAGTAAGTGGAAGTGGTGTTGCTGGCGCAGGAAGCTCTTCAGCCTCTGTTGGACAAACTCCATTCGGTTTCGAATTTGCCCGTAACAATTACATGGTAGTTTCTAATGCAGCAGGTGGAGCAGCAGGCTTAAGTTCTGCCAGTTCTTATGCTGGTGCTAACGCAGGAAACTTAAATGCTGTGAATGGAATAGTTGCGAACAACCAAGCTGCCGCATGTTGGATTGCCGTAACTGCTTATGGACGATTTGCATTTGCAACCAATACTGCAAGCGACAATATATCTTCTTATTACGTTGCTCCAAACGGAGGTTTGTATTTAATTGCTGCTGCAATTCCAAGTGGTGATGGTCCAGTAGATATGGTAATCGCAGGAAACAATTTTCATGCTTACACATTATGCGCAGGTGATCATACTATTCAAGAATACAGACGCACTTTGCTTGGAGGATTGTATTCAATTGGTGTTCTTACGAATGTTCCCGATCATGCAGTTGGATTAGCAACATTTTAAGTTCGGCAATCACATCTTTAAAAGACAAGATTTAAAATTCTTTTTGAGAGGTTCAGTTTTAAAAAGAGGCGCGTTAGCAATAGCGCAGCCTCTTTTGTGTTAAGTTAATATTATAATTATACAATCTAACTCTACTCCATTATTCACTATTCATATGAAAAATTATCTAACCATCACAACAATTTTGATTATCTTTATAGTATTTAGCCAATCATGCAAGAAGAAGGATGAAGCAAGTCCGGATGCGGATAAAATGTTATTTTCTTTAGTAGGAGAAAGTGGCTACACGTACTATGTTGGAACACCTAGCATTACCCCAGGTGTAGGCAATAGTCCTCATGGTTTTGAAAGAGTTCGTTTCAATGCTATTGCACAAGCGGCATTAGATGCTACAGGAAAACTTCCAGTAGGAAGTACTTTTCCAACAGGTTCTGTAATTGTAAAAGAAATTTATAGTTCAGCTACAGGAGTAATCAACCAGTATGCTGTTATGAAAAAAGATCCATCATCATCAGTAGCAGGCAACGGGTATGAGTGGGCAGAATTTAATCCGGATGGAAGCAACACTTTTACTACAGGGAATAAAGGTGTTGGATGTATCTCCTGTCATTCAGGCGCAGGTAATCGTGATTTGGTAAGGACATTTGATTTGCATTAAGTCTCCTAGAAAAAGATTGGTTTTTCGATTTGAAAAAATTATATTTGCTTATGCAACGAAAACTCATTGACAATATTCCTTTTATATCATACAGTAAAAAAACATTTGACCCATGTGAAATGGAAATTCGTAGTCAATTGTTTCTGGAATGGATGGATACACGTAGAACTGTTCGCGATATTTCAAGTAGACACATTCCTGAAAAGGTTATTGAAAGTATAATTCAAACTGCATCTACAGCTCCATCAGGAGCACACAAACAACCGTGGACATTTTGCGTGATAAAGGATCCTGAAGTAAAAAAACAAATAAGAGAAGCTGCCGAACAGGAGGAAAAAGAAAGTTACGAAAACAGAATGACCGAAGAATGGCTTAAAGATTTGGAGCCGATAGGTACAGATTGGCAAAAGCCTTTTTTGGAAATTGCTCCTTACCTTATCGTAGTTTTTAAAAGGAGTTATGAATTGGAAGATAACAATCATAAACATCAGAATTATTATGTGACCGAAAGTTGTGGTATCGCCTGTGGTTTTCTTTTAGCTGCCATCCATAATGCAGGGTTGGTGGCGTTAACACATACACCAAGTCCTATGAATTTCTTATCAAAAATTTTAAGACGTCCTGAAAATGAAAAGCCTTTTTTACTAATACCAATAGGATATCCTGCAGTGGAATGTTGGGTGCCAGATTTGCAAAGAAAAAGTATTTCTGAAGTATGTGTATGGATTTAAGAATTAGGTATCTAATGAAACACACTAAAATTTATCTAAAAATTTTAGTGTGCTTTATATTTATTTATTTGAGTGCTACTATCATTTCATATGCGCAAGTACCATCTATTATATGGGACAAAAATTATGGCGGTAGCGAATACGAAGAGTTTGACCAGATCAAGCAAACTTCTGATGGTGGATATATTTCTGGAGGCTGGTCGTATTCGCCCATCAGTGGTGAGAAATCACAAGCCAATTGGGACATCAGTAATAACTCACCTGATTATTGGATTGTTAAGTCAGATGCTGCTGGTATTAAACAATGGGACAAAAGATTTGGCGGTACTAGTATTGAAAACGGTGGTTACATCATACAAACATCAGATGGAGGATATCTTCTTGGGGGGACATCAGCATCTGGCATTAATGGTGATAAATCGCAAGCATCAAAAGGCGCGTTTGATTATTGGATAGTAAAGCTGGACGCATTAGGAAATATACAATGGGAAAAAACTTTCGGAGGTACATCTAACGATTTTCTTTTTTCAATAATTCAAACTTCTGATGGTGGGTATCTGTTAGGAGGTTATTCTACATCTGGTATAGGTGCTGATAGAAGCGAAAATAGTAGAGGTAAAGATGATTATTGGATTTTGAAAACGGATCCAAATGGGATTAAGATGTGGGATAAAAGATTTGGTGGGTCGCTCGAAGATTGGGCCTATTCAGTGATACAAACTTCCGATGGAGGTTATCTTATTGGTGGCATATCAGTTTCGGGTGCTGGAGGCGATAAAACACAAGCGAATAGAGGATCGTCTTTTACTTCTGATATTTGGATTGTAAAAACGGATGCTTTGGGAAATAAGCTTTGGGATAAGAGATTTGGAACTGTTGATGATGAATGGTGTAATGTTGTGTTGCAAACTTCAGATGGGGGTTATGTCTTAGGGGGGTATTCCTCAGGTGGAAATAACGGAGACCGTACTGTTAATAGTCGAGGTACATGGGATTATTGGATCGTAAAAGTTGACGCTAGCGGCAATAAATTGTGGGATAAAAGATATGGAGGGAGTAATGATGATTTTTTGTATTCAATGCAGATTACTACTGATGGCGGATTTATAATGGGAGGTTTTTCGCGGTCAGGATTAAATGGCGATAAGTCCCAAGTATCAAGAGGTGCTGATGATTATTGGATTATTAAAACGGACCCCATAGGAACTATAGAATGGGATAAGACAATGGGAGGTACAGAACCCGATTTGTTATTTAGTATTTCCCAAACTATTGATGGAGGTTATATATGTGGAGGCCATTCATCTTCACCTATCAGCGGAGAAAAAACACAAGCTTTAGTAGGTGTCAATGATTATTGGATCGTAAAATTGAGTCCAATTACTCCTTTGCCTATCGAACTAATATCATTTACAGGAAAAAATAGTGAGGATAATATTATCCTGATGTGGATTACTGCATCAGAATTAAATAACGATTATTTTACTTTAGAACGGAGTAAGGATGGCAACATTTTTGAATCTATCGGAACAATGAATGGTGCGGGAACAAGCAATGAAACAGAAAATTATTTATTCATAGATACTAAACCGTTTTCGGGAATTAACTATTACCGATTAAAACAAACAGATTATAATGGAGAATCGAAAAATTCAAAAATAATTGCCTTGCAAAATTCTCCCGCTGAATTTTCTGGACTTGTTATTTCACCAAATCCTGCAAATACTTCTATCACTCTAATCTATTCAAATTGGAATGAAAATGATGAAGTACAAATTCTTAATGCACTTGGCGAAATAATAGTTAGCATAAGCAATCAAAAAGAAATCGATAGTTCAGTGCTGCCGAACGGAATCTATTTTGTACACGTGGAAACTAATCACAAAACTATCTTGAACCAAAAATTAATAATTCAACATTGATACCAATGAAAATACAGTTGTACCTTTTTTTACTGCTTATTACCATTCAAATTCAGGGTAGATCACAAGGTTGTAGTGATGCAGGTTTTTGCACCATTGGAAGTATGCAACACCAAGTGGATGGAAATGATACTACACTACATCAAAGTTTATCAGTTATTCTTACCAATGGAATTGGCGATGAAGGTGTATATGTTTTTACTCCTGCTGTGCAATACGAAAATCAAATTAATAGGTATTTGTTAGTACAAGCGAAAATCACTGCCAATTATGCGTCAGGTAATTTGGGAGATGTATCTGGTTTAGGTGATTTTTATCTTACGGGTTCTTATTCATTTATCAAAAATAAAAAATGGAGTAAAGTATTGACAGCAGCTTTAAAATTACCATTGGATAATAGTAATTTGAAATTACAAGATAAATCATTGCCAATGGGATACCAGAGCAGCTTAGGAACGGTAGATTTTATTGCGGGATTTACAATCAGAAGTAGTAGATGGATTTTTTCATTGGGTTATCAGCAACCATTAAATACTCCGAACGGTAATACTTTCTTACCCTCAGATTGGAATACCGCGGAAGCCAATAAATTCAGCCCAACTAATAAGTTTGATCGTAAAGCTGATGTCTTGCTAAAGGCTGGATACAAAATTAACGCTCTTGAAAATCTTCACTTCAACTTAGGGTTACTTGCGATCTATCATTTAGCGAATGATACTTATAATGATCTGAGTATAAGTGATGATCCGATAACATTAAAGGACTCAGATGGATTAACGCTCAATGGAACGTTGAATTTGGTTTATAAAATGAGTAGTAGATTTTCCCTCGGCTTAACTGCAGGTACACCACTGATTGTTAGGGATCTACGACCAGATGGATTGACACGTGCTTGGGTCATTTCTCCAGAATTGATCTATAAATTTTAGAATAATTTTTATTCTGTATCGCTGTAATGTTTAAAATTATAATTTTAAGCAACTATCTCATCATGAATTAATAATTTTAAGATTGAATCAAATTAATCCCTTTGAGTATGTGTCTATTCTCGTTTCCATTATTTTGGGCTTGGGAATTACACAATTATTATCCTCTTTTTCAGATTTACTCTATAATTATAAAAAGGTAAAATTTTATTGGCCCCATACTATTTGGGTGATGTTCATTTTATTTTTGCACGTTCAGGATTGGTTTATCACCTATCAATTAAAAGACTTAACCGTTTGGTATTTGCCACAATTGCTTTTTGTATTGCTATATCCGATAATGCTTTTTACAACAGCTAAGATGTTGCTTCCAACAAATGATTCTGAGGAAAGATACAGTATGAAAATGTTTTATCAGAGTCAATTTCCAATAATTTTTATCTTGATGGCAATTAGTATATTTCTTTCCATTATGTTCAATATAATTTTATTAAATAGAAATTTAGTTGAACAATCAATGCTAATCCTATTTCTTCTTATTATGGTGGTGATGGTTATTAAAAAACCAAAAACAGAATTGCTTCATCAAGGCATTGCAATATTACTCTTTGTTGCAACGATATTATCAATTCTATTAGAAGAAAATGCTTGGGTAATAAAATAGAGAAATCATTTAAATTTTCTCCTACTCCGAATCCATTTAAGGAGTCTGCGCAAATGATAATTTCTCCTGACTTTGGGAATTCAACGATTAAAATTTATAGCCCTATTGGAAGTTTGAAAAGGGAGGAAAAGATAGTTAATCAAACAAATTATCTAATTAACCGCTAGAATTTGTCTAACGGAATTTATTTCATTCAACTTATCAATGCTAATAAGCAAGTTACATACGGAAAGTTCCTTTTGGAGTAAAAGCCTTTAGGCGCTTCATCTCACATAAATTACTAATAATAAATGTTTTATACACTCTAGACTAGCCAGTTCTACGTGTAATTTTTTCTTTTTCTAACCCTTGAGGTTTTACATTTGCTATAGACTTTTAAGAACGCACTCCAGAAGAGTTTAGCTGGTTTACTTTCAAGAATGTCCTACTTCGGAGCATTCCTACTAGCATTATGTTAAATATTTACGATTTTATTTGTTCAACTTCTAGTCAGGCCCAACAAGCAAAGTTTGGGAAAGGCGAAGAAGTATTTATAGATTACCGTTGCCCGATTACTGATGAGCAAGCACAGGTTTGGTCGCATAAGAATTTGCTGATGTTTGTCATGGAAGGCATTAAAGGATATGAAACATTTAACGGGTATCATGTTTCAGAAAAGCACCAGATACTTTTTGTTCGAAAAGGAGGATTTGTTTTGCATCAACATTTTGAAAAGCCATACCATGCTTTGGTTTTTATGTTTGATGATGATTTTGTAAAAGCATTTATGCAAGATTATCCTAGTTTATTAAAGTCATTCACTCACGCCGAAAATGATTTTATTGATCTACCAAATGTAATGCAACTCAAATCCTCTCCTTTTATTGAATCTATTTTTTTCACATCTAGAGATTATTTAATGGAAGGGGATACTTACAGTTTGATTTCTTTGGAATTAAAACTGAAAGAGTTATTTGTCAATTTGCTTAAGGAAAAAAAGGATAATCCCTTTAATTTTTACCTTTCCTATCTCGTTAGCGATGAATTAATATCGTTTATTAAGTTAGTTCGTGAAAACTATCAACGTAATTTCACAATGGAAGAGTTGGCAAAGACGACAGCTATGAGTGTCTCAACTTTTAAAAGAGTGTTTAAAGCGCATTTTGGTAAACCCCCTGGTAAATGGCTTCATGAACAGCGTATTTCAAAGGCCACGGAATTACTTTCTAACCCTCAGATTTCTATTTCAGAAATTGCTTTTCAATTAGGGTATAGTGGGGTTGCTGCGTTTTCAAAAGCATTTAAGAATTCAACGAGTATAAGACCAAGTGATTTCCTTAAAGCACATGCCACTGAACCGTATTAACAAAAGTTTGACCTCTTTTAACTAACACCAATTTATTAGTAGTATCTAGTTTTGCAGAATCAATTAATTATTTAATTCAAAAAAAATTAAAAACCATGTCTAAATTCATTATTGAAAGAAACATTCCAAGTGTTGGAAGTTTAAATGCATTCGAAATGCAGGCTGCAGCGCACAAATCTAATGTAGCAATTAAGAATCTATCCCAGCCCGTACAATGGATTCAAAGTTATGTTACGAATGATAAATTGTATTGCGTTTATCTTGCTGATAGCAAAGATGCTGTACAAGAGCATGCTGATAAATCAGGATTTCCGGCTAACAGGATTGAAGTTGTAAAAACAATTATTGATCCTACAACCGGGGAATAATGCAGTTATTATTTTCTAAGGAGGAGGGTGTTATGTGGATTGCACCTTCTTCCTTATTTAACTTCAAAATCGTATAAAAATGAATAGAACAACCTTATTATTTATATTATTATTTTTTATTGCAGATATTACTGAAGCACAATGGACAAAAATATCTGCGGTT
Organism: Bacteroidia bacterium; assembly: GCA_038320345.1. GTDB lineage: Bacteria > Bacteroidota > Bacteroidia > AKYH767-A > OLB10 > JBBQED01. Next base: position 93,285 of record JBBQED010000005.1, read on the forward strand.
CCCAATGCAGATATTGTAGATTTGGTTGTTTATAATAATATCCTATATGCCGCCTCAAGTTCCAATCAAATATTTGTTAGCCAGGATAGTGGTGTGGTATGGAATACAATAGTAGTAAGTACAAATCCTATTGATATTACTTCAATAGTAATTTTCGACAATGTCATTTATGTAGGTACATTTAGTTATGGAGTATTTTATAGCACCGATAATGGTATAAGTTGGCAAAATAATGGAATTCATCCTAGGTGGATCAATGAATTTGCAATCCATAATAGTGCTTTGTTGACTGCCACGCTAGGCAATGGTGTAGCATTAAAGGGATTTAATTCAAACAATTGGACATATTTAAACGCTTCACTTCCAAATTATTCTATTAATGTTAACAGCATCATTAGTTCTACAAACGATATAATAATTGCTGCAGGATCAAATGGCACATTTTACAGATATGATTTTAACAATAGTATATGGAATGAAGAGTATTATGATGGTGTACTGCATCCCGGACTACAGATTAGCAAACTGATTAATATTGAGGATACTATTTTGGCGGTTAATTTTAATAGAATTATTAGAAGTAATGATGCAGGATTAACATGGTCTAATGATAACATAGATACCCATAATGGATATAGCAGAACAATCTATCAAGGTCACTTACATCAGTACACGCTTACCAATATTATTCCAACAGGAACATGGATTCAACACCGAGATAATTATGCAGTCCTTGGAACGTCATGGGCAAGCAATGAAGAACTCTTGCCTACCGGATTTTCTTACGATATAGTGGAATACGATAACAAATTATTTTTAGGAAAGGACGATGGTTTGTATATGAAGAGTACAGTTTTGGGATTAGAAGAGCATAGTTCTAATAAGGAATATAAAATTTATCCAAACCCATCAACAGACGGAATAATAAAACTATACAGTACTAGAAATATTATTGCTCTTAAAATATTCAATAGTATTGGTCAACTGATGCAAGCAACGTCCGTCAATGGTTTTCATACGGAGACTGTTTTACCTAGTGGGATCTATTATTTTCAACTCACTTTTAGTGACAAAGTAGTTTCCTCTAAGGTTATTGTACTAAAATAAATTATTGAAAGAATACTATTTGGAAGATAGGATTATAGTCTACAATAATAAGTGCAACCTTTAAGAATTTATTCAATTACACACTTGTAATAGCAAACAATACCGGCCGTGATGGAGAAGCATCATTTACGAATGGAGCTACTTGTAAGTTTAAAAGATAAAGTCCATCGTTAATTTGATCCGGTATATAAACAAGTTCTGTGATGGTTGCATCAAAACGAGTTTTAGTGGGGTAATTCCAAAAGGCATGATGGGCGGAAAGTTTTCCTTCGTCTTGTTCACGATCTACTGAAGGAAGATCAATCAACAAATGCTTTACATTTCTTTCACATAAAAATTCAGCGGCTTCCTTGCTGAGATAGGGAGGATTAGTATTGGAATATGCTTTTTTTAATTTACTTTCCGGATTCGGTAGCGTACGAATCACTAATGCTTCCGTTCCTTCAGGTACAGATTTTTCCAATTGCCTCCTGCTGATGATTCCATCTTCTCCAACGGCTTCAGGTGTAATTGTTATTAATCTCGCCAGACAAAAATATTCTTTCAGATGCTCATTCACCGAATAAATTTCCGGAGTTATATGTCCTACGCATTCGGTATGAGTTCCATGTCCGTGCGGATTAAAAAAAATATTTCTGAAATTTACTGAGCCTCCTTGTTTTACTTCACCTATCCAGTTTTCTGATTTTACTGGTTCCATTCTCACAGGATCAACATACCAAGCACTAACATGTCCGGGTCCGGCTTCCATAGGAATAGAGATATCGATAGGATGGTGGAGGTCGGCTTTGTAATTGCCGCTGCTATGTTTAATTTGTATTGGTAAACTCATATTTTGAAGAGTGATGAAGCTAATGCATCGGCGAATAACATTCCTTTAGTACTTACTCTGATATTTTCAGAGTCGATTATTAGTTGCCCTCGTTCAGCTAAAGGAGATGCTTGTTCTTTTAATTCTTTCCAAGCTTCTTCTCCTCCGAGTTTTCGAATAGATTCCGCTGTAAGTCCTTTACGGGTCCGTAACGAAGTTAATATTAATTCATTGAATTGTTGCAATGAAGTTAGTATTTCCTTCTCCATCGGTATAATTCCCTTATTAATTTCTCGGATAAACACGGGATTATTCTTTACATTCCACTGTCGAATATTGCCATTAAAAGAATGTGCTGAAGGTCCAACGCCTAGGTAAGGAACTCCATTCCAATAGGCTGTATTATGACGCGATTCTCGACCCGGTTTGCTAAAATTCGAAATCTCATACCATGGGATCCCGGCAGTTTCTGTGATTTCTAATAGCCATTCAAACTGACTCGCTGCTTCGTCTTCATCAACAGCCGGAGTAAGTCCTTTTTTTACCTGCCATGCTAATGCTGTTCCTGCTTCTACAGTTAAACAATAACAGCTGAGATGATCTACTGGAAGTTGTAGCGCTTGTTTTACATTCTCTTGCCATCCTTGCATCCCACTTCCGGGAATTCCATAGATGAGATCTATACTTAAATTTTCAAATCCCAAATCAGCAGCTTCAGGAACACACCGTAATGCCTGCGCCGAATTATGTGCACGGTTCATAGCTTTTAAATCCGCTTCATGAAATGATTGCACGCCTATACTTAATCTATTTACAGGAGTATGTCGCAGTTTTCGTAGGTACGCTGCCGTTAGGTCATCCGGATTGGCTTCTAATGTAATCTCTGCATCTTTTGCAATTTGAAAATAGCGATGCAACTGATCGAAGATTTCTTCTAAAGCTTCAATCTTTAAAATAGAAGGCGTACCTCCTCCGAAGTATACAGTATTTATTTTTTCTCCTTCCAGAAAATGCTCTTGCAATTTTATCTCTGCTAAGAGTGCCTTTACTAAATCCTCACTATGCTTTAAAGAAGTACTGAAATGAAAATCACAATAATGACATGCCTGCTTACAAAAGGGGATATGTAAATAAATTCCGGCCATTTCAGTGTGTTCATTAGGATGCTAAAGAAAGTTATGCTAATTATTCAGGAATATAAACTCCAGTGAGAGAATTAATCAGATCTGTTTTCTCAGTACAATCCTGAACGTGGTTCCTTTGTTAAGGTCTGAATTTTTCACAAAGATTTGTCCTGCATGATATTCTTCCACAATCCGTTTTGAAAGGGAGAGTCCTAGTCCCCATCCTCTGCTTTTGGATGTATAGCCTGGTTTAAAAACAGTTTTGTATTTCGATTTTGGAATGCCTTTACCAGTATCTGTAATATCAATATAAGCAAACTGTTGTTGATCAGTGATCTTAACCGTAATACTTCCTTCACCACTCATGGCATCAATAGCATTCTTAAAAATGTTTTCAAGAACCCAATCGAAGAGCGCAACGTTTAATGGAGCTTCCACATCGTAACTCTGCTGATTCTGCAAACTGAATTTCACTCTAGAAGAAGCACGCGAGCCAATGTAATTAATTGCATTCTGCATCACTTCAGTTAGGTTTTCTTTTTTCAGTGCAGGAGCTGAGCCAATCTTAGAAAAACGCTCGGCAATTGTATTTAATCGATCAACATCTTTTTCAATTTCTATCAGATGTTCTTCCGGCTGCGGTTTCGATTTTAAATATTCGAGCCAAGCTACGAGTGAAGATAAAGGTGTTCCAAGTTGATGCGCAGTCTCTTTGGCCATACCTACCCAAACTTGATTCTGTTCGGCATTGCGTGATGAACTAAATGCGATGTACGATACAATGAGGAAGAGAGCAATCACCGCAAGTTGAAAATAAGGATACCAACGTAACTGTGTTAATAGATACGAATCCTTGTAGTAAATATAATTTTTTTGATTGTCGGCAAATGAAATCTCAATTGGATCATGTTGCTCGGTCATGATAGCTAGCTCCTGTTTCAGGTATTCACTATTTTCTGATTTTAAAGAATCCAAATTACGGTTAGAAACAATTGTTTTCTTTTCATCCGTAAGAATTACTGGAACAGTGGTGTTGTTAGTAAGCACCGATAATGCAAAACTGATATCGCCGGGCTCCGTATTAATATTGGAAATTTGTCGCGTGGCCTCCGCCCAAAGCTCTACTTTCTTTTTTTCTTCCACAGAAAGTTTCTGCACCAATTGGTTGGTGTACCATAGTGAACCAATGCCAATCAGCAATGCCACTATGAGTAAAGTGAGTTTCCAGCGTTGTTTTCGGGTGTAGATATTCACTGTTCGAGATTCGGGGTTTCTGTAAGGGCAGGAGAAGTTCCAATAGCTGAACTTATTGCCTCCTCAGATGAAAGTCACCGGCTTTGCAAACTTAGCACTTTTGATTCTAAAAGTGGGGTGCAGTGCGAGTGAAAATAGTGTGGAACTTATTGTTCATCACTTTCCAACTGAAGCTCTTCCTTTTTGACTTTCAATGGTTTAGGAGGAGTTTTTACCGTATCTTTCTTAAACCACCCAAATTCTTCTTTTAAAACGTTCTTCAAATTCTGCTTTTCCTGTCGGATGTCATTGGTGATTTTTTCTTCAACGCCTTTTCGATCATACGTGATTTTGGGGTTGTCGATGGGTCCTTTCATTGATAAAAACAGTTTCATTCTACCGAGTCCATCATCTTCAATAGTCCCGAATTCAGTATGTTGTTCTTTAACCTTGCGCCCCATCAGTTGAGATAATAAGAGCTGCAATTTATAATCAACCATGTTATTAAAGGTATGCGTTCCAGAAGCTGTAAGATTCATCGCACTAGATTGAATCTGCATTGCTGGAATGAAAATAGTTTGATTTTTAATTTCAATTTGATTCTTCATCGTGCTAAATTTCACTTGTCGTAGATCAGCACCTTTCAAATATTTAGAAAGTACTAGGAGCGGAGTAAAATTATTCAACTCCCCATTTTCTATCAGCAAATCACAACGTGCATAGATCCGATCTGGATTACAATGTAGTGATTTACTCCAGGTTGATGCGAACTGAATTGTAGCCGTGAGATTTCCTTTTACATTTTTATCGAGGAGTGTTTGCTGCCCGAAATTACCCATCTGTGAAAAAAGCTCAGTAATGTTAATTTTATTTACATCAACATCACAAGCAATTAAAATACTGTCGTTCCGAGAAGCATTGATACTTCCTTGTAATACTAGCGTTCCTTCAAAGGCTTTGAAAGATAGATTTCCAGTACTCAGTATTTTATTTCTAACTTCAATATTTCCTTTCATCTGCCAAGCTTCAAACTTACGAAAACGCAAATAGGCGATACTTGTTTGAATACTTAGGTCAATACGATTGCTAAAATCTAGACGGTAGTTGGTATCATTCACTGAGGTCTGATTTTTATCTTCAAGTAATTCATTCAGGTCGATGTTTCGAGAACTGATACTTGCCTGCCCGCTAATTTTTTCGTCTTTAGTAAAGAAATATCCGAATATATTTTCGAATGTGCCCGAACCACTCACATCGCTGCCTGCTGCATTGCCGCGGAAATTCGTCACCTTTAACCGGTTCCCAGAAATATCAAAATGTCCATTGAAATCTTTGAAATCAATATTCTTACTTTTAATTCTGAAATTTACTGATTCAGCAGTGAGCGTTCCAGTAGATACCCAACTTGATTTATCTTTACTCTTTCCAACGATATGTGCATCTACAAAAAAATGTCCATTGATGGACTCCATAGTATCAGGCATATAAAAACGACTGAGAACTTCCAGATTGATTTTACTTTTTAGTTGCAGATCGATGGAAGGATCAGCAAAATCTTCTATCAACAAAGAAGCTTTCAAGGGTTGGCCTTCCATTATTGCCTCAAGACCGCTAAGTTGAATTCTACTAACGGGACGGCTAGCCGAAATTTTACTTAGATAAGATCCCTTGAACTTAATATGATTCAACGAGTAGTCACTACCAGTGGGTTTCAAAGAAGCGTTATTGGTACCGAATTCAGCGATCACCAAGGGGGTAGTATGCTTATCCGATTTTCCTTTTATGCGCATGTTGAAATAAATCGCCCCATCGTAGCGGTAGTTCTTCAGATTCTCGGTGTATAGTCCAGGGATGAGCGAAAGCAATTCTTTAAGTCCTGCATCTTCGCTTTTAATAGCAAGATCCATATTCACTGCATCTGTTTCATTCCGTAAGAAACCATTTAATTCTAGTTTCAGCGAAGCTACTTGTAACTTTGCTTTATCCAAAGTATACAAATTCTGTTTTGTATCCACATGCAAGTTAAGATCAACTGCCGTTTCTTTATGGTCCAGATAATTTACTTCTTCAATTTTAAATCGTGTGACAAAGAATTCTCCGGCGGCATGAAGATCATAAATCTGATCACTAAATTTTCCTTCCAATGCAGCACTTTTAGTTGACACCACATAATCACGACCAGAAGGCTTGCTGTAATAGGTCATCTCTACATGAGTCAATTCTACTTTCTCCAGTTCCAGATTAAAAGCTTTGTTAGAAGTAGTGTTACTTTTAAAGATATCATAATTTACTTTTCCATCTGCATCAATAAAAAGATGGGCGGAAGCATCGTCAATTCCTATCTTCTTCAATTTTAAATCGTCACTGAAAATATTAAAGAGGTTAAACATCAAGTAAACATGCCGCGCTTCCAGCAATGGTTCCCGATACCCATTCACTTTTGATCCTTGAATTTTTATGCTGTTGAAATCGATGCTCGCATAAGGGAATTTGCGAAATATGGAAAAACTTATATCTTCCACCTGAGCAGGCGTTTTAAGCTGATTATTAATCTGTTGTATGGCAATACCTTTGATTCTCGGACCTAAAATAAGAGACGTAATGATCCCTAAAAGGAGCAGTCCGCCTAAGATTGCTGCAGTAATCAGAAGGGGTTTACGGTAACGCGACATCGGTACAAAAATACAGTTCCTGAAAGAACGCTTAATTCACAAGTTTATTAGAAATACAGAATTAATGAACAGTGGATAGTAGACAATTACTGTTTAGCGAGAGCATTTCGACTTTTATTCAAGATTGTTTACAGCACGCTTGAATTCTTTATTTTCGCTGTGATCCTATGAATCCGTCTGTTGATTATTATACACTACTCGGACTTAACCCGGAGGCGTCTTCTGGTGAAGTGAAGAAAGCTTTTCACCGCTTGGCGTTACAACATCATCCAGATCGTAATCCGGAGAACCCGGATGCAGCGGAGCGATTCAGAGAAATAAATGAAGCATATCAAGTTTTAAGTGATCCGGATAGGCGTAAGCGTTATGATCAGCAGCAGCACAATTTTATTTTTGAAACAGAGGCCGTGGCGCCTTATCTGCATGCTGAGACTGATCGTACTGCCATAAAGCTGAATGAAGAGGTTCAACTTACCTACGCTTATTATGGCGAAGGAAGATTTTTTAAAAAACCGCTATTACACGGCTGGATGATTACTTCGGGACCACTTGTAGAGTATAGACTTGTTTTCCGCAATAATGTAAAGCTGAAAGAAACAGTTTTGCATTATACACTTAGTCCAATACGAATCGGGAGCTTAGAGATCCCTTCAGCAAAAATTAGTTTTAAACAAATCCCATATCTTTCTAATCGAATTCAAGTACAAGTTGAAAATAATTCTTGTTTTTTTACGACAGGAAATGATGCAGGTGAGCATCCTTTAAAAATTATTTTATTTAGGGAACAAATGACAAGCAATACCGTTTATCGTAAAGCTTTTCTACATGAACATATCTTGTTAATTCCACGTTCGGATCTTGCATGGTGGTATCATCGCACCGGGAGAATTATGAAGTTGGGATTCGCTATTTGCGGTGGAGCATGGGCGTTAGTAAATGGTCATAGCCTTTTTTTAGGAATTATTGTAGGATCATTGATAGCCGGAGTAAATGTCCATCTCATGTACTGCATCATGGGAATTAAACCGATTTTTCGTTATGCTGAATCCTTTCCACTTGTGAAGGAATACAAAGAGAACGGATTTTATAGTGGTTCTCAAGCGAAGGACGGTTTGGTGCTCTGGAAATTTTGGGATTTTTTTAAAAGTTTATTTAGTTGAAATTTTTAATACGACAACGTATTTTATCAGTTGGTTTGATCTAATAAATTAATCCTAAATTGATTCTAATTCAGGGTGGAGCACAAGAGAAAGAAAATTATCTTTGCAGGATTAATATACCCTCATATGAGCCAGGAAGTAAGAAATCTCGAACCATTTGCACTTTGGAATCATTTTGCAGATTTGAACGCTGTTCCCCGTCCTTCGAAAAAGGAAGAACGTGTAATTGAATTTATGAAAAATTTCGGGAAAAGTTTAGGCTTGGAAACAATTGAAGATAGTATTCGCAATGTAATCATACGTAAGCCGGCAACTCCGGGAATGGAGAATAGAAAAACTATTGTACTTCAATCTCATTTGGATATGGTTCATCAGAAAAACGGTGATACCATTTTTGATTTCGACAAGCAAGGAATTGAAATGATAGTTGATGGAGATTGGGTGCGTGCGAAGGGAACTACTTTAGGCGCCGATAACGGTATAGGTGTAGCAACGATAATGAGTATTCTTGCGAGTACAGATATTCCTCATCCCGCTATTGATGCTTTGTTTACGATCGATGAAGAAACTGGAATGACCGGAGCACTGGGTTTGAAAGGAGGAATACTGAAAGGATCCATCCTGCTCAATCTAGATACTGAAAACGACGACGAAATTGATATTGGATGCGCAGGTGGCATTGATGTTACTGCAACACGAGCCTATCAGCAAATGGCGGTTCCTGCTAGTTATGTGGCTTATCGTATTACTGTGAAAGGACTCAATGGTGGGCATTCAGGAATAGATATTCATAAGGGACTAGGAAATGCTAATAAAATTATGAATCGTTTGCTTTCCGATGGACAGGAAGCCGTCGGATTACGCATTGCAGAAGTGGATGGAGGTAGTTTGCGCAATGCAATTCCTCGAGAGAGTAATGCAAAAGTGATTGTCCCTGAGAATGCAATCTCTGAATTTGAAGAGGTGATGAAGAATAGTGCTAATGATATCAAAACTGAATTCAAAACCATGGAGCCAAATCTCACTATTGAGTTTGATGAGATTGAGCTTCCTTCAAAAATAATGGAGCTGGACGCCCAGAAAAAAATGGTGAGCGCAATTTATACTGCACACAATGGAGTGTACCGTATGAGTGCTGACATTCATGATCTCGTAGAAACATCGAACAACGTAGCTCGAGTAATTATAAAAGCAGGAAAAATTACAGTACAGTGCCTTACTCGTTCTTCTGTGGAATCATCAAAGATGGATCTCGCAAATGCATTGCGATCGGCTTTTGATCTAGCGCGATGTAAAGTTGTTTTCTCTGGTTCCTATCCTGGATGGACACCCAATGTTACTTCTCAGATATTAGAGGTGTTGGTGGGCATTTATGAAAAACAACATCAAGAGAAGCCAAGGGTGGTAGCTTGTCATGCAGGATTGGAGTGTGGAATATTAGGAAAGAATTATCCTGGTATGGATATGATTTCATTTGGTCCTACCATTCTGGGAGCACACTCTCCTGATGAACGAGCAAGCATTTCTTCGGTTCAGAAATACTGGAAATTTGTACTTGAAGTTCTGAAGAATATTCCGTTAAATTAAATTGCTACTTTAGAAGCTTTCCGGATTTTGAAACGATTGTAATGTTCAGCTGCCTGAAGAATTTTCTTCTTCACTTTTTATTGCTGCAGCATTTCCGAATTTCGTGTATGCTATCGAAACTTCGAAGGCGGTAAAAAATAAGTAGAAGAAAAAAAATCCAAGTGCGAAAGCAATAGTTCCTGCCTTATTGATGAAAGCATAGATTGTAATGATCATCAGAAATAAAAAGAGCTTAGCACCTGTTGCTCCCATGTAATAACGAATGAAATCTTTAGATCCTTTTTTAAGACTGCGTGTTAAGCCCAGATGAAATAAAAAGGTGATGATGAAAAATAAAATAAGTAGGTAATAAAAATGCGCATACCAAAACTTTGGATCAATAACTTGACCTAGTCCATAGTAAATAGCTCCTGAAATCAGGCTGATGCCAGCCAGTTGCAACAGAAATTTATTCATATGGCAAATTTAGTCAAAATTGAATAACGGAAGTTACACCACTAATTTAGGATTGTTAAGTGTCTTTTTGAAATCAGTAGGGCGAACTCAAATATTTTTTATCATCTTCAAGGAGAACCAACCTAATACTAAAATAATCGCACCCATTAAAACCCAAAGCCATGCTTTATTTTTGAATAGAGCGTCATCGTTGATTCCAACTGCTTTTACTATGATCTCTTCATTTCCTATCGATACTATTTGCAGTGAATCAGGAATTCGGTTTATAAATTCTTCTATATCATAGTGAACAGATGCTCCGTTTTCTTTGCCATATGCAATGAAGTACTTCGCCGGTTCAGTAATTCTGGTTATTAGAGAGGAAGTATTTCCACTAACCGTTACCGAATCAATCTGCAATGGAGTATTATTTCCATTACTAATCGTGACTTTTATTTCGTTAGTAACCACATTCGTAAAATGAAACTGGGGATTATTAGTGGAGTTAAAAGTTCCGGTACTAAAAACTTCGTATTGTTTAATCCATCCTTTAGGAGTTTTCACACTATCCTTTAAATACTCAATCAGAATTGGTCTGCTGAAATCAAATTTTTGAGCTGCAAAGATTTTGATCAAGGAAACAGGAACAGGAAGATCATTGTTCAGCAGTAAAACTGTTTGATGTAAATCAGGTTTGGAGGAAATTATTTTGTTTTTGAATGCAAATTCTTGATAGTCGCCCGGAATTCTTTTTTCGAGTTGGATTGATGCGGATTCTAATTCAGGTTTTTCCTTACTCTTGATCATTAATCGATACTCCTCGAAATGAACAGGAGGGAAGTTGATCGTCGTAAAATGATACTCCGTGTTTTCATTGTGAATAGAAAGGATACGGTAATTCTCAATAATCGTTAACCAAGTTCCTTGTAATAATCTTCCTTCTAATCGTACTTCCCAATCGAAATTTTGGTTTTTGAAATCGAGATCGATCAGATTGATGAGTTGATTTGTAGGAATCTGAAATGTAATGAAATGCTGTTCTCCTGCGCTGGTCTCATTGAAACGCGTGAAGGGAATTTCAGTCACTTCAGTTTTATCTTCATTAATTTTTAGCAAGTAAGGTGCTTCAATCGTATCCTGTTTCGGAGTGATTCCAAAAATTCTCAGTTCAGAATTAAGGTCTTTAACTTTGGAATAAACTGCAGGGGGAATAATGATCTGATTCCATATTCCTTTTATATCTTTAATTTCCCGTTTATAGTGATAGGAATTCAATTGAGCATTGACAGTAAATCCTACCATCAATAAAAAGAACAAACAGCAAAGTTTAACCTTCATTTTCTTTAGTAATAAGATGTTTGTATTTATTGTACAGGAAAGAAATGATCAATAGTAAAATCCCCAAGGACACAAATACAATTGTTTTTGCAATCGTATTCAGACTAGCAATATCATATAAGAAAAGTTTAACCAACGTTACTCCGAAGAGAACAAATGCCCCTACACGCAGATGTTTCTTATTTTTTCCAATTCCTAAGCTGATGAGTGTAAGTGAATAAATCCCCCAGAAAATGCTTAACCCTAATTTGTAGGAAGAGGAAGATCCTGCAATATCCATCCAGTTTAGTAATTCACTACTCAGGATCCACAATAGGGAAACAGATAGCAGAATATCTATGAATTTTTGATTGAGCAGTGCAAGTGATTTTGATAACTCATCTTTATAATAGCAATAGATGGTGTAAAGTATAAATGCGCAGAAGAGATAGGAAATATAACGGATAAGTATATTGAAATTACTGCGCGGATAATATTCTTCTTGCACATGATTCAGATAGGATTCACGCAGTTCACTAAGTGCATAGAGACCGGCATTATGAAAGATAAATAAAGTGAACATACTGACGATAAAAATAAATTTCCCGAAGGAGATCTTTCTGATTTTTTTAAGATTAATTAAACACAAAACTCCAAAGAAGAGTAGCGAATAATTTAAGTACCATACTGTTTTGTAAAGCGTAAAATCGTTATTGTAATAAGTAATGTCATAATGTTCAACAAGACTCATTATGGTGATTTCAGAACCCATGTACAGTTGACTATAGAAGTAGGTAATTTCATTAAAGATGGTAAAATAGAGAGTGATCAGCAAAATTCCTGGAATGAGTACGTTCATCAACCGATTGGACAGTGTACCCTCTAGAAATGCAGGTTTAAATTCACTTTTATTCTGCTGTAGATTGATAAACAGAAATGCACCACAAAATAAAATACCCATCAAGAAATGAATATTAAGGACGGGAACATATGCAGTACTTATTTTCACATAGTTATAAATATCACTCAGTTGAAGCCAATCTGTTATGATACTTCCGAAAGCTAAGATCATTACCGGATAACTCAGTTTTTCATATACCGGTATTTGTTTCCTTCTTCCGATGGTAAACAATAAGGCCGCTTCTCCTGCCCATAGTAAGGTCACCCAGTTTCCACTTAGCTGCACGGGAATCGCAATGGTGATAAATACAAGTACTAAACCTGCAACTAGGTAAAACAAATTTTTATCGGCTAATTTCTGGCGATAGATGATACTACTTACTCCGAAATGAATGATCGCATTAACAAGTGTAAATAGCCCCAACCATTCACCTCCGCCTACTAAGCTATCTAACAGATTATAACCATTGCCGTAGAAAATAAATGAATTGGCAAGAAGGAGCAATATGTCAGATTTCTCAAATTGCTTTTTTTGTATTAGTTTAAAAGCAAGGAAGAGTGCATAAAAGATAAAAAAGAATATACATAAAAAAGTAAATGCCATAGTGAAATGGCTAACTCCTTGTCCTGCGCTCACATGCCAGAAGGAATAAATTAACCATGTTAGTCCGAAGGAGACAAAGTACAATGGTTTCCAATATTTTTTAAATGCGATAAATAGGATGCCTAAATTGATCATCACCATATAGCTAAACAGCACCTCTGGTTTTCCTGATCCATCACTCAATAAAAAGGGAACGGCATAAGCACCAACTAGTCCGAAATGAGCGATAATCTGCCGATTATAATTCAATGCCGCTATTACTGTGAAAATGGTAAACACGAGCATCATTCCAAAAGTAAGCGGTAAGGGAATGAGTTGATAGAAACGATAAGCTGCAAAGGTGAGAAAGTAGAGGATGGCCATCGATCCACTGACTAGCACTGCACTCAGATCTAAATAGTTTTTTTTGAGACGTATCCCAAATCCCATTAAACCTAATCCAATGAGATAACCAAGGATGATACGAGTCAGTGGGCTTATCAAATCATGCTCAATAGAATATTTCGCACCTATACTTACTCCCAGTACTGTAATTACAATCCCGATTTTATTAATTAAATTCTCACCAATAAACTTTTCCAGGTCAGATTTTTTGTTGGGAGTACTAGAATACCCCCTCGGCATCACAAAAGGTTTTTGTGGAAGTATGGGTTCAGCAGTTGCGAGCGATATTGGTGTTTCGGAAACTTCAGCAACAATAATTTCTGATGCTATTTCAGGTTCTTCTTTTTCTATGTCTGGAACCACTTGCTCCCGAAATTCTTGATGTAAATTCTGCTGTACATCTTTCGCTTTTAGCGTATAAATTTCTTTTCTGATTTCATAAACTTCCTTCTGAAAATTTTCTTGTTTACTTAAAAGGGTTTCCAGCTTTTCAAGGAGCTGATCTATCCGGTTGGAATACTGAGTCATAGTAGGTAGAATGCTTAGGCTAACGGTAAAAGTAGGAATTCTAACCTAAGATTAAAATTTAGCCCGAGGTAAGACCTAACGATGAGTTGAATTACTCAAATAATAGGATAAGTTTACGCTACTAAAGGATCTTTTTAGGAACGATTTTTCTAGTCCAGGTTTTTAATCTTTTCATATTCCCTGCAACAGAATCCGGATTAAATTTCAAAGTAGTTTCCCAAGAGTTTTCTGGTAAAAATTCTGTTTCCATACCTTTTAATACGCCTGCAGCAATTTTTTCAGAATGAAGGATAGCAACACATTCTGTATTCAGATGAGCACTTCGTGGATCTAGGTTAAAAGTTCCAATGACAGTAATCTCTCCATCTATCACCATCGACTTTGCATGTAAACCAAAGACCGGAGTAAAATTAATACTAGCCTGTAAGGCACCGGTCATTACTTTGAATCGTTCTTGAGCATCCGGACGAAATTCGAAGATTCTAACTCCAGTATTTAGTAATTGTTCACGATCACGCTGATATCCACTAAACGCTTCCAGATTATCTGTGGAGGCCAAACTGTTGGTTAGAATTCTAATTTTCACTCCACGTTGAATGGCATCTTTAAAAAGTCCTTGACCTAATGATGTTGTAATTAAATAGGGAGATTGAATTTCAATAGTAGTCTTAGCATCTTTAATTAATTGAATTAGAGCCTTGGTACAAACACCCTCTCCACCTAGTCCTTTTGTTCCATCATTTTTCCCCGGTCGATCTGAAATAAATTGTACACTATCCAGCCACACTAAATCTCCGGAATCACGCATCGTTTTAAAAACACCTGGCAAATTTTTTATTTTCATTCTAACTTGAGGCCAGAAATTTTCAGGATTACAGGCATATTGATGCAAACGATCAAAGCGATCAGCTGATTTAAAATCATTGCCTGGTTCTTCCACCAAATCCGTAACCGGAATACTAAATGGACTATTCCAGAATTCTTCAAACGACTGTTCGATCTCCTTACTGACTTTACCCATCAGTAAAACATCACGATCTCGAAAATTATATTCATGATCATAATCAAAATATTCATCGGCGATATTTCTTCCCCCAGTGATGGCAATTTTATGATCAACGATAAATGTTTTATTATGCATTCGTTGATTCGCACCTCGAAAATCAGTTGCAAATCTTTTTAACTTCTGATAAATATTTTTTCCAAGATTTACTCCAGGATTGTAAATTTTAATGCTGATGTTTTCATGAGAATCCATAGTTAGAATATCATGTATTCCTGCATCTACCATGATATCATCAACTAAAATCCTAACTTTAATTCCTCGGTCTGCCGCTCTTACTAAATAATCACAAGCTATAAGTCCTACATTATCCGTTGAAAAAATAAAATACTGAATGTCGATTGTTTGCTCCGCATATTCGCTTAGCCAAGCGCGTGTAACCATTGAACCATCACCATCTTCTAAGACATAGACTCCTGTTTTTTCTTTCATTAAAGAGTCAATGGGTTCTAGCTCACGTGATAAGCTAGTGGAGTCATCTCTGTGAATAGACGCGCAGAAATCTTTATCTTGAACTGCAACCTCATTTTTATTTTGGGAGCACGACATCAGGATCAGTGGGAGAAGAAGATTATATTTATTCAAGATTAGGCAATTGCAAATATTCATAGACTATGAAAGTGTACCGCTAATTTAGCAAACAAAACTTCATCCACACTAGTAGCGAGGTATTCATCGATATAAATTTTTGAAGTTAAAGGGCTTTGTGCAATGATTTATACTTTTACTAGTTTCCACTTTCCTTTCCTAAAATAGTAGAAATATATGGCGGTTACTAAAACTTCTGCCACGGGAATCGAAATAAATACACCTAAAGGTCCCATTTCGAGATACCTTGCTAAGACCCAAGCTAAGGGCACTTGAAAAAACCAGAATCCCACTAGACTAATATAGGTAGAAGTGCGTGTGTCGCCGGCTCCGTTAAATGCTTGCATGAGCACCATTCCAATTCCATAAAGGATATAGCCAGAGCTAATAATCCTTAATGCTTGTACAGCATAATCATATTCGGCATGGGTGGTATCTGGAATAAAAAATGCAATTAGTGGTCGGGTAAAGAAGATAAAGAATAACATTACTCCACTCATTAATACTGCATTGTATTTTGCAATTTTCCGAACGGACATTTCAGCACGTTCTGGCTGATTGGCTCCAAGGTTTTGTCCAACTAATGTTGCTGCTGCATTACTAATGCCCCAAGCGGGAAGAATAAAAAATACAAATAATCGGATGGCAGTTTGATAACCTGCACTAGCTTCACTTCCATATTTTGCTACGATGGCTGCTAGAAAAATCCAACTAGCACTTTGAATAATAAATTGTACGGCTGCAGGGGTTGCAATTGTGGAAATGGATTTGATAATTTCGAATTTCGGCACCCAGCGAATATTTTTCATTTGCAGATATTCATTTTTATCGGCAAATAAATGGATGAGCTGATAGATCACTCCAATTCCTCTACCAATAACGGTAGCCATCGCTGCACCTGTAATTCCGAATGCTGGAATTGGACCTAAGCCGTTAATGAGCAATGGACAAAGAATAATATTACAACCGTTACCAATCCATAAGCTTCGCATCGCAATTGATGCATTTCCTGCACCACGAAAAATTCCATTGATTAGAAATAGTAATACCACCACTGCACTACCACCCAACATTATCCGTGTGTAGTTAACACCCATTTGTACTGCTTTTTCTTCGGCTCCCATTAAGCGTAGGATGTTTTCCGCATAATGATAGCCTGCAATACTCATCACTAAAATTAGAATTCCTGAAATAATCAGAGATTGCGCTGCCGCTTCAGAAGCAGCTTCTGGATTCTTTTCCCCAACTCTTCGAGCAACAACCGCAGTGGCTGCCGCACTTAATCCAATCGCTGCAGAATACACTAGTGTGATTACTGCTTCCGTTAATCCAACAACACTTACAGCATGACTTCCTAATCGGTTTACGAAGTAAATATCTACAACTGCAAATACACTTTCCAAACACATTTCTAGCATCATAGGAATTGCAAGCAAGATTACAGCAGTACGTAAACTCCCTTTAGTATATTCATAGTGCCCTCCTTTGAGGGCTTGCTTAATTACAGTAAAAATTCGGTTTATTGTACTTCTGGTAGTCATGGCGAAAGTGAAACAATACGAAAGTTGACGAAATTGCAAGTGCAAAGAAAAGGAATTTTTATAGCTTTTGAAATTGTTGGACAGATAATTTTTAAGGCTTGATTTTTTATTTTTTGTATTGATTATGTTCCTTAAAGGACGTTAGTCGGGGGCTTTTTAGAAGTGTAAAGAAAGCCGCAGGATCAGTATTCTTTTCATCGTGCATGACTTTGCTACTATTTATACAAGCGGACTAAATACAAATCCTATACTTGCTGAAGTAGTAAAATGTATTTGATCTTGATACGCTTGCTTTAAAGAGTTTTGCAGATTTATAATTTAAGGTGGTCAATTATGTAGTTGAAAGATGATTATTGTCAGATTTATTAGATTTTCAATTACTTATGGTTGAGTATTGAAATGGAGATCTTAAATTTGAAGTTAGAAACTGATATTGAAATAGTATTGCTGTGCTTTTGCATTTTGAGTTTAACATTCACTAAAAGATATTTATATGAGAATAGTATTTCTATTAGTCTTTATCATTCATGCGATAATTCACAGTTTAGGTTTTATGAAAGCTTTTCGATTTGCAGAGGTCAAGCAACTTTCGTTGGATATTTCCAAACCACAAGGAGTTTTCTGGCTTATTGCAACACTACTTTTCATAATGACAGGTGTTTTCAGTTTTTTGAGGTTCGATAAATGGTGGATGGTTAGTCTCCTTGCAATTTTTATTTCGCAAAGTTTAATTTTCATGAGATGGAGTGATGCAAAATACGGTACAATAATCAATATTGTACTGTTAGGAGTTACAATCGTTGGCGCCGCTACTTGGAAGTACCATAACGTATATTTATCAGATGTTAAAAATGAACTTTCTTATACTTCTAAGATAGAAGAGTCGATTTTAAACGATGGCGATTTGCAAGGATTGCCATTATTGATTCAAAAATATATTATTCTTAACAGGGCCGTAGGTAAACCTAAGGTTAGAAATTTTAAAATCATTTTTGAAGGAAAAATCCGAAAGAATGAGAAATCCGAATGGATGCCATTTGTATCTGAACAGTTTAATTTTATGGAGAGAAGCACTCGATTATTTTTCATGAATGCATCGATGAAGAATTTACCCGTTGCGGGATATCATGCTTTCAAAAATGGAACTGCAATGATGGATATTCGCTTACTATCGTTATTCAAAGTGCAATATCAAACAGGAAAAGAAATGGGAATTTCTGAAACAGTTACATTTTTTAACGATATGTGTTGTTTAGCACCTGCAACATTGATCGATCCAAGAATTAAATGGACACTTATAGATGAGAATAAAGTAAAAGCAGTTTTTACCAATAATCAGATCGCTATATCTGCGTTGCTTTATTTTAATAGTAAAGGGGAACTGGTCAATTTCGTTTCGGAAGATCGATACGCCATTGTAGATGGAACATCAATTAAGCGGTTTCCCTGGTCAACACCATTGAGTAATTATAAAGTGATTCATAATCGCTATTTACCGGGATTTGCAGAAACTATTTACACTTATCCCGAAGGTAATTTTACTTACGGAACATTTAAAATTTTGGATGTGACTTATAATTATTGATTACTTATTATTGGGTCGAGACAAGTAGCAATTTAAGCAATAAATCGCTAAAAATCAGTGAAATTAATTTGATCCAGTATTTTAAAAATGATGAAGGGCGGCTAGAATTTCTATTAAAATAAAGTAAGTTGAATGGTTAGTTTTTATGGAAGCCTACGATGTTTTAAATGCGAGAGTTAGCTTGCTGATTGGATTAATTATCAAACTGCCAACAGGTGATTCATTTACTTTGCTATGTTGTTTTACGAAGCACAATCTTACTTATATTACACCAATACTTCACCAGTAGGGATATTCATTGTTGTATTTTATCAAGAAACCTTTTTTATTTAGTTTTGATAGGAAGTTCTGCTTAATTTCCCAATTCCAACGCTATTTAAGTATGTCAGATCGTCTCGAAAAGCTAAAAATAACAACTAATTCTACTCACCCATTTTCAGAGGAAGAATGGAGCCGTTTTGCTGAAATTTGGCAGGATTATAAAGCCGGAAGAAAAGACCAGTTAACAGTTCCGGGACAAATAGAAAAGTATTTGTACTTTGTTACAGAAGGTGTTCAACGTGTTTATTATTTCGATGATCGACATAGGGAAGCTACCCTAGTATTTTCTTACGCTCCTTCCTTTGGAGGGGTCATCGATGCTATGATGTTAGAGCAACCTTCGAAATATTATTATGAGGCATTAACTCCATCTTCGTTTTTACGAGCACCTTTTTCTGAAATTAAAAAGCTCAGTGCAGAGATTCCAGCTATTGATACGATGTTGCGCAAAGGGTTAATTCAAGCACTTTCGGGAGTCCTAGAACGATTGGTCGAGGTTCAATGTTATTCTTCTGAAGAGCGCTTCCGTCGATTACTGGAAAGAAGTCCACATATTTTGCAATTAGTACCTCATAAATATCTGGCAAATTACCTCGGAATAGATGCCAGTAATTTCAGTAAACTATTCAACTCCATTAAAATATAACGAGACATTGAAAATGATGGTAAATACCAAGATTTTTATTTTTTAGCTGTCCCAACTTTGCAGGGTCCAATCAATACAACTAGAAAATACAAATCATGAAAAAGAAAACCAAATTAATGTTATTTGCAAATTTGTATGCGCTGTTTTGTGCCGCACTATTACTTTCACTAAGCCTGATGGCATTTGGTAATCCTCAATCTATTATGGATTTGGTCCATGTGGAACTTGATAATACCGATGCGTTAAGTTCTATAAGAGGAGTGTATGGAGGAGTGGGTTTTACAATTGTTCTTAGCTTGCTTTATCTGATAAACAACAATACGCTTTGGGCATTATTGTTTTTAACAATCTTCTGGCTGTCCTATGTATTCGCGCGCGTAATGACCATTTATGAAGATGGAGCACTAGGCTCTTTCGGAAATAATTGGTTGAAAATCGAAGCAGTAATGTCCTTAATAGCTTTTGGCTTGTACTTGCGATTGAGAAAAATGGATCGCCGTATAATTACTGCTGCTAGTATATGAAGGAGATAGGTAATAAAGTACTTGAATAATGTGGATATGAGCTTACTTTAAAACCTTGATATTTTTAGCATTTCTTAAAAGAGAAAATTATATCTTTACTTTTATTTACATAAATCATTTAGATTAATGGATCTTGTTTTAGAAACCGAAAGACTGAACCTTCGTCAGTTTGAATTACAGGACGCTGAATTTATTATCTCCTTACTGAACAGTCCTGGCTGGCTGAAGTACATTGGCGACCGTAACGTTAAAACGACTGAAGAAGCAGAACTGTATCTCCTTAATGGTCCGATGAATAGTTTTAAAGTTAATGGGTTCGGACTAGCTATGGTGGAACTGAAAGATTCAAATGTACCTATTGGGATGTGTGGTTTAATTCGACGTGATTACCTTCAATTGCCAGATATTGGATTTGCTTTATTATCTGAATATATGGGGATGAGCTATGGATTTGAAATTGCAAAGGCTACTTTAGATTATGCGCTGCATGAATTAAAACTGCCAGGAATCTTAGCGATTACTTTACCCGACAATGTTCAATCTATTAAATTAATTGAACGGATTGGAATGAGCTTCGTTAAAAATATAATTGTACCCGATGATAATGAGGAGCTAATGTTGTTTAGTACATAGTATATTGGTCTACTAATAAATTATAGAACATAATTGTTGATGTTGTTTTCCAGGATAGGTGGAATACTCGGAGCTTATCTATTTTTTTAATCTGGGAGTTTTGCTTCAATTTTAGATTTATACCGATATATTTCGCCGAAAACCTGAAATAGCCGTCTACTTTGGGACTAAATAAAGAATGATTAATGTCATCTGTTACGATAGATAGATAAGATTCAGATTTCGATTGAGCCCGTTGTTTTTGATACTGAATGGGGAAATATAGATGCTGAATAAATAATTCCTATACCAATCATCTTTTACTGCTTTTAAAATTATGAAATTGTATGCATTTGTCTGTAATAAACTCTTAAAAAAACTTGACTGGTATTAAGAAATTATTGTTAATTGTTATAGTTATACGTTCAGGTACATTTTTTATCGGGTGTCGGTACATTTGAGCAGTTAAAATAATTCATAGCAAATGAAAAAGTCAATTGTATGTTCTGGAATCTTTATTAGTATGCTTGTAGCCACAGTACAGGCTGCTGTATTAATTCCGCTATCGAGTATATGGAAGTACAAGTCGGATGGAAGTAATCAAGGAACTGCATGGCGAGCAACAGCCTTCAACGATGCTGCATGGTTAAGCGGAGCGGCTGAATTAGGCTATGGAGATGCTCCTGTAACTACACTCACTTCTTCTAAGATCACTTATTATTTTAGAAAAGCAGTAACAATTTCAAGTCCTGCTAGCTATACCAATTTTACAATCAATCTTCGTCGCGATGATGGTATTGTAGTGTATGTGAACGGTATTGAAGTGTTTCGAAATAATATGCCCACAGGTACTATTGCTTATACAACGGTTGCATCATCCAATTGTGCTGATGATGGAAATACTGTTTTTACATTTACTTTACCAACGGCAAATTTTATTGTAGGTACTAATGTTGTTGCGGCGGAAGTTCACAATATTTCTACAACTTCTAGCGATGCTACTTTTGCACTAGAATTGATCGGTAATTCTATAGCACTACCAACGATAACACGTGGTCCGTATATTCAATCAACTTCTACCGGTTCTACAATTCTGAGATGGAAAACAAATATTGCTTCTGATTCAAAAGTACGGTGGGGTACAACAACAAGTTACGGAGCTAATGCTTCGGATCCTGCTTTAGTAACTGACCATCAGATTCAAATTACTGGACTTGCTGCTAATACTAAATATTTCTATAGTATAGGAACCATTTCTGGAGTGCTTCAGGCTACAACTTCAAATTACTTCCGTACATCGCCTACAGTGGGAACAACGCCCGTAGTACGTATTTGGGCATTGGGTGATTTTGGAAATGGAAGTGCTGCGCAAGCAACTGTGTTAAATTCCTATGTAACATATTTGGGGACGAATCAGAATAATATGTGGTTATGGCTTGGAGATAATGCATATAGTTCAGGCACTGATGCAGAATATCAATCCAATGTATTTAATGTTTATGGAAATCAGTTTAAATCCTGGAATTTTTATCCCGCTCCCGGAAATCACGACTATGGAAATATAGGTTATCAAAGTGCAGCTGCGCTAGGAACAAATTTTCCATATTTTAACATATTTACTTTACCTACCGCTGCACAAGCCGGTGGCGTAGCATCTGGGACAGAAAAATATTATTCGTACAATTGGGCCAATATTCATTTTGTAGCGCTTGATAGTTATGGAGCGCTGAACATAGTTACAAGTCCTATGTATACCTGGTTACAGAGTGATCTAGCTGCAAATACTCAAAAGTGGACTATCGTTTATTTTCATCATGCTCCTTATAGTAAAGGAACTCATAATTCAGATACCGATGTTGAATTGATAAACATGCGACAGAATATTGTTCCATTGTTAGAAACTTTCAAAGTTGATCTTGTTTTAAGTGGTCATTCTCATACTTATGAACGGAGTTACTTCATGCACGGACATTATGGAGTTGAAACAACTTTTGCAAGTTCTATGATTGTACAAACAGGTGATGGGAATCTAAATCCTTACATTAAGGATGCGACACATAATGGAACCGTTTACGCAGTTTGTGGAGTAGGAGGAGAGATATCAAGTGGTACTACTCCTGGATACCCTCACAATGCAATGGTGAAATCTTTTATATCCGTAACGGGTTCATTGGCTCTTGAAGTACATGGAGATACATTACAATACAAGTTTCTTAAATCAGACGGTACTATTCAAGATCAGTTCACTATGCTAAAACCTAACGTAATCCGGTTTGGGAATGCATTATTACTAAATGAAGATGAACTTTCTGTTTATCCAAATCCCAATCATGGTATTTTTACTGTGAAAACTGGGCAATCTGGTCGTGTGGATTTGGAAATGTTTGATATCCTTGGAAATCTAGTTTTAACAGATCAAATTTTTGATGAAAAAACGATGGACGTTTCAAATTTTACAGCTGGTGAATATGTGTTAATTGCTAAATCAGAAAAATCTGTAATTACTCGTAAAGTATTAATTGGGAATTAGAATTCTGAGATCTAAAATAGTAACTAGTGGTTTACTAAAATCAATGTTGAGTCTATTTCAACTTTGGAATAGTTAATTTTTTATAGGGGATAATTTTTGAGATCCGTGATTTTTAGGCTATTTTTTTAAACGGTGCAAGCATTAAATTTTTTTTGCTCCTAGACTCATGTTAAATATTCATGACCTAATTGTAAAATCTTCCGATAAGTGTTGCCCGTATTAATTAATCGTTAAGACGCAATAGTTTTTCTTCTTCTTAACATAGTAATCAATTTATTGGTAATAAAATAACATTTCAGGTAGATACAGGTAAGTTTTGAAGTCGACTTTTGATCCGAAATTAATTCGCCTAACCTATCTATTTTATTGAATCATGAAGAATTATACACAAATGCTATCAACCTTGATTGCACGTTTCTTTTACCGAGTTGATATTACTCAAAAGGACAATTTTAAATCTTTTAGAAAAAAGGGGTTTGCCTTGTTTATTTGTATGACCACAGTAATGCTTCTTGGAATGGTTCATCAAATAGATGCTCAAATTCCATATGCAAGTTCTGGCTCTACTTACAACCAAAATTTCGATAATCTTTATACAACTGTTCCAGCAGATAATTTGGTTCAAGCGGCAAGTTTACTTCCCTTAGGCTGGTCATTTGTGGAAGGAGGAGCGAACGCTAATACTACATTCAGAAATGATAATGGATCTTCAGGTACGGGAGATACATATTTGGATGGTGCTACTGCTTCGAATGAACGTGCTTTCGGAAGCTATGCTTCAGGAAGTTTGAACAGCCAATTCGGTGCAGTTTTTATTAATAATACAGGTTCGACTTTGACTCAATTTACTTTATCTTATACAGGTGAGCAATGGAAAGACGGTGGTAGCGGTTCTGCAGTATTAAATACATTGGCATTTGCTTATGCTATAAATGCAAGTTCATTAATTGTCGGTACTTATGTTAATGTTACAGCACTTGATTTTACAGCACGTGTCAATAATACCACAAGTGATGTCACATTAAATGGAAATCTTGCAGCGAATCAAAGAGCGATTTCGTTCACGGTTACCGGTATTTCCTGGGCACCGGGCCAAACACTATTTATTCGTTGGACGGACCCAAATGATGCAGGTAATGATGATAATCTTGCTGTAGATGGACTTTCTTTTACTGCTATTTCTTCTTGCACCTCCCCAACTGCTTCGGTTCTTTCTGGAGACGCGTCAATATGTAATGGTAGCAGTACAAATTTACAAGTTGCGATTACAGGTGGTACTTCGCCTTTTACAGTTATTTACTCGGACGGAACTTCAAATTTTACGGTAAATAATTATACTACCGGTTCAAATATCCCTGTTTCTCCATCATCAACTAAATCTTATTCATTAGTGTCTGTGACTGCTGCAGGAGGATGTGTTGGATCCGGCAATGGCGGTACACCTACGGTAACAGTAACCAATACCGTTACACCTTCAATTTCTATCGGTTCAAATCCGAGTAATACAATTTGTGCAGGAACCAATGTAACCTTTACTGCAACTCCAACCAATGGAGGTGCAATTCCTGCTTATCAGTGGAAACTCAATGGAGGGAATGTAGGTTCAAATAGTGATACTTACTCGAATGCTGCACTTGCTAGTAGCGATATTGTTACTTGTGTGCTAACTTCTAATGCAGCTTGTGCTTCACCGGTTTCTGCTACATCTAATGCTCTTTCAATAACGGTTAATGCGAATGTTACACCTTTAGTAAGTATATCTTCTAATTCAGGAACTACAATTTGCTTAGGAACTAATGTAACTTTTACTGCAACTCCAACTAATGGAGGCACTACTCCGGCTTATCAATGGAAATTAAATGGTAATGATGTTGGTACTAATAGTGATTCATATTCAAATAGTACATTAATTGATCAAGACGTTGTTACATGTGTGTTAACATCAAACGCTAATTGTGCATCTCCGTCAAATGCAACTTCGAGCTCAATAACAATTACAGTAACTTCAACAGTACTACCGGCTGTTTCGATAGCAGCTGGATCCGCAACAACGATTTGTGCAGGAAGCAGTGTAACATTTACTGCAACTCCAACCAATGGAGGTACAACGCCGGCGTATCAATGGAAATTGAACGGTACTGATGTTGGAACCAATAGTGATACTTATGTGAATAGTGGTTTAAATGATCAAGATCTAGTTACTTGCGTAATGACTTCATCTAATGGATGTGCATCCCCAATAACAGCTACTTCAAATAATCTGACTATTACCGTAAATCCAAATTTAACTCCATCAGTTAGTGTTATCGCCAACCCTGCTACTCCTATTTGTTCAGGAACCAGTGTTACTTTTACTGCAACTGCAGTGAATGGAGGAACACCTTCTTATCAATGGACAAAAAACGGAATTAATGTTGGTACCAATAATTCAAATTATACAGATGCTACTTTAGCTAATGGTGACTTGATTGCATGTTCAATCACTTCAACAGCATCTTGCTTAACAACAACCACGGCTACTTCAACTGCTTTAGCAATGAGCGTGAGCACTGCACCTACTCCTTCAATTTCCGGATCACTTTCGTTTTGCACAGGAGGATCAACAATTTTAGATGCAGGAGCAGGCTACACTTTTTACTTGTGGAGCACGAATGAAACTACTCAAACAATTAATGTTTCTACCTCCGGCACTTATTCTGTATTGGTTTCCAACGGAACATGTGCAGGAAATTCAGCACCGGTAAATATTGTAATTTTAACAGCAAATCAACCTGGAGCATTTACCACAAGTTCTACTAGTGTTGCTCAAGGACAAAATGGTGTTGTTTATACTGTACCAAATGTAGCCGGCAATACTTATGCTTGGAGCTATAGCGGCACAGGTGCAACAATTAATGGAACCGGCAATAGCATTACTATTGATTTCTCAGGTTCTGCTACCGATGGAACTTTAAGTGTAACAGCTACTAATGCTTGCGGCACAAGTATAGCAACAACTATTGCTGTTACTGTTGGATTTACTGCCGGTAAATTAGTGGTTGAACAAATTGGGGATGGTACTACTCTTAGTGGTAATTCCTTCATAGTAAAAATGCTGCAGTTTAATACATCAGGTGCTGGTCAGCAACCTTCACTTATTGTATCATTACCTGCTGCTGCCATTGCTCCAACAAATTCACCTTATAATCTTGTTGAATCAGGAACCAGTACTTCTAGTGGCTATATTAGTTTATCATCTGATAAAAGTTACGTTATCATGCCGGGTTATAATGCAGCTCCTGGGACTGCAAGTATTACAAGTGCTGCCGGTATTGGAAGAACGATTGGTAAAGTATTACCAAATGGAACATCACAAACTAATGCTACATATAATTCTTTAACCGGAAATAATTACCGTTCGGTAGTCTCTGATGGTAATCGTTATTGGTTGATTGGAGCAAACGGAATTGTTTATTCTGCCACAGGTAGTACAACTGGTACTACTACAACAGCCACTTCAGTTTTTACAACGAATGGACGTATTGGTGTAATATTTAACAATACACTTTTTGTTAGTACAAATTCAACTTCGTTTAATGGAACTGGATCAAATCTGGGAATTTATCAGGTTGGTTCTTTTAATTCTTTACCTACAACTACCGTTGCTCCGGGTACCGCAACGAATATTATTAATGCTCCAGGTGGAAGTGCATATGGTTTTGCTTTTAGTCCGAATGGATTGACTTGTTATGTGGCTGACGATAGAAATACAGGTCTGGGTGGAATTCAGAAATGGACTTACTCTGGTGCATTCTCAACCACCACAGGATGGTCGGGTGGAACATGGAGCTTAGCTTATACATTAGGTACAGGAGTAAGCAATATTGGTGCAAGAGGATTAACAGTTGATTTCGCCGGTGCTAATCCAATAATTTATTCAACATCAGCAGAAGTTTCAGGTAATAGGATCTTTACAATTACAGATAGTGGTATCAACTCAGTAACATCTACTTTAACTACCTCCGGAATTAATTTAATTTATAGAGGACTTTGTTTTTCGCCCGAGCCATTACCATGTACTTCTCCTTTAATCACATCTACTACAGGTACAACACCAGTCTGCGCTGGATCTACGTTGAATCTAGGAGTTGTAGCTACAGGAACATCGCCATTATCTTATGCTTGGTCAGGACCAAATACGTTTACTTCTCCTGCACAGAATCCTTCAATACTGAATGCAACAACTGCAGCGAGTGGATTATATACAGTTACTGTAACGAATGCTTGCGGAACAACAACTTCTTCTGCAAACGCAGTAGTAAATTCAATCCCAACTGCTACTATCACACCTTCAGGACAAACAACATTCTGTGCTGGCGGTTCAGTAACATTATCAGCAACAACAGCAGATTCTTATCTGTGGTCTGATAATTCAGTGAATCAGGATCTTAATGTTACTACTTCAGGAACATACACAGTAACTGTTACTTCTAATAACTGTTCTGCTACCTCTGCACCAGTTGTTGTGACTGTAAATCCTGTTCTAATTCCATCAGTATCTATATCGGCTAATCCTGGTAGTGTAATTTGTTCAGGTACTTCAGTTGATATTACTGCATCTGCAGTAAATGGAGGAGTATCTCCTAATTACGAGTTCTTCTTAAATGGTTCTTCTGTACAAAGTGGGTCTTCAAATGTTTATACTTCCGCTTCATTTAATAATAATGATGAAGTTACCTGCACTTTGACTTCAAATGCAGATTGTGTATCTCCATTAACTGCTAATTCAAGTTCGATCACAATTGTTGTTTCTTCTTCAGTTGTTCCATCTGTTTCAATAGCTGCCGGTTCTTCAACTACTTTCTGTGCAGGAGCAAGTATTACATTTACTGCTACACCTGTTAACGGAGGATTAACTCCAGCGTATCAATGGTTAGTTAACGGAAATAATGCCGGTTCAAACAGTAATACATTTACAACTTCATCCTTAAATGATCAGGATATTGTTACTGTTGTGATGACTTCATCTAACGGCTGTGCATTACCAACAACAGCAACTTCAAACAGTCTAACCATCACCGTTAGTCCAAACGTTACTCCATCTGTGAGTGTATCAGCTACTGCTACTACGATTTGTACAGGAACAAGTGTAACATTTACTGCTACTGCAGTGAACGGAGGAACACCTTCTTATCAGTGGACTAAAAACGGAAATAGTGTTGGTACTAATAATTCAACTTATACAGATGCTGCTTTATTGAATGGCGACGTGATCGTATGTTCAATCAATTCAACAGCATCTTGCTTAACAACTTCAGCCGCATCTTCATCACCAATCACAGTTACTGTTAATGCTGTTCCAACTCCTGTGATTTCAGGATCATTAACATTCTGCTCTGGTAATTTAACAGCACTTGATGCCGGTGCAGGATATACCTCTTATCTCTGGAGTACCGGTGATATCAGTCAGGGAATTACGGTAACTGCTGCTGGAACGTATAGCGTTACAGTTTCTAATGGAACATGCAATGCAACTTCACCATCAGTAACTGTAACTGAAATTTCTGCTCCTGCTCAACCTGCTGCATTTACAACAAGTTCAGCTTCCGTAAGTGCCGGCACAAATGGAGTGGTATATACAGTACCTGCAGTTTCTGGAGTTACATATAATTGGAATTACACTGGAGCAGGAGCAACAATTAACGGAACTTCTAACAGCGTAACTGTTGATTTTTCTGCTGCAGCAACTAATGGAACATTAAGTGTGACTGCAACAAATTCTTGTGGAACTAGTACTGCCCTTTCCATTGCTGTTACAATTACAGCTCCAGTAGGGGTAATGAGAATTACCGAGTTTATGTATAATGGAGGTGGTGCAGGTGGTGCTGGAGAATTTGTGGAATTCACTAACGTAAGTACAATCGCAGTAGATATGAGTGGATGGAGTTTTGATGATAATAGTCGTCTTCCAGGATCTCAAAGTTTAACAGCATTTGGAATAGTTCAACCCGGTGAATCTGTAATTTTAACTGAACTTCCTGCAGCAACATTCCGCACCAACTGGAACCTTTGTAACGGTGTAAAAGTAATCGGTGGTAGTACCAACAATCTTGGTCGTGAAGATGAAGTAAATTTATATGATGCGTTCGGTACTTTGGTAGATCGTATAACTTATGGTGATGTAACATTTGCATTAGGTTCTATCAGGACTACTTTAAAATCAGGATGGGTTAATGCAGTTGGATTGGGAACAAATACTATTTCCAACTGGACATTATCTGCTGTTGCTGATGTAGAAAATTCATTCACTTCATCATTAGGTGAAATTGGAAATCCAGGAATAAGTAATCGTGCTACTATTGCCTATAATCCATGTGTTGTTGTTGTAGGTGCTCCAACTATTGTTATGGATGTGGCTTCAACAACTAATTATCTTGATGGTGGTGTTGCTATTTCACCAAATAGTCCTTATGGTGTTAGCGGTGTGATCAATGATCTTACAGATCCTGCCGACTCTTTAGGAATTGATTTTGTTATTGGTGATCCTAATGTTCCTGTAGCTAACTTAACCGTAAGCGTAACCTCAAGTAATACTGCTGTTGTTCCATTGGCTAATTTAGTTTTAACTGGAACTAATGCTTCGAGAAATCTGAAAATTACACCTGCAGCAGTTGGTTATGCTGTCATTACGGTTACAGTAAATAACGGTACCAGCAATACCTCTTATATTTTGAACTATGCAGCATCTGATCCTTCTCCAAATCTTACTCCGGTAACAACTGTTTGGCATACTGGAATGTCGGATGGTTCTGATGGAATTGCGATCGATAATGATTTCTACATTAGTGGAGATGATGAGTTGAATGTATTGAATGTTTATTCAAGAGTGAATTCAGGTTTGCCTTTCGTTTCTTATAATTACACTGCTAACCTGGCATTACCTGATCCGGCAAAACCTGAAGTAGACGTAGAAGCAAGCACTAGAAGTTTAAATAATTCCAATAAAGTTTATTGGACAGGTTCTATGAGCAATGGAAAACTTCCATACGATAATAAACCAAATCGTGATCGTTTATTTGCAACTACTGTTACCGGTACAGGAGCAGCTACTTCTTTCGCTTTCTCAGGATATGTAAATATCAGAACCGCTTTATTAGCTTGGGGTGATGCTAACGGATATGCCTTTACTGCATCTTCTCTTCCAGGTGTTGATTCCAAAGCGATTAACGGTTTCTCTTTAGAAGGGTTGACTTTCGGTCCTGATGGTACAACATTATTCCTGGGATTAAGAGCTCCATTGGTTCCTACTTCATTCCGTCATAATGCGGTAATTGCGCCATTGTTGAATTTTGAAGCATGGTTCAATAACGGAAATCCAGTGGGTCCTCCAACTTTTGGTGCACCAATTGAATTAGATCTCGACTTTAGAGGAATTCGTGATATCACAAGATTGTCTAATGGCTCTTATATTATTGTAGCGGGTAGTCCAATTGATAATGGCGGAATTAACAATATCTATAAATGGTCAGGATACTCATCTGATGCTCCGGTTATTGTCCAGAATTCTGCGGGTGGAGTATTGAATATTGAAGGATTAATGCAGGTAAACATTGCCGGAACAAATCAACCTGACTTCACAAAACTTCAGATCATAACTGATTATGGTGCTAATATTCTTTATCAGGATAATAGTGAAGCAAAAGATTTAGGGGATTTAAATCTTCGCAAATTTAGATCTGATGTGTTGACAGGTTTAGATCTCGATATTTGTTCAGGCTTCAGTGCTTCAATTTCAGTGGTAGGTGATACTATAATTTGCGCTGGTGGATCAGTAACATTGTCAGCAAATGCTGGAGTTAATAATACCTATGTATGGTCTTCTGGCCAGAATACTCAAACTATAACTACTAGTGCTTTTCAAACTTATAATGTTACGGTTACAAGTTCGACCACCGGATGTTCTGCATTATCTTCTCCTATTTCGGTTAGTAAGAAAATGCCAAGCGATATTAATAATGATGGAATTACTGATAATTCTGATTTCTTAATGTTACTCGGACAGTTCGGATTTACTTGTAACGGTTGTCCTACCGATCTAAATAAAGATGGAATTACAAATAATGTCGATTTTTTAATTTTATTAGGAAAATTTGGATTAATGTGCAATTAAAAAATTAAATCTTAAACATCCTGGTCATCAAATTGGTGGTCAGGATGTTTTTTAATAGAAGTTGTTTTAGGTTATTTATTAAAACCGGATTACCAGTGATCTTTCTGCTTGTCGTTTTTGATTTTGCGGATGAATATTTTTAAGCAGAAAAGGGATTATAATTGTGTAATTTTTCTTTTGATTTGAAAGTAATGATCACAGTTATTTTTCATTTAAGCGATTGATGATGGCGCAAGGTCGATTTGTTAGAATTAAGGCCGAACTAAAATAGATTTGTATATCTAGAACTAATGGTTCTGCAATTTTTGTGTTTGGCCTAGTTATTTGATTTTAAGTAGTTCAGATAAATAAACCAACGACATTATTATGGTTTTCGTATTATTACGATATTTGTCTGAGGCTATATTTAAATTCACAATTTTGAGTTCATTTGATCTAATAAAACGTCTTGCGTTCTTAGGCGTATTTCTGTTAAGTTTTGAAATAAAAGCTCAAAACCCAGATTCGATAAAAGCTATTCAACTTCAATCAGTTGTAATTTCCTCCTACAAGGATAAGCCACTTCAAGAGACATCGCTAAATATCATTTCTTTGGATATTGATAGTCTGAAGAAAAGTGGTACTTATAATCTTGCCGAGTTGATGTCTAAAACCCCCGGCATGAGTATGCTTACCACAGGCGTCTCGATTGCTAAGCCTGTGATCCGTGGGCTTTATGGCAATAGGGTATTGATTTTGATTTCAGGATTAAAGTTTGATAACCAGCAATGGCAAGATGAACATGGATTAGGATTATCAGATCTTGGTCTCTCAAAAGTTGAAATCATAAAAGGACCTCTTAGTGTTTTGTATGGTTCCGAAGCTATCGGAGGAATTATCAATGTAATTGAAGAAGATAAACCACCCGTTGGTGATCAAGAAAACGATGTTTCCTTAAAATTTAATTCCAATACCTCTGGTGGTTTGATTCAAGGTGGTTACAAAGAAAGCAAAGAGAAACATTGGTTTAGAATCCGAGCTGGTATTGAAAATAATGCCGATTATTCCGACGGGAATGGTGATCGTGTTTTGAATAGTCGATTCGATGGGTACTATCTAAAATCAACTTATGGTTTTCAAAGAAAAAACTGGACTTCTACCAATAACTTTATGAGTTCATTCAATCGATTCGGTTTTATTTTTAATGATATCTATGATTTTGTAGTTCCAGATGAACGATGGAGTCGCACGCTAAGTAAGAATCCCTCACATACAGTATTGTTAAATATTCTCTCCTCTGAAAATGAATTTGTCTTAAAGAATAATTCGAAAATCAATTTTAACATCGGCATTCAATCGAATAAAAGATTGGAAAACGAAGGTGGTGGTGCAATTAGTTTGAATATGCACTTACTTACATTTCAATATTTACTGAAATGGGAAACACAATTATCTGAAAATAATAAATTGATCATTTCGAATCTAGGGTCAGTGGAAGATAATACTAATTTCGGTGCGCGTAAAATTGTACCGGATGCAAATATGCAGGAGAGTAATATTTCTGTTTATCTGGAATCAACTATACATCCGAAATTCATTCTTGAAAATGGAGTAGGTGTTGGAGAAAAATGGATTCAGACTTACTTTACTGCAAGTGTAAATGGTCCTGAAAATGAAATTAAGCCCTTCACAAAATTTGCTCCTTATTATAATTTCTTTTCGGGATTTACCTATTTCCCCAATGAAAATTTTAATGTTAAATTTAATGTGGCGAGTGGAGTGCGGATACCTAATCTTGCTGAGTTATCGTCCAATGGATTGCATGAGGGTGTTTTTACCTATGAAATTGGTGACCCTGATCTAAAGAATGAACAAAACATTACTGGAAATCTTTTCCTGAATTGCAAAAGTCACATGGTTGATGTTTCTGTTAGCCCTTTCTATAATTATTTCTTCAATTATGTTTTTCTAGCGCCCACTTCAGAAGAGTGGTTTGGTTTTCCCGTTTTTCGATATAAGCAGCAAAATGTAATACAATATGGAACTGAAGTCAACCTTATGATTAAACCTTCAGATAGATTTAAGACCGGCATTTCTTATTCTGGAATGATCAGCAAAACAGATCAGAATGATTATACACCATACATCCCGGCACAAAAAATAGTTCCGGCTTTGTATTATTCCCTATCTGTAAAAAATAAATCGATGAAAGTAGATCTCTATACTAATGTGGAGTATTGTTTCGCGCAAAATAATGTTGCACCCAATGAATTATCAACTCCAGATTACAATTTATGGAATGTAGGTGCTTCTACTTCCTTTCCATCTGGCAGAAAAGTATATGAATTCAGCATTGCAGGTAATAATCTATTGAATACTGCTTATTTTGATCATCTTTCCCGGTTTAAAAATTATGGAATTAAGAATATCGGAAGAAATATTACTGCTAATCTTAAAGTGAAATTTTAATGTTTTAATTCATGAAGGTAAAAATACTTTCGTTGATAGTACTCTTACTTTGGATTTTCCAGAGCAGTTTCTCCTGGCTTTATTTTGAGTTCGAAAAAAGTCGATGCCTCGAATCTTTTCATCATCAATTAAGTCATTCTACTCAAAAGGAGTTCACCACACTTAAGTTTGCGAGTCAAGAATTAGTGAATTGGACCGAACCCAAAGAGGAATTTGAATGGCATGGAATAATGTACGATGTTATTAGCGTGACTCATTCAGCTGAAGGAATTGAAATAAAATGTGTTCAGGATACTCGCGATACACGTATTACCTTGGCGTTCGTCAAAAAAAATAAAGAGGATCAGGCAAGTAGCAAATATCAAAAGGGCAGTGGAAAATTTGAAAAAATTAGATTCTATGCCAGTGAACAACTTTGCTTCGCACATCCTGATGCAGATAAATTAAACTATGTAGATAGTTGTCAAAAATTTGCGATTCCTGTTTATATTAAAATTAAAGCTCCACCGCCTAAGTGGCATCGTTATTCATTTTTCGCTTGATCATTATCCATTACTCCTGAATAACAAACTTAAAACTAAAATGAAAATCATACTTAAATCATTCTTGCTGTTATCTATAATAGCAATCATCTCTTCTTGTGAAAAAGACGAAGGCAAATTGCCAAATATCAGCTTTAAAACAGGATCTACTTACATTTCTAAAGATACATCAATAGCTGGGGGGAGTATTATCTCAATCGGAATCGATGCTTCGAAATCAGAAAGTGTGGATGTCTTGAAAAAGTTTAATATCTCCACCTCTATAAATGGTGCAACAGCACTTACAGAACTTGATTCTACCTTAACAGGCAGCGATGGTGATGTATTTGCTTATGATTATATTGATGTCTTAGATACAATAGTAGGCCAAACCAATAAGTATACTTTTACCGTTACAAATCGTGATGGATTGGTTAATAATGTGTCACTGACAGTCACCATTCAGTAATTCATTGTTAGTAGTATAATAAAAGGGACGGTAGAAATAATCTACCGTCCCTTTTATTATTTAAAAAATACATGTTTATTTACAAATAATCTTATCCATGTTTATGGATTAATTTTTACAAGTTTTTCAATTGTTTTTTGTCCGTTTGTCAGTATTTCTACAAAATAAATTCCGGGTGTTAATCTGGATATGTTAATAGACTTCTGCAAATGTTTATTCAAATTATAGGCATCATATACTAATTCTCCAGTTATCGAATAGAGGGTACATCTGTCAATATTTTCACTTGTATTGATGGTAAAATTGTCAATAGTTGGGTTTGGTGATATGGCAATTTTAGTTTTGAGCGTCTGGGATGGTAAGCTAGCAGAAACACCTCCTAATTTTGCTACAAACATATCGAATCCATTGTCAGTATTACTGATTGTTGAACTGCCAAATGTGAGAGGATCACTATCGAAATCGCCTGCTACAAAGAGATTGTTTCCGCTGCTAGCAAGTGCGTAGGCTAACTCTCCACTATTACCACCAGAAGTCTGTTTAATAGCCCAGTTTTTATTTCCTGAATTATCACAGCTCCCAATAAAAAAATCGGCATTTCCATCAATCATTAATGTAGATGGTCCATAGTGGAGTGTATCTCCATTGGAGGTCCCACAAAAGTAAACTTGATTATTGATGAGCAATAATGAATAAGCTTTACTGTTTCCATCTATATTATGTGCCCATTGAACATTTCCTGAAGGATCATATTTTCCGATGACAGAGTTATTCCCCGCATTGGCAGAAATGGTAACGCCTCCCATAGTGAATGAGGTGCTAGCAAAATATCCCGCTACATAAGCATTTCCATTAGCATCAGTCTTGATGGATTGAATCCGATCATCTCCACTTCCTCCAGCTCTATTTGCCCATAATACAGTTCCTGAAGAATCATATTTGGCAACAAAGATATCACCAAGTCCTGCAGTAGTTAAAGTAAAGGTTCCAATATTAAAATTCTGATTAAAATATCCAGTAACAAAAATATTTCCGGATGGATCTGTAGTTACGCCATAAGCTTCATCATTACTACTGCTCCCAGCACCTTTTGCCCATACGATATTTCCTGCTGAATTATACTTTACCAAAAACACATCCATACTTCCTTGTTGTAACAATGTTGTTGTACCAAAAGTGATGCTATTACTTGAAAATCTCCCAGCGACATATAAATTTCCGATAGCATCATTGGTGATTGAGTAGGGAATCTCTAGAGCTAATCCACCTTCACTTTTTGCCCAAAGTACATTACCAGTATTATCATATTTCACTAAAAAAATATCACCGTTACCAGTGTTGTTAAGGGTAAAGCTTCCAAAAGTTATAGTCGTACTTTTATAATAACCAGCAAGAAAAATATTTCCAAATGGATCGATGGAGAGTGATGTGGGTTTATCATCATCAGCCCCACCTGCTCGCTGAGCCCACAGTACGTTTCCATTAGGATCGTATTTCACAATAAACATTTCATCAAAGCTAATGGATGAATTCTGAAGCGTGATATTTCCGAAGGTAATTGAATCGCTAGCAAAATATCCGGCAACATAAACATTACCCGCCGCATCAGCAATTACAGTGCTGGATTGATCGAATTCATTACCCGTAGCACTTCTAGCCCATGCCCATGATTGGGATTTTAAAGAGGTGCAATTCAGGATAGAAATTGTTAGTAATAGAAAGACTAGTTGGCTTGATTTCATGAAGTTAAAAGGTTAGATCGTTAGTTATATTTCAAAGCGCTATACTATGATAAATCACTAATTCCGTGGAATAAAGATAAAAATTTCTATTGTATGGACAACAATTTGTTTTCGAATTTTATCTTGGATAATCTCTTGAATTTTAATTAATTAAGGGAGGATATTTAATCACCCTCTCTAGAGAAAATATAACTACTGAATTGAATCGGTGTGGTGAAAAAAAATGAATACTCTGAAAAGTGAAAAACGGAGAGAAAAAAATATTTAAATCTTAAGAATAATAATGAACGAATAGTGGAAAACCTTCCCTTTCTGTTTTAAGAAAAACCATTCTGCAAAGTTTATTTATTCTTGAACAGCTAGTCTTTGGCATTAAAATTTGTTGATCATGATGAGGAATTTTATCCACACCATAAACTATATAACGTACTCACTAAGCGAAGAATCTGTCGTTTTTATAACAATTTTGTTGCATTCTGACTATATTTACACCCTCATAAATATAATCTAAAAACTATGAATCGTTTATTATCAATTTTCGCTGTGCTTATTATTTTGACAACCGGATGTGTAAGTCGTAAAAAATATCATGCTCAAGTGGATCAGTACACCAAACTAAAAGCTGATTATGATACCACTGAATCAAATCTTCAGCGTTGTTTATCTGAGAAAACTGCAAAAGCGGATGAAGCGGATAGACTCGCAAAAGAACTTGCTGACTTGAAAGCAAACAGCTCTACAATGTTAAAGCAATTGAGTGAGATGTCAGTGATTTCTGCATCACAATCAGAAAGTATTCGTAAGTCACTTGAGAATATTAATTCTAAAGATTCCTACATCAAAAATCTACAAGTAGAGATTTCGCGCAAGGATTCTATGAATTTGGCTTTAGTACTTAATCTAAAAGGAGCCTTGAAAGATGTGAATGATGAAGATGTAAATATTAAGGTGGAAGGAAGTGCAGTGTTTATCAATATTTCCGATAAAATGTTATTCCGTAGTGGAAGTTATGAAATTACACCTCGCGCGAAAGAAGTTCTTGGTAAAGTAGCTGCTGTTGTTAAAGCACAATCAGGAATGGAATTTATGGTGGAAGGGCATACTGATAATAAAGCAATTGCTACTGCCTCCATTAAAGATAATTGGGATCTTAGTGTTTTGCGTGCAACTGCTGTAGTTCGTATTTTACAAAAGAATTATGGTGTTGATCCTGCTACAATGATTGCCGCTGGTCGTAGCCAGTATGTTCCCTTAGGTACCAATGATTCTGTGGAAGGTCGCGCTGTAAACCGTCGTACTCGTATTGTTATCCTTCCTCAACTAGATCAGTTTTTCAAACTTATGGAAATGAAAAACTAATAATTCTGGGGATCATCGTTTAGCGATCCCTATTACATTTCTCGCAAATTGAAGAGCGTGGAATTAATTTGAAGGATAATGATGAGTTATCTGCCAAATTAATTTCACGCTTTATTGTTACTTAATATTTGAATCGTGAAAAGTTTGAAAATTTTAATGCAATCGAAGTGTGCTGAATGAAATGATCAATTTATATATTCTCCGTCATAAATTGAAAGAGACAAATAGAAGGTTTAGGAAAGGCAATTAAAAAACAATCATTGCCTTGTAAGTACTTTTTTACACTACCTGTTCAACTTTATTTTTTCGAAGTTTTTCTTTTTCCTCCTCCACCCGATGTTTTAATCTTGTACTTCTAATGTCAGTTTCTGCTTCAATCTTATTTCGTGAAAGCTGCTGGTTCACGGTTATAGTTACATCTAGATCATTTTTGCTATTGTCTGCATAAATTTGTCTTCGCTCTGCTGTTTTGATCTTTGATTTATACATCTTTTCATTGGCATAAATTTCAATAGTGTTTTCATGCTGCTCAAGTAGTTCATCATAAGGTCCTTTTTCAGAAATTAATTTTACAAACACAGGAGCAATTTCAATCGCAATAAAGAGTAGTACGATAAATATCGAAGCTAAGTTCATAGCGCTGCTTTCTGCCGATAGTTTACTTAGGGCTTCTATCCTTGCCGCCATTCCATCATATTTATCTATTGTTGGCTTCTGTAATAGGAATGCCTTTTCACGGGAATCATATAAATCGAGAATGTCTTTTTCATAGCGATCAATCTTTACCTGGTTATGTGCGTTCACTTGCTGCAAATCTCGTTGTGCTTCATCTAACTGAATTTCTTTTTTCTTCGCATTAGTGCCAATTCCCACTATCCCAGTTGTTCCACTAGTTTTTTTTCCGAAGCGTTCAGCATCATAAGCTGTTTGTTGCTGATCTCTGAATTTTTCTTTAGTGTTGATTTCTACTTTTAATGCAGCAATCTTATTTTCTAATTCGATTAACTCCGGAAATCCTTGATTGATTGTTTTTTTTGCTTTGATGACTTCTTCACTTTTTCTTTCATCGATCTTTCGATTAATTTCCTTCTCGAAGATTTTTAATTCTAGAGGTTTCGAAATTACTATTGCGAGTAGTACAGCCATTACGATCCTTGGAAAAGCAATTTTGAATTCCGCCCAGAAATTATTTCTCTTTCTCATACTACTTACAATAAAGCGATCGAGATTAAAAATCATGGCGCCCCACAATATTCCGAATCCGACTGCATTCCAGATATTATCAAACACTGTGTAAAGAGCGTAACTAGAGGAAAGTGCAGCAAGTATTCCTGTGAAAAGAACCGTTCCACCAATTCCTAAATATTTTGCAGATTCCGTGGGACAGCGTTTTAAAATATTCGGGTGTGCTCCAGAGCAAAACCAAAAGAAATTTCGGATTCGATTCATCTTTTCATCGTTTTAGGAAGGGACCTCAATTGCGTGAATAAACGATCTAATAACCGTTTGGATTGTACTTACAATAAAATCTAAGGTAATGGAGTTGAACTTCTGCTACAAGTGTTAAATGCTGAGACCCCTGCTACTCTTCTTGAAGTGTGGAATATTCCTACTGAAAAATTATATTGCACTCCAAATATTCTGCTATGAATTATTGGTAGGCGTGAGAAAAGAATTATCGGATAAAATCCCTGATGAAGTACCATAATGCGGCAACCACAGAGAATAGTGCAAGGAAAAGTGTAAATGCCGGGAAACTTAAATGTAAATACGCATCGAGTTTTATCCCTGCATAAGTGAGGAGAAAAATGATTGCTCCCATCTGCAGGCCCATCGCTGAATAGCGAACATAATTATCAAGCCGTTTTTTCGGCGAGTTTGGTAGTGGATCGGTCGGCATTTTTAATGTCCTTGATCAATGGTCCCATACTACAGTTACCCGTGAATGAAGCTCCTACTTCAACCACCAGCTTTCCAGTCTGGATATCGCCATTGATGCGTGCATTGGATTTTAAAAACAGCATTTCCTGAACCGTGGTTTTTCCTTTGATAGCTCCTGAAATATCAGCACTCTGACAAATCACATCGCCTTCCACAACTCCGGTGCTTCCAACTACCACCTTGGCTTTTGAAGTAACTGAACCACGGATGGTGCCATCAATACGGATATCTCCATTAGAGCTTACTTCGCCCTCGATCACTGTTCCTGCACCAATAATATTTATAGAACCGTTACCGCTGGAGTCAGCAGGACGGGAAATCATTCCTTTGTTTTTGAGTTGCTGGAACATAGTAGCTTGGGGTTTTTAAATTCAGCAAGCCACAAAAATAGATAAATTCCTGAATTCTTTAGATTTCGATTTCGCTAAAGGGTTAAAAATTAATTACATAGCATTGATAATCAAATTATTATCAGAAAATCAAGTACTAATTCTTAGTTCTTTAGGAGCTTGATAGGTTGTTTCCAACTGATAATTTGAGAAAATCCGGGAGGTTAGAGCAAGTATTAAAATGAAGGCACGTGGTTAAATTTGAAAAGTAGAAAATGCGGTCCAATACGTTTTATCCTAAAGTTTTTCTAATATTTTGATTCACTTTGATCAAATCAAAAATGCCTTTTCAAACTTCGATATATATATATTTAAATTTCAAATTCCATCCGATAAAGATCGAATCCCTTAGCCCAGTAATCAATGATGATTTCTTTTAGTTGAAATCCGCATTTTTCATAAAATTGAAAAGCTTGTTGTGATGTACGTACCGAAATAATTTTAATTTCTTTCGAAGTTCTGATCTTTTCAATCCTGAAATTAGTGAGTTTAGTACCACAACCTTTTTTCTGGTATGCTGGATGAAAGAGATCCCAACTAAGTGTCCCCATTTTTTTATCTTCTGAATAATTAATTCCTCCGCATCCAATAATCTCCTTATTTGTAACCATCACGAAATAATCATCACTGTGATTTTCCAAATAGTAAAGAAGATCTTTTTCTTCTTCCACTGCAAAATATTCCGGAGTATTTAATCGGAACAAACTAATGATGCCGAATCTGTCTTCTGACAAATATTTTCTGATGCTGAACTCTTCTTTCATATAAGTCTAATTCAATCGCTCTTGATTTTTTTGGTTTAATTTGTGATTTGATTCATCTGGCCATCATTTTTATAAGATGCATAATATCTATTTCGAAAATTTTAAGTCGCATAAACATTATAATTGATGAAGAATTTTTAATACATCTATTTTCAAAGTATCAAATCAATGATCACGATAAAAGTATACACATTAATTGATTTTATACCTACAAAATTAATCTTCCAAAAATAAAAAAGCCTCCTGCGTGTCTTCAGGAGGCTATCGAAAAAAAAGTTTTGGCTTACTTTGTCTTTATAAATCTTTCCATCTGGTATTGATCATCAATGAATTTAATTCGTAGCAGATACATTCCGCTCGGTAATTCTGCAATATTGATGTTGCTAGGATCTGATTCAAACTTCGTTACGAGTGCTCCGTTTACAGAATATATTTCTACTCCCGAAACTTGCTTGGAAGACTGTATGTTGATATGATCACTTGCAGGGTTGGGAACGATATTGATTTTTGTCATGCTTGGATCGGATGGATCATTCAATCCTGTAGGTATAGTCCACTCCCATACATCAGATCTTGTAATAATACTTCCGTTATATCCGGTACCCACAAATGCTGTAGTTCCGTTAGAAATTGCAAATTCACCCGCAATAGCTCCTCCGGTAAAGGCAGTAAGTGAAGTCCAAGTGTTTGATGTAAGATCATATTTATAAAACTGACTTGACAAACTCACTGGATTTAAATTAACTCCTCCAACTACATATAGATTATTATTGAGCGTAAATGCACCGGCATCAGTTGTAAAATTGGTTGGGAAAATTGCTTTGGCGGTCCAAATATCGGTAGTTGCATTATACTCCCATAAACTACGGTGATTAATAGTTTGATCTACATTGCATCCCAACCCAACATATCCCTTGCCATTGATAGCTACAGCGATGCCCATATTTTTTCCTAAATCTGGTAGGTCTGATTTTTGAATCCAACTATTTAATATTGGATTATATTCCCATAAGTCTACGAATGCAATGTTGGATGTAGAATTAGGTCCAAATACAAATCCAACTCCGCCTCCCAGATAGCCTTTATTGTTGACTTCAAATGCAAATGCTTCTGTTCGTTGATTTTCATGTTGTGCCGAAAATGCCGGTAAGCCTGATTTCTGAATCCACTGTGAAGTAAGTGGATTATATTCCCAAAGATCATCGAGGTATCCGAAATTATTTCCTCCAGTAGCAATGTATCCTTTTCCATTGATCACAAATGAGGCAGCACCATAACGCTCCGGTCCTGGAAAATTAGGCTTTTGTAGCCATGAATTAGTTGGGATATCGTACTCCCAAAAATCATTGAGAATGACTCCGGAGTTGTCCGTTCCTCCCATCACATAAATTTTGCTGCCAATGGTGAATGAAGTGGATTTAGCTTTTGCAATACCTGAAAATGCAGCTCTTGGAGCCCATTGTGCTGACATCTGAAATGCCATTAGAATGAGCGTAAGTAGAATTGAAATTGTTTTTTTCATGTTGATATAAAATTAATTATTTTCAAAAGTATAGACTTTCTGAAGGCTTAATTTTTATTTTACATCAATCCGTATCATTACTTGATTAAACCTTATCTTTTTAAAAGTTTGCCATTAATCACCTGTATCATCATATCTTCTTTATATAAGGAACCTATAGGTATTTTCAGATGTTGTACAATGATTTCATCATGATCGATCTTTTCTATTTTAGAAATTGAAACAATAAAACTTTTATGGACTTTAATAAATCCTACAGGTAGGTATTCATTAATTTGTTTTAAAGTTAGATAAGTTATAATTTTTTTATCAGTACAATGAATAATGATATAATTGGATAGTGCTTCAACTGCCAGTACTTCATTGAGCTGAATTTTTTCAAGCACGCCATTACTTTTTACAAAGAAATATTCTTGTACAGCTGCAAGATCTTGTTTATCGGATTTCAATAATTTTAAATACTCTATAGCCTTATTCGTCGCCTTAAAAAATCGTGGAAAGCTGATTGGTTTTAAGAGATAATCCATCACATCTAGCTCATAACTTTGCAAGGCATATTGTTGATATGCAGTGGTGATGATTGTGAGCGGTGGATTTTTAACCTGTTGTAAAAAATCGATTCCTGAAATTTTAGGCATATTGATGTCGAGATACATGAGATCAGTATCAGGAAGATAGTCAATTGCATCTGATGCATGATTCACTACAGCTAGTAAATTGAGCATCTCCATGTCTTCAATATATTCTTTAAGCCCCTTGCATGCTAAAGGCTCATCATCAATAATGATACAGTTTATTTTTTTCATGATTAGGTTTGCAAGATATTTACTTTTAGTGAAATGCTAAATTCATAATCATTTTCGGCGATGATCAGCTCATGTCTGTTTTCATAAAGTAACTGAAGCCTTCTTTTTAAATTTAAAAGTCCAATTCCTTTATTTTCGATCACCTGTTCGGCTATTTTCTGTTCTCTATCGTTAGTACAGTTGAAATGAAATTCATTTTTATGATAATCCATGGTGATGCTGATGTGATTTATTCTATCAGTGTGATGGCTAACATATTTAAAAGCATTTTCAATAAAGGGTATAAGCATCAACGGAGCAATCTTAAAATTTTTAACGGAATCACTTATGGTAACTTCACAGTTATATTGCTTCGACTTTCTTAGCAGTTGGATTCCAATATAATTACGTAGATACCGGATCTCTTTTTCGATTTCTATTTCATTATCGTTACATTCATATAGCTGATACCTTAACATTTCAGAAAATTTAAGTAAGGTGTCTCGCGCATCTTTATTCGATTTGTCAATCTGGAATAAAATTGAATTAAGCGAATTAAAAAGAAAGTGGGGATTGATTTGTGCTTTTAAGAAACTAAGTTCTGTACTGATCTTTTCTTTCTCAAGATTTTCGAAAAGCAATTGTGTTTCCATCTTATCTCGAAAGAAGCGAAAACTAAGTAGGGTAGAGGTTACCAACAATATCAGTAATAAATTCGAGGTTAAGAACACTGGTTCTTTCCAGTAGTTTTCTACGTAAAATTTATTTTCTTGAAGTATATAAATCTGATAAACGAGCACTAAACTTATGATGCTTAGACATACAATGGCTAGCAAATAGGAAACGATAAATTGAGCTACTTTGCCTTTGTAGAGTAACCGTTTAATTAAAAATTCATAGGAAAAATAAAATCCACTCGTAAAGAGCAGGGAATTAGTGGCCTGAATGAGGATAGCATATTTTTCAAATGAACTGTTGAAAAGGCAAAAACATACGGTGAGGATTATCCATAAAAGTAGAAACCGGAGCAGGTACATACGGTAGAAGTTTACACTAAATTACCAGTTTTAAGCTCAAGGAATAGTTTACTTACATCAATTCGCTCTATTTCATGATGAAAGTATGTTTTTTAAAGATGAATTGCCTGTGGATTTTCCTCTTTCCCAATTTGAGCGCAAAATGGAGGATAGATCTGCTTATTCCTCAAATCTTAACCCCTATCGTAATTCCTCCCCAGCGATGTGAGTTACCACCTTCAAACTCCCTGGTTAGGAGGGATTGACGATATTCAAGGATAAGTTTTTTATAATTCATAACTATTCCAAAGTCAGCCTGAACAGTGAACCTTTCTAAGTTTGCGGAAGGTATCGAGTAAGGGCTATCATGGTTGAATAACCCTCCTTGTAAACTGGCATCATATGCTGTGAAGGCAGCTTGCATTTGACCAAAAATATAGTAACTGAAATCTTTACTTGGAATAGGACTCGACTCATAAGGATTTTGAAAACTTCCAGCCATAAAGTTTACTCCTGATTCTAATTCATTATTTACCGTTCCAACTTTAATACTGGATATGGAATGAAGT
The DNA here is from genome assembly GCA_038320345.1 of Bacteroidia bacterium. GTDB lineage: Bacteria > Bacteroidota > Bacteroidia > AKYH767-A > OLB10 > JBBQED01. The sequence goes on from JBBQED010000005.1 coordinate 138,231, forward strand.
AAAAAATGATTTGTGTTACCAATTATTTTTTTTTCGTATTGAAGATGATAAGTTATAAGTAAATCATTCTCGATTTGGTTTTGCCAACCTAAGGGCTGAATATTGTTTAGCCACCGATGAATGGATTTCTGCATTTCTTTTCCTCCTGCGAGAGGTCCAATTACACCAATACTGATTGATGAGGTAAAAGTAGAACAATGATTGCTGTTGATCGAAGTGACATAATTATTGATTCCTAATTCAGCACAAAATGGTCGATCTCCATATAAAATTTTTTCACTTCTAATACTGGAGGGGGTATAGGCAACATGAAATACGGCTATCCCATATTGGTAAGCACTATTTTTAAATCTTGGTAAAATATAACTTAATGGCGATTTGTTTAATTCGGGATGTCTCAATTCCAACGTTATACCCTGAGAATAATACTGATCACTACTGGTAAAAAAATCGTTATCATAATGAAACTTAAAGAAACGATCGCTTTGATTATTGAAGCTAGTATTGATGGACGTCACTTGAGCATAATTGATGTTCACATTCAGGCAAAGAAGAAGTGAAATGTAAAGCCAATAGCGCATAATTTTTGAAAGATATACGCATAATGACTAATAACAGTTTTTTGGATGCGAAATCATTGAAATTTTTTAACTGATTTCCGATAATACAATCTTTTAGAGGTGGAAGAACGCTTTTATTGAATGGGTACTGGCATTTTTTTCGGTCTAAATCTCTTGAGATAAGGCGTTTTTCTAAAACCGGTAGCCTCAAAATAGTTTTTTAGTGGACTAAGCATTTATTCATTTGTTAACTAATGGTGATACTTGCTTTCCTAATAACTCAATCGAACGCATTAGTTTTTCATGTGATAATGCTGCGTTATCCATTTGAAAAGTAACTCTAGATATTCCACCTAGCGCTTCACTGTGACGGATAATTTTCTCTGCTACTTCTTCTGGTCCTCCTACAATTAGCGCTCCTCTTGGTCCCGATTGAGCATCAAAATGAGATTTTGTTACGGGTGGCCATCCTCTTTCTTTTCCTATACGGGTAAATGTTTCTGCATAACCTGGATAAAATTCCTGGATAGCTTCTTCTGTTGAGTTGCTTACATAGCCTAAAGAATGCAAACCTACTTTAAGTTGTTCTGGTGGGAACCCTGCTTTTTTACCAGCCTGTCGATATAAATCTATCAAAGGACGAAATCGATGCGTCTCCCCTCCAATCACGGCTACCATGAGCGGCATTCCCAGCGTTCCTGCCCTCACAAAGGATTCCGGCGTTCCACCAACCCCAAGCCAGATCGGAAATGGATCTTGAAGCGGACGAGGATATATTGGTTGATTGTTTAATGCTGGACGGAATTTCCCTGACCATGTTACATATTCATTTTTATTGATCCTTAACAACAACTCTAATTTCTCAGTAAATAAATCATCATAATCTTTGAGATTTAATCCAAATAAAGGAAATGCTTCTGTAAACGATCCTCGACCTACAACCATTTCTGCGCGACCTTGTGAAATTAAATCTAACGTTGCAAAATTCTGAAATACGCGAACTGGATCTGCGGCACTAAGTACGGTTACCGCACTAGTGAGCCTGATCTTATTCGTTTTTGCGGCAGCAGCAGCGAGTATAATTGTAGGTGCGGCATCCAGAAATTCTTTTCTGTGATGTTCACCTATACCAAACACATCTAACCCACATTGATCAGCATGAACTATTCGTTCTAGCAATTGCTCTAGTGCTAATGCCCTTTCATTGGAGATACTTGCTGTATTACTTAATTTTGCAGATGCAAAACTATCAATGCCTATTTCCATTTGTTGAATATTTTTCGGTAGTACTATTTGCGTAACATTATCTTTTTAAAGGAAAATGTTAAACAATAATAAACAATTTTATAATCATGAATAGTCCTTAAATTTATTCTCTTGAAGATTGAAGTTAATACCGCACAAAATAGATGAAAAGCCACTCTTACTATCCAGTTTTAATGGTTTGCCCAATCATTGTAAAGTGATTCTACTATAGTGAAAATATTAATTGATTGTATTTTGATGAAAGTGCTTTCCTATTGATGTAAACTGAATTTTTATACTAGTAGTTCAGATGACTTAAGAGTAGGATAATTTATTTTGCTTATCTTTACTCTTTTAAGGACTCATTCACTTTCTTTTTTAAAGATATAACCTATTTCAGTTTTATGCAAAATCCAGTACCATTTTATCTAAAGAGCACCCTAATTTTATTTGGACTGATTTTACTTTCTTATGCTTTATTTACTTTAAGTAGTATACTTGCTCCTATTGCATTCTCATTTATTATTGCCATATTACTTAATCCTTTAGTTAATAAATTTCAACACTTTGGGCTAAATAAAATCATTTCCATTTCGGTCGCGTTAATTATCGCATTGGTTTGTGTTGGAGGTATATTGTTTTTCATTTCTTCACAGGCGATGAATTTTGGGGATAATCTTCCGGAATTAAAAGTAAAGTTCAGCCAGCATTTTGCTGAATTGCAAAATTGGGCAGCAAATTATTTGAAAGTACCGTTAGTTAAACAACAGAAAATTTTAAATGAAGCCGCAAATAGTAGTCAGGTATTAATAGGTAGAACTTTAGGCGGAGCGATAGGTGTCATTGGGTTTTTTATTTTGGTGCCAGTCTATGTTTTTCTACTACTACTTTATAAATCATTGATGATTAATTTTCTCCATGAGGTGTTCGAAGAGAAGAATGAAAGCAAGGTTTCTGCAATTTTGGTGGAAACGAAAACTGCCATTCAAAGTTATATGGTTGGCTTATTGCTAGAAGCACTAGTGGTGGCAATTCTTAATTCTATTGCTTTGTTTATCTGTGGTGTACCATATGCAATTCTCTTAGGTGTAGTTGGTGCGCTACTTAACATGCTTCCTTATATTGGGGGAATTATTGCAATCGCCTTACCAGTCTTAATTGCTACAATTACAAAAGATGGCTTGTCTACTCAAATAGCAGTGATCATTTCTTATACGGTCATACAATTCATAGATAATAATTTATTAGTCCCTTGGTTGGTTTCTTCAAGGGTTAGAATCAATGCTTTCTTTTCCATTGTAATTGTCTTACTCGGAGGTGCGCTATGGGGAATATCTGGAATGTTTATGTCGATTCCATTCTTGGCAATTCTGAAAATAATCTTCGATCGTATTCCGGAAATGAAGCCTTGGGGAAAATTACTAGGTGATGAAATTCCAACAGTGTCTGGAGCTGCAATCTGGAAAAAGAAGTTAAAGATTTAATTTTTTCTAATAAATTCTGAATTTCAAAATAATTATCAGTTCTTAAGAGTAAAGCATCAGCCCCTGATCTAAATAATCAGTTAGCTGATGCTTTAATGCAATTAACAAGCTTTATTTGATGGTACTTACTACTCGAGCACGGAGTGGAATTTCAATTGTCGCTGAACCAAAATTTTGGATTATTTTATCTTCCAAATAGGCAATGAGTTCAGGTAAAACTGTAGGGTCACGGTCTTCAATTGCCGTTATCGTGGGAGTACCTTCAATCAGTCCTTTTGCAGCTTGTTGAGGAGATTTACTGAATCCAGTAAGGAATAGTAATTCTATCTCAGTTTTTTCAAAGCCTGCTTTTTGAAGATCGGATTTAATTTCCATATCATTGAAGTAGGAGAATGGAACACTATAAAATGCTGGCGTATTCTCTGGAAAAAAATGACGTAGAACTTCATTCGCAATTATTGGCATCGGATTATTATTGATTTCATCCCAGCAATTAAAAAGAAAAGTACCTCCTGGTTTTAATACGCGATGAGCTTCTTTGAAAGCCTTGACCTTGTCGCTATAAAACATTACTCCGAATTGTACAACCACCAAATCAAATGTTTCATCTTCAAAAGGTAATGATACCGCATCTATCTCCATCCATTTTATGTTTTCATTTTTGGAAATCTCTTTACCAAATGCTACCATGGATGGATTAATATCGGAAGCAATGATCTCTGTTGCTTTGTCTATTACAGCAGGCAATAATTTTGTTAACCTTCCAGTTCCACTGGCCAGCTCAAGAATTTTTCCTGCCTTCAGTTTGCTTATTCTGTTCGCCAAATCTAGAGCATAAGGTTCAAAAAACATGGGACCCAAGTAAGTATCATAGTTTACTGGGATTTTGCCTGAAAAGGCGATGGGTGTTTGTGTAGTTTGCATGATTTAAAGATTTTATACTGCAAAATTATAATCCTACTTTCTTTTGGACTATTCTTTAAAGTTCAATTGTTGTGCTAAAAAGTTCAAGCGTTCTCCGGTCGGTAAAATCGGGGTGCATGGCCAAAAGCTGATTTAAATGCTCTGCTGAAATGTGAAACGTTTTCAAATCCACATTCATAGGCTATCTCACTCATTGTCTCCTTGGTATTCCGAATCATCTGTTGGGCTCTTTCTAATCTTTTTTGCAATAACCATTTACCAGGAGTAGTTTGATAATGCGATAAGAAATTTCTTTTAAATCCCGACAAACTCTTGCCGCAAAGCCGAGCATAATCTTCGAGTTTTAGATTGTAGCAATAATTATCCTCCATCACTTTTCGCATTAATTTTTCGGCTGATTCATCTTTCAATGAACAGAAATACTCTGTTAGCTCTTTATTCTCGGGGTTATGAATGACGTTTAACAACAATTCTTTGAATTTAAGTTCCAACAGATTCTTATTTACTTCCTCTGCTTTAAAGAAATATGGAATAATAGAATGAAAAAATGCATGGATTGTATCGTCACTTTTGATTTCTGAAATAGGTGATGTACTGTATTGGAATTTTGCAGGAACGGATTGCTGACTTTCCTCCAAAGTATCTGCAATAAATTGATCAGTTAAAAAGAATAGTACAATACAAAAAGTAGTATCAAAGAACTGCTCTACAATATGAGCACCTTTTTTAACGAAAATACATTTGCCACGAGTAAGCTCATAAGAATTTTCTGACGTATGCCAAATTTTCTTACCGTCAATAACATAAGCAAAATAATTTTGATCACTCCATATACCAACTTTGGTCTCTTCAAGAGGACAATCATACTTGGTGATGAGGAGTTCATCCACCGACAATTGTCTGTAATAATTTGGATTTTCCTTAATGACATCTAAAAAGTTAAACATGATTTTAGAAATTTGGTAAACCCTCATAGGGAGTTTCCTGTTTTCAATCGAGAAAGATAAACATCGGATGAAATAGTCGGCATTATTTCAACTGAGGAATTAATTTCTTGAACTTCTACTCTTAATCAATACTTATTGTCAAAATTATAAAAAATTTATAGGTTTCATAGGTTTATTTTAAGCCACTATTTCAAATCCACTCGAGTTCCTTCACGGTCATTGCACTTTCAATAGCGCCTGTGTGCAAAGTGTCTTTTGGCTCGAATAATAGATTAAATACGATCTCACCGTTAGTATGGGGACGATGCTCAATACCTTTTGGTACAATCAGAATTTCCCCTTCTTTAATTTCAACGGTTCTCCCATCTCTGAAATCCATCAGTAAAGTACCTTTGAATACCATGAAAAGTTCATCTTCATGATCATGGCTATGCCATACAAAATCATCTTTTAACTTACACAGTTTTACATATTGCCCATTGAGTTCTCCGATAATATGTGGAGTCCATTGTTTTTCAAAAAGAGAAAATTTCTGAAAGATGTTAATTGATTCTATTTTACTCATTTTATATTATTTGTTATTCTGATTTATTTAAATTTAAAATTAACAATCAAGGGAACATGATCACTATACTTACTCCAGGTTTTATGGTTTCCTATTTTTACACTTTCAAGTTTTTCCGCCATATCCGTTGATACAAAGCAATAATCGAGATGATAGGGTTTGTTTTCATGACGGTATAAATAGAATGTAGGATGCTTTTCCTTTCCTTGAATCTGTTTATGTAGAAGATGATAGGTGCTTAATATTTTTTTTGATTCTAATACTTCTACCACGGTTGAATGATTACCAATTCTGCTTTTCCTGTCCCAGATAGTATTGCTATTAAAATCACCGATTAGCATTGTTCGGGTACTCTTGATTTTACTTTTATATTGGCTTAGCGCTTTCCATATTTGTTCTACATATTGACCATCGGGATCAGCAGGATTATTGGCCCATATTGCAAAGAGTGAAAAGTTGTAATCGCCCCCACTAACTGCAATGGGAACCACCATTTTAATGGATTCATTGTGGTCTTTTATTGGTTTTAATCTATAGTTTCCATACGAGAATATTCCTAACCCTTTATGTTGGTTATTTCCAAACCAAAGAATGTTGGTTGGCTTTATTAATCCTTCTTCAAAGTTTAATTTTTGTGGACATTCACATTCTGGAATTATGAGAATATCAGGCTTTAGTGCAAGAATAGATGATGCTTTTTTTCTAAAAGCCATATTGCAATTCCAGGTGATGACTTTCATTTCAATGGAAACTAATAAAATATACACTTCGTTCTAAAAGATATTCATCTGCTAAGTGTTTCATCTATTCAATTATTAAAAACGAATTTTTAATTACAAATTTTGAATGAGTTGGAGAGAAGCCTTGTGAGAATAATAGATTTATATTTTCGGAGAGTAGGAATAAGGTAAGGATGGTTTTCATTGTGTGTACAACTATTTTTATACAATTTAGATTATTAGGTTAACCTAATTGGTATGGAGAAAAGTTGATCAAAAATTACAATCTTTTTTTAATGCTAACTTAGCATTTCTTATTTTATTCTTACTACTACTTCCTTTTTACTATGCCTTTATTGCCCACCTTAACTTAGCCGATTTTGCCCTTGGATTAGCATTACACTCTTCTGTGGTGGGTCTAATAGGGTCAGGTGCAATTTCGCGATATATTCCTTCTCTAAACAAATGTTGAAATGATTTTTTCACCCTCCTATCTTCTCCGGAATGAAATGATAATATAGCAACTCTGCCTCCACTATCCAGAGCATCAGGAAGTTTTTCAAGAAAAGAATCTAATACTTCAAATTCGTTATTTACTTCGATCCTTAATGCTTGAAAGCATCGTTGGCAGGACTTTTTAATTTCATCTTTACTAAGATCAATTTTGAGATTAAACAAGGCATCTGTAATAATTTCTCTTAATTGTGAAGTAGTCTCAATTATTTTGCCCTTCGAGTTGTATTTACAAATCGCAGTAGCAATAGGTTCATAAAATGGTTCGTCGGCATTGGCAATGAAAATATCCTCTAGTTTATCTTTGGATATATTTTTAAGTAATCGAGCAGCTGTCTTACCGGTTGATGGGTTAAGTCTTAAATCTAATGGTCCATCAACTTTAAAACTAAACCCTCGGTCTGGATTATCAATCTGCATCGAGGACACTCCTAAATCAGCTAAAATAAAATCTAACAATCCAGCTTGTTCAACGATTTGATCAATTCCTGCAAAATTTAACTGCTGAGCAATAAAAACATCGTGACCATAACCTAAAGCTTCTAAACGTGCTGTTGTTTGTGGTAATTCAATGGGATCCACATCTATTGCGAATAGTCGACCTCCTGGTACTAACTGCTTTAATATTTCTAAACTGTGTCCACCATAACCTAGTGTCGCATCAAGTCCTGTTTGTCCCGGAGTGACTTTTAGAAGTTCCATAATTTCATGCACACATATTGAACGGTGCATACCAGCTGGAGTACGGCCTTGTTCTAAAATCTTCGCTACATCCTCGGCATACAATTCCGGCTGAAGCTCTTTGTATTTTTCCTTAAAGGCTTGCGGATGTGTTCCTTTATAACGTTTCCGCCGTACATGTTTTGGCTTTTCATCATCCATAGATCTAAAAGTAATCAAGTAATTTTCAATGTCAATAGGAAACTTTAAATTTATACTTCTTTTCGAAAAGATAGGCTTGACTTTTATATTCACGCCTATTCGTTATAGGGAGTTCGTATTTTTCATGCAACTATTATACTTTTAATTTGCCTCTAAATCCTCTTCCGGCATAATACGATTCGGCTCCATTATGATAGATGAAAACTTTGCCGAAACGACGGTCGCAAAAGAGAGCACCACCTAAATTACGAACCTCTTCAGGGGTTGAAATCCAGCTAGAAGTTTTGGTATCAAAATCTTCGAGTTTCTGTAAGGCTAAATATTCTTCTTCTGTTAAAAGTTCAATACCCATAGATTCTGCCATTGCTATCGCACTAGATTTAGGTTTATTTTCTTTTCTGGAATTCAGTGCTTTTTGGTCATAACAAATGCTACGTCTTTCTTTCGGACTTTCTGTCGCACAATCCATGAAAATAAAATGCCCGCTTTTTTTGTCATGATTTGTTACATCAGGTTCTCCTCCCGTTCTTTCCATTTCATATAGCGACCATAATAAATCAGAGTTTTCTTTTAATTTGTGCTCTACTTTTTTCCATTCGATAGCCTTATGACGATGCATATTTTTTTCAAAACGATTTTTTAAGGCCATCATTAGTTCATCGGTTAATTTAGTGGATAGCGTTCTATTATTTTTAATTGCCATTTTGTTAAATTTTGAAAGTTGATTAAGTATAGAAGTTTTTCCTTAAGCGGCATATTACTCTTTAGATTAATTCGGATATCTTATCTCTAAAGCAATAATAAATAATAGGTACTGTTATTAAAGTGAAAGTATAAAAATTTCAAGTTTTATGGTTTAGATAAAGACATCGCACTTATAGGGTACAACCGCCAATTGAAGTACAAAGCTAACAGAAAGTCTACGGTAATACAGAATTTATCGTATCCTTGAGGAACTCCTATCCCGAAATGGGGATATGCAATATCCCATAATCCATGCAGGAGTAGTCCCCAAACTATTAATTTGTAATTATAGGTAAATCCAAAGTAGGCTAGAGAAAGAAATCCCGCAACTCCGACAATAGCTAGTGCTAATGACTGCAAATCTATCCACGTAAACCCGATATAAATGAATGCAATTCCTGATAATGTCAATGATCCAAGCAGTTTCCTATTAAGCGTTTTGAAAATTTCCAATAAAGCAACCACAAGGGCGCTTAATACAATTCCGATTATAATATCTTTCATTTTGTTGAAGCTTTTAGTTGTTTTTTATTTCAATCTGATTCCAAATCCGAATTCTAAAGTGATGTTAGCCAAATTACCATCAATCGCATTGATATCTTTAGTATGAAACGGATAAGGGTATAAGGGTAAATACATTCGATAGCTAAAAAAATATTTTTTCTTGCCTACTTTTGCATTATAAAGTAATCCAAAGTCTGGACTATAGGAACTTACAGACATAGAGACCTTTTCGAATTCGGGATTGTTCAATGTTTCTTTAAAAGCATCATATTTTACACCAGCCATAAATGAAACGGTATGTGTAAAGTGTTTTGAATATACAGTTGTTCCTATCCCAATTTTTTGAGTGAGTGAATAATTGTAATTAGTTTGAATGTAATTATAGTTTCTAAGAAATGCACTGTTATAAGTGTAACTGCTGTAGGAGATAAAACTAATTCGTTTTTTTAAATTATATTGTAGTATATTACTTATTAAGATATCTGAGATAGGATAAGGCTTTATTCCAATGCCCGGTTCTATGGTTAACTTTGGATATGCAAAAGATGAACTGGTTTGATTGTTTTGTGCTGGAGCTGTATATGAATTCAACAGCATGATCATTAGTGCTAATTTTTTTATGGATTTCATTTTATGGAGGTATTTAGGGATTAGATTTAGGATATTTGGTAATAAAATAAGCTTAGTTGTGTTGAAAATAAAATTTCAAACCCTGAAGTATATTGGGTTTTTTTGAACCATTATGATCAACATGCGGTTCGAGGTGACTTGCAATATTTATTAAAGGATAATTATTCTTTAATCTTTGGTATAGTGCCATATAAGGTGCAAGCATTCTTCCTTCGTTTTCCAATTCTCCCAGACCCATAAATACTAGTTGTTGATTCTCTTTATTTGCAGGGCGATTATTTTCTTCAAGTCTTAATATAATTTCGTTGTCATACCAAATAGAAGGACTAAGCATGAGATAGCTTCCAAAAACGGAATTATGGTTTGCAAATGCATAAGCTGCAAACAAGCCACCAAAAGAATGCCCAAGTATAACTCTACTTTTTCTGGAGGTGTCTGCACTAAAATCGTTTTCCATTTTAGGGATGAGTTGACCAGTGATAAACTCCATAAATTTTTCGGCTCCACCTTTTCCTTCATTAGTAACAGTTGGGGTATAATCATCAGCGCGATCTTTCCCATAACCAATGCTTACTACAAGGATGTTTGTTGTCCCATATTCTTTGCTTAGATTTTTGCAATGAATCGCAACAAAAGCAAAATTTTCTTCTCCATCTAATACGTAAAGTGTTGCATATTTTTTTGTTGGAGTGTAGTCTTCCGGCAAGGCAACTTTGATGGTATAATTTCCACCGTTTGTATTTGATAGAATTGAGAATTCCCTTGTCAGTTCAGGGTTAAATTCTTCTTTTTTGCAGGATGCAATTACTAGGATTGCAAATAATAGGAGTAGTTTTTTCATGGTTTTATTTTTATAAAGGTTTAGGTATTCTAATTCTGATAGGATAGGTGAGTGTTGGTAATAGTCATTCTTTGAAATATATAAATACAGTAGTAATATTATAAACACTGTTTAGTTTAGGGTCAAAAAAAGGGCTAGGCCTTTATATTCATCAAAAAGTTTTCCCAACATACTTTGATATGTTTTTCTACTTGTTGTTTTGTAAGACCCATTGCTTTATAGCTATTATTGATCACTAATGTGGTTAATCCATGGGTAAGTCCCCATACTTCTAAACGCAAAATCATTTCATCGGATCCCTTCACTTGATTGTTCGCAACACATTCATGAATTGTATCTCTTAGAAAACCTACAGCATTCCCATGTTTTTCCATTCTGTTTTCTTTTTTGAATTCTGTCAGAGGAGAATTATGCAGAAACATTAAATTGAAGCATTGAGGATTGTCAATATTGAATTTCATATAAGCGTACCCCATTTGCCTTAAGCGATCAAAAGGATCCTTTATTTTTACAACGTCACTGTATGCAGCTAAAAGATTTTTGAAGCACCTTGCTTGAATATCAAAAAAGAGTGCATCCTTGTCTTTATAGTATAAATAAATTGTTGCTGGACTATATTCAATCTTTTTTGCTATTTCACGTAAAGAAGTTCCTGAATAACCTTCAGTTAAAAACATCTCAAATGCTGCATCTAAAATTATTTTGCGCATTTCATCTTTCTCTCTTTCCTTCCGTTCACTAATTCCCATTTGACCCTGTCTTTATAATTAACACTGCAAATATACTAAACACTGTTCATAAAATACAAATTAATTCTACAAAAGGGTTGAAAACAGGTGTAATTAATTCAAAATCAATAATATAATTTTACAATTTCTAGATTCACCCTCCCGAAAAAATCATTTAGGAAGGGAATAATTAGGTAAAATAGCTTTAAAACATCTCGGTACTTTAATAAATACTGGCTTTGCTTATAAAACAAAAAGTAGTAGTATCTACGTAATAACTCGGTGAGTTCTTAATACAAAGATTCAGTAATGTAACGAGGTTGATCAACAAATCATTTGCTTACAGCATTTTTGATCACAATGGAAAGGAACTAATAGTATGCTAGAAGATTTCTAAATCTGCGCTTATTTTAAATGGTATTCATTTCTTAATACGCTCATTAATTCCGCATTAATTTCAATGTATTTCTGAATATGAACCTCACGTGTAGAGTTAACAACGCTATAATTATAAAAGGACAATATATTTATTATATTCTGCCTATCAATTTTTTCGACACTATTCAAATGAAAGGGAATAATTTTATTATTTTTTTCATATTCTGTGAAGCCATCAAAAATATTTTTGGCCTCTTTTCTTACTCGATTACTAAATTCATAGTCATTGTGTAGAATTATTAATGGGTTAATATATTGCAACCTATTTTGAGATTCAAGCTCTTGTCTGTCATACACATTTCGAATAGCCACTGTCAAATCTCCTGTTAATCTTTGGAAATCTTCGTTTTTAAAATACCTTAAGGATCCTGAGTTTCTTAATTGATCTAGTATTATTGTTCGAGGTTCAAATAGGGTAGGTGAGCGAAAAGTTAACCCAAACTGAAAGTTGAGGGCGAAGGTTTTCGAGGTATTTGTAAGACTACTATCGCGAAAATAATTTATTAAATATTCTAGTGCTGCTTCCTGTTTAATTCTGTTTCGTACTTTTAAGGAAGCTGTTATCGAATCAGTCTTTAGTTCTAAATAGAAACTATGTGCTAATTCTGAAGCTCTTTCTTTCTCAATGCGGTGTTCAAGTTGATACTCTGCCAAAAAACCGCAAAATACGGCAAGAAACAACATTAAGAATTCCCAGAAATACGACTTCCAACTTTTTTTTCCTTCATGATGTGCATGATGATGTACTTCCATAGGGTACTCTTTTCTGATGAATGTAATTAACTAAATTTTAGAATAGTAGTAGACGATTTACAACTAACATTTTAGGTATTAGCGAAAACGGCTTGCCAAATATTACTGCCTGCCCTATCCGCTAATACCTTAAAAGTTATCAAACTCTTAGTTAAGTTTAAGATCAAACCTATCTAAATTCATGACCTTATTCCATGCTGCAACAAAATCCTTTATGAACTTTTCATTACTATCGGAATATGCATATACTTCAGCAATAGCTCTTAATTCAGAATTGGAACCAAATATTAAATCTGCTCTGGTAGCCATCCACTTTACTTTTCCTGTTGTACGATCAGCTCCTTCAAACACATCTCCTGATTGAGAAATCGCTTTCCATGTGGTATCTATTTTAAGTAGGTGTACAAAAAAATCATTGGTTAACATTTCAGGACGACTCGTAAATACACCTTGTTTAGAGCCATTGTAATTAGTATCTAACACACGCATACCACCAACTAACACTGTCATTTCAGCAGCCGTGAGTTTTAATAATTGTGCCTTGTCAATCAATAGTTTTTCTGCCGGAATTGAAACTAATTCTGCGCTTTGATAATTTCTAAATCCATCGGCTTTAGGTTCCATCACTTCAAATGAATTAACATCTGTTTGCTCTTGAGTTGCATCAGTGCGACCAGGAGTGAAAGGAACAGTAATAGATTGTCCGGCATCTTTTGCTGCTTTTTCAATTGCTGCACAACCACCTAAAACAATTATATCGGCTAAGGAAACTTTTTTATTACCATTCTGTTCGTCGTTAAAAGCTTTTTGAATGCTTTCTAATTTTGCCAATACTTTTTTGAGTTGTATTGGATTATTTACTTCCCAATTTATTTGAGGAGCAAGACGAATACGAGCACCATTTGCACCACCACGTTTATCTGACCCACGGAATGTTGCAGCAGAGGCCCATGCTGTAGATGCTAACTCAGAAATAGAAAGACCTGAGTTGGTAATTTTTGTTTTTAGGTTCGCTTGATCTGTGTTATTTATTAATTCAAAGTTTATTGCAGGAATAGGATCTTGCCATATTAATTCTTCTGTTGGTACTTCTGCACCTAAATAACGAGAAATAGGCCCCATATCTCTATGTGTAAGTTTGAACCAAGCACGAGCAAATGCATCGTGAAAAGCATCAAAATTTTCAAAGAAGTGCTTTGAAATCGGTCCATAAATAGGATCAAGTTTCAAAGCCATATCTGCTGTTGTCATCATTGGTGCATGACGCTTTGAAGCATCATGAGCATCTTCTACTAATGTTGCAGCTGATTCATCAGTTGGTGTCCATTGATGTGCTCCCGCTGGACTCTTACTTAGCTTCCAATCAAATTTAAATAGAGTTTCAAAATACCCATTATCCCAAGTTGTTGGATTAGGTTTCCATGCTCCTTCAATTCCGCTGGTGATGGTATGGCCACCTTTACCACTTTCAAAACTATTTTTCCAACCGAACCCAAGTTCTTCAATGCTTGATCCTTCTGGTTCATGCCCAACATTTGATGTACTTCCTGCACCATGTGCTTTACCAAATGTATGTCCTCCTGCAACTAATGCTACGGTTTCTTCATCATTCATCGCCATTCGTGCAAAGGTTTCACGTATATCTCTAGCCGATGCGAGTGGATCAGGATTGCCATCCGGACCTTCTGGATTAACATATATTAAACCCATTTGTACTGCAGCGAGTGGATTTTCTAAAGATCTGTCTCCTGTGTAACGACTCTTTGGTTTCTCACTTGTAGCCAACCATTCCACTTCAGAACCCCAGTAAATGTCTTGTTCAGCTTCCCATATGTCTTCTCTACCACCCCCAAATCCAAAGGTTTTAAAACCCATTGATTCAAGTGCGCAGTTTCCTGCCAAGATCATCAAATCAGCCCAAGAAATTTGTTTGCCATATTTTTGTTTGATAGGCCACAGTAAAAAGCGGGCTTTATCTAAGTTGCCGTTATCAGGCCAACTATTTAATGGTGCAAAACGTTGGCTTCCACTTCCTGCACCACCACGACCATCAGAAATACGGTAAGTTCCTGCACTGTGCCATGCCATGCGAATAAATAAAGGACCGTAATGACCATAATCTGCCGGCCACCAATCTTGCGAAGTAATCATTAATTGAAAAATATCTTGCTTGATTGCTTTTAAATCGAGTTTTTTAAATTCTTCGGCATAGTTGAAATCCTTATCCATAGGATTGGATAAAGAAGAGTGCTGTCGGAGAATATTTAGATTAAGACTATTAGGCCACCAATCTTTATTTGAAGTTCCATGCCCTCCAAGAGGTGCTGATTTTTGCCCATGATTAACTGGACATTTGCTTTCTACTGTGTTACTCATATTGTTATTGGTTAAGTATTAAATTTTCCAGTTATTTGAAGTTTAATATCGTGAATTTTGAAGTTTTTTATTTTATGCTTTTTAAAATAATTGCCGATAAGTTCGTTCAGTTCTTGATCTTCATAATCTTCTATCCTTTCCGTTTCAGCACAATATAAGTGATGATGGTTACTTAAGTGTGGGTCGTATCGCATAATGTCTTTTTCAGACTTCACTTTTTTTAGCAGATTATTTTCAACGAAGATGTCTAAAACTTTATAAACTGTCCCAACAGAGATATTCGGATGATTAGTTTTAATAAATGAAATAATGTCGTCGGCAGCAGGATGATTATCCAACTTTAAAATCGCCTCAAAAATAGCTACCCTTTGCGGTGTAACTTTGAGCCCATTATCTTTTAATTTTTCTCTAAAGTCTTTATTCATTCATTTTCTTAATAGGAATAGTTATGTAAAGATAATTATTATTCTTTAGTTTTATAATTGTCTTATTTTCAGATAGTTTAACTCTTAACAAACAATCCCTGTTTAGTAAAAGTAAATTTCAATAGAATTTTAGGTTCAATATTTTTGGAGAGAAGAAACTATTTAAAGCACTACAGAAAAGAATAGGATTTAGAATAATTTTATTTCCACTATTAGCGAAATATAGTTCTTTAGTTAGATAGAGAGTTTATAAATAAATTCTTGTATTTCTGATTGTCGAGCATTTGCAAATCCTTTTGCTACACCGATTTTCTCAAAGCCGCATTTTTCTAACACTTTTTGTGAACCATAATTATCAAAAGCAACACGACCCAAGAGAGGTCTCGTCTGTACTATTTTCAAAAATTCTTTAAGTGCAGACGATGCAATTCCCTTTCCCCAGAGTTTACTATCTATCCAATAGGTAATCTCTGCATCTTGTTCGATTACAAACTGAGCAATACTTCCCACGATTACATTATTTAACTTTATTGTTCGTGTAATGATGGTAGGGTCATGTAAATGTCTAGTGTATTTTTCGATGTATGCAGTTTTATCGAATGCATCCTTAGCGGTGAATGCTGCTAAATAATTGGCTTCTTGATCCAGCTGAAATTCAAAAAAACTGTTTAAATCATCTTCCTCTGTTTTGGTTAGCGTGATGTGATTATTGGTCATGTTGTTTATTCCATTAAATAAGCCGTAATGTTATTGTCATCAAAATGGCAACTGTTTCATAAGTCCACTAAAGTTTGTAAACAATCTGATGTAAAATCAATTGCCATGGAATGGGTTTGAGAATAGAGTATCAGAAATAAAGGAAGAGTCTGAAAGTGTCAAGAGGAAGGTTACAATTTTTTGTTGTTCTACTTTCGTCAATCTAGCTCCCCCATAATGCGCAAATCCCATCTTTGAATCAATGTTTGCGCAGAGCTTGACTCCTGAACTGTAGAATTCAACAACTTCATTTAAAGTTTTAAATCTTCCATCATGCATATAAGGTGCAGTGAAAGCAAGGTTACGTAGAGAGGGGATAATAAATTTTCCGTTGTCCGTTACTTTACCTGTTACATTCCCTCTTCCATAATCTTTGTAATCGAGCGGATTGTTTACAGAATCAAGTCCGTTGTTGCTAAAAACCAAGGTTGTTCCTAAAACAACTCCATCAGTAATATGACAATGAATACAATCACCTTTCGTCTGATCGTTAACCAGAACAAAACCTTCAGTTTCTTCTTTTGTGAAATGGGCTTCCCCATTTAGCACTTGGTCGTATTTAGATTGATATGAAATTAGCGTGCGTAAAAATTGGGCAATTGAATTTGTAATTTCTACGCTATCTATTTTTTGATTTCCAAATGCTTGGGTGAATAAAGCTCTGTAGAAATTGCTTCGCTCTAATCTAAGAGCGACATCAGTCCACGGCATATTCATTTCGTTGATTTCCTTGACAGGATGAAAAATTTGATCTTCAATACTACTTGCTTTGCCGTCCCAAAAGAAAGAAGTATACCAAGCCAGATTAAACAAAGGCATGGTGTTTCGTTTCATGCGTGTCTCATTCCTTCCACTACTAAAATCATTTGGGGAATCACTGAATGCAGATTTTTGATGGTGACAACTCGCACATGACATAGAACTATCAATGCTGAGTATCGGATCATAAAATAAATACCTCCCTAATTTTACTCCTTCCACAGTTACCGGATTATTATCTGCAACAGGCATCTTTGGAAAAAACTTTAACACTGGAAACTTGTAAGTTGACGTTGAAAATTCAGCGCGAAAGCTGAAGATGAAAAATGAAATTGCAACAATTGAGATTCCAATCTTCCGCATACAAGAATTAATGTTTGGTGATTACAATAGGGAGTGTTTCTGTTTTAAGGTTCGTTTTTACTTTTAGTAGATACATTCCTTCCTCATATTTTTTGGTGTCAAACCAAAATTTTGTGGGTAGATTATTCCATTGCTCAACAATTCGGCCTTCTGAGTTAATCAGTTCCATATGTTCAATAATGTGAAATTCTGTGAGCTTTTCTCCTGCTATATTAAGAATGCCATTCGTTGGGTTTGGGTAAACATTCAAATAGTCAGTTTGATTTATTTCTTTAACAGTATGAATAAAGGTGATGTGTGCTAACATATTGTCGATCACCCAACCCTCTTTATTGTTGTTTATTGAATCCGTAACTAAAGAGAACCGAAACAGAAGCGTGTCATTAGGTATAAATTGTTGAAGCCACGAATAATCAAAGCATAACCAAATATCTTTCCAGGTAGTATCAGTCCCGCTAAAAGCATATTCCCCTCCAATTAATGTATCCGCGTTCGCTGTATCGAAACCATAGAAGTTATAGACATATGGATTATTAAATACATTCACCCATGTGCGTCCTGTATCAGTTGAATATTCAATAATTCCTCCATCAAAAGCGGTATCCAGATCAAGTTTTTGTTTCCATTGCAAAGCGAAAATTCCAAAATTCCCAAAGTTCATCCATACCTTTGCAATGAATCTTGAGGTATCATTTGCTGGATAATAGTTTATCGTGTCAGTAATGATCACATTGGGTTGTGTGGCGGCATCGTAAAAGAGTGTCTTTTGGGGCGGACCGATTTGCCAAATATTTGAACTATTGGTATCTAATTCAATAAGAATAGAGTTCCAAACTGCAGTATCAGCGCCGTCAAAGTATTGATTGTTGAATTGAGCAGTGGAGTGACATACTGATAAAATCAGAAGAATAATGGTAAAGTAGATTTTTTTCATGTCGTCTGATTTTGAATGTTAAAGATATGATTTTGCTTGAGTGAAAAGTAAATTAGCATTTTTAGAACCATTATTTTTTGTCCTGACTACTAATACTAGTTAAAATCAGCTAAAGTGAGATTCTGGCCCGCACCCCTAGTGCTTACTGTTTTTTTAAGCAAATGTAAAGTCCTATAACCATGAAAATTAGTTTGTAATTAATCATTACATTTCTTATTACTACTCATTATTTGTATTTTTCCAATTCAAATATATGATGTTTTTACTTCTTTTATTTCTCCTAATATAACTACCTTATTTAAACAATTTTAATAACTCATCATAGGTATATATATTTCCTTTTTCGAAAAATGTATAGGCTTTATCCCAATGACTTCCTTGTCCCCAACCCACCATACTTGAAATAATTTTAGTCTTTCCATTTCCGAGATCCACAAATTGAATTATTTCCTGTAGATTTTTATCTTCATTTTTTGCTTCTTTTGGAAAGTTGTCGTTAAGATTGACTTTTAGAGTGAGCAATTCATTTTCTAAGTAGTTGATGATGTCTAATTGAATGGCTGTTGTGTCGTCTGCTGTCTTGGTTTTGTCGTAATTTGTTTTAATCTAACCTCCAATTTTCATATTGGTTTTTACAACTGGTGCTATCCATTTTTGAAGACCTTTATCTGTTGTAAAGTGCTTCCAAACTTCTGCCCTATCAATCGGTACTACTATTGATAATTGTAAGACCTTTTCATCGAATTTTGTCACATATGATGAATTAGTAACTTGAGCTTGTATTCCAACAAAAGAAAAAATGAACAAGTTTATTAAGAGTAATAACTTCATAATAGGTGATGTGTTTTTTCGGTGAAGAACTAATTTATCTTTCTATCTGATAATAGTAAATTACGGAAAATATTTATTCATCAACATATAGTCAATATTGTCAGTTTGTGAATGACAATTTCTACATGCACTACCTTTATTCGATGCCGGCTCAGCCACACTTCCATCTGTATTAACATAACCCCAAACCCAACCATTTGCATCTGCATCTATACTGCTTGCTTTTTTATAGAGAATAGCATATCGTCCCAGCGTAGTTGAATCTTCATAAAGTTCCTTTACGATTAGTGAACCTTCAGGAAAAGTTGATCCAGGCTTGATTCTACCAGTTGAGTCTAGTTTATCGGCAGCAATAGCGTTATACCTTGTCCTTAAGAAGGGCTGTGCATGCCCACTTCCTGAACTTCTATTTAATAGCGCTGATGAATTATAGAACCATGTGAAGTCCGCAGTTAATTTTGACATATTATATAATTCTTGGTCAGTCGCACTTCCCTTTTTTTCTTTTTTACAAGAGCTCATTATCAAAACACCGATAAACAAGGTCGATAGTATTAAATGTAGAGTATTCTTTTTCATGGTGCTTATTTTTAGATTAAGGAAGGTTTTAAGGTTTGGATAGCTAAAGTTATATTAGACTAGACGGAGTTGAAGTAGTTGAAACACCTGCCGCAGTAATTAAAGCTAATTTATGAAGAAAACTTGATGATTTTGCGATCACCAAGATAAATTATTAAAGGCAATGATTGCTCCTTTCTTATTCGAACTTTACCCTCCAGAAAAAAAATAGTAAAATTCAATCGAGAAATTAACTAACGAGGAAAAGGAGGGAAATTAAGCTCGTGTGAACGATTGTTTAGCAGGAATTTCGGTACTCTCATTCAGCATATCGAATATTATAATTTAATAAATTTCCCATAGGATAACACATCACCATTCTCAGATCGAACTACGACAAGAAAAAGACCGGTGGTTATTTTTGGATGGATGTCGAGGGCTAACGTTTTTAATTCAATTTTTTGACTATAATTTAACCTTCCTGTTACATCAAATATTTCGATGCGAGTTGCATTGTTAAGGTTTTTGAAAGCTAAAATGGAATTGTTATAAAATACTATTTCATTCTGGTTAGCTTTCGTATTTCCTTGAATATTTTGAAGGGTGCTAATTTTATATACCCAAGTAGCTCCTATATAATCGGCATCGCTAGCACCACCAATGGCTATATTTTCTCCGCTATAGTCCATCGATAATGAAGACGCAAAATGAGCACCAAAACTTCCATTATCTTCATCCACAGGATTAATTTTATTTCCCGACTGAATCCAATTATTGCCATTTCGAATAAAGATCCAAACGGAGCCCTCTCCATTTTCATCATTGTCGCCGCCTACAACTAAAGTATCGCCAGAATAACTGAGTGCTAAACTGATCCCTTGACTCACTGAAGTTAGCGGTACATAACCTGTTCCTAGTAGTCGTGGAGTTGTCTGGGACCAATTAGTGCCATTGAAGGAAAAAATCCAACTTCCACCTTTAGGTCCAATACCATTATTAGAAGTTACATCATTATTATGTCCACCTATTGCGAGCACATCTCCTTGAGGCGCTAGTGAAATCGCTTGTCCTAAAAACGGCGAATCTAAATAATCATTCGCTACTAATTTATTTCCTGTTTGCTGCCAAACACCTGCGGTATCTTTATCAAAGATCCATGCAGCTCCAATAAAACTATTGTCGTAAGGTCCACCTACAGCTATTCGATTACCGTCCTTTGAAATATTTACGGAGATTCCAAAATTTGCAATGCCGATATTGTCATTAGGAATAATCTTTTGAGTTTGGACATAGGCAGTCCCGTTAAATTCAAATGTCCATACTGCTCCAATCAAGTTATTATCTTCAGGTCCACCAGCAATCAAATTAATTCCATCTGGGGACATTGCAATACTCTGACCTAGTCTGGAATTCCCAATAGTATCTTGAACAGTAATTTTTTGGGTCCTAACCCAAATATTATTTTGCAATTCAAAAATCCAAATCGCTCCTACACCGAAATTATTCGCACCCCCACCAATTGCTATTCGATTTCCAGCTGCATTCATTCCAATACCTAATATTTGAGCTGCACCATCAACTGAATCCGGAACCAATTTAGCTTGATAATTCCATCCACTTGAATCTCTAGTATAAATCCAGCAAGCTCCATATTCCAAACTGTCATAGGGCGAAGAAAAAAGCAACGTGGAACCATCTGGAGATAAAAATGTACGCGATCCTTGTAAAACCCCATCTCCGGTTAAGTCTATCCAATCAGTTGCAACGATTTTTGATCCATCAGGAACATATTGAGAGAATGATTGTATTGCAATGAAGTTTAAAAGCAGAATAAGTTTTATGATCTTATTTTTCATGGAAGAGTTGTTTAATCACCTAATTTATCCAAAACATTTATTATCTGGAGGAATAATATGTTAAATTATTGTTAGTAATCCCTAATTGATATCCTGAAAATCCTTTTTTTGGGCAGTTACCGCACACATTTCAAAATGACAATTCCAATTTTGCTATTCTGAATACAATTGCGCCTTTCGTTCTCTCAAAATGTACTGCTAATTGTGCGATGTTTAATCCTTGGCTATATTTCTCTGTGAGTTCATCGTCTAATTCTTTTGTCCACGGTTGATAGGCGGATACGGCTTTTTTGGCCCCGGACGTTGTGGCTACCTTTTTTTCTGTCTGTTTAATCCTACCGGATTTAGTTTTTCTTGAGCGTAAGGTGCCTGCATTCGCAATTGCTTCTTCAATTTCTTCGTCGATGGTTTTACGCTCTATGAAAATTTGTTGCGACTCCGGAAATTCAAATGGCATCATTACTTCGGGAATATGGATACTATTTTTAGTTCTCGTAATCGCTACATAAAGCAGATTCACTTCTTCACTCAGTTTTGCCATATTAAGTTCTTCTCGTTCTGGAAGATCTTTAACTTTCAGCAGTTTTTTTTCGGTAATGAAATCATTCACCAGCTGAATGGCATCATATTCCATTCCCTTACATCGATGTACTGTAGAGAAAATCATTTCAGCCTGATCCTTATCTTCTACATGCTTTTCTTTGATGAGCTTTAATATTTCCGGAATTTTATTTCCGTACTTCTTCACAATTTCAAGCATCATTCCTAATTGTACATCATCCGTTTTATCAATGTACTGTTCGAGCTCTGAAATATTTTTCATCGACTTGATCAGTTTATCTTTTACTCTGGAACTTCGTCCATTGTATAAACTTAAAACATCATATAACGAGGTTCCTTCATCCGCATAAGTATATGAATTGATATTGCCTTCAAAATACAGATGTTGAATATTCTTCTTTTCATGAACATATTCAATTGCTTTCAATAACAATCCTAAATTAGTTCTGGCGATTACAGCTTTTGTTTGAATAGGGTTGATATTCCCTATACCTTTTATAGGTAGTGCCTTAAGCTCTAAAAAGTGCTTTTTCCAATTTACCACTTCGATTGCCAGATTGGCAATATCCTGACTAAAACGAAAACTCGTAGAAAGATGAAAAGTCTGAAAGTTGGCTTTCTCTAATGAATTCACTGCGAATCTCCACCCGTAGATCTGCTGATGCGTATCTCCAACAATGACTTTAGTCCCCGTTTGCTTCAGGAAAATGTCCAACATCGCTGCGGATGCATCTTGCGCTTCATCAAATAAAATATAATCAAAAGGTAATTCAGGTTCTGAAAGTTGAAATTTCTTGAGATAGAAATCGTGCGTAATCTCTATCTCTCCCTTATCCATCTGAGATAACAACTCACGTGTTTTGCTTTCAATATATTTGTAATAAGTAGTGACAAAAAGTTTAGATTTTTTGTCAGCAACTACATCAAGATAATTGAGCTCTTGTACTTTTTGTTTATCGCTATTGCAGAAATACGCCAAAAATTTAATGATATGATTAGCAAAAATAAATTCGGAAAGACTCTCTTCATTTGCCCTGAGAGATAATATTTCAACAAGCTCATTACTCGTCAAATTCTGATTTCTGACTTTGTAATTATATTTGAAAACAATGTTGCGATATGCTAACGAATGTGCAGTTTCTACGGATACGTTATCAATTCCCTGCGCTTTGAATTTGCGGATTGCTTCGGTCTTAACCGATTTGTTAAATGCCAGATACAAGATTCTGCTTTCTCTTGGTCGAGTACGGGCATATTCAATAATTGTAGTGGTCTTACCTGATCCTGCTACTGCATTAATTCTAATATCTCCCCTCGACTGTATGATCGCATATTGCTCGTCCGTCATTTCCATAACACCAAAAGAAACGCTTTATTTTCGGTTTACAAAACCTTGAAAAGTTATAAACAATTTATAATTGAAGAATTAGAAAAAGAGTTGTGTATGTGAGATCAAAAATTGGAAAATGCTAAACACTAATTTTTTTATTTTAAATCAGCAGCTAAATCATAATACTTATTTTTAATTTCTTCAAGTGTGGAAACTATTTCATCATAATCATGACTTGTAACAAGCTTCATGCGGTATTCTTTGAAGTGATCAAGTCCTTTGAAGTAGTTGCTATAATGGCGGCGCATTTCTACGATGCCTGTAAAATTACCTTTCCACTGAATAGATTTGTCGAGGTGAATCTTACAAGTTTCAACTCTTTGTTGAATGTCAGGTGCAGCCAACTTTTCTCCAGTTTTGAGATAGTGTTTGATCTCATTAAAAATCCATGGATAACCAATACTTGCTCTACCAATCATTACACCATCAACTCCGTATTGATCACGCATTTGCGCAACTCGTTCAGGCGAATCAATATCACCATTCCCGAAAATCGGAATTTTCATCCGTGGATTATTTTTTACTGCTCCTATTAACGTCCAGTCGGCGGGACCTTTATATAATTGAGCTCGTGTTCGTCCATGAATGCTTAATGCTGCAATGCCAATATCCTGTAATCTTTCTGCAACTTCAACAATATTCTTAGTTGTCTCATCCCAACCCAAGCGAGTCTTTACGGTAACTGGCAGTTTAGTGATCTTTACAATCTCTTCTGTCATCTTCACCATTTTAGGGATATCCTGCAACAATGCTGCTCCAGCACCACGACATGCTACGGCTTTCACCGGGCAGCCATAATTGATATCAATAAGATCAGGCTGGGCTCTGTCGGCGATAATCCCAGCTTCCCGCATAGAATTGATATCAGAACCGAATAATTGTATTCCTATAGGACGTTCATATTCAAAGATATCCAGCTTCATTACGCTCTTTGCAGCATCCCGAATTAATCCTTCACTTGAGATAAACTCAGTATACATGAGGTCAGCACCATTCTGTTTGCACACATACCGGAACGGCGGATCACTCACATCCTCCATAGGTGCAAGTAAGAGTGGAAAATCGCCTAAATCAATGGGTCCGATGAAGGGCATAATTGCTGATTGATAATATTTTAGCTGTTAACAAACTAGGTTTAAAAGTGCTAAACCCACAAAGGCAGTGGCTTTCTGTACTTTTGCGCAAAATTACGAAAGAATGATGCTTCGCGGAATACTGAGTGACCGTCCACCTTACAATAAATTTTTGGTGTTGGTAGGTTTGTGCCTGATTGGGTTCATGACCTTCACAATGCTGGGTACTTTTCTGGCTGGTGCCATCTATGGAATTAATCTCCTCACGAACCCTGCAGCTATCCAAGACTTCAGTAATCCGAATCTTATTCTGGCGATGAAGATGATTCAATTGTTTTCTGCTTTCGGAACTTTTCTGCTCCCTCCAATCATCGCAGCTTTAATTTTTGATCAACAACCTAAACACTATCTATTACTTGATAAAAAATTAAATATCCAACCCATACTTATAGTTATTGGTTTGATGTTGATTATGGTTCCCTTTATCAATTGGATGTTGGTGGTGAATAGCGGCATGCACCTACCTTCTTTTCTGCATGGAGTGGAGGAGTGGATGAAATCTTCAGAAAATAATGCTGCAGTTCTCACCGAAAAATTTATGGCCACAACTTCCATCAATGGATTGCTCATCAATTTACTCATCATTGCCGTGCTTCCTGCGATTAGTGAAGAGTTGATGTTTAGAGGAGTCATCATGCGATTGTTTACTGAGCTAAGTGGAAATAGACATGTCGCTGTTTTCTTGTCTGCATTTTTATTCTCTGCTATCCACATGCAGTTTTTCGGATTCTTTCCACGTTTTGCATTAGGATTATTACTGGGGTACTTAGTTATGTGGAGTGGAAATTTGAAATTATCCATGCTTGCACATTTTATCAATAACGCAGGTGCTGTGATCTTAGGATGGTTTGCAGCTCGTAAAGAGTTGAGCTTTGATCAGGATACTTTAGGTACTACTAGTGGTGATGAATTAATTCTTGCAATTAGTGTTTTCGGAACTTGGGTACTGTTATTTATGATTTATAAATTTTATAACAGAGTTCGTCCGGAGATGAGTTGAGATTTTATTCAAAAACGCTATCATTGTTTGATGGAATAGCTGAAATATTAATGGAATATCGATGAAAAAGATTTTTCTTATCTTGTTATTCATTCAGGTAATTAATGTGGATGCACAGACTTGGTCAATGTTGCCCAATTCTCCATCTTCAACTTCCTTTCGTCATGATGATTTGTTTTTTATTAATAAAGATACCGGCTGGGTATGTAATGTAGATGGTGAGATTTATCGTACATTGGATAGTGGTATTACATGGACCACACAGTTAAATCAACCGAATACTTCTTTTCATTGTATTGGCTTTAAAGATTTTTTGTATGGATGGGCGGGCAATTTAGGTCTTGGAAGATAGTCGCCCATCCATTGATACTTTACCATTGTATGCTACCAATGATGGTGGTATTACTTGGTTGAATTATTAAAACAAATTTTCTTTCAAGGTTTATTTTCTCGGACTTCAAAAAACTGAACTTTGGAGACTACCTATTAAGGCAGGTATGCTTCACGGTTTACCATCACCCAAAGTTTGTGAATAGAAGTGTCTTTCCTAGGATTCACGTAAGAAACCCCTTCATTTTGCATGCTTTTCGAGTCGGAATACATTCATAAAGAGCTTCTTAAACTAGTTTTATTGCGAGATAGGGCTAAATTCCGTACCTTTGCGCTAAATATTACTAAATCTGAACTAATTTATGAGAAAAGCACGGATTCTTTTTGTGTCGAGCGAAATTCACCCTTACCTGGAGATGAATGAACAGAGCAAGATCGCGCGCTTTTTACCGCAGGGAATACAGGAAAGAGGAAAAGAAATCCGGACTTTCATGCCGAAATTCGGCTGTATTAACGAGCGGCGCAACCAATTACATGAGGTTATTCGCCTGAGTGGAATGAACTTGATCATTGATGATTCAGATCATCCTTTGATTATTAAAGTTGCCTCCATTCAAGCTGCCCGTATGCAGGTTTATTTTATTGATAACGAAGAATATTTCCAAAGAAAACAGACTTATCGTGATAGTGACGAGAAGTTTTTTGCTGATAACGATGACCGCTCTATTTTCTTCGGTCGTGGAGTACTTGAAACTGTAAAAAAATTAGGCTGGGCACCTGATATTATTCATTGCCATGGCTGGATGACTGCGTTGATTCCTTTGTTTATCAAAACAAGTTACAAGGATGATCCGATGTTCCACAATAGCAAAGTGGTTTACTCGTTGTATAACGACGAATTTAGTGAGCCATTTAATGCCGATTTCGGCAAAAAAATCCTGATGGAAGGCCTGAATCCTGCTGATGTGAAAGAGCTGAAAGATCCTAATTATGCATCTCTCTCCCGACTCGCAATGCAATGGTCTGACGCAGTGATTAAAGGCTCCCCAACCATTAACACGGATGTAGATGCTGCCTTTGCAAAGTTAAGTAAGCCCACTCTCGATTATAAATCGCCAGAAGAATACGTGGAAGCGTATGATAACTTCTACGACGAAGCAGTAATCGGAGAATCTGTACTTGCCGACTAAGCTTTCGTCAGCGTATCCGAAGCTTCCTACAATTTGAGCCTGCTATCACGGATTATTTCCTGTACTTTCGCCCCTATGTTACGTGCCAACTTCAGGCTCACAGCTCTGTGTGCCATCGCTATTCTCTTTGTCGCATCTTCTTGTAATAATCCCGACGAATTAGGCCTTGATCTTCAACCTGTTGGAGATCAGCCCAACGTAATTAAGGTGGATACTTTTACAGTTGAAACCTATACTGTTGCCGAGGATTCTCTGGTAACCAGTCGGGTAGAGTCACCTCTTTTTCTGGGAAGTATGAATGATGCGGGTGAAATTGGCAGAAGTCAGGCTGGATTTTGCATGCAAACAAGGATAGGAAATACCATTTCCGCTACCACTTTCAACGGTGCTACTACTCCCGATTCGGTGGTATTAAGCTTAGCTTATAGTGGCTTTACTGGCGATAGTACTTCTACGCATAAGATTAGCGTATATGAACTCGCTGATCGCCTTTATCTCGATTCCATCTATTATAGCAACAAAACATTTACCTCGGCTTCTTTTCTGGGGCATCGTGATCTTGTTGTTAACCGATTTGATAGCGTGGTGATCAATGGAGTGAATAATCCACCTCAGTTACGTATCGCTCTTGATACTGCTTTCGGTGGTAAAATTTTGCGTCAGTATATTGCGGATCCAAACGTTTTTGTGAGTGATGATTCATGGGCGAATTTCTTTAAAGGCGTTGCCCTGGTAGATAGTGCGGATGATTCTGGCTTAGGAAGTATACTAACCCTTCAGCCAAAGTCTACTGCCAATAAGCTTACTATTTATTTCTCCGGAGGAAGTAGTTATGATTTCGTGCTTGATGAAAAATCAGGCAGATTTAGTTATTTCCGTCACCAGTATAATTCTAATATTGGCGATGCAACACAAGATGTAAATATAGCAGTACAATCGATGGCGGGTCTCAAAGACAGCCTTTCGATTCCTTACCTCAGCAAATTGTATGATAATGGACCCGTTTCCATTAGTAGTGCTCAATTGGTGTTTAAGTTACTTCCGGGGAGCAATACCAGCGGGCTCGACTCACATGCCAATTTGTTGGTTTTCGGGAGCGATTCAACCGGAAAAAACATCTTAATTTTAGATACGCAGGAGTCAAGTGCATATTATGGCGGTTCTTATAACAGTACTACTCAGGAATATACTTTTAATATTGCCCTTCATTTGCAACGAACTTTGAAAGATGTCGTAGAAAAAGGCTTGAAAGATTACGGACTCTTTTTAGTAGCAGGCGGTAGTACATCTAATGCACAACGCACATTGTTACTTGGAAAGGGTTCTGTGAAATTAATTCTAACCTATACTAAAGTCAACTAGAACAAATGTGTGGAATTGTAGCTTACATCGGAAAGCGTGAAGCTTATCCTATCGTTATAAAAGGTTTGCAACGTTTAGAATATCGCGGTTACGATAGTGCCGGGGTAGCTCTTTTGAATAATGGCGAACTTACCGTTTACAAAAAAGCAGGTAAAGTAAGTGACCTTGCCGAATACGTGAAAGGTAAAGATGTGAGTTCTCATATCGCGATGGGGCATACTCGTTGGGCAACTCATGGTGAGCCTAATGATCGTAACGCTCATCCTCACTTTTCTCAAAGTCATGATTTCGCAATCATTCATAATGGGATTATCGAAAATTATGCATCCATTAAATCAGCATTAGAAAAACAGGGTCACACTTTTGTCAGTGATACTGATACCGAAGTACTCATTCACCTGATTGAAGAAATTTCCAACAAAGGAAATGTGGCACTTGAAGAAGCTGTTCGTTTAGCACTTGGTGAAGTTGTTGGTGCGTACGCTATCGTCATCCTTTCACGCAAGGACCCCGATAAAATGATTGCTGCACGTAAAGGCAGTCCGATAGTTGTAGGAATTGGGGAAGGAGAATATTTTGTGGCGTCTGACGCAACTCCGATTGTTGAATACACAAAGAACGTAGCTTATTTGAATGATGGAGAAGTAGCATTAATTCAGAATGGTAAACTAACGGTGAAGACTATAGGCAATGAAGTGAAGATCCCTTACATTCAGGAACTCGAGTTGAAACTTGAAGCACTGGAGAAAGGAGGATACGAGCATTTCATGCTGAAAGAAATTTATGAGCAGCCTCGTTCAATTGCAGATAGTATGCGTGGACGATTCGACTCTAAGAATGGTACGTTGAAGTTAGGAGGTATTCGTGAGTTTGAAAAGAAACTAACGAATGCTAAGCGGATTATCATCGTTGCCTGTGGAACATCTTGGCATGCTGGAATTGTAGCCGAGTATCTCATTGAAGATCTTGCACGTATTCCGGTGGAGGTAGAGTATGCTTCTGAATTCAGATATCGTAATCCAATTCTTTTTGAAGATGATGTCATCATTGCGATTTCACAGAGTGGAGAAACAGCAGATACGTTAGCAGCAGTGGAGTTAGCTAAATCAAAAGGTGCAACTATTTTCGGTGTATGCAACGTTGTAGGATCAAGTATCCCACGTGCAACACATGCAGGTTCCTATACCCATGCAGGACCAGAGATTGGTGTAGCTTCAACAAAAGCATTTACAGCACAAGTTACAGTACTCACGTTACTTGCCTTGCAGATTGCGCATAAGCGTGGAAGCATAACGGAGTCAAGATTCCGCCAGGTATTAAATGAGCTGGAAAAAATTCCTGCGAAAGTAGAGATCGCATTAAAATCAAATTACCAAGTACAAGAGATTGCAGATCGTTTCCGTGATGCAAGAAATTTCCTGTATCTCGGACGAGGATATGGTTTTCCTGTAGCACTGGAAGGAGCACTTAAGTTAAAAGAAATTTCCTACATCCATGCTGAAGGATATCCTGCAGCAGAAATGAAACATGGACCGATTGCACTCATCGATGAAGAGATGCCAGTTGTAGTAATTGCAACGAAGCATGGTTCTTATGAAAAAGTAGTCAGCAATATTCAGGAAGTAAAAGCGCGTAAGGGAAAGATCATTGCGATCGTTACCGAAGGAGATACCGAGGTTAAGAAGATAGCGGATTATGTGATTGAAATTCCTGAGACTGATGAAATCCTTGTGCCTTTAGTCAGCGTGATTCCCTTGCAGTTATTAGCTTATCATATTGCGGTGATGCGTGGATGCAATGTAGATCAGCCTAGAAATTTGGCGAAGAGTGTAACGGTAGAATAATAAAAATTGATAAACCAGAAAAGGCATGCATCAAACGATGTATGCCTTTTTTTTGACGCTTAGTATTCCTTAATTAGTTTAGCGAAAGCAGCGCCTGTTTTTTCCGGACTATATAGTTCCATTACATCAGTTATCGCCCGACTTTTTAAAGAAGTAGCATCAATTCTTCCGGAAACTAGATCATCAATTTTTGCAGCGAGTGCTTTAGGATTTTCGGATGGAAACAACAGTCCATTTCTACCATTCTCTACAAGATCACGATTCGGAGAAAGATCTGAAGCGATCACCGCCATCGGAAAACTCATCGTCATTAGTAAAACCCCACTCTGATAAATCCATCGATAAGGGAGTACTATACAAGTAGCAAGTGCAAATAAGGTATCACGTTCTATATCGGTAATGTGCCGAATCAGTGGGATTACTTTTTCAGAAATTTGATAGGTGCTGATCAGCTGATCGTACCGTTCTCTGGTTTCATTACGTAATTTTCCAGCGATGATTAGTCTGAAGTTAGTGGTACACAAAGAAACAGCTTCCAATAAAATATCCAATCCTTTAGCTTTTTTAATCTGCCCAAAGAATAATATAAATGGAATTTTTTCTGCTATTAGTTGCGGGATGGAAGGATCTAACTCGTTTAGTAATTTCTCATTCTTCAACAATTGTTGCTGAAGGAAAGGATTTTTATGATACTCCGAAAATACATTGATAAAATTCACATGAGGAACAATTCCTGTATTCATTAGCGCAACTTTGCCTATTGATTTTGATAATTCATCCTTACAGAATTGATTATGTACAACTCTCAAATGAGGCAAGGTACCTATAACAGTTTTGCGAATGATCGGCAAGGTGAAAGTATCTAAGCTTTCAATATCATGAATAATAGCCAGAATTTTAAACCCCATTAATCGGGCTAGCGTCAGTGAAAATAAATCGAAGATTCCTGCTCTGAAAATGTGTAAGATCAGCCATGGAATATTTTTCTTTTTAGCATCACGAAGACTTTTAAAAAATCCAGTGAATAAACTCAATACTGATTTCCATTTCGCAACGTCAGTATTAAAAAAGTTTCGGTGGTAGTGAAAATCCTGTCCTGTATATTCGAAATTCGAATAAAGTGTACAGTCAAATCCTGAAACTTTCATTCCCTGTAAAAGGAGTATATCATATTGATCGATTCCTGCTTTACTACCTACAGGATCAATAATCGCTACGGATTGTTTCATTGATGTTTCCAATCGCTTAAGGAAATTTTTAATATGGTTTCCAGCTCTACGATATCATCTTTATACAGTGCATACAAATCCTTCATCAGTAGAGGAGAAGGATTGCGTTCATCTTTTTCGCTGAGATCCGACTTTAATTTAGAAGAAGCATTTGATGGAAGAATTTTTTTAGCAACACTCCGAATTATCTTATTGGTATAGAGTGCAGCTAATAATGGATTTTTAAACTTCACTGCTGTATTATGTTCTTCTTCACTCGGGAAATGATCTTCACTGATCGCTAGGAAATGATACAATTGCTGAAGCATTTCTGTCTGAGAAGTTCTAAGATCTTTCTGGAACATGATTAGCAATTGATTCTCCGGAAAACTTTCTTTATATCTTTTAATCTGCTTTGCATAAAATCCTAGCTCCACATACTGTTGATAGTGAGGTTCAAATTTACCCGGATGATGTTCTGCTATAATTTGTTCCAGACTCTTTTTCACAAAGCCAAGGCGTTCATCCATTTTCCAATGTGAAAAGGCTCTTTTTGCAGGATCTCTTAATATGATAATGATTTTCGCACTTGGATTATATGCTTTAATCTTAGCAGCAGTATTAGGATAAAAGAGATACGAAACACTCGCTTCACCTTTAATACTATCGAGTTGACAATGATTGAAAAGTTGAGCATATTCATTTGCATCCGAGATGATGGGATCTTCGTAGTAGAGGGGTTCGTTATTTAATCCTTCGGCAGAAAAGAAATTCGGTTCCTTAATACTACACATACACACTTGTGGATGACTCTCCAAATAATGGTAGAGTGAAGTAGTTCCTGCTTTAGGAGCTCCTACAATAAAAAATGAAACTAACTCTTGCTTTACATTCATACTTTCAACAACTCTTTATGCACTAAAGATTTCATTTCACTGATTATATCATTGTGAAACTCATTTACTGAACAATAGTTCAATTTATTTTTTATTTTTCGCAAAGGCATCGATGAATATTTTCCAGTTTTCGGTATTTTTTCCTTGGTATTCGAACTCCCATTTTTCAGGATCTGCGTTTGGATTTTTACAGATATAATAAGGATCCCACATTGGTTGATCACATTGGAATGCATACATTGTCCAGGAGAATCCATTTTCTTCGATGGCATCAATTACATCTTTAACCCAGACGTCGGCTCCAGGAGCATAACGAATTGCTTGAAACTCTCCAATATAAATTAAGGCATTAGTTTTCTTTTCAAATGCTTTCAGACTAACAAAACATTTCTTGATCTTTTCTTTGTCCCAGTCTATATTTTTTATCTTTCCTGGATAGGTAAATCCAGCTTCTCTTTTTTTAACACCTTGATGCGTATATTCATCAGGTAAATACATGTGTGCTCCATAAATGAGTTTATCATCTTTAATATTATATCCTTTAAAATTATCATAATTAGTAGGCTTACCCCAAGGTCCTGGTGAGAGATAAAAATATCTTTTAGTATCATATTTCCTAAAAGCTGTTAATGCTTTCTGGTAAAAATCTTCAATTGCAGGTGGCTGAACGGTACCTTTTGCACCTGCTCTGACTCCTGGTTCACCTATAGATTCATAAGCTGCGAACTCTGCTCCACGGTTCATATTATGTTTGGCAAGCCAAGAGATCATTTTGTAAGAACTGTCGCGGTAAATAGACTGACTCCAGAACTCAGGTGATTTATCATCAAGTCCCTTTTTAGGATCTAAAACCATGTGATTGAAACAAAGAACAGTTGTGATCCCCACAGCTTTACAAGCATCCATAATTGAATCTGCCCACGCTACTTCTAAATAAAAAGTAGCTATTGGATCAGTTTTATCCCAATTTGCACGTTTTGGTGGTTTCATCATCACACGTAAACAATTCACATGGATACTAGCCAAGTATGCAACATCTGAAGGACGGGTTTTACGAGATTCGACCGTAACACCTCTCCATGGCCAGTTGGGTGGTAATTCATTAGTTGCTTCTCTTTTTGCAATAGGTAAAACTTTTACCTCTTCATTTTTAGATGAATTTAGTGTACTTAAATTTCCACATGCAGCGTAGATTCCAAGCACTGATCCAAACGCCAAGAGGACGGGAAATAATATTTTTCTCATGATCAATTATATTTAGTAAAAAGTTAAAAGAGATTCAGGGTAATTTTTATACTGGTAATGGTATTGTGAATTTCGGTTTTTTATTGAGGATAAGATCATAAGGATACATTTCTTCATGATTCAACGTTTTCAATGGGCACTTTCATACTGAATTTATTCTTTCGCGGAGGCGGACTGTGCATCTCGATTTTATTCATCGGGACATTAAACCTATAGTAGTAAAGAATGCCGAAAAAGAAAGTAGGTAACCCCAAATATTTGATATTGGTAGCGGCAGTGATCATATCTAAAAAGAGAAATACCATAACATACAATGAGGTAAGTAAGAATACATCCTTCGATTTACGAAATCTCCATGCCCACGTTAAAGAATAAATAAACATTATATAAATAAAGAATGTTCCGATATAACCGTAAACAAATACATTCCCTAATATTCCGATGTCGGAGGGATAAAAGTACCCGAAAGCACCCATATATCCATCATGCCATTGAGAGCTTAAAAATCCATTCCCCAGCCAAGGATGTTCTTTAATTCCTTTTAAAGCAGTTGCACTTTCAACATAACGGATTAGCGTGCTGGATTCTGTTGTGGTTCCGCCTGTGATAACGGTAACTGCATTGTTGTACATTACAAGATACTTCTCAAAAATATCTGGCTTTATAATAAAAATTACACCGACCATAAAAATAATTGCAAGTATTCCTGTGAAAAAATAAATTAGTTTTTTCTTAAGATTTAAATGAAAAATGAAAAGAAGAAAGATAGTGATCGCAACAAATAATAATTGTGAGCGATCTTGAACATAAAAGAGACTGGAAAATACAGAAAGAATAAATGGAATGTAGTAAATCGGTTTTTTATTGAGCCAAATGTTTATTACGGAATAAAGCATCACCACCATAACTATTTGGTTCGGGAAATCGTAGCGATCTCCTTTTAGCAGCGTAGATTTTACGAATTCTGTACCACTGAACTGAGTTGGATCTACAAAAACATAAAAGAATAACATGAAGGCCAAACTCAACAAAATAGAGTACTTAAAATATCGATGAAGATCACCTATACTAAGCCATTTTTGCTCCAATGCAATGACAGCAACATTGGCACAAAGTAATACAAAATGTAATCTTTGTGCGATGAGTCCGTAAACTATAGGCTGACCGAACACCACATTTGCTTGATATGCGGTGATAAAAGGAAGAACCATCAATGGAAATAGAATTAAGAAAATCAATTTTACTTTCCCGTTGATTAGTTGCTTTAAGAAATCCCAAAGGGTAATTGCAAAAAGTAGTAATAGAAAGATGGCAGTTAGAATTTCTTGAATAATTCCTAACGGTAAGCGTGATAATACACGAAAGCTCATCATGAAATACAACACCCAAATCGATGGTATAGTCATCGACCTATAAAAGATGTTGAAGAAATGATTGAAACGTGTCATGCTAATTATGCAATAGATCCAGAGTAGAACCGATCTGAAGATTTAATTTGTTTAGTTGAAATCAATAATTACTTTAACCATGCACTTAGATCACGGTTGATTATTTTTTCGAGTTCCAGAATATCTGTCCTGTATTTTTCAGTTAACCATTTGCGATCTTCCATACTTAATTTAGGAACTGCTTTCTTGGAGAAGAATAAACCTTTGATTGCTTCTTGTCGCTTTTCAGGAAAGATATGCAATAATCTCTTTTTAATTCCCGTTTTCGTAAGCCAACGTACAAGATGTTTATTTTTAGGCATCAGCGCCTCATTCCTTCGCTCTGTATAATTCAGATTGATGTTGTCTGGAATATTAAGATAGTTGAAAAGATTTTTAGCGACACCTGCAGTATCTTTTTTCAAATCATCAAACAAGAAAATATTCACTTGATCCGCCGGGAAATTATTTAAGTAGCGCTGAACTTGTTTGCTATAGAGTCCCAGTTCATAATACACATGGGAAATTCCCCATCCTTTTTCCGATTTGGCAGCATCATCTTCTAACTCATCACGAAAGGAAAGAACAGTTCTGCCATCACGTAGATTTGCCATGTAGTGCGAATAAGCACGTTCAGCAGGCTGTCGAAGTATCATAACAATTTTCATATCGGGAAATTCTTTGCGGATCCGATCTGCAGCAACGTTGGAGAAGAGATATGAATTGCTGATTTCACCAATGGCTTTCTTTCCTGCAGCAAATTTGAAAAGCTTTTGATAATCTTCGGAGTCATGCACATATGCTCCCCATACTTTTCGTGATGCTAGCATGGGTCCATTCACATATTCTCGGATGTTTAAGCGTTTTTCTTTTTCATGTTGCAAATACATAGGGCTGAATTTCTCTGGAAGAATATCAGTAGAAAAATGATTTGGTTCTTTAATCGGACTCATGTACACATCTGGATGCTGTAACAAATAGTGATACAAAGACGTTGTACCGCACTTTGCAGCACCAACGATGAGGAAGTTGGGCATTAGTTTATTGTTAATTACAGCCATTCGGAGAGGTCATGTTTGATTAATGTAGATGTTTTTTCGATATCTGATTTAAATAAATGTTTCAGACGTTCTGTTGTTGCCGTGTCAGGTGAAGAGGATACGGGTTGAGTGAAAAGCAAGTTTTTTATTTTTCGCTTTAATGTACTATTTTCAAGTTTTTCTCTAAGAAAGATCCTGAGAAATTCAATTTTCAATAATCTACTGGTTATTGGATTTCTAGGTACTAATGCTTCGTTATGCTTTTGATGGAAGTTGGGAAGATATGATTCATTGATGTTGAGAAAGCGATAAATTTGTTGCATCGTTTTTTCTGGCTGTCGTTTCAGATCCTCCTGCAGAATTACTTTGATCTGATGTTCAGGAAAAACCGCATAGTATCTTTTAATTTGCTCAAAATACATACCCAGAGGAATATAATTGGAGGCAGCACCCCATGATTTGTAAGTTGTTTTCTCGTCTTCTTTAAGTGCATCATTGAATCCAAGTGAAGTAAATCCTAACTTCAGATCCATTAAGTAATGACTATACGCTCTCATCACTGGATTGCGCAGGATGATCAGAATCTTTGCATTGGAATTAAAATCATGAATTTCCTTGGCGGCTGTTTTAGAGAATAAATTAGAAGGACTAGCTTCGCCTTTTATTTGTCCAGCTTCTGCTTTGCGGAAAAGTTTTAAATACAACTCACGGCTACGGATATACGCTCGATGTAGTGTTCCTTCCATTTCACCTTCAATAAACTTTTCGGTCTCTTGCGCTTTGAGCCTTTTCTTGACTTGTGGACGTAGATGCTCAAGGTCGATATCAGTAGCAAAATGATGCGGCTCCTTTACGGGCGACATATATACTTCTGGATGAGAGTTTAAGTAGTAATAGAGTGAGGTCGTTCCTGCTTTTGTAGCGCCAACAATAAAAAAATCCGGTCCCTGAGATGTGGAACGAATATTCGTAGTATTTCTAGTAGATACCTTGCTCATGCTTTCATAGGTTTATCTGGAAAAATTTTATTCAACCCAGGTAGATAAATAGAAAGAATTCCCATTTCACGTCGAACATAAATTGCTGCTACTAAATTCTGAAAAATCTTTGCGGAAGCCGAGGAAATGGCAGCACCCATGATTCCCATTTTAGGGATCAAGATAAAATTTAGAACTATACTTCCAATTGCAGCAATACTGATGATACGGTTATATTGTTTTTGTCGACCCGTCATCTGTAGAAGTATTCCGATAGATCCAGTAATATTATTTACAAAATTTCCAATCGATAATATAATCAATGCTGGCCACGCTACTTTAAATGCTGGTCCGAAAATACCCAATAGTTGAGAAGGAAAAATAATCAGGATCACAGTTACTGGTAGTGATGCCCAGAATAAAATTTTGGTAGACGATTGAACTTGTTGTTGTAATTTTTTATGCTCTCCTTTTTTATGCAATTCCGCAAAGGAAGGAGCTTGAATAGCATTGATAGCAAGTAATAGTATTGCAGAGATCGATGAGATTTTAAAGGCAGTATCATAAATTCCTACTTCTTCCTCCATTCTAAATATTCCTAAAATTAGATTGTCGGTCCAACCTAAAATAAAAAATATGGATCCTGTAAGCATCATCGGGTAGGCTTCTTTTATTACTTCCCAAGTTGTTGAAGTTGTTGGAAGCGAGTTTTTTTTACTGACTTTACTAAAACGGTACCATGCGATGAAACTAATTAGACAAACAATTACAGTGGATAGCAGATAACTTTCAACAGCTCCGGCATCCGAATGAATCACATAAAAAAGTAATAAAATAAATGCGGCGATTAAAGGAAGTAAGGCCTTGAAAGCTAAAAATCCGCTCATATTTTTGAAGCCCCTGTATCCGGAACTGTTCAAACCGATCAAAACGAAAGGAATAATTGCAAACGACATCAGCTGAAGTCTAGCGGTAAGCTGGGGTTTATGGAACATCACCTCCGCCATCCAAGGGGCCGAAATCCAAGAAAGAATGCTGATTACGACACTCATCAAAATGGTCAAATGCAGACTTTGGTAGTAATCACGGCCTACTTCAGGAAGCGATTCTTGGCTATTCTGGCCGGCAATCCGACGAACCAATCGGTTATCGAGACCTAACTGAGAAAGAATGGCAACAAGTTGTAACACAGTGAAAGTCAATGTAAAACTTCCTTGTTCCTTGGGTCCGTAGAGTCGGGCGACGATGAAAATAAACAAGTATTGTGTGAACATCCCACCGCCTCTGAGCGCCAGAGCCAGCAGGCTTTTTTTCATCATAAAAGAGGACTCCTTTCCATTATTTCGGAAGATAGATTTCACACGATTGAGCATAGTTGTTTAGGGAGTAGGGGCCTCCTTAAAAGTGAACACAAAGTAATCGTTTCAGAAATGCGAATCCAGAATTCTAAATCAGAGTGTAAACAAGACAGTGTTTAAAAAATAATCCTGTAAAAGACGACCTCGAAGCCATTAGTTGAGGTAGAAAATATATGGTGTTTCATCCATTAATTTAATTTCTCTCATTAGCTTTCTCCTACATACTTACATAGAACATGCTTACTTTTTTCCCGCTAAGTTCTTTTCACTAACAAATTTTCCATACCATAATCCCGAGGATTTCACAATTCGTTTTTGTGTTTTATAATCTACATACACTAAGCCGAAGCGAGGAACGAAGCCTTCTGTCCATTCAAAATTATCAGTAAAGGACCAAGCAAAATAACCATGCACTTTAGCTCCAGCGGCTTTTGCTTTGAGCATCGAATGAATACAGGATTGAATAAATTCTCTTCTTTTAGGATCGTGAACTTCATCATCAATTAACTGATCAGGAAATGCTGCTCCATTTTCAGTGACAAGAATTTTCTTTAACTGTGGATAAGCACTGTATTGCATTAGCATATGGTACAGTGAGTCGGGATATACTTCCCAGTTCATCACTGTTCTTTCAACATTGCGTGTTTTAGCATTGACTAACCTTGCTTTCAGATAAGGAGTGATCCAGGAGTGACGAACTACTTCACGTGTATAATTTTGAATGCCGATAAAATCTGGATTACATGCAATACGTTTTTCATCACCTGCTTTAAAGTATTTATCAATTCTTTGCAGCATGGGGAGTGTTTTTAATGGATAACCCAATCCTAAAAGAGGTTCAACGTATAAACGATTTAGCAAAGCATCCACACGGTTTGCAGCAAGAATATCTTTCTCGATATTTCGGTAAGGCGTGATATAAGAGCAGGAAAAAGTTGTACCTACATTGGAATCTGGATACAAAGATTTAATTAATCGAATCCCTTCTGCTTGAACTATTGCAGTATGATGTACGGCAGGAATAAAATTCTCCATTCCTTTTCTTCCAGGCGCATGCACTCCTAAGAAATATCCTGCTCCCGTATACACTACCGGTTCATTTAGGACCATCCAGTTTTTTACTCGATCCCCTAATCTTTTTACAACTACTTCTGCATATCTCGAAAACCAAGTGATAATCTCTCTATTCGTCCAGCCCCCTTTTGACTCTAGTGCATGTGGTAAATCCCAATGATATAAAGTTATCCAAGGAGTAATATCATGGAGCAGTAATTCATCTACTAAGCGATCATAGAAATCAAGTCCTTTAATATTTATTATTCCTTTACCATCGGGTATTACTCTTGGCCATGAAATAGAAAACCGAAAGTTCCCGATGCCCATTGCTTTTAATAATTGGATATCGTCTTTGTAGAGGTGGAAAAAATTAGTGGCTTCTTTCGCTGTATGATTGAAGAGGATCTTCCCTTTTTTCTCCACAAAAGTATCCCAGATGGAAGGGCCTTTTCCTTCATGTGTACTTGCTCCTTCAGTCTGATAGGAGGAAGACGCTACTCCCCATACAAAATCTCCGGTATCTGTTAATGATGGCTGTTCCGGAATAGTTTCTTCAAATTGTAGCGCGTTAAAATGCTGCTGCGGCATGACGTGGAGCTAATAATTTTCTGAGGAAGCGCATATCACTATCCGTTCCCTGTTCATTAAGTAACTGTCCTCCGTGACGCTCAATAATCATATCTAGCAATGCAGCGGTTTGGTCGGGATAATTAACAGGGATCGGTTTACCTTCACTTAACCATCCTGAAATAGTTTCGTAATTTTTTTTCTTAAGATTTTTAATTACCGTAACTCCCATTGATTCCAGTACGGCAGCATTACATTGCTGTTCAAACTGTGTTTTCATGGGGATAACTAAACATTTTTTATTTAGGAATAAGGCTTCTGATACTGCACCAAATCCAGCATTGGAAATAACCCCTGACGAGGAGGCCATACTTCTGATGAATGAAGAATTATTCAAGGGAAAGACACTGAAATTTCTTTCACGATACATACTCTTTCTTTGCTTACTGAAAATTTCAAAGCGAGTATTCGTATAATGACGAAGTTTATTTAATATCAGTTCATCATCAAAGGAGGGAAGATATACTGTGATGTGACCATGATCACTAATAGCAGCATGACGCACTTCTTTTCTGATGATGGGAGTATACACTTTATCATCGAAAGCTTTAAAGTGAAAACCATACTGTTGGGTGCACGGAGCATATCGCTCTAAAATCAATTTACCAAATGGATCAATTGTTTCTGGTTTGGGTGCGAGTGGATGTAGTGTAGCGGCTTGATTACTTAAACCGATACAAACTTTTTTCTTCAGTTTACAGGCCCAGGTAGAAACCGGTTCGAAATCGCTGATTACAAGATCATATTTATCTACAGGTAAATTCCGAATTTCGCGCATGAGCTGCAAGGAATCCATTTCAAGATAAGTATTCAGGATATCAACGCCGCCTTTCTTACCGAAAACAAAACCAAATCCTTTCATTCGATAATCTACTGGGAAAGGTAGCGGCAGATCCCATTGGGAGGCACTCACTAATACATCAACATCAGCACGTTCTTTCAGCAAGGGAACGATTTCCATGGCACGACTGATGTGACCGTTGCCTGTTCCTTGAATAGCATATAATATTTTCATCGGGTGATGATCACAGATTCTTGTTTTAGTGCTCCCGGACTGGCATAAATTTCTTCCATTAACTTGCCAAAAATCTCTTTATTATTCATGAAAACAAAATCATCTTCCGTATTTTCAATGTCGGAAGGATCACTGTTCAATGGATGTCGGTATAAAGTCCATTCTTTATCATGGTATTCGAGAGCTGTTAAATTCTCCACCCAATCACCGGAATTGAGATAATTGACAGAGCCTTTATCGGTATGAATTACTTTTATTTCAGGATGATGAATATGTCCGCAGAGTACATTATCATATCCATTGCGAATTGCAATTTCGGCACAGGTATCTTCAAAGTTATTAATGAACTTCACAGCGGATTTAACACTGTTCTTAATTTTTTTGGAAAGCGAGATCTTATCACGACCCATTTTACCAAGTACATAATTACAGAAAGAGTTAATGATGATCAGTAAATCATAGCCAACAGCTCCTAATTTGGTTAGCCATTTAGCATGCTGCATACTTACATCAAAAACATCACCGTGAAACACCCAAGATGTTTTTCCATCGAGCTCAAAAACTATTTTATTTACAATTTCCAAATTCCCTAAACGGAATCCTGCAAATTTGCGGAGCAATTCATCGTGGTTACCAGTAACATAATAAACAGGCACTCCTTTAGAAGCGAGTTTCACGATTTCCTTGAGCACCTTCATATGAGATTTAGGAAAGTACTTCTTACTGAATTGCCACATGTCGATG
The DNA here is from genome assembly GCA_038320345.1 of Bacteroidia bacterium. GTDB lineage: Bacteria > Bacteroidota > Bacteroidia > AKYH767-A > OLB10 > JBBQED01. Next base: position 179,969 of record JBBQED010000005.1, read on the forward strand.
ATATCACCATTCAAGATGAGCATCTCCGGTTTAACAGAACGTAAGTATTCAGTAAGTTCTTTTGCATGACAGCCATAAGTACCCAGATGCACATCGGAAAGAACCACTACTTCAACAGGTCGTCTTTTTTCCGGAGTCTGAGTTTTGTTTTTCAACCGGCTGCGGGATTGGTCATTGCTGAGTCTTCAGCGATGAAGTGTTTAAAGGGTGATCCAAAAGAACGCATCGGAAGCATCATCAGATTGTCTCTGAAGCGCAAAAACCTTTGGTAGATGTGTATTAACATTGCGTTTAAGTTCACACTGCAATTTTACGAGCTGAAAGTTAGGGGATTATAATCCGTAGATTACTAAATTGTTAATTTCCGAAAAGGAGGTTGGGAATATTAAAAGTAAGTGCTAAGGCACTTATCATTAATAGAAAAAGAAAAATCGCCCTGCGTTCTGTTGAAATCGGTGGAAGTAAGTTCGTTGACATGATGCAAAGATCATGTGTGAAGGTTATGAAATTATGATAGTAAAATTAAATTAGTAAAATAATTCATGCGCTAATTCGCCACTAGAATTTACTCAAAATGATAATTCCTGATTTAAAAATCGTAACTCGTAATTTGTAATTCGTCAATTTATTTTATTGAACTATAAACCACGGATTCAACAAATCACTTTTGTTATACTGAACTGGGCTTTGATCATGCGCATTGATAACTTCCAAGCCCGCATACATCGCTATTGCTTGTCCAGCTGCAGTATCCCATTCCATCGTTGGGGCAAAGCGTGGATATATATCTGCAGTGCCTTCAGCTACTAAACATAGTTTTAAAGAAGAGCCTTTTGATACCAAGTTTACTTCTCCATGCTTTTGTTTTAAGCCTTCAATAAATGCAGCAGTTTCATCAGTCATGTGTGAGCGACTTGCAACAACGGTGTAAATACGTTGCTCACCTTGTATAGGTAATTTACTACCAAGCTGGATAAGTCTATCTGCAATATGATGTGATTGGATCAGGTGAGTAAGGTGATCAGGATCTGCTTGAACTTTAAAGCTACCGATACCATCACAAGCAAAATATAATGCATCCATTACAGGAGCATAAATTACACCCATCACTGGAATGCCATTTTTTATTAAAGCGATGTTTACTGTGAACTCTCCATTCCGACGAATAAATTCTTTCGTACCATCAAGAGGATCTACTAGCCAGAATGCTTTCCAACTGTTACGTTCATCGAATGGGATATCGCGTCCTTCTTCACTCAACACCGGGAGGCCAGAACTCTCCAGCATTTCCATGATCTTAATATGAGAACGTTTGTCTGCCTCGGTGAGCGGACTTTTGTCTTCTTTTAATTCTACTGTAATTTCCCTGGAGTACACCTGCAGGATTTCTTTTCCTGCAATAACTGCGGCTTTAATGGCTAAGGAAAGCAGGTTCAGATTATTTTCCATCATCTTAAAAAATCGGTTTAACCTTTATACGATCATACCCGCCCCAACGGTTTCATTAGTGGCCTCATCAATCAGAATAATTGATCCAGTATGACGGTTTTTACGATAGGAATCATAATAAATAGGAACAGTGGTTTTGATACAGACTCTTGCGATATCGTTCATCCCTACTTCTTTCTCCACTTCATTTCTATGGAGCGTGTTAATGTCGATTTTATAGCGAATATCTTTTATCACGCAACGGGCATCTTTAACCGTATGACGTAAACCATATTTGCCACCGGGTTGTAATTTAGTTGTGTTCAGCCAGCAAATCATCACATCAAATTCCTGACTCATATTCGGAACATTATTCTCACGTACAATCATATCCCCACGACTAATATCTACATCACGATCGAGTGTCATTGTTACCGACATCGGTGCGTAAGCTTCTTCAATCATATCGCCAAAAAGTTCTATCGTTTTAATTTGAGCTGTTTCACCACCTGGCAGAATTTTTACTTTATCACCGGGCTTATAAATGCCACTCGAGATTTGTCCCGCATATCCACGGTAATCATGATATTCAGTTTGCTGAGGACGGATCACATATTGTACAGGAAATCTACAATCAATATGATTTTCATCACTACTGATATGAATATTTTCAAGCAGATACATTAGTGTTGGTCCTTGGTACCATGGAGTATTGGTGGATTTATCAACTACGTTATCTCCTTTTAATGCACTGATTGGAAGAAAGTGAACATCTTTAATATCTAGCTTAGAAGATAAATGACGATATTCATCTACAACTTTGTTAAATGCTTTTTCATCATAATCCACTAGATCCATTTTATTGATGCAAATGATCAAGTGAGGAATCTGTAGTAATGATGCAATGAATGAATGACGAATTGTTTGTTCGAGTACACCTTTACGAGCATCTACTAAAATCAATGCAACATTTGCGGTAGATGCTCCAGTCACCATATTGCGTGTGTACTGAATATGTCCGGGAGTATCTGCAATGATGAACTTACGTTTTGGTGTTGCAAAATAACGGTAAGCTACATCTATTGTAATGCCCTGTTCTCTTTCTGCTTTTAAGCCATCTACGAGCAAACTAAGGTCTACATGTTCGAAACCTTTCTGATTACTAGTTTTAGTAATGGCTTCTAATTGATCTTCAAATATCTGTTTAGAATCAAATAATAATCGTCCAATTAAGGTACTCTTGCCATCATCCACACTACCTGCTGTGGTGAATCGCATCAGCTCCATATTCAGATATCCTTCACTGCTAAAATCACTCATTTTAATTATTGCTTTATTTTACTGAATCAACTTAAAAAGAATAGTTACTTATTCGTCTTTCCTAGAAATATCCTGCTTTTTTACGATCTTCCATTGCGGTATCGCTGCGTTTATCATCGGCACGTGTTCCACGTTCTGTAGTACGACTTGCTGATACTTCATCGATGATTTCATCAAGTGAACTAGCAATAGAATCTACAGCACCAGTACAGGTCATATCTCCGATCGTACGAAAGCGAATAATTTTCTTTTCTACCTTTTCTCCCGGTTTCAAAGAGATGAAATCAGAATTAGCAAGTAACATTCCGTCACGCAATACGATTTCACGTTCATGAGAAAAGTAAATATGTGGGATGTCAATTTTTTCTAACGCGATATACATCCATACATCCATTTCGGTCCAGTTACTTAATGGGAATACACGAAAATGTTCCCCAACACTTTTTCTACCGTTGAGTAACATCCATAATTCGGGACGTTGATTTTTAGGATCCCATTGTCCGAAGTCATCACGATGTGAAAAGAAACGTTCTTTCGCTCTTGCTTTTTCTTCATCACGACGTGCTCCACCCATGGCGGCATCAACTTTCAATTCTTCTAAAGCATCCAAAAGAGTTATCGTTTGTAACATATTGCGACTCGGGTTCGCACCTTTTTCTTCTTTAGCTCTACCACTGTCAATCGAATCTTGAACATATCGAACGATTAATTGTGCTCCAATTTTTTTCACCATCTCATCACGAAAGGTGATGGTTTCTGGAAAATTATGACCAGTATCCACATGTAGCAATGGAAATGGAATTCTTGCCGGATAAAAAGCTTTCCGAGCGAGATGAGTCATTACAATGGAATCTTTACCTCCTGAAAAGAGAAGTGCAGGTCGTTCAAATTGCGAAGCAGCCTCTCGGATCACATAAATTGCTTCGGCTTCCAACTCACGGAGGTGGTTCAAATGATATAAAATCATCCTTTTTAAGGTTTAATGCTGTTTAACGTAACTGTAAGGATTTGGTTCACACAATTTTCAAGGGCATCGATGTTGGTGTGAACAGTAATCTCGGGAAGTAAGGGAACTTCGAAAGGCGAGCTTATGCCGGTAAAATTAGGGATTTCTCCCCTGCGCGCCTTAGCATAAAGGCCTTTTACATCTCTTTGTTCACAAACTTCTAAGGGACAATCTACAAAAACCTCTAAAAACGAACCTTCGGGTACTAATTTCCGCACTTGATCACGATCATCACGGAAAGGAGATATGAATGCAGTGATGACAATGATTCCTGCATCCAGAAAAAGTTTAGCCACTTCTCCTATGCGACGGATATTCTCCTTGCGACCTTCTTCCGTAAAATCGATGTTTTTATTGAGTCCATGACGGATATTATCCCCATCGAGTAGATAAGTTTTATAACCCTTTTGATGTAAGTCCTGTTCGAGGCGATCGGCAATGGTGGACTTTCCTGAGCCAGAAAGCCCTGTTAACCAAATAATTATTGGTTTTTGCTGTAAAAGTTGAATTCTGTCGGTCTGGGTGATTTTGTAATCTTGACGAACAATATCATTTGGATGCATAGTAATCTTAGATTCAGATAAGATGGTAAGCGAAGGCTAAACCGAAAATCGTTAACGCCATATAAATAAAAGTAGGGATGATTCCGAAACGGATATAGTCGATGAATTTGTATCCTCCCGGTCCATAAACCATAAGGTTTGTTTGATAACCGAATGGCGTCACAAAATCAGCACTACTAGCAAATGCAATTACTAACAGAAAAGGAGTGATGGTAATTCCTGGCAATGCCATCTTCTGAAACGTTGCTACAGCAACGGGAAAGGTAATAGCAACTGCTGCAGCGTTAGTCACAAACATGGTTAGAATATTCGTTACAAGATATAATCCGAAGATAACGCCAAGTATAGGATGTAAGGGAGTTGTTATTTCAATTACCTGAGCAGCAAAAAGTTTGTCAGCTCCTGAATTCGTTAGTGACTTTCCAATTCCAATTGCCAATGCCAACATTACCATCAGTTCCAAGTCCAACGATCGTTTTATATCTTCAATACTAACGACACCCATTACCGTAATTACTGTAGTGATGAAGAACAGCGACATAAACAAACTGGAAATATTCATTGCTTCCAGTACAAATGCAAAAAATATTGCCAAGATAATCCAGCGGATTTTTCCTCTGTCTTTATGATTGATTTCTCTTCTTTTGGAAACGATAATCAGATCCCTTTCTTTCTCGGCACGGTTGCTGAATTCCTTTCCTGCAACCAATAATAAAAGATCTCCGTTTCTAATTTCAATATCACCTACTTTACCGGTAAGCTTTTCTCCATTACGATCAACGGCAAGAATAGCAGCATCATAAGATTGACGGAAATTTGTTTGATTGATTTTATTATTGATAAGCGTAGAGTTGGCAGTAACTACTACTTCTATCACATCTAGTTTTCCTTTCTTAGGATAGTCAGCAAAATCAGCAATTACCAGATCAGTTTGATCATTCACCAAATCAATGATTGTTTCAGTATCACCAGCAAACATCAGTACATCTCCGCTTCTGATAACATCACGAGGTGATACAGGGGCAATAGTTCTATTCCCCCGAATAATTTCTACGATAAATAATCCACGTAAGCTGCGTAATTTATTATCATCAATTGATTTTCCAATAAAACCAGAGCCTTCAGGAATTATGGTCTCCACTAAAAATTCACGCGTGTTTTCTTTGAAGTCTGCTAAAGCATCTTTTCTGTCAGGTAATAATTTGCTGGCAAATACGATCATATAAATACAACAGATGATGAGAATTGGAAACCCAACAAGAGTAAAATCAAACATTCGCAAAGGAGGTAAACCTGCTTCGGTTGCGAGTCCGCTAACTACCAGATTCGTAGAGGTGCCTATTAAAGTAGCCGTTCCACCCACGATGGCAGCCATCGATAGTGGCATCAATACTTTGGAAGGAGCAATACCTTTTCTGCGTGCCCATTCATAAACGTAAGGCATCATCAATGCCACCAAAGGCGTATTATTCACAAAAGCCGACATCGTTGCAACACTAAAACTCATGCGCGTAATAAAGGCTTTGTAACTTAATGTCGGTTTGAAAAGCCGGTAAATGGAAACGTCGAGAGCAGCTGATTTCTTAATTACATCACTGAGAATCAATAAAATAAAGATGACAGCAATTTGCTCATTAGCAAATCCACTAATTGCTTCTTTTGGTGTCAAAATTCCGGTTGCCATCAAAATAGCCGCCGCCATTACGAAAACGATAACGGGTTTCACAAACTCTTTATAGAGGCTAAATACTATAAAAAGAATGACCAGGCTAACAATTATTATAGGGGTAGTCATAAGTGTACTGAGCAATCGAATGGTTAAGGCAGGATGCAACGAAGTTACTAGGACAACCATGTCGAATTTGATTATTTTTAACTTTTGTATTCACAATAAGTGTTTAATAACCGTGTTCGTTAATAGGGACTCAGATTCCGCCCCATTCTTCCCTGTTGAGCACTCCTTTTTACCTTTACAGCAAAGTAAACATGGATAATTCGCTAGAATACGGTAAACTTGGCATTCCATATCATACCTTATCCATTCTTAAACTTGAATCCCCCTCTGTTTCGAATTTTTTCTTGTACACTTTTGAAGTTTCCTCAGGCGATGGAAGCTTCGTATGGGGATGAGAAATCGAATAAAGCAACTGAAAAAATATTCATGGTGAAGAGAATGATAGGTTTAATCGTTGCATTGTTTTTGTTATGTCAAGATGCCAATGCTCAGCAGAAAATATTTGTTCAACAATCAAAGATTACATTTTTATCAGAAGCTCAGCTAGAAACAATTTCAGCAACATCTCATGAACTTAAAGGTGTTGTTGATCCTCAGAACAAGACTTTTGCCTTTAGTGTCACATCAAAAAGTTTTAAAGGATTTAACAGTCCATTACAACAAGAACATTTTAATGATAATTATCTGGAGAGCGATAAATATCCAGTGATTACATTTACCGGAAAGATTATTGATGAAATCAATTTTGAAAAACCTGGAGTGTATACTGTTAGAGCAAAAGGAATGTTATCGATGAAAGGCGTTTCTCGTGAACAGATTATCAGAGCCATTGTAGATGTTAAATCAGGGCAGGTAACCATCAATTCAGATTTTGAAGTACTCCTTGATGATTATTCAATCCGAATTCCAAGAGTGGTAAGCCAGAAAATTTCTCCTTCTATTAAAGTAAAAATGGAAGCATTACTGAAGTCCAAGTATAAATGATGAAAGTAAAACTATTGCTTTTTTTACTGCTGATTAATGCTCTTCCATTGTTTTCGGAGATTCCCTATTTCCGTTCTCTGGTAATTGATAAGGAGAATAGTTCCTTAAGAAATAATGTACTCTTTCAGGATCAAAAAGGATTTGTTTGGGTTGGAACTGATCACGGACTCTACCGTTATGATGGATTCTTATTTGAAAAAATATATGTGGATTCCATCAATCGAGAAGTGAATGTTACCAGCATTACGGAAAACAAACAGCATCAGATTATTGCCGGATTAAATGATGGAAAACTTTTAACTTTTTATGGTGATTCTATTCGCATGAGTGTAACACCAGCTCATAGTCCCATTAGAAGTATTGTTGACGATGGAAATGGTACGCTCTGGGTTGCGACGTATGGTGAAGGAATATTTTATAGACGTACTGATGGATGGCACAGAGTAGCCGGCATGCCTGATCCCTTTGTTTATAGTCTGGCATTGTATTCTTCTGGAGTTATTTTGGCAGGGACCGATCTGGGATTGATGGTGATTGAAACACAAAACCAACAAATGCATTTTAAAGTGTATGATGCAAAAAAAGGATTGCCAGATAATATGGTAAGAAAAATTACCATTGATGCATTGGGAGAAATTTGGTTGGGATTACAGGAAAAAGGAATCTGCAGATTTGATATCAATTCAGGAACGTTTGATATTCCAGTAAATATTCAGAACTGGAGTTATGGGCCAGTAAATAGTATGACACTATTACAAAATGAATTCTGGATTGCTACTGAATCAAATGGAATTGTAGATTTCGAATTTCGAGGAGATAAACGAACTCGTGTTTTTAATAAGAATGCTGGATTTAACTACGGTAAAATAATTGACCTCCTCCGTGATCGGGAGGGAAATGTATGGGTGGCTACCGAAAATAGAATCCTAATGTCGCAGGGAGAAAAAGTAGAAATTAATACGGGAGAAGGTGAAATAAAATTTGATAGTATTAAAGCTATTACCTGCGATAGAAATGGGGATATCTGGTTTAGTAATCATAATGGATTGTTTAGGTACAACTATAAAAAAACAGGGATTGAAAGTCTCGAGAAGTTTTTAGAAAAACCTGAATTCCGAATGCTTCATATTGTTTCGTTATTTGAAGATGAAGAGGGTTTTATTTGGATTGGGACTTTTGACAATGGACTTTTTAGGTTGAATCCACTTAATGGATCTGTCATCCGTTTTAATGAGAAGGACGGACTTGATAATGCTAACGTAATCTCAATAAACGGAAGAGGAAATACACTCTGGCTTGCTACATTAGGAGGGGTAGTAAGATGTGATGTAAGTCTGAATCCAGGAAAGAATGATGATTTCAGTTATTCGTTTCATACATTTCCTAAACAGGAAGGACCGGGAAATATTTTTGTGTACTGTGTTTTTATTGATTCTAAAAATAGAGTTTGGTTTGGTACCGATGGTGGAGGATTGAGTTTATATGAAAACGGGAAATTTACCACTATAAAAAGTAGTGAGCCGGAAAAATCTAAAGTTGTTTATTCTATTACTGAAGACTTATACGGAAACATTTGGTTCAACACTTTAAATCATGGTGTTTATAGATATAATGGCAGCGGATTCCGAAATTTTGGTTTGCAGCAGGGATTAAGGGAATTAAACATCAGCGGACTAACAACAGATATTGAAGGGAATATAGTTGTTGTCCATCAGCGAGGAATTGACCTAATCAATTCTACAACTTTTGAAGTAGATTATATTGGTCGTGAATCTGGAATTGAATTACTCGATGCTGAATTAAATGCTGTAGCTAAAGATCGGAAAGGGAGTATCTGGATTGGATCAGAAAAAGGATTGATTCGATTTTTTCATTATAACAGAAATCTAATACATAAATCAGAAACAATCATCAGGAAGATCTATACTTTTATGAAGCCGGGATCAAATGTGAAAGATTCTGTTTTCGATTACAACCAGAATCAAATTTCCATTGAATTTATTGGATTGTGGTATAGCAATCCTGATGAAGTAAGTTACCGTTATCGATTACTTGGACTAAGTACCGAATGGATTAATACTAAGGATAGGATTGTTACTTTTCCTAATCTTCCACCGGGCAATTATACTTTTGAAGTACTTTCCAGCAAAAATGGACAATTCCATCATGCTAAGCTAGCTAGTTTTCCTTTTGTGATTCATAAACCTTTTTGGAAAGAAACATGGGTATTAACAGGTACTTTAATTCTCTTTATTGTGCTTTTAGTTTTCTTTTTACGCGATAGAGAAATTCGTTTCAGAAGAATGGAAGGGTTGAAGAAAGAAAAGATAGTTTACCAATATGAAACTTTGAAAAGTCAGGTGAATCCTCATTTTTTATTCAATAGTTTCAATACACTGATTTCTATCATTGAAGATGACCAAGAGAAAGCCGTACTTTACGTCGAGAAATTATCGGATTACTTCAGGAATATGGTTCAGTTCCGTGATCAAGATACGATATCGCTAGAGCAAGAGCTGGAGATGGTGTCCACATATAGCTACTTACAGCAAAAACGATTCGGCGCAAATCTAGTAGTGGATATACAAATTCCAGAAAATTGGAAACGTCGGTACCAAGTACCGCCATTATCGCTACAGCTACTTATAGAAAATGCAGTGAAGCATAATTCAGTTTCTCACGAAACACCTTTAATTATAGTGTTGGAAGCAACAGATCATCTTAGCTTGATAGTCCGAAATAATCTTAATCCTAAAGCTACAGCAGAGCCTTCAACAGGAATAGGTATTGAAAATATTGTAAATCGTTTTCGAATCCTTAACAATACTGATGTAATAATTAAAAGAACGAGTAAGGAGTTTATTGTAGAAGTTCCATTAATAGCCTGAGAGAAATTATCCATAAATAAAATTAAAGTATGCGTATTCTGATCATTGAAGATGAACAACCAGCTGCTGATCGTTTGAAAAAACAACTGGCTGATGTAGATCCGACAATAGAGATAATTGATGTGCTTGTTAGCATAAAATCATCCGTAGCTTGGCTTAAGTCGAATCCTTCTCCGGATCTGATTATGATGGATATCAATCTTGCCGACGGATTGAGTTTTGATATTTTTAATGAAGTTACCATTGCTGCACCAGTAATTTTTACAACGGCATATGATCAGTATGCATTGGATGCTTTTAAAGTCCAGAGTATCGATTATTTGTTAAAGCCAATTAAGAAAGAAGATCTACAACGTGCATTATCCAAATATCATTCACTAGTTTCACTTAATTCAACGCAGGTACAAACAATACTAAAGCAGCTGAGTTCTGCAGGTAGAGATTATCAGAAACGAATTATCATTCGTTATGGCGACACAATAAAAATGGTGGATATTGCCGAAGTAGCATACTTCTATACAGAGGATAAAATAAACTTCCTTTGCACAAAGGAAAATCTACGCTATCCCATCGACCAGAATCTTGATGAATTGGAAACAATATTAAATCACCAAACTTTTTTTAGAATAAATAGGCAATTTATTATTAATATTCAGGCAATCGATAAGATGCTTGCATGGTCTAAATCACGAGTGAAAGTGATTTTAAAACCTGTTACTGCGATTGAAACCATTGTAAGTACTGAGCGTTCTCCTCATTTTAAAGAGTGGTTAACCGGAGGGAATAGTTAAAAATCCTTACTAAATTCGCCGCACATAAAATCTGATTGACAACACCTTTTGATGCGATGGCAAATTTTTAGATAGTAGAACTTACCATGTAATAGATTATTTTTCTAACGGTAATGATCAACTGTCAACATATACCTGTTTAACATTCAAATATCCCTATTCAGCTAATGTGAAGAGGGAATCACACTTTGGTGATCGTATATTTGAGAAAACAGGTACACAATGAAGAACATACGAAATGCAATATTAATACTCACGATGCTGATGTTCGGTGGAATTATTCAGTCATGTGAACATGATATTCCTTCTCCTTCTTCTAGTAATGGTTTAGGAAACGGAAACGGTGGTGGGAATGGATCCGGTACTTTTATTCCTTGTGATCCTGATTCGATTTATTTTGAGCAACAGATTTTGCCAATTCTGGTAGCAAACTGTACAATGAGCGGTTGTCATAATACGATAGATCACCAGGAAGGAATCGATTATTCTTCCTTTGCCTCTACGCGTAGTACTGGAAGAGTTAACCCTTTTAATGCTTCCTCTAGCAAGATGTACAAGTCCTTAATTGAAACTGATCCCGGAGATAGAATGCCACAAGGTATGCCAGCCTTAACTTCAGTTCAGATTCAACTTATTGCTACATGGATCAATCAAGGCGCACTCGATCTTCATTGCAGCAATGGCTGCGATACAACTAATGTTACTTATGCAGGAACGATTAAGCCATTAATCGATAATAAATGTAAAGGCTGTCATCAAGGCGCAAGTCCTGGTGGTGGAGTTGATCTCTCTACCTATGCTGGAATTGCAGCAAGCGCAGCTAATGGATCACTGCTGGGTTCGGTTCAACATAACCCCAACTGGAGCGCTATGCCTAAGAATAGTGCGCAACTTCCGGATTGTGAAATCGCACAAATCAGAATCTGGGTGAATGCCGGATATTCTCAATAGACCTGATTCAGATCAGCGGCTGTTTCTCCTTGTTCAACAAGATTCATTTGTCTAAAGAAATTGATAAAAGTAAATTTGAATCCACAAAACAGAATATCTTAAAACCGGTATTGACACAGAAACGGCACAGGGATAAGGAAGGAGTTAAAAATGGGTATGGTAACGGTTCTTACTCCTTCCCCCCAGTGTTAATTAAAGGAATACTTTTCTTTATTCCGACCACTTAACCTCCTAATGCCCAATTCATGAAAATGCGCCCTTACCTGATAAATGAAACTAAGTAGTAGGGGTTACCATCATGAAATAAATTTTGATGAGAGAATTTAGTATTCGCTTGCTAATTCATTAAAATAGAATCAGGATCCATTCAATTGTTGTTATCCTGATTTATAAAAAATAGATTTTCTAATTTAATTTATTGCCCATTGGAATAAACTGCTGGAATAAAGTTAATGTGGATTTATTTGAAGTAGAAACTATGATAAGATTATAAGCAATATGCGGAAAATTTTGCTACTAATAATGTTAATAGTTATAGCAGGAGTACTTCTATATCAAAGATTCGATAAGCGAGAAGCTAGAAAAATAAATATAATTGTGATTACTGCCGATCAAATTTTTTCTGAATTTGAAGGAGATGAAATTGCAGCAACAAAGAAGTTTGGTAATCAGGAACTTGTTGTTACTGGTATTGTAAAGTCAGTAAATAATGAACAAGATGAGGGGAGAAGCGTAACCTTACAAGTCCATTCCCAAAAGTTTGGTGTCATTTGTAGGTTAGATAAAAGCATAGGAACCGGCACCTCCTTCACAGACGGTGAAGAGGTTAAACTTAGAGGAATTTGCAAAGGGATGATGATAGATGTAGTACTAATTAACTGCGTTCCTGAAACTGAATGAATAGGTAAACTAAAATTCAAAATTGATTAAAATGAAAAAATCATTACTTATGATCTCTGCATTGATTGCTGTGATTGCAGGAACAGCATTCGATATTCTTAGCGATAATGGAAAGGCAGGATATACCGGTTCAACGGGTGAAGCCACCTGCACAAGTTGTCATAATAGTTATGGTGCTTCCAATAGTGGTCCGGGGAGTATTAGTATCTCCTCCAATCTGATAAATGGAAATCAATATATCCCAGGACAAACCTATAATGTCCACGTGATCGTTCGTCAAACAGGAAGGTCATTATTTGGTTTGGGATGCGAAGCACTTACTACAACCAATACTAATGGAGGAACTTTGGTGATTACAAATTCAGCCAAAACACACCTCGCTACAAAAACGGTGAGCGGAGTTTCGAGAAACAATGTGGTGCATCAATTGAATGGCGGTGCTCATGCAGATTCCATGGATTTTACTTTTAATTGGGTTGCTCCGATTACAAATATCGGGAATGTGAAGTTTTGGTTTTCGGGAATTGCGGCGAATGGGAATGGGAATGAAAATGGGGATTATGTTTATAATAACTCATTGGTTGTAACGCCTGCCAGTGCTACCGGAATTGAAGAAGCCATCAATACCCATGCCCTGTTGGTAAATGCAATTGCAGCCGAGCATCGTTTGCAGCTAAATTTTGAAATTCAAAATGTGGGAGAAACTTTCATTTATATCTATGATTTAAATGGACGACAAGTCCTTAAGCAACGTGAAGAGAATTCGCTGATTGGAATGAAACAGGTTGATGTGAAATTACCTTATGCGATGCAATCAGGAATTTATCTTGTTACTGTTCAGTCGGGTAAAGAAAAACGAACCCAGAAAATTTCTTTACTTTTCTAACTATGACAGTAATAATACAATTGATTTGTAATTTGATGGATACTTTAGCGTTGTAATATCAGGAATCTTGCTGTGGTTTAGCAAAGATAAAGGTTAGGTTTTAAAATGCAGATAAGCGGCAGCGATGTGGATCGTCTGCCGCTTTGCATTTGAGACCTGTTGTATTTTAAAACTATTTAAAGAGTGGATTTGGTTGTTTACCCAGAGCTACATGATTTTTCTTCAGTTTTTTTGCTGATTTCAAGAGCACAGAAAATTTAGTTGCGCTCGTATCTTTTTTTTCATTGCAAAACCAACATTAGATTTCATTACAGAATTTTCACTAAGTAAAACCAAAACCTGTAAGGACTCATATCGTATTGCCTAGCATTTTTTCTATTCAATGAGCTTTTTTTCTTGTTCAATGAATTCTAATTTCAGAATAACTGAAGCGCATTTATATTTGATAAGAAAGGTATAGCAGTTGAATGATCAGTGATATTGTTTTCTTTTTTTGAGGGCATGTAATTGTTTTAAATAAATAGAATATTCAGGGATTAACTAATCCGACAAATTTGTTTTTACGGACAAGCAATGTTTCTTTTTTAAAGTAGGAGTGCTAATAGTTTTAAATACTTAAGATTTCTGTAACGCATGGAGATCATAATTCTAGAAAGATCAGTTAAGTGTCTCACGAGCGATGAGATAAGTATGCTAGGAATAATATAAAATTAAAAATCATAACTCCCTTCGGAATTAACATTCACCAACATGAGAATTAAAATCTATGATGATTCTTGATGAAGAGTTGATTGACTAGCATGAGCCGTGAGGGCGGTGAGGTGCTCGTTGATTAAAGTTAAAGTTGGTGTTATTATTTAAATCAATAATGGTTAAAAGATGCCCAAAAAAATCCTAATGAAACAACTCAATAAAAATTAATCCAATGAAAAAACCACTATTTATTATTATTCTATTAGCTGCTGTTACAGCAGGTACGGCTTTCAGCATTTTAAGTGAAACAGGAAAAGCCGGATATACAGGAAGCACAGGTGAGACCACTTGTATCAGTTGTCATAATACTTATCCCGTTTCTAACGGAGGTCCTGGTTACCTTACAATAACTTCAAACCTAGTTAATGGTACTCAATATATTCCAGGGCAAACCTATACGATGCATGTGAAAGTTTGACAAATTGGAAAGTCTCTCTTCGGAATTGGAGTTGAAGCATTAACAGTTTCCAAGATGAATGCAGGAACGTTGGTAATCACAAATGCAGCATCCACACAAATCAAAACTAAAACGGTTAGCGGCGTAGTAAGGAACAACGTAGTACATCAATTTAACGGGGGAGCACATCCCGACTCAATGGACTTCGTTTTCGATTGGATTGCACCTTCAACCAATATTGGAGATGTAACTTTCTCGGCCGCAGGCATCGCTGCCGACAACAGCGGAGATGAATTCGGTGATTATGTTTACAATGAAACTAAAGTTGTTTCAGCCGGTAGTGCATTGGCTGTTAGTGAAATTAATGATAATGGAGCACTTTCTGTAAATACGTTCCCGACGCAGCACCTATTAACTGTAGATTATAAAATTGAAAAATCGGAGGAAATTGTTATTTTAATACATGATGTGAACGGACATCAGATCAGTAAAACTGTATTTGGAATAGTTACCGGTGGACTTCATCACGAAGAAATTACTTTACCTTATTCAATGTCGTCGGGAATTTATTTGGTTACCTTACAATCAAGGTCAAAGAAAGTAACTAAAAAGATTTCAGTCATATTCTAAAGCAGGAAGTGAATTAAATAAGATGCTGAAAGACCTATGTTCAGTAAGTAGTCTTAATTATGAATCAATAATCAACGCGTATTCTTCAAAGCGGTAGTTGGTGAAATCTACTACCGCTTTTTAATTTTAACTGCAGAAGAGATTTTTAAAAAAGCGAATCAGAGAATTGTAGAGAAAAATAGTATGCTTATATACTGAATATTGAAATTGTTAATTATCCGTTGGTATTCCTGCTTTAGATCACCTGCAACTTTTTCAGGGTTGTAGGCATCTAGTACCCATTTACGTCCGTTCTCACCCATTGTTTTTCTCAAGTGGCTATCATTAATAAGCATTCGAATTTTTTGAATAATGGATTCAACCGTATTCTCAGCAATAAGTCCACTTCCACTTTTTTCCATTTCATCAGCAATCTGTACACCGGGAGTAATAATAACCGGTGTTTGGGAAACAGAGGCCTCGCAAACTGTCATACCGAAATTTTCGGAATGGGAGGGGAGTACATAGATATCGGAACCTTGGTATAAGATTTCTTTCTGTCTTCCACTTACAAATCCTGCGAATGTAAATGCACCTTGATCTTTGAGAGAGGTCGCTTTTTCTTTTAAATAATTTTCATAGCTATCAGTGCCATTCCCAGCCATCAGCAGATGGACCGATAGTCCTTCTTTTTTCAAACGATGAATTGCCTGAATCAATAGCTCTGGTTGCTTCATCTGATGAAGTCTTGCGAGATAAAGTATAATAACTTCGGAATCCGTAATGGAATATAACTTCCGCAGTTCTATTTTCGCATCCGGAATTAATGCATTAGATTTAACGATATAGGGGTTTATAAATAGATTCTCGTGGACTCCATAATCCTGAACATTTTTAATTTCAGTAATTGTAGAGCAATGTATGCCCTGAGCATTTTTCAATAATTTTTTTTGATGGAAATTGAAAAATAATTTTTTGTGATGCTGATGCGAGATGGCCCAAGGGGCGAGCATTCCGTAGGGAGTCATGATATAGGGAATCCCAGCTTTTTTTGCCATCCTTGCTGCTACGTTAGGTGCATAAGAAAATAAATAATGAGTATGTATCAAATCATATTCTTTCAAATGATTTGCCAACCATTGCTTCATTCCCGGACAATAAATAAAATCTTTAATTGGAAATAAAAAACGCGATAGAAAATATACTGGCAATCCTTCGTAGGTGGTCCATTTGTTTATTTCAACATCCAGCCTGCCATTGTCATCGTCATCCGTACTTAAGATTGTAGCATCAACACCCTGTTTCCTCAATGCTTCCACCATATTTAGTGTAATCGGAGTAGGGCCTCCTTTAAGCTTTGACAGACTTGGAATAACATGAAGTACTTTCATAATGTAGTCTGGATTAAAATTCTTCCGCTGCCATTTTCCAGCCTGCACTAATTAAAAAATTACCTCCATGCCTTGAAGCATGCCACTACTTTAAGGGTTAGAATAAAGCAGTATAAACTCTTTTAAAGTATTGTTTAATCTTCCGAAGTGGTTTCATTACTATGGTCATCATTCCCGGTGTTAAACCGTTGAGCTTCCACGCCAGTTTATCTTCAATATTCGCTTTGAGCTTTACAAAGAAGCTGACATTACTTACTCCGCCCATTCTCATTTTTACAATGACTTCATTCAGATAAGCCATCTTGATTTGATTTTTATGAATCAATCGTAACATGAGTTCGTAATCAGCAGAGAGTTTCAGTTCAGTATTGAAGCCCCCGAATTTTTCATAAACTTCCTTACGGACAAAGAATGTAGGGTGGGGAGGCATCCATCCTTTTAAAAACGCTCCTTCTTCATATTCACCCGATTCCCACACGCGCATTGTTTTATTTACATCACTGCGATTCACAAAAACCAAATCAGCATATACCCCTTCTATTGTTGGATCATCATTAAATTTCTGCATTACCTTACTGATCACTTTTTCATTCGCATATAGATCATCTGAATGCAACATTCCAATTACATCACCACTAGCATAACGAATTCCTTTATTCAGTGCATCGTAAAGACCTTTATCTTTTTCAGAAACAATTTTAGAAATTTTATCCTTGTATTTTTCTGCAATCTGTAAAGTGGTATCTTTTGATTTCCCATCAATGATGAGATATTCAAGATCCTTATAATCTTGCGAAACAACTGTTTTGATGGTGTCTTCTACAGTAGCTGCACTATTGTAAGTGATGGTAATGATGGAAATTTTCATATCGGGTTGATAGATGGTGTTCAAATGGTCATGATCCGGTCGCGTAATTTCACAGCCGGATTTCCTTTATACAGTGTATAAGCGTCAAGGGTTTCAGTAGCTACTGACTGTACAGTAAGCACTGCGTGACTCTTAAGCGTTACTCCTGGGCAAACAATGGAAAACGCACCCACCCAGGCGCCTTCTTCTAGGGTTATGGGCTTCACAATCAGATCGAAGGAAGGACGCTTGTAGTTGTGATTTCCACATAAGAGCATCGCTCCCTGACTTAAGCAACAATTGTTACCGATCCTAACGAGAGCCAGATTATCAATCCAAACTTTTTCACCAATCCAAACTTGATCTCCGATTTCGAGGAGCCAAGGGTACTTGATATTTACTGTGGGTTTGATGACCACACCTTTGCCGATTTTAGCACCAAAGAGACGCAGTAGAAAGACTTTTAGTGTGCTGATTGGATTCAATGGATTGATGAAAAAAAGTACATTCACAAAATACCAGAGCGCCATTTTTACTGATCCGGCTCCGGTTTTGTACCAGCTATTGTTATAGGATGATAAATCGGTTTTCAACTGCTGCTGTTCTTTTTCTAAAATTCCGTTCATGAAAATAATAATCTATTTTGATGTATAGCATCAGGATGATGTATTATTCGTCCTGCATATTCCAGTGCCGATAGACTCCACTGATCAAAATGTACCTGATCCATTTTACTTACTGTAATTAATGCATCAAGTATTTTTTGTTCTTGATCTAACGGAATATCCCAACCCGCTTTTAGAGCTTCGAGTCCTTTCCAAGGAGTTTGATCAGATAGCAATACTGGGCATCCTGCAGCCATACTTTCAATGATACTATGTCCGAAGTTTTCATTAAAAGTAAGCAATATACTGAGATGATATGACTGCAATGTTTTTACTACCTGATTATTGGCGATAGGTCCCTTGTATTCCGCTTTGATATGAGGCGGTAATTCCTTTATAAGCTCTTCACACCGATTCCAGTATTCTGGTTCTTCTATAGGTCCGTAAATATCGAATTCTACCTTACAATCAACAGGCATTTGTGCCAGTAGTTTTAGGGTTCCTTCTAGATTTTTTTTATAAGAGATTCTGGAAATGAATACTAAGCGTAAAAGTCCACTTAATTTTCTTCGGGGAGCAGCATGTAATTCTCTGGGTGCCGTTAAGTTTAATGCAATTTGAATCAATGCATTCTTGCCAAATTTTTTTCGTACTTCGTTTCCTTCTAATTCAGAAGATACCGACCATCGAATTCCTTTATAAAGTCCGAGGAGCTTAGCACCAGAGAGGAATATTTTTTTCTTAAATGGTTTAATACTAAGAGCACCTTTCCCCAACATCCCCCTAGGTGATAAAACGAGTTTTCTATTGGGGAGAAATGACTTACGAATGATAAGCGGATATATGGTGAAGAATACTGAAAATAAACTGTTCAGATAGATGACATCCGACTGTTCATTTAAAATAATTTCTTTTAGCTTGGAAAAACTACGATTTGCAGCAGAGAAATAATATACCGCAATTCCATCTTCTCGTTTGTTCCACGAATCTGGTTTTATATCTGGATAAGGAGCAGTAGCATGTAGATCGGTGTCGGAGGTAATAATCTTGAATTCAAAATCATCTTTCAGATGCCCCACAATATTAGCAACAGATTGTATCGGACCGCCAGCTTTATAGCCGGGGAGATACCAATCAACTAAAATGAGCACCTTTTTTTTTCGGTTCACTTTTTATAGATAATAATACTTTGAAATAGTTAATTACTGTTTATGCTTCAATCTGATTTTCTTCCATCCAACTTTCCAAAACCGTACATAGCCACATATCTAACCATCGCACTTGTTGATCACCTTCCTGAAATCTTTTCCAAGCGCCTTTCAGGTAATCACTATTCACTATATCTCTTTCTGCAAGTGCATTGATTTTACTATCACAAAGCGGTTTCAATTCATTTTTCAGCCAAACATTCCATGGGAATACAAATCCCATTTTTTTGCGATGTACAATTTCATCAGGTAATAATCCATGGAGACTATCTACTAAAAGTTTTTTCGGGATGGTTGGTTTTTTATGTTCATCGGAGATTCCTAAAACATATTCAACGAGTTCATAATCCAAGAACGGGACTCTTACCTCCAGCGCTACTGCCATACTCATCTGATCTGCATCACGTAGTAAAACATTCTGCATATAAGTTGTGATTTCAGCAATACTTACCTGACTTAGTACCGGCATTGATTCTCCCTTAGCACCTAATTCAGTTTTCAGGATATGCTTTATCGCATCTTCAGGAAGTTTTTCTAGACCTAATAATCCTCTCACATGAAATGGTAATCCCACCTGACGTGAAAGCGGGAAACTGTTCTTCAGTGTTCCATCTTCCATGTTCATCAATTGTAGCATTTTTGCTGATGCAATATCTGATTTCAGATTTGCATACGTTGCACCAACAAGTTGACGCATGGACTTTGGAATTTTAAAAATCCAGTTCTGACTTTGGAGTTGTAAACTACGATTGAAAACCGGATATCCTGCGAACAATTCATCACCGCCTAATCCTGATAATGCCATCGTGATTCCGGCTTCTCTGGTGATGCGTGAAACAATATATGAATTTGGACCGTCTCCACTCGGGTGATCTAATGCGCTGAGCGCTTT
The DNA here is from genome assembly GCA_038320345.1 of Bacteroidia bacterium. GTDB lineage: Bacteria > Bacteroidota > Bacteroidia > AKYH767-A > OLB10 > JBBQED01. Next base: position 200,123 of record JBBQED010000005.1, read on the forward strand.
AGGTAATTCTTTCAGAAAATCTTCCGGCTTTAAACGAAACTCATGGTGATCGGTTTTGAAAAGATCTGCTACTAGTCGTGCATATTTTGCTTCGCTAAATTCTTCTTCATCAAAAATGATGGTGAATGTTTTCACAGGTTGTTGTTGCACTCTGCTCATCAATCCAACAATCGCACTGGAATCAATTCCTCCTGAAAGAAATGCGCCGAAAGGAACATCACTAATTAAGCGACGCTCCACAGATGCCATCAGTAAATCATACACATCTTTGCAAATATCCTTGTAGCTTTTTCCTTCTGATGCATGGGAATAATTATCACGCGGACTCCACCATTGTGCGATACTCATTTTCCCTTTGCTGATCATCATGTGATGGCCAGGCATTAGCATATACACATCCTGAACCAGAGTAGAGGGTGCTTGTACAGTTTGATAGGTAAAATATTCGGCAAGTACTGAACGATTGATTTTTCTTTCGATAGCACCTGATGCTAATAGCGCTCTAACTTCAGAAGCGAAATAAATTATTCCATTTCTTTCTGCATAATACAGCGGCTTAATACCAAGTCGATCACGTGCAATAAATAAATCTTCTTTTTCCTTATCCCAAATGGCGAATGCAAACATTCCATTAAAACGGTGTACACAATCTTTACCCCATTTCAGATAAGCAGCTAGAATTACTTCTGTATCACTTTGCGTTTTGAATGGATAGTCTCCGAGTTCTTTTTTGATCTCTCTGAAATTGTAAATTTCACCATTGAAAACAATTGAAAGTCGTGAACTTGCATCAAACATCGGTTGATGTCCAGCAGGACTTAAATCCAAGATAGCAAGTCGTCTATGACCGAGTGCAACATTTTCATTGAAGAAAGTTCCATCATCATCCGGTCCACGATGTGCAATGCTGTCGTTCATCCTTTGCAGAATGGAAGTGACATCTCCTGTTAATGGATATCCGTAGATACCGCTGATTCCGCACATGTTATTTCTCTTTTATTAAGTTCCAGATAGTGTCCGACCAAGTATCGGGACTAATCTGTTTTGCTAATTCTTTACTACGTTCACCCATCTGGAATAGCTGGTTGTCGTTTTTTGATATTACTTTCAAGATTACTTCACGGATGGATTCCATACTCTTGGGTTTTGTAAAGAACCCATTTTCACCTTCATGGAGAAAGGTAGTTGCTGCACTTGTTGTTGTACTGCAGATTAATGGAAATCCTGCTGCCGCAAATTCATGCACCACTACTCCCCAATGTTCGTAATGCGTTGGAAGAATGAATACACCAGTTTGTTCTAGATATGGAGCCAGCGCATCGGGCTGTACGAATCCGAAATTTTTTATTCTTGGATTATCTTTTGGAATCTCATTCTCCAATTCTCCTTTTCCCAAGCACCAGAGTTCCCAATCTTTTAAATCGTTATCAGGTATGCCAGTAAAGGCTTCTAGCATTTCAGTAAATCCTTTCAATGCGGTATATCTTCCTACATATAAAAAGCGATGTGGAAATTTTTCTTTCTTTTTTGGGATGATCTGTTGATAATAATTTTCGAAGAGTTGTACATCTGCGGAGTACATCCCTGTGAATAATCTATTTCCTTTAAAACCCAATTTCCGAGCATACACAGCATTAGGCTCTCCTGGAACCCAACAATGTGTAAAGATAGATGGCAAATAAAGTGGACCCGCTATAGACGCAATTCTCTGCTTAAGTGTTCCTAACCATGGATTATCAAAGGCAAGCAAAATTGGAATTCGCTTCTTCAACCCACGACATACAGATACATATCCTTTGTCACTCCAGCCACAACAATAAACAAGATCAGGATTGATTTTTTCCGTTAATTCAATTAATTGCTGGTCTGAAAAATCGCGACGTTCATATACGGTGATGTTTCCTCCAAGGTTAAAATTGAATGGAGCTACAGCTTGTACAGGATAGCGGATCAGGTGGATCTCTACCTCATACTTTGCTGCCAGTCGCTCTAAACAAGCCACAACATATCCTGCAAGTTCAAAGTACAGGATGAGTACTTTCTGCTTCGTTCTTGACATATTGTAGAAGGGTGATGATCAATAATGCGATGATGGTAAATGGATTTAATGAAGCTTGAAACCAAGCTTCAAAAGTGATTGAGAATAATATGGCGAACATCGTTGGAATTGCCATATAAGATTTTCGTGCCGCAAGAATAAAATTTCTGAAGAAAGCTATTAGATAAAGGATTAATCCTACTAGTCCAGTGTTCAACCAAAGTGCTAGGTAAGTATTATGTACACCACCTTGATGTCCTAGATCACTCAACCAATGTCGATTTTGAAAAAATAATTCTTCTTCATATGCGAAACCACGTCCGAATAGAAAGTCGTGATTCTGGATTTGTTCAATCGCATAGTTCCATGCAATCAATCGTCCAGAACCATCGTCAAGATGTTCTACGCGCATATATTCTGCCAACCCTAGATTCGTTAGAATGATTGGTAAATTTTCACTGATGACTTGATATAACATAGCCACAACGAGTACGATTACAAATCCTACCCAATAACTAATTTTATAAAATCGAGAAAAGAAAAGGAAAATCAGAATCGAGAACATACAATTCCGCGATTGAGAGAGAAGGATTGAAAGGAATACGGCAGCAAGAATAAAAATCAGTTCGTTTCTAGTAAACATCTTCGGGTAGTGATATCGCGAAACTGCAATCAACAAAAAGAACAAAGTACTAAATGTACCCTGCCCATTAGGATTTCCCAGGATGCCACTATATCGACCAACAAGGAATGTCCAGTCATATCCCATCACGAAAATGGCGACGTACCCCATCAAGTAGAGTAAAGTGCCAAACCAAATCATATCTCTGAGAAATTTTTCTCCGTTTTCTCTTAATAATTTCAGGAAGTAGTTTGGAATCACAGCCATCATTAACAGAAAAGAAAGTGTTTTCTGAAAAGAAATTACTGGGTCATATGGATTGTTGAAGGAAAGAATAAATGCAAGAATAAAGAAAGGGACAAATGGTAGATAAATTGCACTTTTTTCTTTGAACTGTTTTGGATCTAGAAAAACAAAAGCAGAAGCAAGTACTAAAGTAATATCTTTTACCTTACCAGCAAATTCGAATTCAGGTTGACGGTTGTCGGAGAAATAGCACATCACGAGTAATGAAAGAATGATCTCCGTGTACATGCCTTTGTATTTTAGCAGAATGATTCCTGCAGGCACAAAGAATAATGCTGAATCAGACGCTAAAGCACCAGTGATCATCCAGATCATCACCAGAATTAAAAACTCTTTTTTTTCCTTTATAAATTCCAACATCCTTATGATCGTAGGGATTCAAAAAGTTCATAATGCATCTGCGCAACTTTTGGCCATGTGAATTTCTCTAGTACTTTTTTATGAGAAGCTTTTGATAATTCCATGCGTTGTGTTGCTGTCATTTGAAAGAAGGATTGTATTCCCCATTTCAAGGAACGAACATTGTTTGATTCGATCAGGAAGCCATTAGTGCTGTCTACTAATTCACAAGTAGCTCCAGTGTCACTCACTACAATTGGCATTCCGGCGATCATTGCTTCAAGTACAACAGTGGGCATCCCTTCAAAACGTGTTGGGAAGACAAACAAATCATTCTCCTTATACAGCTGAGTCAATTTATCATCATCTGCAAATCCTAGGAAATTTACATTCGGGAAGTTGTACTCTTTAATATATTGCTCATATAAAGGACCCTTACCTACGACGTTAAAGATCAGCCTGTTTTTGTAACCTTCTAAATTCATGGATCTTACTCCTTCCATGAGCACATTAATTCCTTTATTAAATGCGAACCTTCCTACAAAAAGTAATTGTAATACATCTTTATCAAAATTACGTTCCGGTGCTTCTGCAGGATTTACTGCATTGGGCAGAACAACTATTTTGGTTTCAGGATTGGGTACGACATCTTTTAAGATATCGGTTAAACGTCCACCCAAAGACACTATCCGTGCGGCATGCTTAAACTGATAGCGTTCAGCGAATCGCATAGGAGTCGTTTTTAGTTTTTCAACAAAACTAATGGTCTGAAAAGGCTCGAGTCCGTGTGGATTAATTATTACTTTATGTCCGATTTCTGGTAGACCATGCCAAACGGAAAATCCTTGTCCGTAGATAATATCTGCATTGAGGTCTTTAATAGTCTCATAAACTTTCTTAGAATATTCATAGCAGGATTTCAGATAATTGCCTTCCACGGTATGTGGAATAGCAATCTCTTTAATTCCTAATGCCGGATTAAAAACAACTTTATCATGTGGGTGAATCACTGTGATATCCATCAGGTTCATTGCTGCAAGTGCTTCTACTAACAATGCAGAATGACGTTGCATTCCTCCAATAGCATGAGGGAAAATACCGTCGGTACAAAAAACTAAATTCAGTCGTTTCATGCTAATTTTTCTACCAGCGTACTGATTCCCTCATCAATACCAATGAGAGGTTTCCAACCTATACTTTTTAGCTTACTCACGTCAGCAAGTAAATGCATTCGTTCTACTTTTCTGACACGTGCTGGATCAACTTCAATTTCGATTTCTTCTCCGATCTGACGAGCGAAAGCATCTACAATATCTGTTACAGAGTATTCAATGCCACGTCCTAGATTAAAAGTATCAATTCCTGATTTTACATTTTCCAATAAGGCATGTACAGCATTCGCCATATCCGAAGTATGTATGAAATCTCTTTTAGGAGTGAGATTTCCCAATTGAATTTTGCGCTGTCCATTATTAATCTGCTGTTGAATTTCAGGGATCAAATGCGGATTGGTTTCATTCGGCCCAAAAGCATTGAAGAAACGGCAGATGATCATCGGTATTCCACTTTGTAGATGAAATTCATTGCAGAGATGTTCACCAGTAAGTTTACTTAAACCGTAAATATCCATTGGACCGGTTTCATGTTTTTCATTTACTGCTTCATCATAGATAGGATAAACCGCTGCGGTAGATGCAAAAAATACTTTCTTAGCATTATAACGCCGACAATTATCAAGAATATTGATGGTGCCGTTGATATTGATGTTGCTGGATTCGTAAGGATGCTGATTGCAGTAAGGAATAAAATGCACAGCTGCCAGATGCACTACATTATCCGGACGAACCTGATTAAAGATTTTATCAATTGCAGCTTTATCCAGAATGTCTGCAAGGAAAAAGTGATCATCTGGAACCGTGATGAATTCACGTTTTCCAAAAGAGAGATTGTCGATGACAAAAATCTCATGTCCTTCACGTTGCAGTTTATCAATTACTGCACATCCGATAAATCCGGCGCCGCCGGTGACTAATGTTTTCATAGGGAGTATAATTCAGAAAGTGTTCTTCAGTTTAATAAGGATTCTTTTAAAGTACGATAACTGTCAAGATGTGCATCTTTAGTACAATACTGTTCTACAAGTTGTATCATAGCTGCTCTCTTCTCATTACTCGTAGCTTCTAATAACGGATATCCATGACCGTTAAGTACGTATCCACAGTGGTGATTTTTTACAAATACAGAGTAATCTCCAAGATTTTCAGAGATAATTACTGGTAGGCCAGCGCTTAGGTATTCAGCAAACTTAGTAGGGGATGCCACTTCATTCGTAATACTTTTTTCGCGGATCAATATTCCGAGATCACACGCAGAGAGCACAGATGGCACTTCTTGATGCGGTACCCATTTCCGGCTCACCTGACCAGGGAATTCTTTTTCCAGTTGTTGAATATTTTCTTCTTCTTGTGCCAGAAATATTACTTTGTAGTTTTTTCCCTGCTTTAGATAATGCGATAAGAAGGGTTGTAAAATAGAGAACGACTGCCAGCCGGCCGTAGAACCGGAATAAGCCATTACAATATCGCTGCTCATTAATCCTAATTTCTCACGACTCATTTTCACATCCTGTATGCTTGGAGTTATCGCTTTAAATGAACTATTCAAGGTGCAAGGAATAACTACATGATCATTGCTTTTATAGTTATATTGTTTTCTCCACCATGCAACTAACATAGAAGAAACAGCTATCCGGAAATTGCTCTGGTTCACTGCTTTTTCTTCTAGTTGATCTATTTCCTTTTTCCAACTTTCTACAACTTTCACATCATATTCTTTCCACTCTGCGGCTATGGCTCCACGTCCGTCAAAACAAACCTTTCTCACTGAACTCTTTCCTCTTATTGCTAGCGCCATGTTAGTTGCAATCACATTTCTTGAAATAATAACTTTGGGCATTGTAAAGAGCGTAATGAACCAAAGCATGACGGTATTCAACTTCCAATAGGTTGCCTTCGGTAGCATCGGTAAGATGATAGCATCCGGTAATTGTTTGAGAATAGCAGTTTTATTTTTTTTAAAATCGTGCAAAGAAATAAAAGCGACCAACCGTATCTTAGCATCTAGTTTATCATTCACATAACGAACCACATCCACTACTTGACTGGAATAAACTCCTGAAGGAGGTTCTGCATAAGTAAGATAAAGCATTCCCATTATTGACGACGTTTATCTTAGTTGATTAATGAACTTTATGGAAACTTGGATTAATTAATTTGGAAAGCGATTGTGCTTTTTCAAATCCAAGAATTCTATAGAACGAAAGGAATCGTTCAGAAGTAGATAAGGTGACACTAGGAGTGCCTACATTGAGGATGTACTTTTTATGTAATTCGAAAGCCGCTTGCTTATCATAGAGGTATAAAATTCTTGCTGCATCAAATACGATATTTACAAAAGTTTGTTTGCGTTCTTCTGTTAATTGATTACTTTCTTTCAAGTAATCATAAATTCTTGTTCGTAAGTTGATAAATCTTTTCCATTTTTCTGCTGGATTCGTTTTCGTTATAGATCCAAATTCCCGCTCACGATTTACGTTTAACTGTTTAGTATCGAACTGCACTTTTGCACCTTTCTGCAGCATTCTGAACATGAGATCATATTCTTGACTGCTTTTGAGTCCATCCATCCAACCATTGATCTCCAAAACCTTTTCTCTTCTGAAAAGATTAGAAGTGGTAACCCCAAGCATGGCATCCAACAAGGCACACCAAGGATCCATATCATAGTAAGTATATATTTTCTCACTGCCATCCAAGAATAGTTTTTTACAACTACCAATTAGAATATCTGGTTTGTAATTGAGCTTATTGAGTACTTCGTTCTGATATTCAAATTTGAAAGGAAGTAATAAATCATCAGCATCAAAAAACTGGATATATTCTCCACGCGCAATTGCTAATCCTCGATTACGTGTATAAGTAGCGCCACGATTTTGCTCATTGACGAGCAATTGAATTCTTCCAGGAAATTCTTGTTGTAATTGCCGAATGATGGTTACTGTATTGTCACTTGAACCATCATCAATGCATAAAATTTCAAGAGGAGCATACGTTTGTGTGAGTACAGAACGTAACCCTTCTTCTATGTATTCATCAACATTATAGCATGGTATGATTACTGAGATCTGCGTGTTAACGAGCGGTTTTGCAGTGATTTCTGTTCTGTTAACTTTCTGCTCTTGCATGATCATTTCAACAGGCACTGTTTTTCTGAAATCAGTTTCGATTTCATATTTTGATGACGTAAATTTCAAGAATTTTTCCAGTGTTCTCAGGTTATGCCTGATTAACATTTTAGGATGAGAAACAAAATGAATATATTCATTGTCCTCAATAAACTTCAAATAACTGGCAAGTTTTACCAAATTAAGATTCTCCACTGATACCGCTTCATAGATTTTTTGAGCGGCATTCTGTCCTTTCTTAGAACGAGGTTGTATTCCAAGAATATGTATCGATTGTTGACCTTCTCCATTGCCATGTGAACGGTCTCTCGCAACTTGAAATAAATACTTACTCAAAATCCTGTCCATCATTTTAATGTGTGGTTTCACATAAATAACGGAGCAACTTATTTGTGTCATTTCTCCTTGAGGATCTTCTTTGGTGATGTCATCTCCAAAACGATAAACTGTTTTATCAGGTGCATCAGAGAAATCAAAATATTGTACGTTTGAAAATTGATACAAACTAGTGAGTACACTGAAATCATATTTGATTCCTGCTTCTCTCAAGTATGGAAGAAAATCACTTACTGGTTGAATCGACCATCCACCTGCTCTGAATCCATCAATGACATAGTCTTTATTGACTTTAGAAGTAATGCCTCTAAGAATTCTCATCGATTCATTCACAACATGTTTCTTATCGGCATTTTCTAGATTATGAAAGCGATACCGAGTAACATTGGTCAGATTAAATTCATGTTTTTCAGGAATATAAATTGCATCTAACCAATGGGGATGTATATGAGGGAAAACATAATGACCTTTTTGTACCAAAGTTTGAATTTGATTACCAATCGTTTCAAGATCTTTCTTGCAAGCTGGATATTGGTCACTTAACTTTTCAAGGGTGATCAGATAAGTAGTGTCTACAAAGAAAATCGCTTTTACACGAAATGGTTCAAGTGTCTTTAAAATGGAATTGGTAGGTACGATCATACACTCCTCCGGTTTCCCACTTCGGGTACCTAAGAAAAGTTCGTAATCAAAAGTGATCAGTATATTTTTTTTCATTTTCAATTAATACGCAGAATTATCCTGCAAAGTTAATGCTTCGCTCACAGAGTGTTGCCAGCTATCAGCAGATAGCCATTTTTAAATGTACGAGTGCCAGGAGTATAAGGTTTCGTGTCAAATCTTCCTACTTTCCGTCCATCAATGGCATGTTCGTGTTTGTGGATTTTTAAGTATTGTGACACTGTTTCTTCGATGCGTTGAGGCGAATATTCAATATAGTAAAGATCAGGATAATAGGTGTCAATTCTTCTTAGTGCATGTGGGTAATGAAGAAAAAAGACTCCCCCTGGCTCCAATAATGAAGTTACCTTTTTGATGAAATTTGCTAAGGCACTGGGTGGAATAAATTCAAGTACTGAAACCGTATAAATCAGATTAAATCGTTGATTAAACTGGTATTTTAAAAAGTCGTCAAAAATGAAGGTCGAATTTGGAACATTTTTCCTTCCTGCCTCAATCATATCCTTATTCAAATCGATGCCAGTTGTATGATAATCAATAGATAAGTCTTTTAAATAGGCGCCAGCTCCACAACCAATATCTAAGATTCGATCTCCGTTTTTTAAATATTGCTTAACAGTTTGTTTTAGATCCTGATGCGCCTTTGATAATGCTTCCTCCACTTCAGGTCGGTTTGAAAAACCTGCCATCTGCTCTGGCGACTGGTTAACATCGATGCTGATCCTACGATAAATGGCCATTCTAGACAAGACATACTTGTCTAACCCTGTAAATATCAGTACGTTATTTACTAGAATATTATTGGTAAGCAAGAAGAATATTTTTGAAAGCATCTCGATTAATCTTGATTACTGGATTCTTGATCAATAATGTCTCGGTAACTATTCCATTTTTTCCCTAGACGAACTCTTTGCACCAACTCATAGATCCTGATTCGGTTCGGATCAATATTGATTTTCCAGAGAAATCCTTGTTTTAAAATTCCTCCAAATCCTTTTTTGAATCTGAAAATTCCTTCTAACCCCGAATTATTGCTGTTCAGGCGGACTCCTACTAAATCATATTTGCGAACACCTTTTTCTTTTAATTGCAGCATCATGGCATAATGCAGATGTTTCATTCCACCATAAAGTTTAGATTCTCCTGCTGATCCTGCATGAGTACATTGTGCAGAATATCGTGAATAGATAATAAGGATTCCGCCAATTGGTCGTTGATCATCATAAACAGTACCTACCGCTATATGCTGATCACCCAAATTTTTATAGAGGGATTCAAAGTATTCAATGCTGTCACAATGAATTCCTGCTTTCTCAATTGTATGTTTATACAAACTGTAAAATTCATTAAATTGATTCCATCCAATTTCAATTCTTCCTCCGTTTTTGATACTGTGTTGAACAGATTTACGATACTTAGGATCAAAACTATTTAATAAACCTTCTTCGTCAAATTCTTGGAGTTCGTTAATATAGGTTCCGAAATCACAAGATTTAGCATGATGAGGAACAGCCAACATAATTCCGGAAGGATGTGGCTGCATTAATTGATGACAGATTTTTTCTTTCTTCAGAAATTCGATCAAACGATCATAAAATTTCTTTTGCTGTTCCGCATTAATTTCTTCAGCCTTACGAATAGCAGCATGTAAAATTTGTCCGAATGTGGCTAACTTTCCTACAATAATTCTAACTGGAATCCAGGCATTTATTTCCTCATCTTCAACAAATAAAATTTTATTCTGATAATATTCCTCATAGAAATTTGAAAACCCGTGCTGAAATTGCACGGGCCAGTCTTCTGTGAATTGCCCTTCTGGTGAAGGATAATTCTTGTCGGTATAACTAAATAATTTCATTACTAATGGTTCAATTCAGGATGTGGTTGAAGAAGTAATTTCATACACATTTCAAGAATTCGTTCTGTGGAATGTCCATCCCAAAGTGGAGGCACTGCACCTTTTTTATAGGCTCCAGTGATGATCTCTTTAATTTTACTTTGAACAGTAGTAATATCAAATGGTACCAACTCATTGGTTCCAATAGTTACCGTTGATGGTCGTTCTGTATTAGGACGAAGTGTAAGGCATGGCACTCTACGGAAAGTTGTTTCTTCCTGAATCCCGCCGCTATCCGTAATTACAAATCTGCAATCTGCTGTGAGTTTCTGGAATGCAAAATAATCAAGAGGTTCTGTTAGTATAAGTCGTTTATTGGATTCTACTCTTTGCATTAATCCAAAGTGTTGAAGTTTACCAAGTGTGCGAGGGTGAATAGGGAAAACAAGATCGTAATCGCCTGTAATAAATTCGATGATGTCGAGTAATTTACGCAGCCCCTCTTCGTGATCAACAGTAGCTGGTCGATGCATTGTCATTAATGCATAGCCTTGAGGTTTTAAGTGATAATGATCTAAAATTGTACTTTCTTTTATTTTTTGATCGAAGCCCACAAGTGTATCAATCATGGTATTTCCAACGAAATGAATTTTACTTTCTGGTCGTCCTTCTTTTCTAAGATTATCCAAACCGCTTTGTTCAGTTACAAAGAAGTGATCTGTGATTTCATCTGTTAACAAACGATTAATCTCTTCTGGCATCCCGCGATCAAAACTCCGGAGACCACTTTCGATATGTGCCACTTTGCATCCGCTTTTGTGCGCTGTAAATGCAGCCGCGAAAGTGGAGTTCACATCACCTACTGCCATTACCATTGCTGGATTGAATTCAAGGATGACCTTCTCAAGGCGGAGCATGATTTCCGCCATCTGAGTGTTAGCAGAAGCTTGTGGAATATTCAAATAGAAATCAGGTTCTAGCTCAAATTGCTGAAAAAATACATCAGCCATTTTGCTATCGTAATGTTGTCCAGTATGCACGATACGAAGATCAAATGGACTTCCCATTTCCTGATTCACCTTTTTAAATCGGGTGATCTTAATAAAATTTGGACGGGTTCCAACTACTATCAGAATACGATTGTTCATCTTTTGTTGCATTTTGTGTTACTTAATCACTGAAAGTGCTTGAACTGGCTTACGAAAAGACATTTTTTTTAGTTCTTTCTTATTAATCAATTCCTCAATCAGTTTATGGTTATACGCATAAACTCCTTTTCGGTTCAGGTGAGTTTCATCTAAAAAGTTGGGCAGGAAATTTAGGGTGGAATCCTTCATAAAATCAAAGTACTTTACCTGATATTTATCGGCTACTGATAGAATGTCCTTTCTAAATAAATCATGATCTTTTGGAGCATATGGAATGGGTAACGGATGCTCGGTGAGGATTACCTTAATTCCTTCTGATGTTAGATACTTCAGTAATTTATCCAGATACTCCATCTGAAATTTATTCGTTTCATATTTCCACTTCCGCATTTTTACTGGCGGCTTGAGGATCTTGTCGGAAGGCAGATAGCCACTGATAAATCCTGCGGTGTCGGTATTCAAGGGCTCACGGAGTTTATTAAACATCCGAAATGCAAGCATATTAATCGCGCGAATATCATTAGAATGCATCGCTACTTGAATCGCAGCTTTTTCGCTGGTTACATTTTGAACAACATCCGACATGGATTCAATATTCTGTTGTGTAAACACACGATCATATAAATCCAGAATAACAGTAGTGCAATTATTTTTGTTGACGAAATTTCTGGCGATGTAATACGTACACATCATATTCTGATCGCTGGTACCCAGATTAAAAGCAGAGTATCCATACTCATTAAAAATTTGTGGATCATAACCTCGGTAAGCATGTGAGGAGCCCATGATGAGCACATCCCATTTTTTATTGGAATCAAATGCTCTGAATTTTACATAGGTTCCACCGCCTTCCCAAACATTCCCGCTCGTAGTTCTGTAAATAAGGGGAGTACCTCCAATGTTTAGGAAGAAGAAAAATCCAAACACTATGAGATAGATTAGCAGAAATGCCAGAATGAAAAGAATACTGTCTTTTAACGCGCGTATCATTTTTAGAATTGAAAATAAATGAAGTGAACCTCACCAAAAAATCCGAAGAGGATAATGCAAACTACAAGGAATGAATATAAAGCATATCTGTAAACTGGTCTTTGAAGTACGATTCTTCGTTTTGCCACTTTATCAATGATTGGATCGACAGCAAGAAATCCTAATGCCATTGCAATTAAGAAGATGATTCTGCCAAGATTTTTAGGACCATCGGAGAAAAAGTTGAGACTTGTTATTAATTCTGAAGGGCTATAATGTCCAGTAAAAATTTGTTTGATCACAACAAATGCATCCTCAACGGTATTCGCTCTGAAGAAAATCCATGCAAATAAAGCAAGATGAAAAGTGACTAGCATATCAAAAATATTTTTGAGACGAGTCGGTTGTTTCGTGTTATCCCATCCTAGTTTTTCTTTCCAATCATCTTTGAAGATGGCAAATACTAGGTATAATCCATGTAATGAACCCCAAATGATATAAGTCCAATTTGCACCATGCCAGATTCCACTCACCACAAAAACGATGAATAAATTAAAAAGCCATCGTGATTTTTTTACGCGGTTTCCTCCTAATGGAATATAAAGATAATCCCTGAACCACGTACTTAAAGAAATATGCCATCGACTCCAAAACTCTTTGATGCTTTTTGATACGTATGGTGTTCTGAAATTTTCCATAAGGTCATATCCCATGACTCTTGCTGCACCAATCGCCATATCAGAATAGCCGGAAAAATCACAGTAAATCTGAATGGCAAAGAAATAGGAGGCCAGTAATAGGGTGGTTGCAGATTGATGCTGCGGATCGTGGTATGCACTGTTTACTAAACCTGACATATTATCCGCAATCACTACTTTTTTAAATAACCCCCAAACCATCATCGAAAGACCTTCCAGCATTCGAGTATAATCGTAAGTCTTTTTTTCGTGGAACTGATGAAGAATATTTTGTGGACGTTCAATTGGCCCAGCCACCAACTGAGGATAAAACATAACATATAAAGCATAAATTCCAAAATGCCTTTCCGCTTTTTGTCTTCCATAATATACTTCAAAAGTATAACTCATTGCTTGAAAAGTATGAAAGGATAAACCTATCGGTAATGCAATTCCGAGATAGCGCAAAGCTGTTGGATGCCCTAAAGTAGCAACAGCAGAAACATTAATATTATCGAGAAAGAAATTATAGTATTTAAAAATTGCAAGGACTCCTACATTCGCTACAATACTCCATGCCAGGTAGAATTTCTTTCGTTTCGGTTCTAGTGTATCTTCTAAATATATCCCGGCAAAGTAATCGATAACAATGGTTACAAAAAGAATAAGGATGTAAACCGGAATGAAGTACATGTAAAATACACAACTGGCTGCAAGCAAATGAAACCAACGGAAACGGTGGGGCAGCACGAAAAACAAAATCGTGACTAGCGGAAAAAAAATTAAAAATTCAAACGAATTAAATAGCATAATCGACCAATAAAACTTGTTTTATGATAAGGTACTTCGGGGAGTTGCTCTTTTCGGACGATTTATTTGAAGAATTCAAAATCCCTTTTTAGATTACTTTTTCAATCAGCTCCTGATAAGAATAGACACCTTCTACTTTGCCATCCTTTAATTCATAGATCCTATCACAGTTTCTCAATGTGGTAATCCTATGCGCAATAATAAAGATGGTTTTGTGTGAATCCGATAGTGAATCTATTGCTTCACTTACTTCTTGCTCCGTTTGATTGTCGAGTGCCGAAGTGGCCTCGTCAAATATGAGCACGGAAGCATTTCTATAAAGTGAACGGGCAATACTTATCCGTTGACGTTGTCCGCCTGAAAGTCGTGAGCCACGTTCGCCGATAGGAGAATCTAGTCCTTCGGGTAATGAATCAATCAACTCATCTAACGACGCCTGACTGATAGCTTTATTCAACAAATCTTCGTCTACATGATCTTCTCCAAAAGTGATATTCTCACGAATGCTTGCATCCATTAGAAAAATATCTTGCTTCACATAACCTATCATGCTTCTCCAACTCCGCACATGATTTTCTTTTAGTGGAACTCCATCTACTAAAACCTGACCGTTCTGTTCAGTATAAAAACGCAGTAGAATATTCATCAGCGTTGTCTTTCCGGATCCGGAAGCGCCAACTATTCCTATTTTCTCTCCTTTTTTAATTTCCAGCCTTATTTTATTTAAGACCAGATTTTCTTTGCCAGGAAAATGAAAACTTAAATCACGCAGTTCAATGTTCTTATTAAAAATCACAGGATCACCGGGACCTTCTTCTTTTCTATCGTACGCTAGATCCGGATATACATTCAGATTTTCCATGGCCATCTGATTTTTTCGGATGTAGACCATAGAACTAATAATTCTATTTAAAGAGGGCATTAGGCGGTAAGCTGCAGCTGCAAATAAACTCACCATCACAACAGCCTCGGCACTATTATCTGTGAGGAAAATCGCATAGATAAATATCAGTACTACTCCAGATAATGCAACCAATTCATTCGCACGAATCGGAATTAAATTCTGAAGATAAGATGCCATGTTTAACCGGTGATATTGTTTCTGAATGGTTAGAAATTTATCGCGGTAGATAGTTTCCTTATCTGCTAATTTGATGTCAATATATCCATTGATAGTTTGCGAGAGCGTTCCCAAAGCAAGCGGAAATAAGCGGTTCATTTCGGCACCAATATGCGAACTCCTGTTCCGAAGCACAGCATAAATCAACCATGTAGCTGGAGCAATCATACACGCAATGAATAAAAATAATTTCGCATCATAAAATGCAATTCCACCAACTATCAGCACAACGATAATTCCCTCCGAAATAATCATGATCAGTGGTAAAACCACCCATGTTACATACGATAATGGATTGTTAATGATGTGATGAGTAATGACACTGCTTTTTAAAGAAGTAAAATTGTGAAAGTCGAGATTGAAATACTTGTTGAATTGCCTGCGTGTTATATGAAAGGCAATATCTGCACTGAATCGTGTTTGAAGATAGTTTACGAAGAATCCAAAAACACTTTTAATGATAAAGAATACAAATACACTCAGAATAATAAACAACAGAAAATTTTTGTCGTTGGTAAATTGGAACCAATCATACATTTTCTGTAGAATTCCATGCTGATGAATCGCTGCGGGTTCTGCGGCTAGTTTTACAAGAGGCAGAATCGAGGCAAGTCCGAAAACATCAAGCACAGCTGAAATAAAAATCAATACTACCATCCCTGCCATTTTTCTTTTCTGGGCAGAGTTCAGGTGAATACCTAGGCTGCGTATTGCATTACCTATGGGCCCACCACTAGCAGTAGTTGCGTCAGTACTTTCTTTCATAATTAATGTTCAGTGCTGCTAAAATTAGGCGTAGTATCCTCCGCCATAACCCTGAGGAATATTCTTGCTGTTCACAGAATTCAGAATAAAGGATAAATGTTTGATTTCATTTTTCTCTACTATCTGATGTGCTATTTCCACAAAATCACGTTTTGAATAACCTGCTTTCAGTACATATAAATTGAGATCAGCATGCTTCATGAAAACTAAGGCATCCGATAATAAACCTACTGGTGGTGTATCAATGATGATGTATTCATAATGCAATTTAAGTTCTGCAATGAGTTGCTCCATCATAGGATCTAAAATCAATTCCGATGCATTAGGAGTACGTGGACCCGTTAGTATGACTTGCAGGTTTTCAACACTCGTATCTTTGATGATCTGATTTAATGTGGCTTTCCCAACGATGTATGAAGTGATTCCAACATCATTAGAAATATTGAAAGCATTTGCCTGTTTTGGTTTGTGTAAATCAAGATCCAGCAATACTACTTTTTTCTTAGCCTTTGCAAGGATGGAGGCAATGTTGACTGCGCAAAAAGTCTTTCCTTCACTTGCAACGGAGGAAGTAATCAAAATGGTTTTACACTCGGCTTTAGGTGCGAAATACGAGAGGTTGGTTCGTATGACTCGGAACGCCTCGGCAGTCTGTGATTGAGGGAATTTGTCGACTACCAAATATTCATTCATCGCATCTTTACTCTTACCAATAATTCCAATGATTGGCAGATTCGTAATTTCTTTCAGATCATCTTTGGTTTGAATATAATTATAGAATACTCCTTTAAAGAAGATTACCATGAATGCTAATGCAAGTCCTATTCCTAATCCCGTTGAAATAGTTTTAACAGGAAGCGGACGAAGTAAACCCGTATTAAATGCGGGCTCCAACACAAACTTATCGGCTACAATGCCTGCTTTCGCAATTATTGTTTGTGCTCTCGTTTCTAAAAGAAACTCATAAATTTTTGAATAGATCTCAACATTGCGGTTAATGTTTACTAAGCCTCGTTGTGTAGTGGGCATCTGGCGAATTGTACTTTGATATTCACCAACCTGACTAGTTAAACTATTGATTTTATTAACTAATGTTTTTCTTACATTCAGTACGATATTCAGAATATTTTGCTTCGTTCTGGAAATCTGCGCATCTGTTTCTTTTACCAGCGGGCTGTTCTCTGTGCTGCTAAATAAAAGATTAGTACGCTTTTGTTGTAATGCAAATAATTCCGTAAAAGCATTCGCTAAACTTGGATCATTTTGTTCTGCTAACACAGCAGGTGAGATCGCAAGATTATCAGTATTGCTAGCTGTCAGATATTCATACATCTGATCAATCGACTTTAACTGAATACTTAATCTTGCTTTTTCTGTATCGAAATCAACTACTCGTTGAAACAATACACTTTGTTCATTTCCTAGATTGAGTGTTGTTTTTTCTCGTTGAAATTGTTCAAGATTTCCTTCAACACTATTTAATTGTCCTTCTACTTCACGAAGCTGTCCGTCGATGAACTCCAGCGTATTTTCATTCACTTTCTTATTAACGGAAATACTATTTTCAATGTAAATGCCCGTAAGCGTATTCAAAAAATCAACTGCTTTTTCTGCAACTTGATCTTCAACCGATACTGTAATTACAGAAGCATTTTGCTCCTTAATAACTTTAATGGCACGTTGGTATTCTTTTACGAGTGCAGCATGATTTTTAAATTTGAATACATACTGAATTTCTCCGATTTTGCCATTTTGTTTTACGACAGCAGTATCGCTAGTTACAATAAATGAAAATTTATCAGTAACAACAGGATCGTTAAAACGCGCTTCTTTAGTAAAACTATAGCTCTCGGTTTTAACTTCTACACGGTATTTATCTTTGTTGATGATATGCAGCAAAAACGGCACATCATATAAAGCATTGTCGGAAACTTTTCCTTCTACAGTAAATGGGGTGCCCCGATACACTTCACCGGTTTTTAACCTCCCTTGAATAGAGTAAGAAATATCTAGATTTAGTTTTGTTACTGTTTCATCAACGAGTTTAGTCGACATCAGTATCATCATTTCATTCGCTACATCTTCTTTCTTTGGAGGTGTAGGAAGTGACTCACTTAATGCATCCTTAAAAGGATCTTTAGGTGGTTTAACTAAAATCTGTGTGGAAGCACCGTAATAACGAGTTGCTTTATACATGTAAAAAATAGAGCCGGCGATTCCAAGTGCCAGAAAAAGAACAAACCAATACCAGTTTTTACCAATAGTGGTTAAACTTCGTTTGATGTCTTTTTGGTCGATTAGGTTATTACCACCGATCAGTTTACGGTCCATGCTTTGGTATTATTTATTGATTGAAGTGTAATAGTTGAGAATGTCTTGTTTACGGGAGGTAACGCAAAATAGTTTGAGTTAAGGATAAGATTTGTTCATTTTTCTTCAAATCATTCATTCAGAGCTATTTTGAGAGGCAAAAGTAGTTATTCAAAGGTGATTAGGAGCATTGCTTTCAGGATTCAGTCCTTTTTTGAGTTTTTAAGATTATCTTAGACTAATTCTAAATGTCGCTATTCCCGTTTTAAATCAGTTTAATTTATTGATTTACAATGTTTAAACATAATAATCGCATTGATTTCCTTCAATTCCTAAAAAAGGATGCCGTGTTTAAAACAATATCCACTTCTCCTAGAAATACTTTCTCTGGATAGTATTTTTGCCCCTTTGAAACATCCACCTTCAGGCCTTCGTAAAGACCTTTGCAAGGAGAATTTATCCTGTTTACTTTGCCCAACACTATTATGAAAAAAGCTCTGATCACCGGGATTACCGGTCAGGACGGCGCCTATCTCGCCGAATTATTATTGTCGAAAGGCTATGAGGTTCATGGAATTAAACGTCGTAGTTCACTTTTCAATACCCAGCGTGTGGATCACTTATACAATGATTTACATGAAACGGGTGTTCGATTTAAACTTCACTATGGAGATCTGACCGATTCCGTGAATATTATCCGAATTATCAATGAGGTGCAACCTGATGAGATTTATAATCTAGGAGCCATGTCTCACGTTCACGTGAGTTTCGGTTCACCGGAGTATACTGCTAATGCTGATGGAATTGGTGCATTAAGAATTCTAGAAGCAGTGCGTTTACTTAATATGACAGATCGTTGCCGTGTTTATCAGGCTTCTACTTCCGAGCTATATGGTTTGGTGCAGGAAATTCCACAACGTGAAAGCACTCCATTTTATCCGCGTTCTCCTTATGCAGTTGCAAAACTATATGCATTCTGGATTTTCGTGAATTATCGTGAGTCTTATAATATGTTTGCCGTTAACGGAATCCTTTTTAATCATGAATCTCCATTACGCGGTGAAACTTTCGTAACCCGCAAAATTACCCGTGCAGTTTCTCGCATTGCACTGGGATTACAGGATAAAGTTTTCATGGGGAATCTGGATGCTAAACGCGATTGGGGTCATGCGAAAGATTATGTAGAAGGAATGTATTTGATGTTGCAACACGATACACCAGAAGATTTTGTACTTGCTACCGGAGTAACTACTTCCGTTCGTGATTTCATTATTATGTCGTTTAAAGAAGTAGGAATAGAACTTGAATTTAAAGGCAAAGAAGAAAATGAAGTAGCGCTGGTAAAATCATGCTCTAATCCGGAATATCAATTGCCAATTGGAAAAGAAGTCTTGAGTATCGATAAACGGTATTATCGTCCTGCGGAAGTAGAATTATTAATTGGAGATGCTAGCAAAGCAAAAGCCTTGTTAGGATGGGTTCCTAAATATGATCTTGCTGCTATTGTTAAGGAGATGATTGCATCTGATTTGGATATCTTCAAGAAAGATAAATACCTTCGTGAAGGCGGACATAAAGTGCTTAATTATAACGAATAATAGGAGCCTATTTGCACTTGCTATTTTAAATTAAAACATACAGAAGCAGGGTGAACGGTGTAAGCCGGATTTCCTGCTTCTTTTTCAATGAACAAAACCATGGAAAAGAACAGTAAAATATTTGTTGCCGGTCATAGAGGAATGGTGGGCTCTGCAATTACTCGTAAATTACAGACAGAAGGATATAACAATCTTGTTCAGCGGTCTTCTAAGGAACTTGATCTCAGAAGCCAAGTTGCGACAGATGATTTTTTTAAATCAGAAAAACCAGATTTTGTATTTCTGGCTGCTGCGAAAGTAGGAGGGATCGTCGCTAATAATATTTATCGTGCCGATTTTATTTATGAGAATTTGATGATTCAAAATAATGTGATTCATGCAGCTCATATTTATGGAGTTAAAAAATTGTTGTTCCTAGGTTCTTCCTGCATTTATCCTAAATTGTGTCCACAGCCGATTAAAGAAGAATATTTACTGAGCGGTTTTCTGGAAGCAACAAATGAGCCTTATGCGATTGCGAAAATTGCAGGATTGAAAGCATGCGAGTCCTATAAGAAACAGTACGGTGATAATTTTATTTCTGCGATGCCTACGAATCTTTACGGACCGAATGACAATTATGATTTGAAAAATTCGCATGTGCTTCCTGCATTAATTCGGAAGTTTTATGAAGCAAAGAAAAATAATGTTGCAACAGTAGAAATTTGGGGAACAGGTTCACCAATGCGCGAGTTCTTACATGTTGATGATCTTGCTGATGCATCGCTATTTTTAATGCGTAACTATGATGGCGAACAACATGTAAATGTAGGCTCAGGGGTTGATATCAGTATTCGTGAACTCGCATTGATGATTAAAGAAATGGTGGGGTTTGAAGGAGCGTTAGTTTTTGATGATACAAAACCCGACGGTACTCCACGTAAACTTTTGGATGTTTCCAAAATTCATGATTTAGGATGGAAGCATAAAATTGTTTTACAAGAAGGAATTGCTATGGTCATTGATGGACTAGCAGAACGCGGATTTGAATTTGAAAATATGGCAAACCGTTAATCTGTAAATCATTTTTTCTACCAGATTAACAAGTACTTTAAATGCATCTTTAGAGATGAAAACAATTGCTTAATTCTTCTCTAAAAAATTCATCGTACTTATTTTTTAAATGTAAAATATACCGCCAATATCAAGCAAAAGAATGCGATTAGATGATTCCATCTAAGTGGTTCACTTTTAAAAAATAGAATTGTTATTAAAGTAAAGATAAGGAGGGTAATTACTTCCTGAATTATTTTTAATTCAATCAAGCTAAACGGTCCGCCATAATCTTTGAATCCAATGCGATTGGCGGGTACTTGTAAACAGTACTCGAAAAAGGCCAATCCCCAACTAATAAGGATTATTGTAAATAATCCCCAATCCTTTGCCCAGCCAATTTCTTTAAATTTCAGGTGACCATACCATGCTAACGTCATAAAAACGTTGGAACCTAACAGTAATAATAAGGTATAAACAGCTTTTATGCTTTTTGTTACTTCTTTTATAGATTGATTTTCAGGCACAAAGATGCGAGTTTCCGAAATTGATGGGTGAATTTTTACAGAAAACTTGCATATGAAAGGATTGAACCCTAAATTGCGGTAACAATATCCCAGAAAGGGATTCCTGAGTTAAGTTAGATTTCAGCCAAAACGATTTCGCGATGAGTTTTGGAGTGTCCTGAAAATCCGGAATTAATCAGGTTGATCGATCAAAAACTTGTACGAGTGAAAAAAAATTACTGCATCTTACGTCTTCTAGAGTTTTTATTAATCTGCACAGAAAAATTTTCTGATGCAGGCTCTGCGTTTGTTTTTATTCCTAGCTCTAAATAAATAAATAATCATATCCACGATGACAAACCACTACACTAACAAGATCTTCGTTTCCCGATCGTCATTTCGACGCTGGTTAACAACAGTGAGCCTTATGCTCAGTATGTTTTTATTGAACCAATCTGTTTCGTATGCACAGGCTCTTTGTGGTACTGTGACTGTTGGATCAGGTGGAACCTATGGTTCGATTTCTGCTGCATTTACAGCATTAAATACTAATGGAATTAGTTGCTCTGTTGTTGTAGAACTATTGCCAACATACACCAGTGCTCTTGAACCTGGTTCACCAAACTTCACCATTAATACCGGCATTACAGCTGGTGTTGGTGCTGGTGCAACCATAACAGTCCGTCCTCAAGCAGGATCAGGCGTTCTGACTATTACTAGCTCAAGTGTAACAGGAACCGTCGTTGAAAATACATCTCAATATGTGATTTTCGATGGTCGCCCGGGCGGTGTAGGAACGTCAAGAAATCTTATCATTGCAAATTCAGCAACGGGTTCTGTAGGTACTGTAATTCTCCAGAACGATGCTAGTCATAATACATTTCAATATTGCGCATTACAAGGAGTTTCTACTGCACTGACTTCCGGTGTAGTGAACATAGGTACTACTACATTAACAACCGGAAACGACTTTAACTTATTCGATAATTGTAATATTGGTGATGGTGTTTCTACTCCTACCAATGGTATCGTTGCTTTAGGAACAGCTGCTAAGGATAATGATAACAATACCATCTCGAACTGTAATATATTTAACTATTACAACAGCACATCGATTTCAAAAGGGATTAGCGTAGGCCAATCAAATGGTGCATGGACAATTTCTGGAAATCGTTTTTATCAAACAGCTAGTCGTGCTTATCCTGCCGGAGTTCATTCTGCAATTACGGTTGTCGCAACTGGTGCTCCAGCAATTAATTTTACTATTTCTAATAATATTATTGGTTTTGCTAGTAATACGGGAACAGGGAATTATATCATGAATTCTACGTTTGCCACACGTTTTAATGGTATTACTCTTCAAGGTATAACAGCAGGTTCTAATACAATTTCTGGAAATCAGATTAGTAACATTGTTTTAACCACTACTGATGTAACAAACACGACTTCTCCTAATACAGGTACTTTTAATGGTATTCTTTCTTCAGGTGGAACAGCAAATATTACAGGAAACACAATAGGTAGCTCAACCGGAGTAGATAACATTGTTATTAATGTAACAACTGGGACTACAAGTGTTAGTGCTGGAATTATTGCAAGTTCAGTGAACCCTGCCTTAGCTACTATAAGTGCTAATAATATTGGGGCTATTTCTGTATTAAGTTCAACTAACACAATTGGAGGAAGTCTTAGGGGAATTGTAACCCTTGGTAATGGTTTCAGAAATGCTAGTCTAAATAATATAGGTTCTACCTCTACTGCAAATAGTATGCGTGCCGCAACTGCGGTTGGTGGCGCTGTTAGTTGCTCTGTTATAGGAATGGATCTTACGGGAACTAACGTAAATAATATTCTCAATAATACGGTCGCTAACTTATTTGCGAATGGAACTGGTACTGTTGGTCAAGCTGTAGGTATACAGACTTCAGGAGGTACAAATACTATTACAGGAAATACGGTTCGAAATCTGACGAATGCTAATCCTAATGCTGCGAGTTCTGGTGGAACTGGTGCTGTTATTGGAATTAATTATATCGCTGCTACAAGTACGGCACCTCAAAATATTTCTCAAAATACAATTTACTCACTTTCGAGTACTGCTGCTACTGCAGCCGTTACAGTAACAGGACTTAACTTCCAAGGAGCTTCAGGCTCTGGTCATATTGTAGGTCGTAATTTAATTCACTCTCTTTCAGCCGCCACAAGTGCTACCGCATTAATTATTGGTATTAATAACAATGCGGGTAGTGGGGTGACTTTTCAAAATAACATGATTCGTTTAGGGACATCAATCTCAGCTCCTTATACTATCATAGGTTTAAATAAAACTTCCTTAGCTGTTGGATCTTCTTATCTTCATAACTCTGTTTATATTGGGGGTTCTGTTGGTTCTGGCTCGGCATTGACTTCGGTATTTAGAAGATCCGTTCAACAATCCAGTGGAACAGATGATCTAAAAAATAATATTTTTTGGAATGCGCGTTTTAATACTGCTGGTACAGGAGTTCATTATGCTCTTAATTTTATTGCTGGAGGCGCATCCTTTACTTCAGACAAAAACGTTCTTTTAGTAGATACAGTTCAGGGTGGTCAAACAGGTGCGATCACTGCTACTAATTACCTAAATATTGCAAGTTGGAAAGCAGGAAGTTTACAGGACGCAAGTTCTTTTGCTGCAGATCCTAAGTTTATTAATCCAACTGGATTATTGACCGCAGTCGATCTTCACATTCAGCCTTCTCCTGTTGCTACAGTTATTGAATCTGCCGGAACGTCTTTAGCTACTGTGTCTGATGATTTTGATGGTCAAACTCGTGCTTCATTTACACCTGTTGATATTGGTGCCGATGCCGGTGATTTTACTTCACTTGGTGATTTCGTAGGTCCAGTTTTTGGATCAATTACTTCTTCTCCTGGATCAAGTTGTACTGCTGTTTCACATACTATCACAGCTAATATTACGGATGCTTCCGGAGTTGCTTCAGCTACATTTAACTACTCTATTAATAACGTTGCTCAAGCACCTATTGCTATGACCAATATTGGTGGTAACAATTGGCAAGTAGTTTTGACAGCAAATGGAAATGCGCTTGTTTTATACTCTATTACTGCAATTGACGCCACACCGAGTGCTAACTCAACGATTAGTGCTTTCAATTCTTATCAAGATAATTACTTATCCGGCGGCTTAAGTGCAGGGCCGGATGTGTCAATTTGTTTAAATGACTCTACTACACTTTCTGTTTTCCGTACCATTGGTAAAGTACTCTTTACTGAAATTACCGGAGCTCATTCAGGCACAGGTCTTGGTACTGTTGCTCCCGGTATTGGTGGTGATGACTTTATCGAATTAACAAACCTTGGATCAATTCCAGTTGACATTTCTGGATGGAAACTAGAAATCACTGGTGCTTCTCCAGGTGCTATTAATATACCTGTTGGCAATGTAATTGGTTCAGGTAAAACCTTCGTTATTTCTCGTGGTGCTGGAGGTACAGCTAATATTCCCGGTGTTTACTTAGATGGTGCAGCTTTAAGCGGCGTTGGCCCCACTTCTGCGCAAGGATATATTTTAAGTAATACATTCGGTCAAATTGTTGACGTTGCCGCCATTAATGGATTCAACGTTGTCGGTACTGGTTCACCGCTAGTTTTAGCTACAGATTGGAGCGGTATTGCTGTTAACCAAAGTGCTGCAGCTGGTATCCGTAGAACAGTAGGTACAGATAACAATGCAGCGAGCGACTGGACTCCTTCAAGTGCTATCAATCTGACCAACTTTGGTACGATTAACGGAGGATTAACTGTTGATGTTTCTCCATCCATTACTTGGACTCCTGGTGGATCAAATCTTTCTTCAATCCGCGTATCTCCTGCAAGTACGACTACTTACACTGCTACGATAAGTGATGGTGTTTGTTCTGCTGCTGACCAAGTGATCGTAAATATCTTACCATTACCTGCTAACTTAACTGTTAATAATGGTTTGCATTGCGGTAATAAAGTTCCGGTTGCAAGTATCAATGCGGCAGCGGGTGCAGTTCTCTATAACTGGTACACTGCTCCAACTGGAGGTACGTTATTGCAATCCTCTTCTTCATTAACTTATCTTACTCCAATAAATACAACCACTACTTTTTATGTTAATCAATTTAATGGTAGTTGTACTAGTTTAAATAGAGTAGCGATTACTGAAACGGTAACGAATCCTCCTGTAGTTGCGGCTCAGGCAAATGATTCTACAGTTTGTGCGAACTCTGTCATAACACTTACTGCTCTTAGTGCTAATCCAAGTTATGTGTACACTTGGTCAGCAGTAAACGGTAACTTACAAGCTACAACAGGAACAACAGTAACTGCTCAACCACTTAATGCGGGTACAATAAATTATATTGTTTCTGCTTTAGATCCTGCAAATGGTTGTGATTATATTGATACCGTTGTGGTTATTGTATCTGCTAATCCTCCACTAACATTAACCGTAAGTAATACTAATATCTGTCAGTATGGATTTACTAATCTAACTGCTAATATTATTTCTGGTTCAGCTTACTGCGTACCTACTTTTGCTTTTGCTGGAAATAGTGGCGACTTTGTTGATAATTTCACTTTCAATACAATCACGAATAATGCGTCTGGTGATGGTGACTTTACTTTCTATAATAACTTAAGTACAACCGTTATTCCTGGAAATACTTATCCTATATCTATGCAAGCTGGTGCTGCTTTCGCACAGGGCTTTAGAGTATGGATTGATTATAACAGAAATGGATCATTTGCTGATGCGGGTGAAGATGTATTTAATTCCGGGGTTTCTGGAAGTACCGTCTTTTCTGGTACTGTAACCATTCCTGCAAACGCTGTTTCTGGTCCTACGCGAATTCGTGTAATGTGTAAGTTCGCCGGTGTTCCTTTAACCACTGAGGTTTGTGCAAATACTGGATTCGGTGAAGCTGAAGATTATGTTGTAAATATTAATACTGCGGTATCAAGTAGCTACTCCATTCTATGGTCACCTGCTTCAGGCCTAAGTAGTACAACTGCTCCTAGCGTTACTTATACAGCTACTAACCCTGGTTCTTTCCCTAAAACAGTAGTAGCTACGGATGTAGTATCCGGATGTACTTCCTCTGCTTCTACAACTATTGTAGTGGCTGATGCTCCCGAAGCACCAACCTGTTCTGGTGGAACAATTTGTGGTCAGGGTAACGTAACTTTAAATGCTACTCCTGCTCCTGGTGGTAATTCTGCTAACTTATTCTGGACTGCAGGCTTAGGCGGTAAGGTTCTTGGAACTGGCCCAAGTTTAACTCAATTTGTAGTGAACAGCGGCTCTGCTATTGTTCGTGAAAAACCTGCAACTGCAGTAACATCAAATATTGGTTTTGTGGGCGATCTTACAGCAGCAGCTGGTTTCTTCCCTACAACAACACAAGGATTATGGTTTAAAGTGAATTCCGGAAATGGAGTTCTCATTAATACTGTAGATATCTATCCAAATGGTCCTATTGGCAGTATCTTAACGATTGCCATTCAGGATACAAATGGTGTTACAATTGGAACAGTTTCAACAGTAACTACAGTTACCAATGTTAGTACTGCTCCAACATTAAATAAGCAAACCGTAAACATTGGAATCTTTGTACCATACAGTCCTAATGCTTACAGAATGCGCCCGACTCAGAATCCGAATCTTGCCGCACATAACGTTGGTGTAACTGGCGCTCCTTGGCAAATAGCAGGTCAAATTCAAATTCTCGGTTATGGTGACATGGGTCCTGCTCCTGCACCAAGCATTTTTGCAAATACCCTTTATGGATTCTTCTATAACTGGAATGTTACTACAGGATGTTTTGGTGATATCTGCAGTGCAGCTTACACAGTAACTGCTCCTGCCAATTTAACAATTACTCCTTCAGGTTCTACTTCATATTGCGGAACAGGATCAGTTGGTCTGACTGCTGGAGGCTCTCCTACTTGGACTAACTTCACCTGGTCACCTGCTGCTGGTTTAAGTTCAACAACTGGTGCAACGGTAACTGCAACTCCAACGGTAACTACTACTTATATCGTTCTTGCTACGGATGGTTTACCAAATGGCTGTGCTGATACTGCACAAATTACAATCACTGTAAATACTGCTCCTTTCGTTACTGCTGGTGCTGCTCCTGCAGATACTATTTGTAATCAAACGAGCTTCCAGTTTAATGCACAAGGTGGTTCTCCAAGTTTCAAAACACTTGGATTAACACAGAATCCTGGCCAGGCTACTGGTGCGATCTTTAATGGCGCTAACTTGAATCAACGCTCACAAGCTTTGATTACCGCTGCTGAATTAAATGCAATCGGATTAGTTGGTCCTACCGTTATAAATTCGGTTGGGTTCTTCGTAAATAACAAATTAAGTAATCAGCCATATTCCAACTTCACAGTGAAGATGGCATCTGATCCTGATGTATGCTGGACCTCAACTACACATAGTGTTGCAGCGGCTACTACTTGTTATGCTGGAAACTATTCTACTGTTGCAGGATGGAACGATATTATTTTTACAACTCCATATGTATGGGATGGCGTTTCCAGTATTGTACTCGAAACTTGTTTCAGCAACTCTACTACTTCGTTCTTCGATCTGGTGTATACTTCTACAACTCCAGCTTGTAATAAATTCCGTTCTGATAATGCGGCTGCATGTAGTGCAACAACAGGTACAATTGGTACCGAACGTCCGAATATGCGTTTCACAGGCGGTCAGGTTACTTTTAGCTGGTCACCAGCAACTAACCTTTCTGCAACCAACATCAGAAATCCATTATTCACTCCAACTACTACAGGTCCTAAATCATACACTGTAACAGTTACTGATCCTTCTTCTGGTTGTACGGCAAGTAGTACACTTAATTTTGTAGTAAGTACGAAGCCAAAAGTTACTTCAGCATTCTTCCAAGCTAACAACAATGAAATATGTGTTAGTGGAACAAAAATGATGATTGCTAACGTATTTGATGGTTCACTACAATGGCAACAATCTAGTAATGGAGTAAACTTTACGGATATTCCAGGTGCTAATAACGATACACTGATTACGGGTACTGTTACTCTAGATACTTACTATCGTTTAAAATCATTCTGTACCGATTCTTCTTTCTCGAATATTATATTCCTAGATGTTAAAAACCCATCTCTGGTTAGTACAACTCCAGGAACTCGTTGTGGACAAGGTATAGTGAATTTAAGTGCAACTGCAGCTGCTGGTTATTATACACAGTGGTTTGCAGATTCAACTAGTTCAACTCCGTTGTCTAACGCTAATAACTATTCTCCATTCATTACAGTAACAGATACCTTCTGGGTAGCTGCTTCTGTGGATACTATTTCTGCATTCAACGGTGGACCTGCACCTTCTTATTGTGCGATTTCTAACCAAGGAAGTTCTTGTATTACTAACGTAACGTTTGGTACCATGAATTTCTCAGGACCGTTATGTACTGCTCCATTATTCTGGGATGTAATTCCGGAAGCTTCTGCTACAGTAGCCGTAGTTCCTGGTCAGACTTTACCATTTACATTAACTTGTGATGGCGCTGCTATCGCTTCTGTCTGGATCGATTTTAATAGAAATGGAACGTATGAGCCAACGGAATGGCAACAAGTATTTACGAATGCTGCTACTGGAACAATTTCTATTACTATTCCAGCTAATGCTGCATCAGGTAAAACCGGAATGCGTGTTCGTTCACGTTTAACAGGTAATGCTAATGGTGCTGGGGATGGATGTTTAGCAATGGGATCAGGAAGTAGTCAAGATTTTACTATTTCTATCGGCGCACCTAGTTGTTCAAGTGCTCGCGTTCCTGTTATTGCAACTTCAACGCCTGCAACAGCAATCAGTGTAACTCCTGCTACAGTAAATCTTTGTGGTGGTGGCGCTTCTGCTACATTAACTATTTCTTCTGGTGCGGGTGCTTACAACGGCTTTAGTTGGTCTCCTGGTACAGGTTTAAATACTACAACGGGTACTACAGTTATTGCTAACCCAACATCAAACACGAATTATATTGTTACTGCTACCAATTCAATAAATGGTTGTGCAACTACCGCTACAGTAATTGTAACTGTAACTCCTCCTCCAGTAATTAATTCTATCGTGGCTTCTCCTAATCCACTTTGTTTTGGAGATAGTGCTCAAATTGTGGTAACCGCTTCTCCGTTTATTGCTCCTAGTGGTGCAATGGTGTTTACGCCTTCTTCAGGAACATATAATCCTTTAGTAGGTGGAACTAACGTTGCCGATATCCAGACTGATGATGCAGCTTCTGTTGCTCTACCGATAGGATTTAGCTTCAACTTTGGAGGTACTGCGTACACCCAGTTTTTTGCAAGTTCTAATGGATATTTGACTTTCGGATCTGCAAATGCTTCACTTACTAATGATCTTACTACAGGCGCAGGTAAGCCAATTATCGCTCCTTTATGGGATGATTTACAAGGCGCTAATGGAGTTGCTTCATATCTAACTACAGGTGCTCCAGGATCAAGAGTGCTTACTTTCGAATGGCTTAATTGGAGATGGTACTATACAGTGGCTACTCCAACAATTTCATTCCAAGTAAAATTGTATGAGGCTAATGGAAAAATTGAATACATCTACCGTCAAGAGAGTACTCCTCTAGGTGGTGTGAGTGAAAGTGCTTCCATCGGATTAAATGGTATTGCTGCTGGTACACTTGTAAGTTTAAATAATACAAGTGCTTCTCCAGTTGCTAGTGGCGTTGAAACAACTACTCTCAATACTAAACCCGCCACTGGTCAAGTGTATACATTCACTCCTCCTGTTGGAACTAGCTTAACTTATGGTTGGTCTCCTTCTGCAGGTTTGAATAATCCTGCGATCTCGAATCCTAAAGCTTCTCCAGCTGGAAATACGAACTATACAGTAATAGTTACTGAAGTAGCTACTGGTTGTACTGCTTCTGCTTCTATTCTGATTCAAAAATCACTATTGCCAACACCTAAGATTACTCCGGGTAATACAACACTTTGTTTCCCTGATGTAATTTATCTGCATGTTGTTGATACCCTGAACTACCCTGGTGGATATCCTGCAGGTACAACTATCGACTGGGTCGGAATTGTGAGTGGATTGTCTCCAACAGATTCTATTTCTTCTGCAAATGGAAATATCTATCAGGTGCAAGTGAATCTGCCAAATGGTTGTAATGCACTTTCTCCAATCAGAACGATTACCACACGAAGTGTAACAGTTGTTCCAGTAATTACTCCTGCAACTTGCGGTGCTAATAATGGTGCTATTACAGCTAACATTACGAATGGTAATCCTCCTTTCAATTATGTCTGGACAGATGGAGTAAACACTATTCGCAACATTACTACTTCAAGTACTTCTGATGCAATCTCAAATCTTGCTCCAGGTACATATTACTTATCCGTATTTGATAATATCGGTAATGCAGGAACGCTCTCTTGTAATTCAGGTTCTATTCCTTTCGTAGTTTCTGCACCTCCTCCAATCGTTGTGAATATTACTAAAACGAATATCTCTTGTAATGGAAATGGTGATGGTTCTGCTACTGCAAGTTCTACCGGTGGTAGTGGTACAAAGACTTACCTCTGGAGTACTGGATCTACACAAAGTGTAATTGGTGGTCTATCTGCAGGTACTTACACAGTTACTGTTACCGACGCATTTGGATGTACAGGCACGAATTCAGTTTCAATTACTGAGCCTGCTCTTATAACGGTATTACTCAGTCAAACACCTGCTACTTGTAACGGTGGTCTTGATGGTACTGCAACCGCTGTTGTAGGCGGTGGAACAGCCCCAATCCAAATCGATTGGTATGAAGGTATCAACTTCGTAATTGTTGGAACGGGTCCTACATTAACAGGGGTGCCTGCTGGTCTCTACTTCGCAGTAGTTACGGATGTAAATGGTTGTCAACAATTTGATCAGATTACGATTCTCGAACCTGCACCAATTGTGGTGAGTAGCTTTACTCCAACATCAGGAGGAATAGGGACTCTGGTAACCATTTCTGGAAGCGGATTTGTTAACGTTACGGGCGTCAAATTCAATGGAGTTTCTACTACCTTTACGGTAATCAATTCGGGGCAAATCAATGCCAACGTTCCTGCGGGAGCAACTACCGGAACAATCTCTGTAATTACTAATAATATCTGTACTGGCGTGAGCTCAGGTTCATTCACTGTTATCTCTACTGCAGCATTAAACGTGAAGGCATTTATCGAAGGATATTATGCTGGCGGTGGAACCTTAACGGCTGTACTCCTGAATCAAGGAATCGCAGCAGGTGCTAATGAGTGTGACTCTGTTACCGTTGAACTTCGTGATCAGTTTAGTCCTGGTACATTAGCTTATAGTTCAACTAAGGTTCTTGGTACAAATGGTATGGTAAGCTTAACTGTCCCTGGTGCGCTGATTGGAAACAGTTATTATATAGCGGTATTCCATCGTAATGCTCTCCAAACTTGGAGTTTCCAACCTGTAACGATTAGCGGAACTACTACTTATGATTTTACTACAGCAAATAATAAATCATTCGGATCTAATCAAACTCAAGTAGAGCCTGGAGTATGGGCGTTCTATTCTGGTGACATTGCTCCTCAGGATGAGTTTATTGATGTGTTCGATCAGTCTACAATTGATAATGATGCCGGTGTGTTTGCCTTTGGTTACTTTGCCACTGATGTAAATGGTGACGGATTCGTAGATGTGTTCGATCAAGCTGTAGTAGATAATAATGCTGCCTTCTTCTTATTCTCCGCTCACCCATAAAATACGATAGTTGACAGGAGAATTAAAATTTGGTTCTCCTGCCACCTTATCTTAGAGAACCCGATATAGAAAAAAAATAAATTCAACCATAAATGAAAAAAGTAACCTCTACACTCAAAAAGCTGCTGCTGCTACTCTGTTGTATGCTGCTCACAAAGGCGGGATGGTCTCAAACGCCAACCTATTCCTATTACATTGCTAACGAAGTCCAGGTTTCGCCCACAGTCTATGAATTCGACTGGTATGTGCGAAGTACTGCAGCTTATCCACTGCCTCTCGGTGGAGCTCAGGCCGGAATTGGAATGAACAAAGCTTGCCGTGGTGCAGGTCTTGTTGTTCCTTTGATTCTTCCAGGAACTACTGAGTTAAGCAATCCTGCTCAGGTATCTCCAACTATCGTGTTCAATACTACGAACGCTACGTTGGATTATATTACCTTATCAGCAGGTTCGCCTCCAGGTTGCGCTTCAGCTTCTTTGCTGGATCCTATTTCAAATGGTTGTACTGATCCCGGCACACGTATTTGCCGTATCCGTTTAACGAATTCTATTCCTTGGGGAAGCAATACACAGCCTAACCATGTTTTCAATCCGAACACAGGTGGTGCTGCTGGTATTACTCCTTCAAGAGCTACTGTATATTATCTTGCTTCAGCACCAGCTAATACTTGTGGCGCTGGAAATACCAACTTCACAGGAGGTATTCCAACGTTCTTCAATTATAACACTGCTGGTACTTGTGGTTTAAATATTACTTTAAATCCTATTGCTTCTTGTTCTAATCCTCCAACTGCAAATGCAGGATCTAACTTCAGTGTTTGCGGAAACGGTACACAAGTTAATCTGAATGGAACTGTAGGTGGTCAGTCTACTACTTATAGCTGGACTGGTGGAACTGGTACTTTCAATACTAATGGTCAGAATGCTACTTATACGCCTTCTGCTGGTGACTATACTGCAGGTTCGGTGGTATTTACTTTAAATGCTGCTGATCCAGATGGTGCGGGTCCTTGTTCTGGTGCTACTAGTAACGTAACTGTAACTTTTACAACTCCTACCAACTATTATACAGATGCTGATGGTGACGGCTTTGGTGCCGGAACTGCTATTTCAGCTTGTTCTCAGCCTGCAGGTACTTCTTTAAACAATACCGATTGTAATGATAATGCTGCATCCATTAATCCGGGTGCTGCTGAAGTTTGTAACGGTATCGATGATGATTGCGATAATCAAATTGATAACGGGCTAACATTCTTAGCTTACTATGTAGATGGTGACGGTGATACTTACGGTGCTGGTGTTCCTGTCATCGCTTGTGCTCCTGTTGCTGGTCGTGTAACACTGAACGGTGATTGTAATGATGCAAATGCTGCAATTAATCCAGGTGCTGCCGAGGTATGTAACTTAATCGATGATAACTGTAATGGTTTAACTGATGAGGGTGTTACTTTAACCTTCTATGCGGATGCTGATGGCGATACTTATGGTAACCCTGCAGTAAGTGCTCAAGGATGTACTGCTCCTAATGGCTTCGTTGCAAACAATACTGATTGTAATGATGCAAATGGTGCAATTAATCCAGGTGCTAATGAAGTATGTAATGGAATTGATGATAACTGTGATTTATTGGTTGATAACGGTTTAATCTTTACTACATATTATCAAGATTTAGATGCTGATAACTTCGGTAATGTCGCCGTTTCTGTTTCTGCTTGTTCTCCTCCTGCTGGTTATGTTTTAAACAGCACTGACTGTAACGATAATAATGCTGCTATCAATCCGAACGCTGTAGAGGTGTGTAATCTGATTGATGACAACTGTAACGGTACTGCAGATGAAGGTGTTCAAAATACTTATTATGCCGATAATGACGGAGATACTTATGGTGCTGGTGCAGCAATTCTTGCTTGTACTCCTCCTGTTGGTTCTTCTGTAAATAATACTGATTGTAACGATAATAACGCTGCAATCAACCCAGGTGCTGCTGAGATATGTAACTCTATCGATGATAACTGTAATGGTTTAACAGATGATGGTTTATCATTCTCTAATTATTTCGCAGATAATGACGGTGATACTTTTGGTGCAGGTGCTCCAATCAGCGCTTGTTCTCAGCCTGTAGGAACAGTGACTAACAACACAGATTGTAACGATAACAATGCTGATGTAAATCCAAATGCTCAAGAAGTTTGTAACGGAATCGATGATGATTGCGATGCACTTACTGATAACGCTGATCCTTCAGTAATTGGTCAGAGTACTTATTATGCTGATGGTGATGGTGACAGCTTCGGTGCTGGTGCTCCAATTCTGTCTTGTACTCAACCTGCTGGAACTTCTGTAAACAATACAGATTGTAACGATAACATTGCTGCTATTAATCCAGGTGCTCAGGAAGTTTGTAACGGAATCGATGATGATTGCGACGGACTTACTGATAGTGCAGATCCTTCTGTAACTGGTCAACTTTCTTATTATTCAGATTCTGATGGTGACGGTTTTGGTGCTGGTACTGCAATCCTTGCTTGTACTCAGCCTGTAGGAACTGTTTCTAATAACACAGATTGTAACGATAACAATGCTGCTGTTAATCCAGGTGCTCAGGAAGTTTGTAACGGAATCGATGATGATTGCGATGGACTTACTGATAGTGCAGATCCTTCTGTAACTGGTCAGCTTTCTTACTATGCTGACACTGATGGTGACGGTTTTGGTGCTGGCACTGCTACACTTGCTTGTTCACAGCCTGCTGGTTTTGTAACAAACAATACTGATTGTAATAACAATAACGCAGCTATCAATCCAAATGCTGCTGAAGTTTGTAACGGCATCGATGATAACTGTAATGGTTTAACAGATGATGGTTTATCATTCACTAACTACTATGCTGACCTTGACGGCGATACTTACGGTGGTGCTTTATTAGGAAGCTTCTGCTTACAGCCTGCAGGTTCAGTAACTACTTTAGGTGACTGTAACGATAACAATGCAGCAATTAATCCTGGTGCAGTTGAAATTTGTAACGGTATCGATGATAACTGTAACAGTTTAACGGATGAAGGTCTGACTTTCAATAATTATTATGCGAATAATGATGGTGATGGTTTCGGATCTACTTTACTTGGATCTTTCTGTGCAGCTCCTGCTAACTCAAGTTTGTTAACTGGTGACTGTAACGATAACAATGCTTCTATCTTCCCGGGTGCTCCAGAGCAATGTAACGGTATCGATGATAACTGTAATGGTTTAACTGATGATGGTGTTGTAACAAGCACTTGGTATCAGGATGCTGACGGTGACGGATTTGGTAACCCTGCTGTTTCTCAACAAAATTGTGCTCAGCCTGTTGGTTATGTATTAAATAACACGGATTGTAATGATGCAAGCGCATCTGTTAATCCTGGTGCTTCTGAAGTATGTAACTTAATTGATGATAACTGTAATGGTTCAACTGACGAAGGTGTTCAAAGCACATTCTATGCTGATGCTGACGGTGATGGTTTCGGTGCTGGTTCACCAATCCTTGCTTGTACTCAGCCTGCTGGAACTTCTATAAACAATACAGATTGTAATGATGCAGTTGCATCAATTCATCCAGGTGCTACTGAACTTTGTAATAACATCGATGATAACTGTAATGGTTTAACTGATGATGGTGTGGTATTGTTAGCTTATTATGCTGATGTTGATGGCGACGGATACGGATCTGTATTATTAGGTAACTTCTGTACGCCTCCTGCAAATTCAAGTCTTGTTTCTGGTGATTGTAACGATGCAAATGCTGCCGTTAATCCAGGTGCTGCTGAAGTTTGTAACTTAATCGATGATAACTGTAATGGTTTAACTGATGAAGGTGTTACTTCTACATTCTATGCTGATAATGATGGTGATACTTTCGGAGATGCATTAGCTACTACAAATGCTTGTTCTGCTCCTGCAGGTTACGTTTCTAACAACACGGATTGTAACGATGCAAATGCAGCGGTTAATCCAGGTGCTTCTGAAGTATGTAACTTGATTGATGACAACTGTAATGGTACTACTGATGAAGGTGTCACTTCAATTTTCTATGCTGATGCTGATGGTGATTCTTATGGTAACCCTGCTGTAACAACTACTGGTTGTACTGCACCATTCGGTTATGTAGCTAACAGTACTGATTGTAATGATGGTAACGCAGCTATCAATCCAGGTGCTGCTGAAGTTTGTAACTCTATCGATGATAACTGTAATGGTTTAACTGATGAAGGTCTGCTGAATACTTATTATGCAGATAACGATGGTGATACTTACGGTGCTGGTTCACCAATCCTTGCTTGTTCTCAGCCTGTTGGAACTTCATTAAATAATACAGATTGTAACGATGCTAGTGCTGCGGTTAATCCTGGTGCTACTGAAGTTTGTAACTCTATCGATGATAACTGTAACGGTTCAACTGATGAAGGTTTCACACTGTTCACTTACTATGCTGACGTTGATGGTGACTCTTACGGTGATGCATTTAACACTACAACAACTTGTAGTGGTACTGCTCCTGCTGGTTATACAGCTGATAACACAGACTGTAATGATGCCAACGGTAATATCAATCCTGGTGCTACTGAAGTTTGTGCAAACGGTATTGATGATAACTGTAACGGTTTAACTGACGAAGGTTGTGTAGGTTGTCAAAACCCTGCTACTGCTGCTGCTGGAAATGACCAATCAATCTGTGCTGGTTCTAATGTAACACTTGCTGGTTCTATCGGTGGTGGTGCTTCTAACTCAGTGTGGACAACAAGCGGTTCTGGTACATTCTCACCTAATGCATTCGTAGTAAATCCTACGTATACTCCTTCTCCTGCTGATATCTTCACAGGTTCTGTAACACTGACTATTACTACTGATATTCCTGCAGGTTGTACTGCTGCTTCTGATGCGATGACGGTTACCATCAATGCGCTTCCAGCGGCTCCAGGTGCAATCTCTGGTCCTACTCAAGTTTGTAATCCTTTCAACCAAACTGTTACTTACTCTGTAGCTCCTGTAGTTGGTGCAACAGTTTACACTTGGACTCTTCCTGCTAACACAATTATCATCTCTGGTCAGGGAACTCCAACACTGGTTGTAACATGGCCGTTCTCTGCAATCCACAATGGTGTTGTAGGTAATGTTTGTGTGGAAACTGATAATAGCAACGGTTGTGGTTCTGCTGCTCAAAGCTGTCTCGGAATCTCCGTACAGTTAACTGCTCCAGTAACGCCTCCTTCTATCTCTGGTCCTGCTAAGGCTTGTATCAATGATCTAGCTACTTACTCTATTGCTTCTGTCTTCCGTGCTGATACTTACACATGGACAGCTCCTGCTGGTGTGTTGATTACTAGCGGTCAGGGTACTAACATTATCACTGTACAATTCACAGCTGGTTATACTGGTGGTACAATGAGTGTTTATGGTAGCAATGGTTGTGGTAACGGTGCACCACGTAACAAAACGTTGGGTGTAAATATCCTTACTTCTCCTCTTGCTATCAGCGGCGCTGCTGATGGAGTTTGTGGAACTGTAGGTCAGGTTTACTCGATTGCTGCTGTTCCTGGTGCAGGTTCATACTTATGGACTGTTCCTTCTGGTGCAACGATCGTAAGTGGTCAGGGTACAACTTCTATCTCTGTTGATTTCGGTGGTAGCTTCTCAAGTGGTAATATCACTGTAGCTGCAACCAACAACTGTGGTGCTGGTTCTTCACGTAGTCTTACTGTTAAAGGTGCTCCTGGAACTCCAGGTGTTGTTAACGGTCCTACTTCACTGTGTGCCAATGCTACTTACATATACGATATCGGAACTGTAGCAGGTGCTAGTACTTATACATGGACTGTACCAACAGGATTTACTATCCTCAGCGGTCAGGGAACTAAAATCCTCACTGTGAAAGCTGCAGCAAATCCTGCAACTAACTTGGTGATTACTGTAAAAGCTTCTAACAATTGTGGAACTGGTCTTACTCGCCTCAAATCTGGTATCAGCATTATCCTTTGCCCACGTATCGGAGATGCAACTGCTGGTCTGAATCTAGTAGCCTTCCCTAATCCTGTTAATGATGTACTGAATGTAACATTCAATAGCGGTGCTTCTCAAAACTACAATGTGAAAATGGTAGATGCTACCGGTCGTGTTGTAATGGCAGAAGCAAGAGTAGCTGCTGAAGGAAGCAATCAAGTTGAAATTAATGTTCAAGATCTAGCTTCTGGAATTTATATGCTCCAGTTCCAAATGAATGATCATACTGAACAGATCCGCATCTTCGTTGACTAATTATCGTCAATGATCTCAGATCAGATCTAATACTCAAAACGCCTCACAGAAATGTGGGGCGTTTTGCTTTTAATCCCTTTTCAGCAGATATCAGCAATTCCTTAATTTCACCGCCACATGCAACAGGATTTAAGTACCCCAGTGCTAGAGGTGAAAAACCTGAGTACTTCTTTTCGCACCGGCGATGAAGTGTTTACAGCGGTTGATGGCATTTCATTTTCACTTGCACCCGGTCAAACCATTGGCATCGT
This sequence comes from Bacteroidia bacterium, assembly GCA_038320345.1. Taxonomy (GTDB): domain Bacteria; phylum Bacteroidota; class Bacteroidia; order AKYH767-A; family OLB10; genus JBBQED01. Next base: position 238,817 of record JBBQED010000005.1, read on the forward strand.
TGGTGAATCTGGTTCTGGTAAATCAGTGACTTCTTTATCATTGATGAAGTTGATTGCTGAACCTCCCGGAAAAATTGATTCTGGTTCGGCTCTGCTGAAAACACGTTCAGGTGAAGTTGTTGATTTGCTTAAGCTCACCGATAGGGAAATCAGAAAATACAGAGGGAATGAAATCGCAATGATCTTTCAAGAACCGATGACTTCTCTGAATCCTGTTTTTACCTGCGGTGATCAAGTGGCAGAAGCCTTAAGAATTCATAAAAAGATCTCTCGTAAAGAAGCTCGTGCGCAAACCATTGAGCTCTTTAAAAAAGTTAAACTTCCGCGCCCCGAATCATTAGTAGATTCTTATCCGCATCAACTTTCTGGTGGCCAGAAACAAAGAGTGATGATTGCAATGGCCATCTCCTGCCGACCTCAAGTGCTGATCGCGGATGAACCTACTACTGCACTTGATGTCTCTGTGCAAGCGGCAATTCTGGATCTCCTCAACGAATTACAAGCGGAGTTTGGAATGAGTATCATTTTTATCACCCATGATTTAGGAGTGATCTCTCGCTTTGCTAGTAAAGTATTAGTGATGTACAAAGGAAAAGTAGTGGAGGAAGGTGAGGTGGAAAAGATTTTTCATTCTCCCGTTCATCCATATACGAAAGGATTATTAGCATGTCGTCCATCCTCCAATACTGGCTTGATTCGTCTTCCTGTAATTAGTGATTTTATGAGGATCGACGGGAATGGAAATTTGCAAGAAACGGGTAAGAGTATTATCGATATAGTAAAAGAATTAGCGGTCCCTGCTGATGCAAAGTCTAATCATAAAAAGAAATTGTATGCGCAACAGCCGATTTTGACTGTTCAAAATTTGAATACTTATTTCCCAGTAAAAAAGGGATTGTTCGGTAAGCCCTCAACGGTAGTGAAAGCAGTTGATGATATCAGCTTTGAAGTGTATCCCGGTGAAACGCTGGGACTGGTAGGGGAGTCGGGTTGTGGTAAAACAACACTAGGAAGAAGTTTACTTCGCTTGATGGAACCAACAGGGGGGCAGATCTTTTATAAAGGATCAAATCTCCGAGAATTAGAGCCCTCCGGATTACGTGCTTTGAGAAAACAAATGCAACTGATCTTTCAGGATCCTTATTCTTCTCTCAATCCTCGACTCACCGCCGGCGCTGCAATCCTCGAGCCCATGTACGTTCATCAGTTGTATGGTACTGATAAAAACCGTCGCGAAAAAGTAGTGGAGTTGTTGGTGAAAGTTGGATTGAAAGAAGAACATTATCATCGCTATCCACATCAGTTTTCCGGGGGACAACGACAAAGAATTTGCATTGCACGTGCTCTCTCACTAAATCCCGAATTTGTAATTTGTGATGAGTCGGTTTCCGCTTTGGATGTCTCCGTTCAAGCTCAGGTGTTGAATCTGCTGAATCAGTTAAAGGTAGAACAAGGATTAACCTATATTTTTATTTCTCATGATCTATCTGTAGTTCGCTTTATGAGCGATCGAATGATGGTGATGAATCAAGGTAAGATTGAAGAACTCGGAGATGCAGAAGAAGTTTATCTAAATCCGAAATCGGCCTATACGCGTAAATTGATTGCATCTATTCCAAAGTGATTTTTGTAATGGAGGAAGCTAAGCCCAAGAAAATTCTTACCGAAGCGCAGGCATTTTTAAAGATCTGCAACTGGTGTGCTTTTCAGGAACGTACCCAACAGGAAGTAAGAGATAAATTATATACCTATGGCCTGCATCAGCAACAAGTGGAGTTGATGATCTCGCGTGTAATCAATGAAGGCTTCTTGAGTGAAGAGCGTTTTGCGATGGCTTATGCTGGAGGTAAATTCAGAATGCTAGGATGGGGTCGTGAGAAAATTAAAGCAGGACTCAAGTTCAAAAGAGTTTCTGATTACTGTATCCGTAAAGCACTTGCTCAAATTGATGACAAAGATTATCATCAAAAACTTAAGTCCGTAATTGCAAAACGTGGGAAAGAGGTAAAAGAAAAAACACTTTTTAAAAGGAATTATAAGTTAGCGCAGTATGCCATCTCTAGAGGATTTGAATCAGATCTAGTATGGGAAATATTACGTGCAAATCAGGAATAAGTGATTACATTTCAAGTGGTTGTATTTACTTGTCGGTATCGTTTTCTCTAATTAACTACCTTTGCGACTTATGATGATAGAGCAATTAAAGGAACTTTCCGATCGTAGTAGCGCTCTGAGGAGGCATCTTTGACGTCGATAGCCGACTAGAACAGATCGCTCAGGAAGAACGATTGACACATGCCGCCGACTTTTGGAACGATCCAAAAAGAGCAGAGCAGATTCTGAAAAATATTAAGTTGAAAAAAGACTGGACGAATGCATTCCTCGATGTGCAGGCTTCAGTAGATGATCTTTCTGTGCTTTTTGATTTTCAGAAAGCAGGGGAAGCCACAGAACAAGAGGTGGATGCACATTATGCTGAAACGGAGAAAAAAATCGAAGCGCTGGAATTTAAAAACATGCTTAGCGGTGATGAAGATCGATTAAGTGCCGTGCTTACCATTAACTCCGGTGCAGGAGGTACCGAAAGCCAAGATTGGGCTTCTATTCTTTTGCGAATGTACTTGCGCTGGGCAGAACGACATGGCTATAAAGTTTCGGAAATTGATTTTCAAGAAGGAGATGGTGCAGGAATAAAATCTGCCACTTACGAAATTGAAGGGGATTATTCTTACGGCTATCTGAAGAGTGAAAATGGAGTGCATCGCTTAGTACGTATCTCTCCTTTTGATTCTAATGCCCGTCGACATACATCCTTTGCTAGCGTATATGCGTATCCGTTAGTAGATGATGATATCAATATTGAAATTAAAGATGCAGATATCAACTGGCATACTTCCCGTTCTGGTGGTGCAGGTGGTCAGAACGTAAATAAAGTGGAAACGAAAGTGCAGCTTACTCACCATCCTACAGGAATTGTAGTGGTTTGTCAGGTAGAACGTACACAAGGAGGGAATAAGGAAAGAGCGATGAAAATGCTCAAGTCTCAACTCTATGAACTGGAACTGCGCAAACGGAATGATGCAAAAGCTGCTACTGAAAATACCAAGAAAAAAATTGAATGGGGAAGTCAGATCCGTAGTTATGTTTTACATCCTTACAAGCTGGTGAAAGACCTACGTACCGATTATGAAACTTCTGATACTAGTGCTGTATTGGATGGAGAAATTGATGAGTTCATCAAATCGTATCTGATGGAATATAGTAGTGATGTTAAAGTCTGATTGAAAAAATATGCTCCGCATTTATTATAAAGCAACTTGCTCTACCTGTCGTACAACACTGGGTTTGATTCAAGATGAAACTGATGAAGATCCCGAAATCATAGAGTACATGAAGGATACTCCTACTAAACAGGAGATTAAAGAAATCCTCTCTCTCCTTGGAATCAAAGCAGCAGAACTCGTTAGAAAAAAAGAGCCGCTTTATCTTGAAAAATATGCAGGAAAGAAAATCACGGAGACCCAATGGATAAAAATTCTGTCGGAAAATCCAGAGCTGATTGAGCGACCAATTGTAGTGGTGGATGGTAAAGCGATCATCGCACGACCACCAGAAATGATTCTTCAATTGCTGGGAAAAAAGAAAAAATGAGCTATTAATATTGCTCTAAAAATATTTGCAACTATTATAACTAATCTTCATGTCAGATTTCAGAGTTGAAAAGGATACCATGGGCACTGTACAGGTTCCTTCCAATGTTTACTGGGGTGCACAAACCCAACGTTCTATCGAAAACTTTAAAATTGCACAAGACATCAATAAAATGCCTCGTGAAATAATCCGCGCTTTTGCTATTCTGAAGAAGGCGGCTGCTATTACTAATTTTGAAGCAGGAGTTTTGCCTAAAGAAAAATGTGATATTATCGGAACTGTTTGTGATGAAATCCTAGCTGGTAAACTCGATGATCAATTTCCATTGGTGGTTTGGCAAACAGGTTCAGGAACACAAAGTAATATGAATGTGAATGAAGTAGTAGCCTATCGCGCTCATGTTTTGCTTGGCGGCAGCTTGATGGATGAGAAAAAAGCAATTCATCCTAATGATGATGTGAATAAATCTCAATCATCTAATGATACTTTTCCTACAGCTATGCATATTGCTGCATATAAAATTATCATTGAAAATACATTGCCTGGAATTAAACAGCTTCGTGATACGCTCGCAGCTAAGTCGAAGGAATTTATGCAGGTCGTTAAAATCGGAAGAACACATTTGATGGATGCAACGCCTTTAACACTCGGACAAGAAATCAGTGGTTATGTTTCTCAACTGGATCATGGCATTCGTGCTATCAATAATTCACTTACCCACCTTGCAGAGCTTGCCTTAGGTGGAACTGCTGTGGGTACTGGAATTAATACCCCGAAAGGATATGATGTGAGCGTAGCATCCAATATTGCGAAGCTGAGTGGACTTCCTTTTGTTACTGCTGAAAATAAATTTGAAGCGTTAGCTGCACATGATGCAATTGTTGAAACACATGGTGCATTGAAAACAGTAGCCGTAAGTTTAATGAAAATCGCCAACGATATTCGTTTATTAGCTTCAGGTCCTCGCTGTGGAATAGGAGAGTTGTTTATACCGGATAATGAACCAGGATCTTCAATCATGCCTGGTAAAGTTAATCCAACGCAGTGCGAAGCGATGACTATGGTTGCTGCTCAAGTTATGGGTAATGATGTTGCTATTACCATCGGAGGTGCAACAGGTCATTTCGAACTGAATGTGTTTAAACCGGTAATGATTTATAATTTTCTGCATTCTGCACGTCTGATCGGCGATGCCTGCGTTTCTTTCAATGATAAATGCGCCATCGGAATAAAACCGATCATGGAAAATATTACAGCGAATCTGAATAATTCCTTGATGTTGGTGACTGCATTAAATACTCATATTGGATATTATAAAGCCGCAGAAATTGCACAAACGGCCCATCGTGATGGCAAGACCTTAAAAGATACTGCTATCGATTTGGGATATTTAACAGCTGATCAATTTGATGAATGGGTGATTCCTTCTACCATGGTTGGGGAGCTGCCGAAAAATTAATTCAATGAATCAGGAAACAGTTATTCGGAATGCACGCATCGTGAATGAAGGAAAAATCATTCAGGCTGATGTTCTTATTAAAAACGGACGCATTGAAAGGATAGGACAGATTCCTGAAAGTAATGCGAAGCGTATTGAAGTTGATGCTAAGGGATTGTATTTGCTTCCCGGCGTTGTGGATGATCAAGTGCATTTTCGTGAGCCTGGACTCCTGCATAAAGGGGAAATATTTACAGAATCTAGAGCCGCAGTTACAGGAGGAATTACCTCTTTTATGGAGATGCCTAATACAGTTCCTCAAACGGTAACGCAGGAATTACTTGCAACAAAGTATGAAATCGGTGCAAGGCAATCGATGGCGAATTACTCTTTTTTTATGGGAGCTACAAATACGAATCTCGAGGAAGTTCTTAAAACAGATGGAGCTAATGTGTGTGGCGTAAAAGTTTTTATGGGTTCCAGCACAGGAGATATGCTCGTGGATAACGAAAAGACGCTCGATGCTATTTTTAGAAATACACCCTTACTAGTAGCTACACATTGTGAAGTGGAGTCAATCATTCGTGAGAACCTTAAGCTAGCAATAGAGAAATTTGGTGATGCTATACCATTAGCGGAACATCCATATATCAGAAGCCGAGAAGCGTGCTTAGCTTCTTCTTCGATGGCAGTAGCGCTTGCAAAGAAATACAACACACGTTTGCATATTCTGCATATCTCTACAGCGGAGGAAGTTAATTTATTTTCTAATGAACTCCCTTTGGAGAAAAAGAGAATTACCGCCGAAGCTTGTGTGCATCATTTATGGTTCAGTGAAGAAGACTATGCAGCTAAAGGATCCTTTATCAAATGGAATCCTGCCATCAAAAAACCTTCCGATCGCGCTGCTATTCGCAAAGGGTTGCTGGATAATAAAATTGATATTGTGGCAACAGATCATGCTCCGCATACACTCGAAGAAAAAGCAAATCCATATCTAACGTGTCCTTCTGGTGGACCATTAGTGCAGCATGCACTAGTTGCGATGCTTGAATTTGCACATCAGGGTTGGATAACGATTGAAAGAGTAGTAGAAAAAATGTCGCATGCTCCAGCAGTTTGTTTTCAACTTGCAGAGAGAGGGTTTATACGAGAAGGTTATTATGCAGATCTTGTGCTTGTTGATCTGTCGAATCCATGGACGGTTTCTCCTTCGAATGTATTGTATAAATGTGGTTGGTCGCCATTTGAAGGTACAACTTTTAAATCTAAAGTGATGAAGACTTTTATTAATGGTGTCCTCGTTTTTGATGAAGGTAAAATAGATGAGTCATACAGAGGGATGCGTTTGCATTTTAATCGAAACAACTAAATGAATAAAATACTTCAAATTTCTTTTTTGGTGATAGTAATGACGGCTCTTTTTTCTTGTGGGGAAAAAAAAGAAGGAATTCCAGCTGATATTATTCCCAGAGCAAAAATGATTCAATTGATGGCAGATGTTCAACTCGTTGAAGCAGCCATTCAGCTCAGGAATTTAGGTATGACGGATAGCACCAAACAGCTGGCTTACGGTTATTATAAATTTACTTTTGAAAAATATAAGGTAAGTGCAAATGATTTTTTAAAGAGTTATCAGTATTATCAAAGCAATCCGGAATTGATGGAGTTGATGTATAAAGATATTATTACGGAGATCAGTAGAAAGCAGGCAGTATTTGTTCCAAAAGATTCAACACTTCTTGCTGATTCTCTCAGCCCGGTTGATCTAAAAAAGGATTCTGCTTTAGTTAAAAAATTTCGTCAGCTGAATATGAAAAATAAGTTTCGTTGAACTCAGCAACTAACCGTTACCTCTGACTTACACAACATTTTTCGAGGACAAGTGGTATTCAAATGCAGAAGCACTAGTAGTCATAGTTTAGTTGGAGTTAAGAAAAGAATATCCTTTCTATCGTCCAGAAGCCAGCAATAAGTGCAATGACTAGGGAGGCAGGAATTGTAATTCTACTTCGATACCATGGTTTACCACTGAACTCTTTTCCTACAAGAAACCATGCAAGAATTAAAATTGAAGCTTGACCCAGTTCCACGCCTACATTGAATGAAATCAAAGAGCTGTAAAAGGCATCTCTTGGTAGTCCAACATCATTGAGCGCACTCGCAAATCCCATCCCATGTACTAATCCAAAAGCAAAAACAATCAGATATCTCCATTTTTTTAATTCCGATTGCATCATATTTTCTATCGCCATAAAAAGAATAGATACTGCAATGATGGGTTCGATAATGGCAGGCGGAGCTACAATAGTTCCATTGGCAGATAAGATCAAAGTAATCGTATGTGCTATTGTGAAACAAGTAGCTTGAAGAAATACTGTTTTTAAATTTGGATTCAATAAAAATAAACTAAGGACAAAAAGGATATGGTCAAAACCATTGGGTAGAATATGTGTGAATCCTAATTGTAAATAATATCCGAATACTTGCGTAGTAGGTACATTCTCTAAACGATAATTTATCGTGTGAGAGAATGCCGGAAATGCAATCAGCAATAACGGAATCAGAAATAATAGCTTATTTTTCATGATAATTGGCTGCTAGTTCGTTCTGATTTGCATATTGTAATTGCATGATTCCTGCAATACCTGGGTTGATGCTGCTCGCTTTGCGCATATATGATTGAGCTACCAAGGGGTGATTATTAGCGCTTAGTATAGTACTTGCTTTCCACAGCAGAACTGGATTAGAAGAATTAGTTCGTAAAGATTTAAGGATGTAATATTGAGCCTCTTGTTTTGAACCTTTAAGGAAACAAGCCCATGCATACGTTTCACATACATCAATATTATTCGGTCTTCTGTTGTATTCGTATTTTGAACTTTCATAAGCTTTCTCATATTCTTTCATTGAAATAAATACTTGGGCAAGTTCTCTGTCAATATTATGTCCTATTCCACTTTCTTCGTTGGTAGGATGTTGGTGTTTAATCAAAACATCGAGTGCCTTTTCGTAATTTTCTTTTGCTAAATCTGATTTACCTAATGCCATATAGATCTCACCAGTTTTTTGATGATAACTATAATCCGTCATTGTCTTAGCAGCATTCTGATAAAAGACTAACGCTTCTTTATATTGTCCATTTTGTTGTGCAAGATTTCCTAATGCAGCTAAAGCAGGAGCGTAGTTAGGTCGAATGGAAATAGATTCTTTATACCATTTTTCGGCTTCTTTTACTTGCCCAATGGTTTCATAAAGTCTTCCTAAGTAAACTCTTGTCCACTCCGTTTGTTCAAGGCCCGGTACTCCTGCTGATAATGCAAGTTTCATAGCATCAATTGCACCAGTATAATCGCCATGTATTTCACGTAAATAAGATACTCTGGAGTAAGAGCGGATATCAGGACGAATGGAACTCATTTTATCCGCTGCTGCAATTGCTTGTTTGTAATTTCCTAATTCTACATTCGCATCACATAAAACACCATAGATGTATGCGTTATAAGGATTAATAGTAATGGCTTGTTGACTTGTATTCAAAGCATCAGTAAACTGATGTGCTGAAGCCTCAAGAGTAGCTTTGCAACAGAGCGCTTCAAAATTTTCGGGCTCTCTTTTAAGTACTTTTTGAATTAATGAATAGGCTAGTGCATCGTAGTAGGAATGATCCCCTGTAACTCTACCTTCCTGTAAGTATGCCTGAGCAAGTTTCAGTTCTGTAGTTTTATTTTCAGGATTTCTGAGTAATTCGGCTTCCAATCCCTCAATTGCTTTTTTCGTATTGATCCATTCTGAAGTATTCGAAATGAGTGACACTCTTTCTTTCAGTTTGTAAACAGCAGAAGTGTCTTTACGAGTGATCAAGATGGATGTAAATAATATTACTAATCCGAAAATGATGATTAAGTATTTTTTGTTCATGGTAGCACGTTTTAAGAACACCACATGGAATTTAATTCCATGTGGTGTTGAAAGATATTTATTTGATAACTGTAATTCTAATAGATTGAATCACTTGATTTCCTGAAGATAATGTAGCTAGATAAATACCAGGTTTTAGATTCGAACCATCGTATTTAATTTCATAGATACCCGCTTCTTTTTTCTCATTTAGAATAGTTGAAATCAATCGACCATTTAGATCCATGATACTAATTCTAACTGGAGATTTAATGTTAACTCTGTAGCGAATTGTTGTTGTTTCTTTGAAAGGATTTGGGAAATTTTGTGCTAACGATAATTGTGGAGCACCAATATTCAAACCGATTTCTTTTACTCCAGTGATTACTTGACTACCGCTACAATTTCCAAAACCGCTTTTCGGTGCTGCAACATAAGGGAAGGTAGGCATGAAACCATCGTCATTACTTTCAACTCCTGTAGTGTAACCTAAAGTAGCGAGCAATTTTGGAGTCAACGGGCTTTGTCCAATTACATAATCATCATAGAATAAACCAACAGCAGCTAATGCAATTCCACCTACAGCTTGAAGTTCGATGCGTGTAACATCATCTTCTAACCTACGACCGTTCGGGAATCCATCCATGTTAGGGATAAATTGTAATGCCGTTGTGGTGTTGTAAGCAGGATCAGTTAATCCTAATACTGCAGCTGCAATAATTCCTTCTGAACTAAATTGTGGATCATTACGCTGTGTAACGGGTACTGCCATATTCAATCTCAACATATCTCCAAAAGTGGGTAGGAAATTATTGATGAAAGGCTTACCTGCTGAAAGTGGATTGCCAGGAGTTTTACCTGTAGCAAGTTGGTATGGTGCAAGGTTTGGTACTCCTGTATAAAATATTGGAAGTAAATCCGCAGAACGTGGTTGTCCCTGGCGTAAAAGATACTTACCAAAGATTGCAGTATCTAGTGCTGTACCTGTAGTAGCAGCATTACCATAGAGAACATATAAGCCATCATGTGTATTTCCGAAATCAACATTTCCAAGTACAGTTGGGGATGCATGTTGAATACGAAGATTACTGAGAGCTGGAACTGCTGATCCGAATAATGAATCATCCATATAGAGTCCTAATTCAGGGTTCGTAAAATAAGATTCAAAAGACGCATCGTTATATGGTGATTTTGAATTCCAATTATCTTTACTTCCAATGGCTATAACTGCTTCATTCGTTAAAGGCATTCCAATTCTTGAAACTTGTACCCAAACACCTGAAGTTCCTGGTGCTCCTCCTGCAGTATCCAATGTGCTAATTTGCTGACGGGATGCAGATGCCCATACTCCAATTACGAAATCAGGATCAAGGATATTTGTAGCTTGAGACACATCCTTACCAGCTTTTTGTAAAGTACTGATCGGAATTTTTATTGCAATGGAATGAATGTTTTTACATGCTACACCGTCTTGTGGAGCATCGATTCCTGTTCCACCTGCGCGTGTTTGACCTAAATCAAAGATTCCACCTAGATCAACAAAGAATGGATCATCAGCTGGTCCACAGTAAACTGTTTCTCCACCGTTTCCTGTTGCAGGAGTAATCGCACTTTGCATTAGCTGTGCATAAGATTGTCCTAAGCCTAAACCAGGAGTATCAATCGAACGCGGACCGATATTAGGAGGAGGAACGATACCATTGGTGATGATATTTACAAAGTTTCCTGTTCCTACTTTTTTACTTAAGTTATACGTTGTTTTTAAATTTTGTAGACCTAAGCGGATGTTGAAGAAGGTAGTACTATCTTCATTTACTTTATGGAACTCGAAGCAATAAGTGATATCATCATTAGGAGTACTTGCATCATTTTTAATGTGAATCTGATAGCGAATGTTTTCTCCAAAAGAATAATAGTTTGGACCACCATGCGGTAATTGCAAAGGAATATAATTCGCAATAATGGTTACCGTGTTGGTATCATCCGGACTTCTAAAAGCATATAAATCTGTATTATCTGCTAATGGATCATCTGCAATTAAGGGTGCTTCCCGATGGCTTGATGCTTGAAGAGAAGAGCTGCCTGGAAGTGCATATAGTATTCCAGTAACTACACCTATCCCAAGAATTAGTTTGAGTGTATTTTTATAAATTGTTTTCATGTGTTTTATTTTTTTGAGGAAGTGAACTCCCTGATTTTAATAGTCCTTTTTAGTTACGGTTATTGATTTGCAAAATGATAACGGTAGCCATCCCATGGTAATTGAACATATGGGAAATCAGAACGGAAGGTGGTATCGTTCTTTTCAACACCGGTAGTATAATTGAGGACATTCAACAAATTAGGAGTCAAAGGACTTTGGCCAATAACATAATCATCATACCATAATCCAACAGCTGCAAGAGCTGCTCCACTTACTGCCTGTAGTTCAATGCGAGTAACATCATCTTCTAAACGACGTCCATTCGGGAATCCATCCATGTTCGGAATAAATTGCAATGCTGTAGTTGTATTGTATGCTGGATCAGTTAATCCTAATACCGCAGCATAAATAATTCCTTCAGAACTGAATTTTGGATCATTACGATCAGTTACTGGCACTGCCATGTTCAATCTCAACATATCACCGAAAGTTGGGAGGAAATTGTTGATGAAAGGCTTACCTGCTGATAGAGGATTACCTGCTGTTTTTCCTGTCGCTAACTGATAAGGTGCGAGGTTTGGTACACCAGTATAGAATATTGGAAGTAAATCAGCAGAACGTGGATGTCCTTGACGTAATAGATATTTTCCAAAGATCGCAGTGTCTAATGCTGTTCCTGTAGTAGCTGCATTACCATACAAAACATACAGTCCATCCATATTATTTCCGAAATCTACATTTCCTAATATGGTTGGTGAGGCATGTTGAATTCTGAGATTGCTGAACGCTGGAACTGCAGTACCAAATAATAAATCATCCATATATAATCCTAATTCTGGATTAGTAAAATAATCTTCAAAAGAAGAATCATCATAAGGAGTTTTAGAATTCCATTTATCTTTATCTCCAATAGGAATTACAGCTTCATTTGTTAATGGCATTCCGATTCTACTTACTTGAACCCAGTTTCCTGCATAATTGGTTTGTCCATTTGCAGCAAGAATAGTGGTCTGACGGCGTGATGCAGATGCCCAAACACCGATTACAAAATCAGCATCTAGAATGTTGTTTGCCATACTTACATCCATTCCTGTTTTTTGTAAAGTACTGATAGGAATTTTCATAGCGATAGTATGCACGTTGTATCCGGCAACACCATCTCTTGGTCCATTCACACCAGTAGATCCCTGACGTGTTTGTCCTAAATCAAAAATTCCACCCAGATCTACGAAAAATGGATCGTCAGCTGGTCCACAATACACAACTTCACCACCATTGCCACTTGCACTAAATGTAGTAGCAGTAACAAGTTGATCGTACGTAGTACCAAGACCTAATCCAACTGCTTCAATAGAACGTGGACCGATATTATTCGGAGGTACAATTCCATTGCTGATGATTGCGGTAAACGGTCCACCACCTAAACTTTTTTCACAGGTATAAGTAGTTTTTAAATTCTGTTGTCCTAAACGAATGTTAAAGAACGTAGAACTGTCTTCATTGATCTTTGAAAAGGTGAAGCGGTAAGTAATGTCATCCGCTGGTGTTGCTGCATTGTTCTTAATATGTATTTCGTAGCGGATGTTTTCGCCAAACGATGCATAGTTAGGACCACCCATTGGTAATTCAAATGGAACATAATTCGCGAGAATCGTTACCGTATTTGTGTCATCTGGGCTTCTAAAGGCATACAGATCCGTATTATCTGCTAACGGATCGTTCGAAATGAGTGGTGCTTCTCGGTGACTGGAAGCCTCGAGCAGATTAGAATTGTTCGCGGTATACCAGGAAATTCCTCCAAAGGCTAATGCGACAAGTCCTACCCGCAATAAAGTGCGTCTTGATTTTAACATAGGATTACGTTTTAAGGGTTGAAATAAAATATTTGTAAGCATATACGGGCTTAACCCTCTTGGCGGTTTGTTGAACTTTTGAAAAAAGGAGGATTTTCAACACTTTGCAGCATAAAATCCTTAGAAAACATGGAATCGTACAGTTTTCGGGGCTGATTGCAGTAATTTCTAGTAGTTCACATTTCAAAGATGAATGATCAACTACATCTTGATCCAAGCATTTTTTTAGAAAAACCTTAAAAATTAGATCAAAAAAAAGGAGCACTCATAGAGCACTCCTTTTTAATATATGTAATAGGTGAGTTTGTTATTTCAAAGTCTGGGTTAACCAGTCAAAGAAGACTCTCTGCCATAGAATACTGTTCTGGGGTTTAGAGACCCAATGGCCTTCATCCGGGAAATAAAGGAATCTACTTTTAATTCCTCTTAATTGAGCCGCAGAAAAAGCCTCCATGCCCTGATTTAATGGCACACGAAAATCTTTTTCATTATGGATAACTAGAATAGGAGTGTCCCAATTCTGAACAAAATTTATTGGAGAATAGGCGGTATAGCTTTTCGGACGTGGAGTATCCCAATATGCTCCATCCATATCATGATTGGCAAAAAATATTTCTTCAGTTGCACCATATTCTGACTCTAAGTTAAACACACCACAATGCGCAATAAATGTTTTGAATCGTTTCTGATGATGCCCTGCAAGCCAATAAACCGAATAGCCACCGAAACTTGCACCAATAGCGCCAAGTCGATTTTTATCTACATAAGGTTCTTTGCTTAAGTCGTCGATGGCAGTTGTTAAATCTGTCATAGCCTGTCCACCCCAATCACCTTTTATCTGATCATTCCATTCTTCACCAAATGACGGTAACCCGCGACGGTTAGGTGCAATGATAATATAACCATTCGCAGCCATAAGACTAAAGTTCCATCGGTAAGAAAATGCTTGACTCACTACGCTTTGAGGTCCACCTTGACAAAATAATAATGTCGGGTATTTTTTCGCAGGATCAAAATCAGGAGGATAAATTACCCATGCTAACATATCTTTTCCATCACTGGTTTTGATCATTCTCTTCTGCACTTTCGCTTTTTTAATCGGATCCCACACCGCAGAATTGGTAAATGTGATTTGCTTTGCAGCTCCTGTTGTCAGATTGATGTTATACAATTCTGCAGGCATGGTCATATCTACACGATTTGCAACTACTACTGTCGTCTTTCCTGAGCCAGCTACCGTTAATTCATTATAATCTGCTTGATCCGTTGTAATCTGTCGCAGAGGTGATTTTGATTTCATATTCAGATCAAAAGAAAAAATCTGATGTGTGGCATTGATAGCCGAGATAAAATAAATCATTTTATTGTCAGCACTCCACCTCGCTTGATCTACGCTATAGTCGAAGTTACTAAGCACTTCTTTTTTCTCTTTCGTGATTACATCATAGGAAAATAAGCGGTTACGATCAGATTCATAGCCTGCAATTTCCATACTTAACCATAATATTTTATTGCCATCAGGCGACCATACTGGATCGTTATCATAGCCTTTCATTCCATCAGTAAGATCAGTTGTCTTTCCTGTTGTAAGATCATAAAGATAGATGTCGGAATTGGTACTAACGGCTGCGTCTGTCCCCCATAATTTTTTACACGTATAAGCTAGTGTTTTACCATCGGGAGAAAACATAATTTGTTCATCTCCACCAAAAGGTGCTACTGGACAATCCCATTTTTCCATGCTCATTATATCTTTACCTGGAGGCGTCATTTTTCCTTCAGTATAGGGAGCAACAAATAAATGACTGTAAGCATAATCTTCCCAAGCATTCCAATGACGATACATGAGTCCATCGATGATTCTTGCTCCTTCCGTTTTTGGTAAGTCGGGATAAATTTCACTAGGTTTCTTCTCGAGTTTAACATCGGCACTATACCAGATGTTATTGAGTGCAGGTGAATATGCATAGTTTCCAATGCTTCCCACAACATTCGTGATCATTATTTTTCCGCTGCCATCAGGATTCATTTCCCATATTTGGGTGTCTCCATTTTTATCATTCATCAGAAAACCGATTTTCTTACCATCAGGTCTCCACCGTGCATTGTTTTCGTCTTCCGAACTGTTTGCAATAGCCGTTACAATTCCACCTCCCGATGGCATTGAAAATAAATCGGATTGTCCTTTGTTTGCAGCCACATCAAATGTGCGTACATTATAAATTACAGTTTTGCCATCAGGTGATAATCGTACATCTGATACCCTACCCAGTTTCCATAATGTTTCAGGAACTAGTTTGGGTTGTTGAGCTACCATCGTTGAAGTGATGCTAACTGCAAAGAGTAGGCTTAGAATTCTTTTCATAGTGTATGTTCTGAACCTCAAAGGTTATAAAAATATCGAATGGAGAATAGCAGACGCGGTGTTTTTCGCTCGAAACAATCTTTCAATTTTATTTAAGAGAGAACGTTAATTGATTATCAGTCGTTTATCAGAAAGGCACTGAAATATAAGGTAAAAGTAATTCGCCCTGGCCCAAAAAAAACGCCGCTCCCCATAAGGAAACGGCGCTGACCATTATAATTTTTAGAACTTAAAAAGTAACTTTAAAAGCAACCCTTCTGTTTTTTGCTCTGCCTTCCGAAGTTTTATTATCTGCAACAGGCACAGTTTGTCCGAATCCAGTTGCCGTCATTCTACCTGCGTTAACCCCTTTGTTCGTTAAATATGTTTTAACAGCATCAGCACGTTTTTGTGATAAGGTGAGATTATTTGCTGCGTCACCGGTGTTGTCAGTATGCCCATCGATAGAAAGTAAATACGAAGGATTTTCACTCATCGCTTTCGCAACATTATTTAGAATAGCATATGAATTTTTCTTAATCACATCTCTGCCTGTTTCAAATTGAATTCCTTGTAATGCTTTCGTGAATAATTGTTTTACATCTTCTTTTACTTCAGGACATCCTTTGTTGGCAGCAATACCTGATACGTCCGGACACTTATCATCTTTATCTGCAATGCCATCATTATCTTTATCCGGACAACCATTCAATGCTGGTAATCCTTTATCATTAGGACAAGCATCTTCCGGATCAATGATACCATCACCATCTGAATCAGGACAACCTTTTAATTCTGCAGTTCCTTTTAAGTCAGGACATTTGTCTTCTGCATCTGTAATGCCATCACCGTCTTTATCGGGACAACCCTTCATCGCAATAATTCCTGCAACATCCGGACATTTATCATCTGCATCTTTTACTCCATCAAAATCTTTATCCGGACAACCATTTGCAGAAGCTACACCTTTAATATCGGGACATGAATCGAGATAATCAGCAATCATGTCACCGTCGCGATCAAGAGGACAACCTTTAGCATCCACTTTAATTCCCATTGGTGTTCCAGGACATTTATCATTTTTATTAGCCACTCCGTCTTTATCTGCATCCTGCATTCCTGCAAAATTCCAAGTGAGTCCGATACTATGCATTGCAAATCCGTCATTGTTATCATGTACTTCACCATCACGAGTATCATGGTCAGTGTACGCAAATGTTTCTTGTAGATGTAAATTGATACGATCTGTAATTCTGAATTTAACTCCTGCACCAAAGGGCACGTAAAAATCTGTACCTGGTTTAACGTCAGAACCGCTCAGAGATGAAACGCCAATGCCTCCAAGTAAATAAGGGATGACACGATATTTATCGGAGTTTAGTAAGTTAATTCTGAAGTGACCATTCCACTGAAATTGATCTGCTTTAAATCTTTTGGTTGAATTTTTTTCATTAAAGCCCATACTGCCATAAGTTCCATTCATGCTGAAATCGAAATGGGAGGTGATATACCATCCTAGCGATAATCCAATATGTCCATAGGTGGCCTGATCGGTATCATAAATCCCCTGGCCCAGATCACCATTGTATTGTGTTGTCCCCCCCCAAAGACCAAAAGAGATTGGTCTTTCACTTGTTTGAGCAATTACATTCATCGAAATCAAAGCGATGCTCATTAAGATTAGTAAACGTTTTTTCATGATATTGAGGTTTATGTTCTTCTTGTCAATTCGTGCAAAAGTACCTTCCACAATCTTTTATTGGACTAAGAATCAGAAAAATATATATTTATTTAATTTTGCAAAATTGTAAATCTTTGACAATTAGCGCCCTACTGAATTTACGGAGAGGCACTTTAAATTTGATAGGGTCGATATTCGTCTATTTTCTCCTCTAGAGCGCAAGTAATTGCCCCCTATTTATGTGGAGAGCTTAAGTTTGGTAAGAACAATTCTTGAATGGATTTTGACCAACTTCATGAAAGTCAACTCTTTTTTTTGCTTTAAGAAAGTGGAAATGTGTCTTATTTGACTTTTTAGAGAATCTGGTCATCATTGGTGGTAAAATCATTTTCGAACTAGTATTTCCTGAAAACCAAGGATACAATGCTCCGAAATACTAAAATCCTAAATCCATGAGGATTGTTAGTTGACCTTTTTATAACTTTGCACTTCGTTCTTTATTGGGCCACTTTGTGTGGCTGCGTTTATCCAGAAAGGTGGAGGGACTGAGCCCTATGAAACCTTGGCAACCCTGATGAATGATCAGATTCCGACAATTTCGGTTTCGTGCTTCAGCAGAAGGTGCCAATTCCTGGGTCTGTATTTTAACAGATCAAGATAAATGTCGGAAGTTATAGGATCTGATTATTCTTAAATTAATAATACAAATCTCTTCTGGCAGTCCGGAAGAGATTTTTTCTTTTGGTACCTGCCACATTACATTATGAAAAAACAGTCAATCTACGCTGAACTCGAAAATCGTGTATTAGTAATCGATGGTGCAATGGGAACCATGATTCAACGTTATACTCTTTCGGATGCTGATTATCGTGGCGATCGATTTAAAGATTGGCCTCATGAAGTGAAAGGGAATAATGAATTACTTTCTTTAGTGAGACCCGACATTATATCTGCAATTCATCTCGAATATTTGGAAGCTGGTGCAGACATTATTGAAACCAATACTTTTAATGCACAGCGTATTTCCATGGCAGATTATCACATGGAAGAATTTTCTTTCGAGCTTAATTTGGAGTCTGCAAAGCTTGCCAGAGAAGCAGTTCAAACTTATATGCAAAAACACGGTGACGCCTTACCGAAGTTTGTTGCAGGAGCTGTAGGTCCTACTAATCGTACTGCTTCATTATCTCCTGATGTAAATGATCCTGGATTTAGAGCAGTAAATTTTGATCAGTTGGTAGAGGCTTATTCTGAACAAGTGAGGGCTTTGATGGAAGGCGGTGTCGATCTCATTTTGCTGGAAACAATTTTCGATACTTTAAATGCTAAGGCCGCACTCTTTGCAGTGCAATCTGTTTTTGAAGAAAAAAATATTGTACTTCCTGTGATGGTTTCAGGAACTATTACTGATGCAAGTGGAAGAACGCTAAGCGGACAAACTGTTGAAGCATTCCTACATTCGGTTTCTCATGTTAACCTTTTGAGTATTGGATTGAACTGCGCACTTGGGGCAAAAGAAATGCGTCCTCATTTAGAAGAACTAGCTGAAAAAGCTCCATTTTTTATAAGTGCTTATCCGAACGCTGGATTACCAAATCAGTTTGGCGAATACGATGAATCAGCACATGATATGGGTCATCATATCCATGATTTTCTGAATAGTGGTTTTCTGAATATCGTTGGCGGTTGTTGTGGTACGACTCCTGAACATATTCGTGAAATTGCAAAACTGGCTGCAAAAGCAAAACCTCGTGTAAAACCAGAAAGAGATACACTCTTACATCTTAGCGGACTGGAGGCTGTGAATCTTCGTCCCGATAGTAATTTTATGAATGTTGGTGAAAGAACTAACGTTACGGGTAGCCGAAAATTTGCGAAACTTATTGCTGATAATAATTATGAAGAAGCATTGGCAATCGCAAGAAATCAAGTGGAAGGAGGTGCTCAGGCAATTGATGTGAACATGGATGAAGGTATGCTGGATTCAGAAGCTGCTATGGTGAAATTTCTTAACCTCATGGCTGCTGAACCGGATATTGCTAAACTTCCCGTGATGATTGACTCCTCGAAATTTCATGTGATTGAAGCAGGATTAAAATGTACACAGGGTAAAAGTATTGTTAATTCTATTTCTCTGAAAGAAGGAGAAGAAACATTCGTTAAACAAGCAAATCTGATCCGAAAGTTTGGAGCTGCGGTAATTGTAATGGCGTTTGATGAAGCTGGTCAAGCAGATAATTATCAACGCAGAATTGAAATTTGTAAACGCGCTTATGATATTCTCGTTAACAAAGTAAAATTTCCTCCTCAGGATATTATTTTTGATCCTAATATTTTCCCCGTTGCAACAGGGATGGATGAACATCGTTTAAATGCGCTTGATTATTTTGAAGCTACTAAATGGATAAAACAAAATCTTCCTTTTGCTAAAGTGAGTGGAGGCGTGAGTAATGTGTCGTTTTCATTTCGTGGTAATGATGGTATGAGAGAAGCGATTCATGCTGCATTTCTCTATCATGCCATTAAATCGGGAATGGATATGGGCATTGTAAATCCTGGTCAGTTGCAGATTTATGATGAGGTGAATAAAGAGTTAATGGAACGTGTGGAAGATGTGTTGCTGAATCGCAGAGAGGATGCTACCGAAAGATTAATCACGCTCGCAGAACAAGCTAAAGGTACAGGTAAGAAACAGGAGCGTGATGAAGAGTGGAGAAATGCACCTGTTGAGGAGCGTTTAACGCACGCATTGGTAAAAGGAATTGTAGAATATATTGATCAGGATACAGAGGAAGCTCGTCAGAAATTTCCTAGAGCATTGAATTTGATTGAAGGTCCTTTGATGGATGGGATGAGTGTAGTAGGGGATCTTTTTGGAGCTGGTAAAATGTTCCTCCCGCAAGTTGTAAAAAGTGCACGTGTGATGAAAAAAGCCGTCGCATATTTATTGCCATTCATCGAACTAGAAAAAGTTGCGGGTGATAAAAAGAATGGAAAAATTGTAATGGCAACGGTGAAGGGAGATGTTCATGATATTGGAAAAAATATTGTTGGAGTTGTATTAGCTTGTAATAATTACGATGTGGTGGATCTGGGAGTGATGGTTCCTGCTGATAAAATTCTAGAAGCTGCAAGAAGAGAAAATGCAGATGTGATTGGGTTAAGTGGTTTGATTACCCCTTCTCTTGATGAAATGGTGCATATGGCAAAAGAAATGCAACGACAAGGTTTCACAATTCCTTTGATGATTGGTGGAGCTACTACTTCTAGAGTACATACTGCGGTGAAAATTGCGCCGCATTATATGCATCCTGTTATTCATGTGAACGATGCTTCCAGAAGCGTCCCTGCGGTGAGTGCTTTGATTTCCGCTACGCTGAAAGATGAATTTGTAAAGAAAACCAATCTCGATTATGAACGTCTTCGATTGCAAAACGCAAATGCGCAATCGGCAAAGAAATTTATTACAATGGAGAAAGCGCGCAGCAATAAATTCGCTGGCGATTGGAGTAATGGAACGATTGTTAAGCCGGCGTTTATCGGAAATAAATATTTTAATAACTTCCCGCTTGCGGAACTTGTTCCGTACATCGACTGGACTCCATTTTTTCACAGTTGGGAAATGAAAGGGAGTTATCCTAAAATTTTAAGTGATCCTGAGCGTGGTGTCGAGGCTACTAAATTATATAAGGATGCACAGGATATGCTTGCTAAATTAGTTGCTGAAGGTTGGATTAAAGCACATGCAGTTATTGGATTGTATCCTGCTAATTCCATTGGAGATGATATTGAAGTGTATGCAGATGATTCACGAAAGTCAGTACTAACTAAATTCCATACCCTTCGTCAACAAACATTGAAACCCGATGGTCAACCAAATATAGCACTCTCCGATTTTGTGGCTCCTAAAGAACTGGGGAAAACAGATTATATCGGCGGATTTGCTGTTACTACCGGTGATGGTATTGATGAATGGGTTGCAAAATTTGAAAGTGAGCATGATGATTATTCTGCCATAATGTTGAAGTCGCTCGCCGACAGGTTAGCGGAAGCATTTGCAGAGCGCATGCATGAAATGGTGCGTAAAGAATTCTGGGCATACGCAAAAGAAGAAAACCTGAGTAGTGATGAAATGATTGCAGAATCTTATCGTGGTATTCGCCCAGCTCCAGGATATCCCGCTCAGCCTGATCATACCGAAAAAGAAACGCTATTCCGCTTACTGGAAGTTTCAAAGTATACTGGAATCACACTTACCGAAAGTATGGCCATGTTTCCAACCGCTTCCGTAAGTGGGCTCTATCTCGCACATCCAAAAGCTCATTATTTTGGATTGGGTAAAATTACCCGCGAACAAGTGGAGGATTACGCAACTCGTAAAGGAATGAGTGTAGAAGAGGGCGAACGTTGGTTACGACCTGCCATGATTGATTGATAAATCAATGATAAATTCCTTGAATTTTGAGGGATCCGTAGACTCGGAAACGTAGTCAAAAGTTAAGAAATGTTTAAATCGTTAGCAAACTAGAGGAAAGCTATATTTATTACCTTACGCTTGATCTGCCTATTCCTGCCTTTGGTCTGCCTCTTTCTACGTTTGGTCTAATGCTTCCTTTTAGATTACTTTAACATTTTAACTTTGTTTTTCTAGGTAATGTTATGATCAGACTGCAACAAGTAAATAAGTCCTATAAAATGGGTGCCAGTAGCATGCATGTTTTGAAAGGTATCGATATGCATATTCGTGAAGGTGAAATGGTATCTATTATGGGCTCTTCCGGTTCAGGGAAATCTACGTTGTTGAATATCCTTGGAATCCTTGATAAATACGACACCGGAGAATATATCCTAAATGGTATTAAAATAAAAGACCTTAATCAATCCAAAGCAGCAGAAATCAGAAATCGTCAGTTGGGATTTGTTTTTCAATCTTTCAATTTACTTTCGTTTAAAAATGCAGTTGAGAATGTTGCACTTCCTTTATATTATCAGAAAGTAAGCCGTAAAGAAAGGAATAAACTGGCGCTAGAATTTCTGGATCGGGTAGGTCTGAAAGATTGGGCAAATCATTCTCCCAATGAAATGTCAGGAGGTCAAAAACAAAGAGTTGCTATTGCACGTGCTTTAATTACCAATCCCAAAGTTATTTTAGCGGATGAACCTACTGGAGCATTGGATTCGCAAACCACGCTCGAAGTAATGGATATTCTTGATCAGGTGCATCAATCAGGAGTTACAGTTGTGATTGTGACCCACGAGCCGGATGTTGCTGCACGTACGCAACGACTGATCCGAATTAAAGATGGTTTGATTGTGGATGGTACAGAATAATTAATAGAAAGAATAATTTAATAATATGTTCGATAGAGAAGTCTGGATAGAAATTTTTGCTACCATTCGGGCCAATAGGCTCCGGACTTTCCTCACGGCATTTAGCGTGGCTTGGGGGATTTTTATCTTGATAATACTCTTAGGATCGGGACAAGGGCTAAGAAATGGAGCAGAAAAACAATTTCAGTCGGATGCAGTAAATTCGATTTGGGTAAACGGTGGAACTACTAGTAAATCCTATAAAGGTTTTCAACCAGGACGAGATATTCAACTCACCAATGAAGATTATGCAATGATACGCCGTCAAATTTTAGGAGTGGATAAGATCACTGCTTCTTATGATGGAAGAAATGTGCGCACGCTGAATTATGGTAAAGAAAATGGTGCTTTTACAGTAAGATCCTGTATGCCGGATCATGATTATTTAGAGAATTGTACAGTTATTAAAGGAAGGTTTATTAATGATATGGATATTTCTCAATACCGTAAAGTTTGCGCTATGGGAGAACCGGTTCAGAAGGAATTATTTAAAAATCAGGATCCAATCGGAAAATATATTAATGTAGATGGAATCCCCTTTAAAGTGGTGGGGATTTTTACAGATCCAGGTCGTGGAGATAATGATCGGATTTATATTCCAGTAAGTACTGCTCAACGTGCTTTCAATGGACAGAATAAATTGAGTGTACTCTGGTTGGGAACGGGTGATATGGGTCCTGAACGCAGCGAGAAAATGGCAGGTGATATTAAAAAGATGCTTGCACAGAAATATAGTTTTGATATTACAGATGACAAGGCAGTATATGTAAACAATAATTCTTTAGAGTATGTTAGAATTATGAATATGTTGGGCGGGATCAGAGCATTTATCTGGTTTATCGGTATTGGAACACTCTTCGCCGGTATTGTGGGGGTAAGTAATATTATGATGATTGCAGTAAAAGAACGAACAAAAGAAATTGGTGTTCGAAAAGCGATTGGCGCTAATCCTGGTTCTATCGTTGGTATGATTATTCAAGAAAGTGTGCTGATTACGGCAACAGCGGGTTATATTGGATTAATGGCTGGAGTATTTCTACTCGAATTAGCAGCTAAATTCATGCCTCCTAGTGATTTCTTCCTGAATCCTGAAGTGAACCTGGGAGTTGCTATCTCTGCTACTTTCGTATTAATTATTTCTGGAGCCTTGGCAGGATTGTTTCCTGCATTGAAAGCTGCGCGTATTGAACCCATTGTTGCCTTGCGTGACGAATAAAAAGTAGATTGGAATGATTAAAATAGTTTGCACAAGTGTTTTAAATCGTCTCTAAAAAAATTGAATCATGTTCGACAGAGATAATTGGCAGGAGATATTTGCCACGATAAAAAAGAATAAACTAAGAACCTTCCTGACTTGTCTCGGGGTGTTCTGGGGAATCTTTATGCTTGTTGTAATGCTTGGTTCTGGTAACGGACTCAAAGCAGGAATCATGAATGATTTTCAAGGTACTGCAACGAATAGTTTTTTCTGCTGGGCACAACGAACTTCAAAGCCATACAAAGGAATGAAACCTGGTAGGCGTTATAATTTTAATAATAGCGATTACCTTGCTTTGTTAAAAGTGCCAGAATTGGGAACTGTTGCACCGATGAATCAATTGGGAGATTATCAGGGCACCAGTAATGTTGTTCGTGGATTAAAAACGGGTGGCTTTTCAGTAAATGGATGTTATCCTGCTCTTGGAAAAATTGAATCCATTAAAGTTAAGCACGGACGCTTTCTAAATGATAATGATTTAAAAGATCGCAGAAAGGTAGTGGTGATTGGAAAACGGGCTCGTGAAATTTTATTCGAACCGAAAGAAGAACCCATCGGACAGTATATTCGAGTTAATGGAGTCTACTTCTGTGTGATTGGTGTTACTACTCCAACTGCTTCAGGTCAGCGGGCAGAAGAGCAAAGTTCTACGATTTATGTACCGTTCTCTACATTTCAGCAAGCGTTTAATTATGGCGATGTAGTGGGATGGTTTGCGATCACAGCTAACGACGGAGTTAGTGCCTCCGATGCAGAAGATAAAGCACTCGGTATTCTTCGTGATCGTCATAAAATAGATCCTCAAGATCTCATGGCGATAGGTCATTGGAATATGGAAAAAGAATTTAATAAACTGAATGGTTTATTTTCCGGAATCAATGGATTAGTATGGGTAGTAGGTATCGGAACATTACTTGCCGGTATTATTGGAGTAAGTAATATTATGTTGATAGTAGTGAAAGAAAGAACCAAAGAAATCGGAATCCGTAGAGCCATCGGTGCTCCACCTGCGGAGATCGTTAAGCAATTGATTCTTGAATCAGTTTTCCTTACTGCAATTGCAGGATATTTTGGTTTGGTTGTATCGGTAGGCTTACTTGAATTAGTAGCTTCTTCTCTACCTGCCGATGATACCAGTATGTTTCGGAATCCAGGAATAGATATTAACGTTGCCTTAACTGCATTAACGGTGCTTGTGGTGGCAGGTGCGTTAGCCGGATTAATTCCTGCTAAGAAAGCTGTAGCAATAAGTCCTGTTGAAGCGCTCAGAGCCGAATAAAAAAATAAAATTCAATACAATAAAGTTATGTTTAAAAAGATTTTTCGGATAGCCCTACTGTTAGTAATGGTGGGTACCTTTATCTGGACACTTTGGTTTCTGTATGCAAAATCTCAAAAACCCGATGTGGTTTTTCAGACTCAGGTTCCAGTTAAAACGGATATTATCAAGAAAACCGTGGCTACTGGATCCGTGGTTCCAAGACGAGAAGTGCTCGTTAAATCACAGGTCTCTGGCATTGTTGATGAGATTTATGTGCAGGCTGGGCACATGATTAAAAAAGGCGAAGCTATTGCTAAGGTGAGAATCATTCCGAATATGATTAGCCTAAACGAAGCCGAAAGTAGAGTGAATAAAGCGCAGATCAGTTACGATCAAGCGAAAGTGGATTTCGATCGTTATCGGCAATTGTTTACCAATAAGGTGGTAAGTACTGCAGAGTTTCAACAGTATGAGGTAAGAATGCGTTCTGCAAATGAGGAACTGAAATCATCTAAAGATAACCTCGACTTAATTAAAGATGGGGTTGCGAAAAGTTCTGGTAAAGCTACCAATACGATCATTCGTGCAACACTTAGCGGAATGGTGCTCGATGTTCCAGTGAAAGAAGGCTTCTCTGTTATTGAAGCAAATACTTTTAATGAGGGAACTACCATTGCGTCCGTTGCGGATATGGGCGAAATGATTTTTGAAGGAAAAGTAGATGAGTCGGAAGTAGGAAAAATTAAACAAGGGATGAGTCTGATTTTAACAGTAGGGGCCATCGAAAACCAAAAGTTTAAAGCAGAACTCGAGTATATTTCTCCTAAAGGAATTACTGAAAATGGTGCGATACAATTTCAGATTCGTGCTGCTGTGAAGTTAGAATCTAATCAGTTTCTCAGAGCAGGTTATAGCGCTAATGCAGATATTATTCTTGCAGAAAAAGATAAAGTTCTCTCATTGCCAGAAAGTGTTTTGCAGTTTGCAGGAGATACCACTTACGTAGAAGTAGAAATGAAAGCGAATGAATACCGTAAGCAAGTATTGAAGACTGGTTTATCGGATGGAATAAATATTGAGATTCTTGATGGAATAACTGAAAAGGATAAAGTTAAAATTCCATTGGGTACTGCTGAAGGAGATAAAAAATCCTAAGGTGATCAAGAGTAGCTAAAAATCAAATTCAAGTAAAAATAATAGTCAATAAAAAACCCCGCGATGAGCGGGGTCTTTTATTTATTTACAATCCGGCAATTACTTAGTTGCAGCAGCTGCAGCAGCAGCAGCAGAATCAACTGTAGCTACACCAGCAGCAGTTGCAGAATCAACTTGAGCAACAGCTTCAGTAGCCATCTCAGTAGCAGTTGTAGCTGTAGTATCCATTGTAGATTCAGTAGTTTCAGCAGTTTTAGAACCGCAAGAAGATAGAGCAACTACGAAAGTAGCAGCAGCAAGGATTGATGTGAATTTTTTCATTTTGTAGTGATGAGTTTTAGTTTGATACTTACAACTTAATACTTACATGGCTAAAAGGTAACCTGCTTTTTTTAGGGAGAAGTGAAACTTAATTATAACTGATTGAAAATGAATAGATAAAAGTTGAAAAATACTTGGGTTACCCCAAAAAATGATGCATTATTTTCAAGTTCTTTGGGTTACCTATTTGATAAATGGGAATTAAAAGACAATCAGGTATGAAACAAGTTCAGACTGTATCGGAAGAAGGTCTTCTTCAATCGCTACAGGAGGGTGATGAAAAGGCTCTCAAATCCATTTACCGGCAGAACTATCAAATGATGGTAAATCTGGTAATGAATAATGGAGGGAGTTTGCAGGAAGCAAAAGATGTGTATCAAGAATCGATCATCATCTTTTATGAAAAAGTGAAGGAAGAGGATTTTATCCTGAATTGCAGAATTAAAACATTTCTGTATTCGGTAGGTAGAAACCTCTGGCTGAAACAACTTCAACGTAAAAATAAATACGCCGACCCGCTAACTGATACCGATGAGTATATTGATCTGCAACAGGAAGATCTAGGGCAGAAAGAAGAACAGTACACTGCAATGCACACCGCTCTTGAGAGCTTGGGAGAACCTTGCAGATCATTATTAAAGGATTTCTACCTGAAAAGTCAGAGTATGGAAGAGATCTCTGAGAAATTTGGCTATACTAATGCGGATAACGCAAAAAACCAGAAGTATAAATGTTTGAAACGCCTCAAAAAAGTGTTTTTCGGGGTGTATAACAAAGACGGAGGAAATAGTTATGATGAGCAGAATTGAGAATGAAGAGTTAATTGAACGTTATTGTCAGGGGTTGTTGACTCCCGAAGAATTACGCATTTTTGAACAATGGCGTGAAAGTGATCCTGAGATGGCGCAGTCTATTGATGATCACCGTTTAATTTTAGATGCATTTCGAGTATTTGCTGAACGTACTGATTTACGCAATTCACTTAATACCATCCATGCAGAAATGGAGTCGGATGCGTATCGTTTACAAGCGCCTTTAAAAGTTGTTGAGAAGGAAGAAAATATTATCAGGATTCTCTGGAGAAAATACAGAATGCCTGCTGTAGCCGCCGCTGCCGCAATTATTGCGGTTTTTGCTTCGGTACTTACTTTTAACTTGAGCGGTGTAGGTGGGAATAAGAGTCAGACTGCTTATCAGGAATTACGTCGTGAAGTTGAAAGTATTAAACGTAATCAGAAGGCAATCATAAAGGATATTAATTCTGTGAATACCATTCCTGTGGAAACACCAGAATCGGGGAAAGGGTTTTCCGGCACCGGCTTCGCATTGAGTTCCGACGGGTATATCTTAACGAGTTATCACGTTGTAGAAGATGCACGTCAGATTTACGTAAGTAATGAAAAGTTTGAGCAGTTAATGGCCACTCCAGTTTATACAAATAAAGCATTAGACCTTGCCGTATTGAAAGTAGATCAGTCTGGTTTCAAATCATTCGGAGAGCTGCCCTATTCTTTTAAGAAGTTAATTGCAGATCCAGGTGAGCGTGTTTTCACGCTTGGATATCCCCGCGAAGAACTTGTTTATGGTGAGGGTTCAATCAGTTCTTATACCGGCTATGAAGGTGATACTGCATCTTACCAAATCAGTATTCCTGTAAATCCAGGTAATTCTGGCGGTCCTTTATTTGATAATCAGGGTAACTTACTCGGAATCATTAGCGGTCGTAACTCATCTGCTGAAGGTGCTTCTTTCGCAGTAAAATCAAAATGGATTACCGATTATTTAAACGAGCGAAGCAAAGAAGCTAAAATCAATATTTCTACTCGTAAAAATACTAAAGGAATGGATCGCCCTACACAAATTAAAAAGCTGAAAGAGTTTGTGTTTATGGTGAAGGTGTATAATTAGTTACACACTAATATAATATTTAAAAGCAGAGTTTAACCCTCTGCTTTTTTTATTGGAAGACGAATCAAGCTCATTTTTTATAGGCATGGAGTTGATCCTGAACTATTTTAAATCTTTCAGATACGCTTCGTCAGCTCTTTTTGGCACTTTGTCGACTTTCCATCATGTGTTTGTTCTCCTTTATTACCTTTGTTCACATCCCAAATTCTGGATATGAACACCTTGTTTTCTACCCTCAAACGCCGAACCGGCATATTCGTTTTAACAGTGGCTCTGCTAAGTTCCGGATCCGGAGCATATGCTCAGAAAGTCTGGACGCTCAAAGAATGCGTGGAGTATGCACTTCAACATAATATTACGGTCAAGCAACAGTATTTAAATACTGAACTTGCTAAAATTAATACAGATGCGAATCTATATACGATGTTTCCATCTTTAAATGGTTCGGGAAGTTCTTCCTATAATTGGGGTAGATCGGTTGATCCGTTTACTTATCAATTTACCACGGAAGAAATCCGATCTTCGAACCTTTCGTTGAATACGAACCTTATCTTATTTAATGGTTTTCAGTTACAGAATACTTTACGTCAAAGTAAACTGGATTATCTTTCTAATAAATCCGATCTACAGAAAATTCAAAATGATATCGCGTTAAATGTAGTATCTGCATATCTCCAAGTTTTATATGCGAGAGAACAACTTAGTGTGATAGATGCACGTGTAGAAGAATCAAAGAAACAAAGAGACCGTACTAAATTAATGGCAGATGCGGGTTCAATGACAAGAGGTAATTTGCTGGATGCAGAAGCTCAACTCACCACTGAAGAGCTTAACAAAATTACAGCCGATAATTCTTTCAGCACTTCAAAGTTGAATCTAATGCAATTAATGGAACTGGATAGCGTAAATGATTTTGCAATTGATAAACCTACTGCTGATTTACCTGCATTAGTCGTTTTAGGTCAAACCCCAGAACAGATTTTTGAAGCCGCATTAGCTCAGTTACCAGAAATAAAAAGTGCAGCGCTTAAAATTCAGAGCTCTGAAAAATCACTCGATATTGCGAAGGGATCTTACATGCCACGCTTGTCGATGTTTGGCTCCTATTCTTCAGGATATTCGAGCGCTTCTCAACAAATTGCGGGTAGTCCTGTTTACCAAGGATTACAACCTACAGGAGCAGTTACTTCAACGGGAGAAGCCGTATTGAGTCCAATTTATTTTAGCCCAACAGAAAGAACACCATGGGGCACTCAGCTCGATAATAACCTTACTAGGTCTTTAGGATTAAGTTTGAGCGTTCCGATTTTTAATGGATTTTCATCTCGATATAATGTAGCAAGAGCAAAGATCAGTGTATTGAATGCAAAGTACTCTTCTGATCTCACGCGAAACCAACTTTACAAAAGCATTCAACAAGCTTACGTGGATGCATCAGCAGGTAGGAAAAAAATGGAAGCTACTGATAAGAGCGTTCAAGCTTTACAGGAAGCCTATGATTATGCTGAGAAAAGGTACAATGCCGGACTCACCAGCTCACTAGAGTTCCTTACGTCTACCAACAATCTGACTAAAGGTAAAATTGAAGCATTACAGGCAAAGTATGATTTTATTTTCAAAGTAAAAGTTCTCGATTTTTATGCAGGTAATCCACTTGTATTTTAGTCAGTGAAGTAATTTAGAAAAAAACTAACAGTTCTCATAAAAATAAAATCATCTTGTTGTTCCTTGTATGTTTGTATCAGGATAGATAGAAAGAAGCATTAATTGATATTGTTATGGCGAAGAAAAACTCAGGCTGGAAAAAGATTGGGATCGGTGTAGGGATCCTGATCGTCCTAATAACTGTCGCCAAGATGGCGGGCTGGCTAGGTAATTCAGACTCGATAAAAGTAAGTACAGATAAAGTTATTCTCCGGGATATTACTGAAACGGTTTCTGCGAATGGTAAAGTACAGCCTGAAGTAGAACTTAAAATTTCGGCTGATGTATCTGGTGAGATTGTTGACCTCTTTGTTAAGGAGGGTGATGTAGTTAAGAAAGGTACTTTACTTTGCAGAATCAACCCTGAAATTTATGTGTCCAGTCTCGATAGAACTAATGCGGCAGTGAATGGTTCTAAAGCAAATCTTGAAAACTCTAGGTCGCGATTAACGCAAGCACAATCTCAATTTAATAAGGCACAGTTAACATTCGATCGTAATAAAAAGTTGTTTGATGAAAAGGCAATCTCTCCTCAGGATTTTGAGTCAATTCAGTCCGCTTGGGAAGTAGCAAAAGCAGAAGTAGATGCAGCAAAACAAAGTGTAGCAGCAGCTGATTTTAATGTGCGAAGTTCACAAGCAAGTTTAAAGGAAGCCAATGAAAATCTGAATAAAACCAATATCTACGCTGCTGTTGATGGAACTGTGTCCAAACTCAGTAAGGAAAAAGGCGAAAGAGTTGTTGGAACAAATATGATGGAAGGAACAGAAATTCTTCGCCTTGCCAATCTTAATGAAATGGAAGTTAGTGTAGATGTGAGTGAAAATGATATTGTAAGAGTGAATCTTGGCGACACGGCCGATGTGGATATTGATGCATACGTAGGTCGAAAATTCACAGGGATAGTTACTGAAGTTGCAAACTCCGCTAACGTGAGTGGAATGACAGGTACTGATCAGGTGACCAATTTTACGGTTAAAGTCAGGATCGTCCGAGAATCATATCAAGATTTACTAGATGGAAAGCCTGCAAGTTACAGCCCCTTTCGTCCTGGGATGTCGGCAACCGTTGAAATCCGCACTCAAAGTGTAAAGAATATTATTGCAGTTCCGATTCAAGCAGTGACTACTAGAGATACTACTAAAAAGTCAATTATTAAAACGGGTGTTCAATCGGCCTCTGAAGAAACGGCAGATAAAAAGGAAGCAGAGAATACTACAAAGGAATGTGTCTTTGTACTTGAAGAGGGTAAAGCAAAAATGAGATTGATTAAAACCGGTATTCAAGATAATATGTATATCCAAATCGTTGAAGGACTTAAAAAAGATGAAGTAATAATATCGGCTCCTTATAATGTCGTATCAAAAACACTGAAGGATGGAGATGTTGTAAATGTGGTGGCAAAAGACCAGCTCTTTGAAAAAGAGAAGAAATAAAGAAAATTCAAAAAAATATGTATAGACTTCTGATTTTTCAGAAGTCTTTTTTATTAATAATTTAAGCTCTTATATTTCGTAAAAGAGCGGGTTGGATTCAGTTTTTTATTTTCTTTGTTGTAAGATTCAAGTGGATTCCGACGGTTTTAAATGCTTTTTTGCCGGATAGGAAGTTGCTGAAAAGAATTAATGTCGCTCATCCTTCATTTAGATACATCATCAACGGTATGTTCTGTAGCATTAGCAGATCAAGGTAAGCTAATAGCTGTACAGGAGACCTATGAGCCCCGTGCAGCCGCTGCTCTTTTGGCCGTATTTATAAAAGGAGTGATGGATGAAGCCGGAAAGTCATTTTCGGAATTGGATGCTGTCGCCGTGAGCAAGGGACCAGGAAGTTATACTGGACTACGGATTTCAGTTGCCGCTGCTAAAGGATTGTGTTATGCTGCTGATAAGCCTTTAATCGCGATTGACACACCCATTGCCATGGCATCTGCTTGGATATTACAACAAGGGATAAGTCCATCTGTAGATACTTTATTGGTACCTTTGATTGATGCTCGTAGGATGGAGGTTTATGGGGCTGTTCTGGATTTGAATTTGAATTATGTAGAAGGGATCCGTGCCGAGGTATTGGAGAAAGGGAGTTTTGATATAGAGCCCGAAAAGCCGAGAGTTTTATTCGGTGACGGAGCTGAAAAAGCAATTGTGTTTTTCGATGGTAAGGATTCTGTAAAATTCGACGAAAAATTTATGCATACGGCATGTGGTTTGATAAAACCCGCATTGGATTCGTATGTATCTCGTAAATTTGAAGATCTCAATCATTTCGAACCATTTTATTTGAAAGAATTTGTTGGAACCACTCGCTCTGGTAAAGCATAACTCTTCTTATAAAATAAAAAACAACAATCCATGTTTAAGCTGATGAAGTCGGCTGCTTGCGCAGTTTCAATTGTAATTATTTTAATCTCGTGCGGAAAGTCGGAATCAAAACAGAAATCAGAAATTCAAGAAAAAACCAGTATGACAGAAAGTAAATTAGATACCGCAACACTTGGTGGAGGTTGCTTTTGGTGTGTTGAAGCCATCTATCAGGATTTAAACGGGGTAGTTTCAGTAGCTTCAGGCTATTCAGGCGGCGAGCGAGAAAATCCATCCTATGAACAGGTGTGTTCAGGTGCTACCGGACATGCGGAAGTAATTCAGATTGTTTACGATCCTACTAAAATCTCTTTTGATGATTTGCTTGAAGTTTTCTGGACTGTTCATGATCCTACTACTTTGAACCGCCAAGGAGCTGATGTTGGAACACAATATCGTTCAGTAATTTTTTATCATGATGAAAATCAAAAAATGATTGCTGAAAAATACAAGAAAGATCTGACTGCTTCAGGGGCTTTTAATTCTCCAGTAGTTACAGAGATCACTCCTTTTAAGAAATTCTACAAAGCTGAAAATTATCATCAGAATTACTTTAAAGAAAATGGATCACAACCTTATTGTTCGTTGGTGATCCAACCTAAAGTAGATAAGTTTAAAAAAGTATTTAAAGATAAACTGAAACACTAAAAGTAAGTCGTATCGAACTATAGAAATATCTGTAAAAATGCCTCTGAGAAGAGGCATTTTTAGTTTTGTAAAGATTCGTTTATTTGTAAGTAACAATCAGTGCAGTAAAATTTAACAGTCTGCTGAAATTTAATTCAGATTAAAATAACTTTCTGCCATGTCATTTACTGCTTTTCCAATCGCTAATCCTGCAGTAGCTGCCGGTGAAGGAGCATTTAAAACATGTAATGCATTATCGCTGTGAACGATTTTAAAATCATCAATCATGTTACCATTTTGATCCAATGCCATCGCACGAACTCCTGCTCTTCCCGGAATAATATCTTCCATTTTCAAATCAGGTAATAAGCGTTGCAGTCTACTCAAAAATAATCGTTTGCTGAAAGCTCTGCGGTATTCATCTAAACCAAACTGCCAATGTTTGAAAAATAATTTCCAAGTTCCACCATAACTTAATGCATCTAAAGTATCAGCAACACTGAAATCAGTTTTTCCGTAACCTTCTCGTTTAAATACAAACACTGCATTGGGTCCACACTCTGTAGGATGATTAATCATCCTTGTAAAATGTACGCCAAGAAACGGAAACTCCGGATTTGGTACAGGGTAAATTAAATGTTTGACTTTGTGTTGAGCTTCAGGGGTAAGCACATAATAATCTCCACGGAAGCCAACGATTTTCATTCCCGGATCCATGCCATCTTTTTTAGCAATACGATCACTTTGCAAGCCAGTACAATTCACGATATATCTACCTGTGAATTTGTTTTTCGGAGTAATTACGGTAGTGTAATCCGTATTTTTCTCAAACCCCGTTACTTCATGTCCTAACTTTACATGACTACCAGGAAATTGCTGTTCAATTAATGTTGCAAGAGTAGAACATACCTTTGGGAAATCAATAATTCCTGTACAACCAACTCTTATTCCTGAAATCCCCTTGCAAAAAGGTTCAATCTCCCTAATTTGTTCAGCAGTGATGAGCTCAAGATCTTCGACACCATTGGCGATTCCATTTTGAAACACTTTATTCATGTGAGTGAGTTCTTTAGGATCTGTTGCAACGATGATTTTACCACAAACATCATGAGCAATATGATGTTCTTTGGCAAACTGAACCATTTCTCGTCGTCCTTCTACACAATTCTTAGCTTTATAACTACCTGGTTTGTAGTAAATTCCACTATGCAAAACTCCCGAATTGCGGCCGGTTTGATGAAAAGCCACCTCATTTTCTTTTTCTAACAATAGTATTCTTAAATTAGGGTGATGGATATTCAGTTTATAAGCAGTAGAGAGTCCAACAATTCCTCCCCCGATTACAATGATGTCGTATTGAGTAGCGGTCATGGTACAAAGGTATGACTCGCCCTCGAGACTTAGTGTGTCAAGGATATTACAAGTTTGTGTTAATAAGTATTAGATAGAGCTATTGCGCTGTATTCCGCTCCCAGCCTACATTTGTTTGACATGGAAAGAATGAAGAAGAGTTTAATACTACTGGGGTTTTTGATAGGTCCTATGTTTTCAATGGCTGGTGGTTTTCAGGTGAATACACAAGGTCAAAAAGCTTTAAGCATGGGTGGATCAGTTACTGGTTTTGCTTTAGATGGTTCAGCCTCTTTTTTTAATCCGGGGGCAATGAGCGCGCTGGATAAAAATTATTTAAATGCAGGGTTTAGTTTAATCTTTCCAAAAACCACCTTCCTTGGAAAATACGGAGGTACAGAAGATCTAGATTCAAAAGTATATACTCCTTTTTATTGCTACGGGACTTATAAATTTAAGGAGAAAATTACATTTGGTTTAAGTATCAATACTCCTTTCGGATTAGGAACAAAATGGAAAGACGATTGGAGTGGGCGGTATATTTCACAGTCGGCACAACTTAATTCAATTTACTTTCAACCGACAATAGCCTACAAATTAAGCGAGAAATTTTCGGTGGGTGTAGGACCAGAATTCGTACTAGGATCAGCGCATTTGCGTAAAGCCATACCCGTTAGTGATTCTACATCGGCGTATGCCTCCACCGATCTGAAGGGTGCAGGAACTGGTTTCGGATTTAATGCTGGAATCTATTATGCTTCTGGTAAGCTTTCCTTAGGCCTATCTTATCGTTCACAGAGTAAAGTGAAGATAAATAAAGGTGATGCAACTTTCAGCGATATCCCTTCTTCTTTAACTGAAAACGGAACATTTCCATCTTCTACCAACTTTAAAACGGATGTTACATTGCCTTCAGTGATATCGTTCGGAGTAGGGTTTAAAATTACTGATAAAATTCTGGTCACCGGAGATCTTAATTTTACAGGATGGAGTGCATATGATTCATTGATCTTTACTTTTCCCGATCATTCGTCATTAAATTCAAGTAGTGCCAGAAAGTATAAAGATGTATTTGCAATCCGAGCAGGAGGACAATATATCGCTACAGAAAAAATAACACTTCGTGGAGGTATTGCATTTGATCAAAGTCCTGTGCAAGATGGTTATGTAAATCCGGATTTGCCGGATGCTAATAAATTGGTGTATTCGACAGGGTTGAGCTATCAACTTAAAAGCGGATTTTCTTTTGAAGGCACGCTGATGTATGAAAGTCTTAAACAAAGAAAAGAGTCGGATAACGTTGAGAATAACTTCAACGGAACATACAAATCAACAATATTCATACTAGGTTTAGGTGTACAATATGTCTTCTAAAAAAATAATTAGGTACATCGTCACCGTTAGTATACTTCTAACGGGTTGTAAAGTATCATTGGATGAGCCACGCTATGTTCCGGGAGAAGCGGATTTCAGCAGCTTCGTAGCAATAGGTAATAGTTTAACTGCTGGGTATAGTGACGGCGCCTTATCTCGTGAAGGTCAACTAAATTCATTTCCCGCAATTCTTGCTTCCAAATTTGCATTAGTGGGTGGTGGTGATTTTAAAATGCCCTTGATCAACGAAGGAAACGGATTAGGGTTTGATGCTACTTTTCATCCCATAGGAAGATTAGATCTTTCTAAGAAAACAAATTGTTTAGGACAGGCAGATTTTAATGTGACTAATTTATCTGCAAACCCTGCTGATTTAATGTGGATAGGTAACCAAGGTTCGTACAATAATCTTGGAGTGCCTGGTGCAAAAAGTTTTAATTTATATAGTCAGTATTTTGGTAAAGGGGGTGGTTCTGGTAATCCCTATTATTACAGAATGGCTTCAGATACAGGAAGTG
This sequence comes from Bacteroidia bacterium, assembly GCA_038320345.1. Lineage (GTDB taxonomy): Bacteria > Bacteroidota > Bacteroidia > AKYH767-A > OLB10 > JBBQED01. The sequence goes on from JBBQED010000005.1 coordinate 275,033, forward strand.
GTTCAAGTCTGAGTTCCACAGTGCTGGGTGATGCAGAAAGAGTAGATCCTACTTTTTTTAGTTTATGGATTGGAAGTAATGATGTCCTTTTTTATGCGCTCTATGGTGGCGAAGGTTCACCAAGTGGACTCTTCCCCAATGATATTACTCCCGTAGATACTTTCTATAGCGCAATCGATAGGATCGTAAGTAGTCTAACTGCGAACGGAGCCGACGGAGTCATTGCCAATATTCCTGACATTGCAGATATTCCTTATTTCAATACGATCCCATACAATGGACTCGTACTTACAACAGAGCAAGCAGCACAATTAAATGCACTTACACCACCTAACCTTGGAATTACTTTTACAGCAGGACCGAATGCTTTCGTAGTGAAAGTTCCTGGTGGTGGAAGCATCCGTCAGTTAGTTCAAGGCGAGCTCGTCTTGTTGTCAGTATCGCAGGATTCGATACGCTGTGCCGGTCTGGGGACGCCTCAAAATCCAATTCCAGCATCTCAAATTCTCGATCTTACAGAACTTGGAAATATTGAAACGGCAACGGCTTTGTTCAATGATAAATTACGTACGGCAGCTGCTGTGAAAAATCTGGCTTTTGCCGATATGAATACTTATTTCAAATCAGTAAGTCCTGGAATTCGATTTAACGGTGTTACTTTTAGCGCTGAGTACCTCAGTGGAGGAGCGTTTTCATTAGACGGGATACACCCTAATCAACAAGGCTACGCACTGATTGCTAACGTGTTTATTCGCAGTATCAATGCTCGGTATAAAAGTTCTTTACCTGAGGCGGATGCGAATTCCTATGCAGGGATCCGCTTTCCTTAACCTGCATCAACAATTTTCACGGCGATCCATCTGATTTTACCTCTGAGCGAGATTATCGTTCCGCAGGAATTACCGTATCTTTGCCGATCCCGGAATCAGGGAATTATACAGCATGGATAAGCATAGTTATTTAGGGGGTATCAGCCCCGATGTACTCGAAGACCTTTATCGCCAGTACCTTCAGGATTCAAATAGCGTTGAATTGAGCTGGCAGCAATTTTTTAAAGGGTTTGATTTTGCCCGTACCAATTATTCGGCAGAAGTGGAGGGCGGTGCAGTTCCAGAGCATGTGAACCGTGAGTTCAAAGTCATCAACCTCATCAATGGTTACCGGTCGCGGGGACATTTATTTACCAAAACGAATCCTGTTCGTGAACGCAGACAATATTTTCCGACACTTGAACTCGCCACATTTGGGTTAAGTGAAGGAGATTTAAATACGACTTTTCATGCAGGTAATGAAATCGGAATTGGTGCTGCGAAACTTTCTGACATCATTGCTCATCTCGAGCAAAGTTATTGTCAGAGTGTAGGTGCCGAGTATAAATATATTCGTACTCCTGAAGTAATCAGCTGGATGGAGAAAAAGATGGAAAGTTGTAAGAATACGTATAACTTTTCGATCGAAGAAAAAACAAGAATCCTCGATAAGCTGACTGATGCAGTTGCCTTCGAGAATTTTTTACATACTAAATTTACAGGACAGAAAAGATTCTCTTTAGAAGGTGCCGAAACTACCATCCCTGCTCTTGATGCGGTGATTGATGTGGGGGCTGAACTAGGAATAAAAGAATTTGTAATCGGAATGGCTCACCGTGGTCGATTAAATGTTCTTGCGAATGTACTTGGGAAAAGTTACGAGGATATCTTTAGTGAATTCGAAGGGAAAGAATTTGATGAAAATTCTTTCGATGGAGATGTTAAATATCATTTAGGATATTCTAGTGATGTAGTGACGATGCATGGTAAAAAAGTTCACCTCGGACTTACTCCTAATCCTTCTCATCTAGAAGCTGTAGATGCGGTGGTACAAGGAATTGTTCGTGCTAAAATTGATACTACTCCCGGAGGAGATTCCAGTCAGATTGCTGCAATTCTCATTCATGGAGATGCCGCAGTTGCAGCGCAGGGTATCGTGTATGAAGTGATTCAAATGTCGTTGCTCAAAGGTTATGGAACGGGTGGTACTGTACATTTAGTCATTAATAACCAAGTAGGATTTACTACTAACTATATTGACGCACGTTCAAGTACTTATTGTACCGACGTTGCTAAGGTTACATTATCTCCGGTATTCCATGTGAATGGGGATGATGTAGAAGCATTGGTATATACTATTCGTTTTGCGATGGAGTATCGTCAGAAATTTCATAAAGATGTTTTTATAGATATTCTCTGTTATCGTAAGTATGGACATAATGAAGGTGATGAGCCGAGATTTACCCAGCCATTGCTGTACAAAGCAATCGCTACTCATGCTAACCCGAGAGAAATTTACAATGCTAAATTACTTTCTCAAGGTGTGGTAGAAGCGAATCTCGCGAAAGAAATGGAGAAGAAATTCAAAGCTTTGCTCGAAAAGAGTTTGGATCTTTCGCGTAAAGTGGAGAAAACAAAAGTGACTCCTTTTATGGATGGGAACTGGAGTGGTTTGCGACTTGCAACTGTTGAAGAACAATTGCAAAGTCCAGTTACTGCTGTAGATCAGCAACTGCTGATTGATCTCGGAATGAAAATGAGTACTCTTCCTAAGGATAAAGTTTTCTTTAGCAAGATCGTCCGATTATTTGATGAGCGGAAAACGATGTTGCAATTGCCAGGGCGATTGGATTGGGCCATGGGAGAATTACTGGCATATGCTACATTATTGAACGAAGGATTTCCGGTACGTGTGAGCGGACAAGATGTAGAGCGTGGAACATTTTCTCATCGTCACGCTGTGCTGAGAGTGGAGGAGTCGGAAGAACAATATGTTCCTTTGGAGAATATTGCAGCGAAACAAGCGCCCTTTCATATTTACAATTCTTTATTGAGTGAGTACGGTGTGTTGGGATTTGATTACGGATATTGTTTCGCCGCACCCAATTCATTGGTGATCTGGGAAGCACAATTCGGAGATTTTAATAACGGTGCGCAGATTATCATCGATCAATACCTAAGTAGTGCAGAAGATAAGTGGAGAAGAATGAACGGTCTGGTGATGTTATTGCCGCATGGATATGAAGGCCAAGGTGCAGAGCATAGCAGCGCGAGGATCGAAAGATTTCTTGCATTATCAGCAGAGAATAATATGCAAGTAGTGAACTGTTCTACACCTGCGAATTTCTTCCATGTGTTACGTCGTCAGATGCATCGTCCGTTTCGTAAACCATTAATTATTTTTACACCAAAGAGTTTACTTCGTCATCCACGTTGTGTTTCTAAACTGGAAGATTTAAGTACCGGTGGATTTAAAGAAGTAATGGATGATGTGAATGTGAATGCGAAAGAGGTGACCAAGCTCGCTTTCTGTTCAGGGAAAATTTATTATGAATTATTAGATCGTCAGGAAAAAGATAAAGTAAAAGATCTTGCCATCATTCGTATCGAACAATTATATCCTTTCCCGCTTAAACAGGTTCAGGAGCTAATTAAGAAATACAAAAATGCAAACGAATATATTTGGGTGCAAGAAGAGCCGGCAAATATGGGTGCATGGACATACCTACCTCGTGTATTCAACGAAGTTAAGTTGAAAGGAATCTCTCGTCCTGAAAGTGCAAGTCCTGCTACCGGTTCGCATAAACAACATGAGAAAGAACAAGCAGCAATTATCGAACAGGTGTTTGCGAAATCACCAATCGGAAAAGAATTGGTAAGAAATTAATCACAACAACTTATTGGTCATCAATGACCGAAACTTAGTTATATTTTAATGTTATGGCAATTGAATTAAAAGTACCTTCTCCTGGTGAATCTATCACAGAAGTACAGATAGCACGCTGGATAAAAGCAGATGGTGAGTATGTAGAAAAAGACGAAGAGATCGCAGAGATTGATTCTGATAAAGCTACTTTAAGTCTGACTGCGGAAGCCGATGGTATTTTAAAAATAATGGTTAAGGAAGGTGAAACAGTAGCTGTTGGTTCTGTTGTTGCTACTATCGATACTGATGCAAAAGCTCCTGCTAAAGCGAAGCCAGCGGTTGTTGCTGAGAAAGCGCCATCAGCAGAAAAAGTACCGGCTGAAAAAGTTAAGGAACCTGTAGCAAAAGAATCAGTTCCAGCAAATGATTCATATGCTAATGATCTCCCTTCCGTTGCTGCAAAGAAACTGATGGATGAAAATGGTGTTACTACATTTCAAGTTGCTTCCAGTGGAAAAGATGGAAGGATCACGAAAGGGGATGTATTAGCTGCGATGACAAATCCTGTTGTGAAGCAAGCTGCATTGGTGATGCCGGTAACGCAAGGATCACGTGATGTGCGTCGCGAGAAGATGACGATGTTGCGCAAGAAAGTTGCACAGCGATTAGTTTCCGTGAAGCAGAGCACTGCAATGCTTACAACTTTTAATGAAATTGATATGACAACGGTAATGAATATCCGCAAGCAGTATAAAGATGTTTTTAAAGAAAAGCATGGTGTTGGTTTAGGCTTCATGAGTTTTTTCACGAAAGCTGTAACCGAAGCGTTGAAAGCATTTCCCTCTGTTAATGCACAGATTGATGGTGATGAAATTATTTTTCATGATTACTGCGATATTGGTATTGCAGTGAGTGCACCAAAAGGGTTGATGGTTCCAATTATTCGCAATGCAGAAGGATTATCCTTAGCACAAATTGAAAGTTCGATTGGAGTGTTAGCAGGAAAAGCGAGAGATGGAAAAATTTCTGTTGATGAAATGACCGGAGGTACTTTTACAATTACGAACGGTGGTGTTTTTGGTTCGATGATGTCAACACCGATTATCAATCCTCCTCAGAGTGCAATTTTAGGAATGCATAATATTGTAGAACGTCCTATGGCAGTGAACGGAAAAGTAGAAATTCGTCCGATCATGTACGTTGCACTTTCTTATGATCACCGTATCATCGACGGAAGAGAGTCGGTCGGATTTTTAGTGAAAGTAAAACAGATGGTAGAAGATCCAATTAAACTGCTGACAGGAGGAAATGATCCGATGAAAATGCTGCTCGGAGTGTAAATAATGAGTTAGTGTGCCAATTTGCTAATCCGGAGGTAAACTCGGGACAAGTTATGCTAATGAGAGGAATGTGCTAATAAAAAAAATAGTCAAATTAATTCGTAACTTATTTAGTTAGGTAATTACCTAAATTGTTCAGATTTGGACACTAGCAACTTAGCACACTAGCACATTTCTTCTAATTAGCACATTAATTATTCTGCTACCGCAATCACTTCTTTCACTCCGGGAATCATACTTTTCAAAAGATTCTCAATTCCTGCTTTCAGTGTAACTGTTGATGATGGACATCCACTGCATGATCCTTTTAAAACAACACTTACTACACCTTTTTCAAAAGAGCGATAATGAATTGCACCTCCATCGCCTTCAACAGCAGGACGAACATACTCATCTAAAATCTCCATTATTTTTTTTCCTGCTTCCGGATCATAAGGAGCTTCAACAAAGGGAACTTCTTCTACTACAGCAACAGGTTTCACAACGGGTGAAATCGTTTCAGACATTTTCTTTTCATTCGCAGGTATATGATTTTCATCAAATGGTGATCCTATGAATAAATTTTCTTCAGTCATTAAAAATCCACGAATAAATTCACGCAGTATATTCGTGATATCAAACCAGTCGAGATCATTTTCCTTAGTAACTGTCACAAAATTGGAAGTGATAAATACTCTTTTCACTCCACTGAAATCAAAAAGCTGAGCTGCTAACGGACAATTTATTGCTGCTGCTTTGCTTGCGTATTCAACAGTGCCGCCTTCAAGCAACATTACATTCGCTACAAATTTGAGGCTATTAGGATTCGGGGTAAGTTCGGCGTAAACGGTGATTGGTCGCACAGTGCAGAATATTTTTTGTCCGGTATTCGGAAATTATAAAACAGATTTATCGGGTACTTGTTTACTTAAACGGGCAATCTCTCTGCGATATTTTAAAATGCGGGGAGTACTCACTAAAATTCCAAATAGAATTCCGAGCAATAATGTGATTACAAGCACTAATGCCATACTCATATTCAGTTCCCAAACCATAAAATGTATGGTCATTTCGGCTGCATTCTGGACCGCAAATGCTACTACGATTAAAATCAATAGGGCAGCGATGATAAGTTGCTTCATGAGTGATTGTTTACCTTTGAAGCGCAAAGTTACGGATTCAGTTACGGAAAAGATCTGTAGACACGGAAGATGATCTCTACGTAAAAGAATACTTAACTTGAAAAGCTTGTAAATTATTAATTATCAATATATTGTAAAGTATTTTTAAAATTTTAAAGAATTCAAAGATGCAACAAAAGATAGATTTTCTAGTAATTGGGTCAGGAATAGCCGGGTTGAGTTATGCTTTAAAAGCAGCTAAGCATGGTAAAGTGATGGTGATTACCAAGGCTAACGAAGATGAAACAAACACCAAATACGCGCAAGGGGGTATAGCTGCCGTTACCTATGCACCTGATTCTATTGAAAAGCATATTAGCGATACATTGATTGCAGGAGATGGACTCTGTGATGAAAAAATTGTGCGCATTGTTATTTCTGAAGGCATGCAACGGATTCAGGAATTGGTGGAATGGGGTGCAAACTTCGATAAAGATGCCAGTGGTAAATATGATCTCGCACGTGAAGGTGGACATTCAGAACATCGCGTTTTGCATCATAAAGACAATACGGGTTTTGAAATCGAAAATAAATTATTAGATCAAGTACATAATCATCCGAATATTGAATTACATACTCATCTTTTTGCGTTGGATCTAATTACTCAACATCATCTTGGTGAAGAAGTCACACGGAGCAAAGGAGCAATAGAATGTTTCGGGGTATATGTTTTAAATTTACGTACCAATAAAGTTGAAACCATTCTCTCTAGAGTTACGATGATGGCATCGGGCGGAGCAGGACAATTATACCGTACCACTACTAACCCATTGATTGCAACAGGTGATGGAGTTGCCATGGTGTATCGTGCAAAAGGAACTGTAAATGATATGGAGTTTATTCAATTCCATCCTACAGCTTTGTATAATCCAGGAGAGAGTCCTTGTTTTTTAATTACCGAAGCAGTACGTGGCTTTGGTGGAATTTTGCGTACACTTGATGGAAAAGATTTTATGCCCGAGTATGATGAACGTGGTTCCTTGGCACCTCGTGATATTGTTGCTCGAGCAATCGATAATGAAATCAAAATGAGTGGGGGAGAGTTTGTTTATTTGGATTGTACTCAATTGGATCCTGAAAACTTCAAAACTCATTTTCCAAATATTCTGATTAAATGTTTGAGTCTTGGAATAGATCCTAGTAAAAACTTTATCCCCGTAGTGCCTGCAGCGCATTATATGTGTGGAGGAATAAAAGTGGATGAACGAGGCAGAAGCGACATCGCACATTTGTATGCTGTTGGTGAGTGCGCCTGTACTGGATTGCACGGTGCCAATCGACTCGCTTCGAATTCATTATTAGAAGCATTAGTTTTTGCTCATCGAGCTTATCAAGATAGTATCACACAAATTTCGGATATCCCTTACCGTGAGGATATCCCAGACTGGAATGCAGATGGAACTTCTCAACCAAAGGAAATGATTTTGATAACTCAAAACAGACGAGAGTTACAAGCATTAATGAGTAATTATGTGGGGATAGTCAGGAATAATGTAAGGTTGAAAAGAGCGATGGATCGTCTTCGGATTATTTACGGTGAAACAGAAGCACTCTATTTGAGAACGATTGTGTCGCCTGCTTTATGCGAACTTCGTAATCTGATCAATGTATCTTACCTCGTTGTTAAAGCTGCAATGGCGAGAGATGAAAATAGAGGACTTCATTACAATACTGATCTGGAAAATAAAAAATAGGCTTGAATTATTATGAATCCGGATCTCATTTTTAATATTCAAACAGAGGAGGACTTCAATCGGCAAGCAATGGAAGTTTTCCACTACCAAGCCATTGAGCTTTCTGTTTATCGTGAATTTTTGAAGTTGCTTAAAACAGATGTTGCTAAAATCGATCACTGGACAAAGATCCCCTGTCTACCGGTTGAGTTTTTTAAAACACATTCAGTAATTGCCTCGGGAAAAAAAGCCGAGATTTCATTTTCAAGTAGCGGTACTACGGGTACTGCAACATCTTACCATCCTGTTGCTGATTTATGTATTTATGAAAAAAGTTTTCTGAAAATATTTCAATTATTTTATGGTTCTCCAGATGATTATTGCATCCTCGCTTTATTACCGGCGTATCTCGAAAGAGAAGGTTCATCGTTGGTGTATATGGCGGATCAATTGGTAAAAGAAAGTCATCATCCTAATAGTGGTTTTTATCTAGATCAATATGCGCAATTGCAACAACTACTTGCCCAACTGAGAGATTCAAAACAGAAAACAATTTTGCTGGGAGTTACATTTGCCTTACTCGATATGGCAGAGAAATTTGCTCTTTCCTTTCCTGAATTGATCATCATGGAAACGGGAGGTATGAAAGGACGTAGAAAAGAAATGATTAGAGAAGAGGTACATGCAATACTGAAAGGTGCATTTAATGTGTCTGCTATTCATTCGGAATATGGAATGACAGAATTACTTTCACAGGCCTATTCATCTGGCAATGGTATTTTTGAATGTCCTCCTTGGATGAAGATCTTAATACGTGATGTGAATGATCCATTTGCCAGTAAAGTTGAAGGCACCACAGGAGGAATCAACATCATCGATCTTGCTAATTGTTATTCCTGTGCATTTATCGCCACGCATGATTTAGGCAAACTGCATAATCAACATCAATTTGAAGTCATAGGAAGATTCGATAACAGTGATCTACGTGGATGTAATCTCCTCCTGCAATAAATAAAGTTCAATTTCCCTGTTATTCTAGTAATGATGATTTCTTCGGGTCTGGTTTCTGACGTTGACGGATCACTTCAGCAAAAGTAAGCTTACGTAATTTGCTTTCTACCCATGCGTTAAAGTCGAAGTATTCAAATACTGTTTTTTCGAGAGGGTCAGCTTTTAATTTGTCCAATTCGGTACGTAGATGACGATAGGAAGATTCAATTTCGATACGTGTAGATGCTTTCGCAATCTTTCTGATGAAGTTCAAAAAGATCGTTTCAAAGCGATACATTCTTTTTTTCTTATCGAGATAACGCTGCACGGATTTCAATGTATAGGGGATGAGTTCATTATTGCCCATCTCTAAATGGATTACTAAATCAAAGATTCGCGCAAAGGCATAAATTTCTTGACTTGCATCCAGATCAGGATCGTTGAGTAAGCGATTGATAAAATGCAATGACCGACTATAATCCCCATTTGCAAAATACAAAACCGATAAATTAAAGAGAAAGAAAGCTTCACGTACTTTAGAAATTTTTCCGCGATATTTTTTTAATCCTGTTTCGATTTCGGGAATCAACAAAATTGCCTTATCAAAATCACCGGTTTGAATAGCCAAACTCAGCTCCGTACTGAACGTTGTAGAAAAGAGTTTAATCGCAAGATCTTCCGTCAGTTTACTATTCAACATGGAAGGAATGCCATGTAGTTTTTTCAGCAGACCAGAAATCTCTTTTCTTTTTTCCAACTGCGAACAGAGATAAATTAAGTTACTAAGAAGTGCAAAATATTTATTTGGCTCTTCGAGAATAAAATCTGTATTTGACTCAAGGAGATTCAACTGTTTAATCAACCAAAAGTAACTCTCCGTATAATTTCCGGTACCAAAATAATAGGCGCTGTAAATATGATAATAGAGATATCTACTCTCAAAAGAAAGTGCATGATCTTCACTTCTAAGTAAGGTGTTATCAATAAATTTTTTGAATTGTTCTACTTCTTGTTTTTCACGTACTTTTCCTTGTCGGTTTAGGAGAAAGAACAATTTACTTTTCAAGTGCCAGAATTCTGAGTAGTTTGTAATTTTACCGATCACATCCAAATCTTTTTTCAAGATATTGGAAAGCGACTCTTCGTTAGAAGTAGCATAACCATCTTTCTCAATAATTTTCTTTTCCCATTTGCTGATGTCGATCAATGCAGAATAGCGATCCGATTTCTCGGCAATCTTACGCGCTTTCATCAGCATCTTGGAGCATTCTTCATACAACGACTTTTTATAAAGAATTTCTGCGTAATGCAATAGAGAGCGGAGTTCTACATTCACTGAACTCTCTGCATAAAATGAATCAAGGCTTTTAAGGATAGTTTCGTAAAGACGGTTTTTGGCAATAGCGAAAGAATTCCGAGCTTTCATTTTGCGGAAGGCATGGCGGAGTATTGTTTCGTCATATTCCTTCATTTTGTCAATTGCCTCAAAAAGGCGGAGATATTCGTTTTTCTCGCCTATCGTATGCCGGGCAGCAAATAACTTAAAGTATCTTTTCTCAGGTGGAGTTAGGGAACGAATGAAGCGGAAGAGCAAATCAGAAGCGGGCTTTGACATGTATAGTTACTTAGTATTTTGACGGATCGTGTTGCGTTTCAAATCGGATTATCTTACCAATATTTTTTCTCCAGGTGACTCTAAACATCCTTATGATATCTAATCTGTAGAATGAAACAAGTTAGTAAAAATCCGTAAATAAATGGTATTAACCAATCGGGATGAATAAAGAAAGTAAGGTTCAGACCTGTGTATAACTCGGGAGTTTACCTCTTAAAAGTTGCCGTTAGCTTAATGGTTGATTAATTTAATCGAAAATATAAAAACCATTTAAAGCCCTTCCTTAACTTTGACATAACCTGAATTATGGCAAGCGGATATTCTAGATACCTTAAAACAATTTATATCATTGGTGACTTTCTGTTGCTGAATGCTTCATTTTATGCTGTTAGTTTTTTTTACAAATGGCCAAATTTGACAGCAGACCCTAATTTCCTAGCGCAGTTCCTTTATCTGAATTTATTTTGGGTCATTACCACATTTTTAACCAATATTCATACGATTGATAGAGGCTTACGCTACGAGCAGATTATTGCTCAGCTGATGCAGGCTTATGGTTTATTTGCAATTCTGATGGTTTCCTTTTTGTATTTTCTGGAAGATATTTTTATACCCGTATTTCACTTTGAAATTAAGTTACTAGTGGCAGCAGCTGCTTTTTTTGTATGGAGGAGTATCATGTCACTCACCATTAATTTTGTGAGAAGAAGAGGGTTAAATTACCGAAAGGTCATTATCGTTGGAAATGGACAACCTGCAAGAGACATGCAGAAATATTTTCTAAATCATCCAGAACAAGGGTATCGTTTGAAAGGAATTTTTTGTGATGAATCAGAGGATCTTAAGCCTGATGAAATAGCAGGTACTGTTGCTCAATCAGGTCAGTTTGCGATTGACGAACATGTAGATGAAATTTATTGTTCCTTATCTACTTTAGATCCCGATCAAGTAACCGAACTGATGGCATTTGCAGATCGTAATCTTATCCGCTTTAAAGTAGTGCCAGATTTCCGCGGATTCTTAAATCGAAAAGTTAAAATTGATTTTTATGATCTAGTTCCAGTTTTAAGTATGCGTAATGAGCCGCTCCAGAATTATGGAAACCGGATTATTAAAAGAGCTTTTGATACTGTGTTTTCACTGCTTGTCATTATTTTCGTGTTCCCGCTCGCATTTTTGATTTTTGCTCCTTTGATCAAACTAAGTTCGCGAGGTCCCGTTTTTTTTAAGCAAATGCGATCAGGTAGGGATAATGAAGAATTTGTTTGCTGGAAATTCAGGACGATGCAGGTCAATGAAGTTGCAGATATTGATCAAGCAACAAAAGGTGATGCGAGGATAACTGCCGTAGGTAATTTCCTGAGAAAAACCAGTTTGGATGAATTGCCTCAATTTTATAATGCGTTTATTGGGAATATGTCGGTAGTAGGTCCTCGTCCTCATATGTTAAAGCATACGGAAGAATATTCTCAACTGATCGATAAATTCATGGTTCGGCATCTGGTAAAACCTGGACTTACCGGCTGGGCACAGGTGAATGGATTACGTGGTGAAACGAGGGAACATCAGTTGATGGAAAAAAGAGTAGAGTCGGATGTATGGTACTTAGAAAACTGGTCCTTGCTTCTTGATATTAAAATAGTCATCATCACCGTTACGCAAATTATCAGTGGAAAGCATCAAGGTGGTTGATATTGAGCATTTTGAGAATCGTAATCCACGGATTTTCAGTTAATTATTCTGCCATCAGCGTAAATTAGAAGATGAAGACCTGTTTATTTTTCTAGGCGATCAAAACCTTTTCTAATTTAGAATGGTTCATACTTGCAGTTCACTTCAGTATCGATTACTTTTGCGCCCTCATGGAGAAATCCGTTATTCTGGAAAAGCCATTTACCCTTCGCAGTAAACTGCAAGATTATGCCCAACTGACTAAAATGCGGTTGGCATCTCTCGTTGTTTTCTCAGCGGGCATGGCGTTTATGATGGCTCCTGGTGAAGTGAACTGGAGCAAAATGGTGCTGCTTTTAGTGGGTGGATTTTTAGTTACCGGTGCTTCTAATGGTTTCAATCAGATTTTAGAAAAAGATCTGGATAAACTCATGACCCGAACGTTTACTAGGCCATTGCCTGACAGCCGAATGGGAATTACAGAAGCATTTATCGTATGTACTCTACTTGGAGCAGCAGGAGTATTTATACTCACTTTTTATATGAATATCATGAGTGGATTTCTGGGACTGCTCGCTTTGATCTTGTATACTTTTGTGTATACTCCATTGAAAAGAAAATCTCCTTTTGCAGTATTTGTAGGAGCCGTTCCTGGAGCAATACCACCGATGTTAGGGTGGGTAGCTGCAACCGGAAATTTGGGAGTGGGGGCATGGATCTTATTTAGCATTCAATTTATGTGGCAGTTTCCACATTTCTGGGCAATCGCTTGGGTATTGGATGAAGATTACAAAAAAGCAGGATTTAACCTCTTACCCACTGGTCAAAGAGATAAAGGTGCGGCATTTCAAGCCTTGTTATATACGTTCACTTTAATCCCTATCGGCATAATGCCCTATGTTTTAGGAATGAGTGGAATTATTTCAGCAGTAATTGTAACGCTCGTGACGCTTTATTTTCTCTTTAGATCATGGCAACTTTACCGAACCTGTACCATAGCATCAGCTAAAAGTTTGATGTATGGATCCTTTATATACCTGCCTGTAGTTCTCATTGCATTAGTACTTGATAAAATATAGCATATGGAGGCAGCAATTAACATGAATACCAATACCAATAAAATTCCTACACAGAAAATTCTGCTGTGGTTAGGGATGGTGAGTATTGTGATGCTCTTTGCCGGATTAACGTCGGCCTATTACGTTAAACGTGCAGATGGAAACTGGTTTGAATTTGACCTACCGTTTAACATTTTTTATGTTTCTACGGCGATCATTTTACTCAGTAGTCTTACGATGCAATTGGCAGTTAGTGCAGTGAAGAAGAATAACTTACAAGCTGTTAAAACTTATCTGATCATTACGCTGGGCTTAGGTCTTGCTTTTGTATTTAGCCAGTTTTTAGGCTGGAGTAATTTGGTTGACCACAAGGTATTCTTTGTAGGAAATCCATCTGGATCTTTTCTGTTTGTATTGACTGGTTTACACCTTGCACACCTTGCTGGAGGCATCATTGGCCTGATGTTTACCGGAGCTGGTGCAATTCGTGAGCGTTATAATTCAAGTAATTATGTAGGAATTTCAGTTTGTGCAACATACTGGCACTTTCTGGACGCCCTTTGGATTTATTTATTTGTATTTTTGGCCGTATTCCGTTGATTACAAACCTAACATTGAATAACTGATTGTATGGCTGCTGAAGCTACTCTAACCCAGGAAACCGTATCCACCAAGAAACAATGGGGGGGCGGTCGTTCTCCTTTCTCAGTAAGCTGGGGAAAAATGTATATGTGGTTTTTCTTGGTTTCCGATGCATTTACCTTCTCCTCATTACTAACGATCTATGGCGCCTTACGCCATCGTCATACTGAGATTTGGCCCAAAGCGAATGATGTATTTACACACTTCCCTGGCTTTGAAGGTCATATTCCTTTGGCCTATGTTGGTTTAATGACATTCATTCTCATCATGAGTTCGGTAACAATGGTATTAGCCGTTGATGCCGGTCACCGTCGCGATAATAAAAGCGTTGCCTTATGGCTAGGCTTAACCATCGTTGGTGGATTTATGTTCTTAGGATCACAGGCATGGGAGTGGTATCATTTTATTGAAGGAACAGAAAAGGGAGCAAGAATTACAGCGAACGGTGAAGTGTATCGTTTTCCTGAGAATGCACCACATCTACATCATCTCAATCCTCCTGAAAATGCTTTGATTTCACCAAGTCAGGAAATCATTACCGATAAGGCGAAGATTGAAACAGTCATGAAAAACTCGCGTCCAATTAACGGAGCGAACTTGACAGAAAATGAATACGGTCATCCTTTATTTGCTGACTTCTTCTTCTTCATCACTGGATTCCACGGATTCCACGTGTTTAGCGGAGTATTCATCAATGTGATCATCTTCTTTAACGTGCTTAGTGGTGTTTATACGCGCCGCGGACATTATGAACAGATAGAAAAAACAGGACTCTACTGGCACTTTGTAGATCTTGTATGGGTATTCGTATTTACCTTCTTCTATCTCGTTTAATTATTCATTCCATCAATTAAATCTCAAGCATAAGAAGCTATGTCTGATAAGCACGAAAGTCACGGTTATTATACCGGCGGCATCCATAATCAGTTTGTTCCGGAACATTACGATCCCAAGAATAAAAGCGTCATCTGGCGTACTTTTTGGATTTTATTGGTGATTACTCTTTTTGAAGTCGGTATCGCCTTTACGAGTATTCCACACGAGATTCTTATCGTTGTCTTTATTGTACTGACCATTGTAAAAGCCTATTTTATTGTTGCTTTCTTCATGCATCTTAAGCATGAGAAGATGGCACTGACGTACGCAATTATATTGCCTTTTGTACTGATTGTTTATTTGATCGCGATGGCAATTACTGAAGCAAATTTCATTCACCTCTGGGATAAGCTCTTTAAATAAACTTGAAAAAAGTACTCATTCTTGTTGTTATCCTGGTAATACCGTCAGTAGCTTATCTGATTTTACATACGGGCAAGAATAATTTTAAAAAGTTAGAAATTTTAGGTCCGAAAGAACCTGTACAAAAAACCGTCGACGGGAAAACAGTGATGGATACTGTTTATCATACTGTCGGCGGTTTTTCTTTAATTGGTGCCGACGGACAAACGACTACCGACGCAGTTGCGAAAGATAAAATTTCTGTCGTTGATTTTTTCTTCACAACGTGCACCACGATTTGTCCGAGGATGTCGAATAACATGATGAAAGTGCAGTATGAATATCGCACTGATCCTGATGTGATCAGCCTTTCATTTTCTGTAGATCCTGATACGGACACTCCAACGGCTCTCAGTGCGTATGCCAAACAACATAAAGCTACACCGGGGAAATGGTATTTTCTTACTGGCGATAAAAAACAAATTTATGATCTAGCTCGTAACAGTTATTTCGTAACTGCCATGGCGGGTGATGGAGGTCCGGATGATTTCATTCATTCCGAACAATTTGTGCTGATTGATAAAGAGAAAAGAATTCGTGGCTTTTACGACGGCACTGATGTGATGGAAATTAAACGATTGAATGAGGATATCCGGATGTTACAGTTTGAGTATTCTAATGCTAGTGAAATCAAGTAAAGATTTTTTCATTACAATAAGCTGAAACTTTCATTATAGATCAAGTGTTTTAATTTAAGAAAAGTAGTCATGGAAGCTTTGCAGACAATTAAAGAGAAAGTAGTTTTTCGCTGGGTGCTTGCCCTTTCGATTTTCGTATTTGCTGTTGTTATTTTACTCGATAGTAAAATTCTTCCTAGGCCTCAGCCAATGCCTGCTTTCGGAGCTTACCTTCCTTTGCTGAATGCTATTATTAACGGTACCTGTTCTATTCTACTGATTTTATCTTATAGAGCAATTAGAAGGAAGGACGTAGCGACACACAAAAAATTAAATCTCACCACCTTTGTTTTGTCATCCTTGTTTCTGGTGTCTTATATCACGTATCATTGGATGTCGGAAGAAACTAAATTTCCGGTTGACAATCCCATCCGTCCTATTTACCTGAGTATTCTGATTTCGCATATCATTCTTGCCGCTGCCGTGCTGCCGATGATACTGGTCAGTTTTTATTTCGGTTTAACAAATCAGGTTTCTAAACATCGTAAAATCGTAAGGTTTGCATTCCCGATCTGGCTCTATGTTACGGTTACCGGAGTCATCGTTTATCTTATGATCTCCCCATATTACCCTTAAAATAAATTGCATTATTGCCTGTGGACTATGTACCTTTGGGAAAGTGAAAATATCTGATCAAATGAAACGATTAATTCTGATTGCAATAGTGGTGTTGAGCGTAGTTGTCGTTAATGATGTTCACGCACAATGTTCAGTTTGTCGCCGTGGAGCGGAAACTAGTTTAGAGGCAGGAGAAAAAACGGGCCATGGATTAAATTCAGGAATTCTTTATTTGATGTCGATTCCTTACGTGATGGGTGGCGTTGCAGGTGTGATCTGGTGGAGACACCGGAAGAAAAACACTAACGGTTCAACGGAAGAAATTTAGTCGATACCTTTATTTCATCGGATACTCTTTTCATTTTTAAGATCTTGATGCAACGTAATCCACATTTTATAGCGTTGACTTTTTAGATTTATGGGAAATATATCCCACTTCTATTTATTAGCCTGTTTCAAATATGGCAACTGCTCGAAGTGCTGACGCAAAAGAACTTATTCTTGCTTTTGAGCAACATGCTAATGCTGCTAGAGCAATTGCGATGTCGGATTATATGCGCAATAAATTTTCATTTTATGGATTAATGAAAGCGGAACGCACAGTGATGTGGAAGCCATTTATGAAAGAGTGGGCGTCATTACCTTACTCAAAAGCAGAAAAAATTATTCGTGAATTGTGGAAAAATCCTCACCGTGAATGTCAGTATTTTGCAATGGAGTACGCTTTGAAATTGAGAAAACAATGGACGCAAGATACGTTGAGTTTATTCGAAGAAATGGTTCAACAAAAATCTTGGTGGGATACTGTTGATACTATTGCAAGTAATTTAATTGGAAGGTATTTGCAGGAGTACCCAGAAATGATTCCAAAGGCCATAAAGAGATGGAATGCTTCTGATGATATGTGGCTGCATCGAGTATCCTTAATTTTTCAATTGAAGTATGGAAAAAGTACGGATGAACAATTACTCTTTAGTCAATGTAAACGATTTTCCAAAGAAGAAGATTTTTTTATCCGAAAAGCAATTGGGTGGTCACTCCGACAGTACAGTAAATCGAATCCACAAGCTGTTAAGACGTTTATTTCATTGACACCCCTT
>JBBQED010000006.1:0-208547 GCA_038320345.1 Bacteroidia bacterium
GTATCTTTTTCTATGAGATCCCATTTATTCACTAAGATTACTACTCCCTTTTTATTTCGATCGCAGAGATGGAAAATATTGATATCCTGTCCTCCAATTCCACGCGTTGCA
Source organism: Bacteroidia bacterium (assembly GCA_038320345.1). GTDB lineage: Bacteria > Bacteroidota > Bacteroidia > AKYH767-A > OLB10 > JBBQED01. The sequence goes on from JBBQED010000006.1 coordinate 112, forward strand.
TCAATCATCAATAAACAAACATCTGCTTCTTCAATAGCACGTATAGAACGCATCACTGAGTAAAATTCAATATCCTCTTTTACAACCCGTTTCTTTCTTAAACCCGCTGTATCAATCAAAAGAAAATCAAAACCGAAACTTTTGTAATGTGTATAAATAGTATCCCGTGTGGTACCAGCTATAGGGGTTACGATAGTTCTTTCAAAACCAATTAAGGTGTTCAACAAGGAAGACTTTCCTACGTTTGGCTGACCGATAATTGCAATTTTAGGGAGATCGAGTTCGATATAATCTTCGTCATCGAAAACTTTTACCATATCATCGAGCAATTCCCCAGTACCACTACCACTGATAGCCGATAAGCCATAAATCTCACCAAGACCCATTGCATGAAACTCATGAATATCATTGGTCCTTTTCGAACTATCTACTTTATTGGCAACCAAGAAAATTTTCTTCTGTGATTTTCGCAACAGCTTTGCAACATCTTTATCCATGTCCGTTTGTCCGTCGGCAACATCAACTACAAACAGAATAATATTCGCCTCATCAATAGCTAGCTGTACTTGTTTTTGAATATCTTTTTCAAATACATCATCTGAGTCCAAGAGGTAACCTCCAGTATCTATGACGGAAAAACTTCTACCATTCCACTCGGATTTACCATAATGACGATCGCGTGTAACACCAGCGGATTCATCTACGATTGCTTTTCGAGATTCTGTAAGACGATTAAATAGCGTAGACTTACCGACATTCGGACGACCTACGATTGCAACTATATTAGCCATTGTTTTTTTAGAAATAAATTTATTCCGACTGGAAATTATTTGTCGTAACCGAAGCTATTCAACATTTTATCATTGTTGCGCCAGTCATCGATCACCTTCACTGTAAGATCCAAGAAAACCTGTTTCCCCACCATTTGTTCAATTTTATAACGAGCTTCAGTTCCAAGCTTTTTAATTGCCTTTCCCTGATGACCTAATATAATTGCCTTTTGAGATTCACGCGCACAAAAAATTGTTGCCATGATGCGATCAATGGTTTCGCTTTCTTTATAATCTGTAATATGCACTTCTACGGAGTATGGAATTTCCTTCTGATAATTTACCAGAATTCTTTCACGGATAGTTTCTGCAACAAAAAATCGCATGTTACGATCACTGATATCATCATCCTTATCAAAATATGCAGGACCATCAGGTAACACTTCTAAAATCTTTTTTAGCAATACATCCAAATAAAAATTATGTAATGCAGAAATCGGAATGATCTCTTGTGGATTCAATTCGTTTTTCCAATGAGCCACTGCTTCTTCTAATCCGGCTTGATCTCCCATATCTACTTTGTTGATCAATACGAAAAGAGGCACTTGCAAAAAACCTAATCGCTCTTTCAAATCCACTTCAATGCGTCGGTCATTTAATTCCGTTACAAAAAGCACTACATCTGCATCAGTGAGAGTTTCATTCACAGAGGTCAACATTCGCTCATGTAATTTGTAGGCTGGTTTCATGATTCCAGGAGTATCTGAAAACACCACCTGAAAATCTTCCCCATTCAAAATCCCTTTAATCCGATGTCGGGTAGTTTGAGCTTTATTGGTTACAATTGATAAATCCTGCCCTAATAAGGCATTCATAAGGGTGCTTTTACCCACATTGGGCTTACCCACGATATTAACAAAACCTGACTTGTGATTCACAGCGCAAAGATAGTGAGGAATGACTGAGTCAAAATACAAACACAAACATTTGTATTTCAAGTAATTAAATCAATAAAAGCAAAATTGTCAAATTGGATAATTCCTTGAAAATGATCAGTTTTAGGATCAAAAATTAGAAATCAGTTGTGAATAAGTCAATTCGAATCGCACCATGCACGGTGCAGGTTTAGCAATAATATGGGGATGTTCCCATTATGTTCAAATTAAAAAAAAACGAAGTCTCTCCTCCTTTCAAATCGCACCCAAAAATTCACTTATTTTGAACTCCATATAAAGTACTTATGAAATCGATCTCCACTTGTTTAGTTTTATGCTTGTTCAGCATTTGCACTTTTGCTCAATCCAGTTTTATCAGCACTTATAATAGTACTGCCACTGAAGATTTTATTGATATCGCTCCTATTAGTGGAGGTGGATATTATGCGATAGGGACCACTATATCTCCAGGTTCAGGAACGGCTGATATTCTATTAATGAAGATGGATGCTAACGGACAGCAATTATGGAGCAAAGTTTATGATTCGGGTGATGATGATTTTGCTGCTGCCATTAAAATTCTTCCAGGAGGAAACTTAGCAATTCTGGGCACCTACTATCCTTCCTTGCTGGGGTTTCAGGATATGATATTAATGAGCATAGATAGCAGTGGAAATTTTATTTCTATGAATAGTTATGGTGGACCCGATGAAGAAGTAGCTAGAGCAATGCAATTACTTAATAATGGAAATTTATTAATCACAGGATCCACAGCTTCTTTTGGTACATTAACGCAATCGGCAATAGCCATGGAGATCAACAGTAGTGGACAAACTGTTTGGTCGAACACCTATGGACATCTTCCCATTAATTGTTTTAATTCCGCATTGGAATTAAGTAATGGCACACTCCTCTTTACAGGATATACGATGGACAATGGAAACTATGAAGGGTATATCGTTAATACCACATCGGGTGGAGTTTACAATTGGGAAAAAACATTTGAAGGCCCCGGACATGATGAATTTACTTCTTGCATGGAAGATCCAGGTTTACAAGCCATCATCGCAGCAGGAATAACTTCTGATTCAACTGCAGGACAAACTGATTTATTTATTGCAGGATTCGATGAAAACGGTACAACTTATAGTACGGGAATAATTGGAACAACAGATTTTGATTGGTGTACGTCGATTCATCCATCGACTATCGCTGGTGATATTATTCTTACGGGATATAGTACAGTAAGCGATTCGAATGGAATTAACAATGCACCATTTGCTTTAAGTATTGACCCTCTTACCCCACAAATTAATTGGTCGGTATATTACAGCGATGGAATTTCAGAAGCACGCAGTCAAAAAAGCATCATCAATAATGGTCAATTAATAATGGCTGGTTTCAGACAGGAAACTTTACAATTTGAATCCTCATCATTGTTAATCAGTATGCCGTTACAACCTGGCATTTTATGCCTAGAAAACAATTTAGGAATGAATATTGGCCTCTCTACACTCACTGAAGGATTACCTATAACTGCTAATGCAGCTGCTGCGGTAAATGTGGCATCCGTTTCAACCGTCATAACGAATGTTGGAGTTTTACAGGATTCTGTTTTTTGCACCACCACATCACTACAGGAACAGCTTGCAGTAAGCAAATTAGAAATCTTCCCGAATCCCGTTAGTCATGAACTTCATTTACGATCTCCATTAACCTCGGGGATATACACGATTACGGATATGCAGGGCCGTGAGTACCAACGATCATTTATCACTTATGATCAGCAAATAGATGTTGCTACTTTGCCTGCTGGATTATACCTACTTCATTTGGAATCATCCAATAGCAGATTCACTGTTAAATTTGTGAAAGAAGTTGACTAATCAAAAATAATTTAATAGTCCGAAGTGAACTTTTGCTGATCTGAATTCTATGGGTAGATCCTGTTGACTACCCAATGCATAATTGAAAGAAAAAATTCCGAGTTTCGTTTCAAAAGTTATTCCTGCACCAAACCCATAAGGTGTATCACGGTTGAGGGGAGATTTACTTTTATCTTCCAGATAAGCTTGATTAAAAAACAACAGCAAGTAAGAATTCTGTTCTAGGATAAACCGGAACTCCGCTTTTGCCATCACGTAGGTAGAAGCTAAGAGGGAGCCTTCATCAAAACCACGAAGAGATTTTAATCCTCCTAAACGATATAATTCATTCTCAAAAATATCAGGACTTTGGATAAAGCCTGACATTAAACCGAGATTGATAACGTTCCTCAATGCGATAGGAAAATAAACATCGCCCATGAACTCCGCTTTATACTGAGTAGAATTCAGATCAAGGCTATCGTAAACCACTTCGTTTAGACTTGCATTCTTTTTTATGTTCCGTAATCCAGCGCCTGTAGAAACATCAATGGAATACCCTTTACGTGGATTCAGTCGGTAATCCAGATGCTCGAGTTGTAATCCTAAACCAAATATATTCGCAGTTACATCTGCAAAGGGAGGTAATGTAGTAATGTTCTGATAGCCTTTTACAGAAATCAGATCACTAGATTTACGACCGAAATATGCACGAAAGGAGTTATTTCCTTTGAGATAATAACGAATCCCGATCTGACGATTAAATTCAAGATAGACCGTATCTTTTTTGTAAAGTGATAAATCAAGATCGAGACCAAAAGGAGTATTAAACAGAAAAGGATAACTCATTTTTATTTTCAGATCCTGTGTTTTAGGAAGAGGATTGCTCCAGTTCAAGTCAAACAATTCAGCTTTCCCAAATGAATTATGCAATCGAAGTTTAATGTCGCCGGTGATATGTGTTTTTCCACTATTCTGATTATCGGGTTGGATACCAATAATGCCATTGAACTGACTTGCCTTTTTAGGTTGAAGAAATAAAACAGGACGTGCTAATCCGGGGAAATAATCTACTTGTGCAGTACGTGCTTCTGACACAAAAGGCAATTCTTTCAACCTACTACTCATTCGTCGAATGATCTGCTCATTAAATGGACTACCTGCTTTTACAGAAAGATAATTTGCAAGGTATGCCGTTGACAATTTCACATCTCCCTTAATCTGTAAGGTATCCAGTAAAATCAATGGCCCTTTATCAACGAGGAGGTAAGCGCTAATCTTAGATTCATCGATCAATACACTATCCAATTTCACTAACGCAAAGGGATATCCGTTATTTGAACACCACGACAAAATTTTAGCCATCAATTTTGAATAGAGCTCTGGGGTAAATGTTCTTTTACGGTACAATTTATCACGTACTCCTGCAGATGAAAGCAACCCTTCATCAATTGGATTTGTTCTAAGTTCAGCAATGCGGTAATTGTTACCGATCGTCCAATACACTGTAATCGTACTATCTTTTTGTGAAGTACTGTCAGCAGAAGCAGCGAGGTAACCTTGTTCCACTAGTGAAACAGTTTGTTCCCTTAAAATACGAGCCATTGCAACTGCATCACGAGGAGGTGGAAGTTTTGTGAATTCAGCATAAAGGCGATCTACGATTTCTTTTTCTTCACTATTTTCTGTTTGAAAAATAAACTGCTGAGCCTTGCCGGTACCTGTTAAGATAACTAGGCACAGGAGCACAAAAATGCATTTCAAAGAGTAAGAAGTCTTAATGGAAGACAAAGAAATAATTTTAAGTTTGATGATGATAATTGGTTTAAAGTTTCCAGTTCACAGGTTTCTTTCCTGATGAGATGAGCACATCATTTGCTTTAGAGAAATGTCGGCAACCTTTAAAGCCTGTTCTTGCTAATGGTGATGGATGAGCGGCAATAAGAATACTATGTTTATCCGCATCAACGAGTGCGGCTTTGGCAGCGGCATATTTTCCCCAGAGCAAAAATACTATACCTGAAGTGTTCAAAGATATTTTACGAATGACTTCATCAGTAAATAATTCCCAACCTTTATGTTGATGTGAACCTGCTGTTTCTGCTCTTACCGTTAATGTTGCATTCAACAACAGCACGCCTTGATGAGCCCATGATTCAAGATTTCCACTCTGAGGAATCGGGTATCCAAGATCTACTTCTAGTTCTTTAAAAATATTCAGTAGTGATGGAGGACGACGTATTCCATCTGCAACTGAAAAACACAATCCATTAGCTTGCCCAATACCGTGATAAGGATCTTGTCCAATGATCACCACTTTAACTGCAGATAATGGAGTGAAATTAAATGCAGCAAAGATTTTTTCTGTTGGAGGATAAATGGCAAATCCCGACTTAATTTCCGAATCAATAAATTCAGAAAGTTGTTTAAAATTATCATTCGTAAGCTCTGCCTTTAATAACTGACGCCATTCTGAACTCATAAACTGGGATGCAGTTTTCAGCAACGTACTACTTTCCAGATTGATCTTCATCGATGCTAAATTAGAGCATGTATTGGTCTAATCCCTGTTCCGGCCGTATTTTAGCCTGCACGGCATTAAAAATAAACACGGAATAAAACATAGGTCACCAGACAGATTGAGTATCAATAAACGTAAGAAAAGCGATTCCGATATGTCAGAATTAGGAAGAATTGGATTTCTTAGATGTTGGTTACTTTAAATTGCACGGCATCTTTACGTAAATGTAAAATTTGTAAAGCCTTGCCTCCAACTAAAAAATGCCGTGAGCAGCTTCTTCTTATAAGAAACTTGTGGCTCTAGATTTCAATTCAAATGCATGATAAACAGTTCTTTACTTACAATAATGAATTCTAGACCCCACTGAATAGCGATTAAATGATCATAGCTGGTCGAGAAAGAGAAGGGTACTTTGGAGGCAACATTAAATTCTGATAACCGTTTTATTCACAAGGAGTAAGAATTATCCACATCCTCCCCCATTGCCACCATAAAAATTATTTACTTTGCCCCTTCAAACTGCAGCTAATCCATACCATGCGTAAATATCTTGCTTTAGCAATTTTAGGTCTGATGATTCTAGGATCATTTTCATCGTGCAAGACACGAGAGAAATGCCCGGCATATGGTCAGGTAGAGAAGAAGATTAGCGGACACCGTCCAGCTTAAATTTCTTAATGATAACTTCGATATCCGGCTCTTTTCGGGGGGTCGGATTTATCTTTTTACGTGGGAGGTATTTTTTATCAGTTAATCCTTAAATTCGCGCCGGACATATGACAGTAAGCTTGTTAGGTGAGGCTACTGAATGAACATAGGTTGTTGCCCGGAAAAGTCGAGAGAAACCAATGGGTAGAACAGGCGTTGTCGGTTTAAGGCTTCGCATAATACAACTTCCAAACGGAATTCTTTTCCGGAAAAGGATAAGTCATTCAGTGCTAAAACTCTACGAGGAGCTTGTTTGCCAAGCCGAAGTTTTCCAGCTCTTGAGCAAAAGGAAAAGCTGAGGTGGTAATTTTATTTATCCGCACAACAGCTCAGCGGACAGCTTTCTATGTTATGCCTATTTTATTCTGTTAATCATCGTTTAATCGTTAGGCCATGGAGCTTGAAATCGATAAGCCAGAAGCTATCGCACTTATCGAAACACGTGATAAGGAAACGTTAAAAGAGAAGCTGGAGAACTGGCTTCCACTTGAACTCGCTGAGCTATGCACTGATCTCAACACGGAAGAGCAAGCATTTGTTTTTAGTGTGATTGACCGGGAGCTTGCTTGTCAGACTTTTGAAGAATTGGTTTTTGATTTACAAGTTGAACTACTAGATGAATTAAGAAGTAGGCAGGTACAGTTGATCTTGAATGATATGTCGGCAGATAACCGGACAGCATTCCTGGAACAACTCGATACAGAGCGCCTCAATAAACTACTTAAACTTTTAACGAAGAAAGAAAGACGCGTAGCATTATCGCTGCTTGGCTATCCTGAAGATTCGATCGGTCGATTGATGACACCTGATTACATTGCCGTAAATCAATACTGGACCGTAAAACAAATCATTGATCATATTCGGAAATTCGGAGAGAACAGTGAAACATTAGATGTTGTTTATATTGTAGATGAGAAAGGGTATTTAGTAGATGATATTCGTGTAGGAGATATTTTGCTTTCAGATGATGATACTTTAGTTACTGAATTGTTGGATGGGAAATATGTATCATTACATGTAACAGATGATGAAGAAGTTGCAGTTAAAGCATTTTCTAAAACCAACAGAGTAGCATTACCAGTAACTAATTCTGGAGGATTACTGTTGGGTATTATCACAGTAGATGATGTTCTTGAATTGGCGAAAGATGAAAACACAGAAGATATTCAGAAGTTAGGAGCGGTAGAGGCTTTGGAAGAACCTTACATGGATGTGCCCTTGAATCAGATGTTGAGAAAAAGAGCACCGTGGTTAGTTGTTCTTTTTGTAGGCGAACTCTTCACTGCATCGGCAATGGGATTTTTCGAACATGAAATTGCAAAAGCTGTTGTACTTGCATTATTTATTCCCCTGATTGTTTCCAGTGGAGGAAATAGTGGATCGCAAGCATCTACACTTATCATTCGAGCATTAGCACTCGGAGAAGTTACTATCCACGATTGGTGGCGGATCATGAGAAGAGAAATTTTGACAGGAGTTTTCTTAGGATTGATCTTAGGACTTCTCGGCTTTACTAGAGTAGTAGCGTGGAATCTAGCGACGAATATGTACGGACCACACTGGTTAGGGATAGGACTAACCATAGGCCTATCCGTATTTGGAGTAGTACTGTGGGGAACAGTGATGGGATCGATGATGCCTTTGTTATTGAAACGACTCGGAGCTGATCCTGCAACATCTTCTGCACCATTCATAGCTACACTTGTAGATGTTACCGGACTTATCATTTATTTTACATTCGCTGCGAATATTCTAAGAGGTACTTTACTCTAAACTATTCCTTTTATACTCATGCTGAATAATCCCTTATAATTTATGAGTCAGGAAAATAAGAAAAATCCGCAAGTACTTTTAATTGATACTTTACATCCTTCTTTTATTTCCATTTTAGAAGCCGCAGGATGTACGTGTATACCCGGCTATAATTGGCGTATCGAAGAAATTCTAACTAAGATCAATCAATATGATGGATTAGCAATTAGAAGCCGATTCAAATTGGATCAACATTTTCTTGAAAGAGCCTCTACTATTAAATGTATTGGCAGAGCAGGAGCAGGAATGGAAAATATTGATGTTGACTTTGCACAGTCGGTTGGCATTACCTGTGTTCATGCACCTGAAGGAAACCGAGATGCTGTTGGTGAACATGCCATCGGAATGCTTTTATCGTTGATGAATCATCTTATCCGTGCAGATCAGGAAGTACGAAGTGGAATTTGGAGAAGAGAAGAAAACAGAGGATTAGAATTACAAGGCAAAACAGTAGGTATCATTGGATTTGGAAATATGGGAAGTGCTTTTGCTAAAAAACTGCAAGGCTTTGAATGTACGATACTGGCTTATGATAAATACATTCGGCTTGATCACCAAAAATATCCTTTCGTAAAACAATGTGAGCAAAAAGAAATCTTTGATCAAGCGGATATTGTAAGTCTACATCTTCCATTAACAGAAGAAACACGTTATTTAGTAAACGAAGATTATCTAGAATCCTTTAAAAAACCTATTTTCATAATCAATACTGCAAGAGGTAAAATAGTAGATACTGCAGCGCTGGTGAATGCCCTAAAAGCGAATAAGATTAGGGGTGCCGCTCTGGATGTTCTCGAATATGAAAGCATCTCTTTTGAACAGTTAAACGCGACGCAATTACCGGAACCCTTTCAATATTTAATCAAAAGCGACAAGGTTATATTAAGTCCCCATATTGGAGGATGGACGCATGAATCGAATGAGAAAATTGCACAAGTACTTGCAGAAAAAATGCTTCAAGTTTTTAATCACTAATTTTTTAATTGTTTTTTTTTCATCATGAATAATAGAATAAATATATCCAGTGGAAGCCCCTACGAATCAGTAGTGGGATATTCCAGAGCTGTAATTTCAGGAAATAGTATTGAAGTTTCTGGAACCACTGCTTCAGAAAATGGTAAAGTTATTTCACCTGACAGCCTGTATGATCAAACGGTATTCATCCTTGAAAAGATAAAAAAAGTATTGGAAGAAGCTGGTAGTTCCATGCAACAAGTAACGCGCACAAGGATGTATGTAACTGATATTTCAAGATGGAAAGAAGCAGCGAAAGGACATTTGCTTTACTTCGAAACCATCAGACCAGCTAGTACAATGGTAGAGGTAAAGGCGCTTATTGATCCGGAAATGCTGATAGAGATAGAAGTGACAGCGGTAAGCGGAACTACTTTTTAGTTAGGACGATTTTGCGCAGGTTGCAGCACCAGTCGGCCGCTGATATTTGATTTAATTTCCTTTGCATTCATCTTTTGCTTTCTACTTTTATTGGTATTATACATGACTGCCTGATCATAATAAAAGGGGCTCATTACATTTCCTGACTGACCGGTAGGTAATACACTCTTCGAATTTTCGACATCCGCGAAATCAATAACAATACGCATTGCAGGACCGTATTTGGCTTTGTAAATTCCGGTGCCATTCAATGTGAATCCAATCTGGTTTAAGACCTCTTGTCCACCGGGAACCGCATAGGGACCCACATTAAAAAAGAGGTTGAAAGGTTTTTTCATACCGATAAGATGTTCATGTTCGAGAATGTGCACTCTCCCCCATTCCCAAGTATCAATATCAGGTCCAAGTTGTTTCACTAATTCTTCCACCGTTTGATCGAAAGCTTTATCAAAAATTTTACTCCGTGTTTCTTTTACATCTCTAGTATTTATATCATTCCACCAAACAGAACTATCATTCTCCATGAACGAGAGTAGAGTATTTTTCATCACATGAGTACCGAGAAAAACGTTGAAATTATCTTTCCCCATTTCATCTTCCATAGCATCCTGCAAAACATGATATATTAATTTGTAATAGATCGTAGGAGCTGCATCCCTCAACTGATGATCACCATTCCAGAGTAATAATTTTTTGGAAGCATCGTAATGCGCTGGAGTTTTATTAATCATATCTTGACTCACAAAATCAATGATACTGTGTGCGATGGCAGGAGCAGCAGGAGAAACGGCATCAGTATTCATCCTTTGCATATCTTCAATACTGTATTTAGGCTTTTCCGTGAGTAAAGACACCAGTCTTTTGGCCCTATCATCGGGACAATAATATCCTGGGTAATACACTCCACCGGTCATCGTGTCGGGTTGATTATTGGCAGAATACAAATAGCCTTCAGGAGGATTTTCTGATTGAGGATTATCTTTAAAATCATAATATCCTGTTGGATCATTACTATACCCCGTTCCATCTTGTAATAATACTGGATTACAATTTGGAGAGCGACGCATTAAACGACCAGCAGCCCACCAAGCGATATTTCCTTCATTATCTCCATACATCACATTTAATCCTGGAGAAATTATTTTAGAAACGGCATTTTTCGTTGCGCTCATATCCGATGAATGTGCGAGATCATAAGTTACTTCCAGCAGATTGCTTGGAAATTTCAAATGAGTCCACCACGCAGCAACCGCATCATTCGTGACCGCCTTCCATTCTGGCATTGCATCTTGCATTAAAGGACCGTGACGGGTAGTCCTAACCGTTAGCTTCTCATCTGCCTGGCCTTTTATTTTGATGATAATCGTTTTGACCTCTAGTTTCTTCCATTTTCCATCCGACCAATATTTCGTACTATCACCGGGTTTGATACGTTCCGAATAAAAATCGAGATCATCGTTTTCAAACATCGTTAATCCCCAAGCATGCTGACGACTATGACCAATTGCAGCAAACGGCCATCCTGCCAGATGATTGCCATAAAAACTAAAACCGGGATATTCGATATGAGCTTCATACCATACCGAAGGCTGACCGTAGCCAATATGGGTATCATTCGCAAAGAGTACTTTTCCTGTTCTAGATTTTGAAGGAGCCATCACCCATCCATTACTTCCTACCATTGGAGCCACGGGCAACAGTTCAAGAATTTTGTCGATCGTATTAAACGCAGTAGCATGCATTGCTGCTGTATCCGGTTTCTGATAAACAGGAATGGTGAGGCTTCCATTTTGATGACTGGTAATTAAATCCTTGAAATAAACTTTTCCCAGTTTACGCTGAATAAAACTCATCAGTGGATCTGTCTTAAATCCCATCGCAAAATTAAATGCCATGAATTCAGTAGTCAGGTATAAATCAGCTGCGGTAAATTTTTCCTTAGGAATGCCAAGCATAATAAATTCTACTGGAGTTCTTCCACTTTCGATAAACTGATTTAATCCTGCGAGATATGCGTGGGCTGCACGTTGACAAGGGAGTGAATCAGCATTCAAGTATAGAAGTTGAGATTGCTTAGCATGCTCCTCCAGACCAAGTGTTCTGAAAAACACATCGACTTTAAGTAAATCCGGGCCCAATATTTCCGACAATCGTCCTGAAGCTACTCTTCTAATCATTTCCATCTGAAAAAGACGGTCTTGGGCATGCACATATCCTAATGCGAAATACGCATCTTCTTCCTTACTGGCGTAAATATGAGGTACGCCATAAAAATCGTAGAGAATTTCTACTGGTTTTTGCAATCCTTTTAACTGTACCTGTCCAGAATACTGAGGTTTCTGAGAGGTCAGATAAATAAGGACACCCAGTATTGTTACCAGAACAAGAACCAGAATAAAAGTAAAAGTCTTCTTTATTATTTTCATACAGTGCTGAAACGGTGTAAATGTACTAAAAGCAGCGGGGAAAGGATTTAAAAAAGCAGGGACTTCTTACGAAGTCCCTGTTGAAAGATCCAATATGAATGTATTGCGTGATGAAAATCGGCCCTACCACATGAGGTGAACTTCTATGAATTGCTATTCTTTCACAATTTTACGAACGATCATCCCTTCATTGGTAAGTAACCGCACATAATACACCCCATTTTCAAAAGATTCAAGGCTCATGGGGAAGAGTAAACCAGCTTGATTTTTGAATATTTTTTTGGCATACACCACTCTACCTGCCATATCTGTTACCTGTAGATTTGCATCGCCTCTAAAATCTCCTGCCCAACTCATATTAAATACATCCACTGAAGGATTTGGATAAACATCCACGGATTGATTTTGGAGGAGATCAGATAAACCCTGAGGAGCAGAGATCGTGAAATTAGTATTCGAAATATCAAAAAATACATTACCTGCACCTTGTACTCTTACTCTGGCTTTAGTAGTTTGAATATTCGGCAAATTCACTGTTGCAAGGCCGTTATTTGGAACTCCGGTAGCAAGGGTATATGGATATGTGAAACCGCTATCCACAGAAAGAAAGATGTCAACATTTGCAGCATTAATTGGAGGTTGATCAGTACCTACCACGTTCCATGTAATATTTTGCTGACTAGCAGCAGGCCAAGAAAGATTGGTATTAGGTTGTGTTACCGCAAATGGAGCACCGGTATTAATTACATCCAACGTTATTATTACATCTTCATAAGTTACTCCACCTCCACCATTTCGGTTATCCCTCGCCGTTAGACGAAACAACATCGTACGCGCATAGGCAGGAAGACGTTCTCCTCCTAAAGAAGTTAGATTACTTACAATTGTAGAAATCTTAGGGAAGTAGCGGTAATTATATAAAGAAGGAATCTGACAACGAAAGAGGGGCGCATTTAATGTTGGAGTGTTGGGCGAACCTGCGGGACCTAAATCATATTCTTCCCAGCAATACGTTAAGGTATCACCATCAGGATCACTAGCAGCACCCGTTAATTGGAAGGGCGTTAAGTAAGGGATAGCATGATCACTTCCAATTGATGAAATTACAGGAGCTGTATTTCCGGTAGCTGTTGTTACTGGGCAATTACTTCCATTAGAAAGAGTAGTATAATCTTGAATCTCATCGAAACTTGCAGTATGAAAAAATGCGTCACTATTATTGGCAGTATTTTGTGCCGGACAAATTCCAGCGTAGGCCATGATGGTAGTTCCGCTACCAGGTTCGAATGCAGTAGCAGTATTTCCATTTCCTGAACAAGATCCTGTATTACCATTGAAAGTATGATTACCTCCAAACTGATGACCCATTTCGTGAGCCACATAATCAATATCGAAAGGATCATTTACTGGAGCAGGAGAACCTGTAACACCTTTAGCTTTCTGAGAGGAAGAACAGATCACACCAAGACCAGCTATACCACCACCACCAGTACTGAATACATGTCCGAAGTCATAATTTGAACCACCAATTCTTGCTGTAACCGTTGTTTGATTTTGTGACAACATCGTTCCACCATTATTATTCGTGTAAGGATCTGTTGTTGCATTCGTAAAAATCAACGTATCCGTATTTGGAATAAGCACCATTCTAATAGCCATTTCACGTTCGTAAACTCCATTCACTCTATTGATACTTGCAACCATTCCCGCGAGGGCACCAGGAACTGTACCCCCATAGAATGCAGAATATTCACCAGTAGCCGCGAGTGCCAAACGATAAGTACGTAAACTTTGACCTGCAGAACGATTCACAGAACCAGCGCTATTTCCTGCATGAGCTGATTTCGCTAAATGAGTTGCAAATGCACTTTCAACATTTTCAAGCGCATCAGGATTATAACCGCATGCTTCACGTTGCATTCGATTAATCGCATCAGATTTATAGTAACAGAGATAAGTATTTGTAACATTCAAATTCAATGGATCGATAAACACACTTCCCAAAGCAGAAAGTACCATTGCATGAAATCCCCATTGCGTAATATCGAGGCGAATTGTTGCCGTAGGATCAGTAATACCTTGTCCAGACCAAGTATGGATATCTGGATATTTTTCTGACAATCCTGGAGCCATCACTGGCGATTCAACAATTGCGAAGCGCTGTTGCGTTCCATCGGGCATTGGTAAAATCAACTCCAGTGGTTGTGCCGAAGTTCTTTCCATTGGAGCAGTGAGCAATGCTGCCCGAATTCCTTGCAGATCTAATTCAAGATATCTAGCATTTACAACTTGGATAATTTGTTCACCCCTGCTCTTTGCTGTCTCTTTCGAGATATCTGTCCAGAAACCTAAGGATGCATTGACCTGACCTATTCCCCCTGCAAGAAGGAGGCAAATTAAGAATAATGATTTTTTCATGTTTTGTAAGGTGTTCCTTTCAAACAAAACTAGAGAGTTTTACATGAGTTTCCGTAATGATTAGCCTCCGGATCTGAAATAAAATCACCGATCAAAGAAAGTATTTGATTTATAAATACTTATAAAAAACTAGAACTATCATTTTCGTGTAAAATTTCTCCTTAGCAAAAGAGGTGATCCGAAATCTTCGAACCACCTCTTTCCGGACAACTTTATTCCGTTATCGAACGAATTTATGAGCGACTACTTTGTTGTTATTTTTAAGTTGAATTACATACATCCCATGCGACAATAAAGAAGATTGTAATGTTAGGATATTTATTCCTTCATTCGCATTCAAGCCTAGCGTTTGAGTTACAATTCTTCCTGTCATATCGATAAGATAAAAGTCGACAGGCTCATTTGAATTATAGTCAAAGTAAATATCCAGATTCTCTCCATTAACTAAATAAAGAATTTCAAAAACAGATTGTCCACCTACTCTAACAGCAACATAAGGACTAACAACTTCTTCACGTCCATCCAGATCTGTTTGTCTTAAACGATAATAGTTTACTCCTTTAGCTGGATGATCATCCCAAGTAAAATATTTCTGAATATCAGTTGCAGTGCCTTGTGAAGGAACTTTAGCAATAACACTATGTTCATTTAAATCCAGTGTACGTTCCACCGTAAAAAAATCGTTATCGGTTTCGGATGCTGTTGCCCAATGAATATACACCTGATCTTCGTTTTTCAACGAAGCATCAAAGTTGAGTAATTCAACTGGAAGAGGTTGTGAATTGGTTGCAATAGCCCAAGGATTATTATTTCCTACTAATGCAGGAACAGCAGGCCAATCGAAATTATTTAAGGTAACCACATCTGTAGCGCCTGGTCCATATGTTTGGGTGTAAGTAAGTGTTGTAAATGGACTGAACAACCTTAACCAACCGCTCAGGGAACCATTAACTCTCCAAGGCTGGGCACGGCCAGGATTCGCAATATTCATACTTACTGGACGTTCAGCAGCAGTATAGCGGAAGCTTATTGTTGTAACAGGATTCGCTCCCGTTTTTGAAATGATCCAATATCGATCCACCGTATTCGCAGCATTATTTGTACCACCCGTATTATTTAATTGAGTTACTGTAGGAGGATACGTTGCAGGCAAATTTCCAGGAGCATTATAAGTTGCTAATGTAAATGTTCCAAGATCTCCACTGTTATGCTGAAAGCTAAACGGAATATAAATAGGACTTGCAATAGCAGCATTTCCAAATGGAATATTTCTTACCCCCGTTATGGTTCCTATATTCCAGATTATTTTACTGAGAGAATCTTCTGAAATAATAAAACCATTTGTCGAACTTCTAAACACCGCATTAGTATTGATACTATTGAGAATGGTAATTGGATATTTATTCATCAGCCATTGACCAGAGTTGATCACTAATGAATCATTAACAGAAACATCTTTCTGCTGAGTGACGGTTTGAGCAATTGCGCTTTTATTCAACTGTAGTACATTAAAATTCGAAGAGTTCGATCCATTCAGAAACTGATTTAACGCTCCACTAAAGGAAACTCTGCTTTTGCCGGGAGTAAATGTCCCATTATTGGTCCAATTAAGTCCATTAAAATCGATCGTTGATCTTCTATTCAAAGCCAATGGAGACCATGAAAGATCTACACTTACATTATTGGTAAAGTTTCCATTAATAGTAACCTCCGAAGAATCGATTCTGATATTTCCATTATTTAGATAATCCCCATTTACAGTAAGATTCACAAAACTTTTCCAAATAGACGCATTAATTGTATTATTCAAATTGCCTCCAATTATTCCTGTCATTTTTATCTGAGGACGATGGAATCTGAAAGTTATATTTGGTCGTAAGGTAGAGGGAACCAATCCAAAACTATTTTGCAAACCGGGTGAAGAAGAAGTTAAAGCACAACCATCAGTTGCAATACTATTTGAACCTAACCACAAACATGATTTTCTTGGTGAAGTACTGGAAAGGTACATCAAATCACTTCCACCAGGTGAACCGGCAGTCATGTTATAACAGATCTGTAATAAAATATTACTCACTCCATCCCATCGCATTCCAGATACCGGAACACGCAACCATCCTGGGAATGGAGATACAGCGGAAGTTGGAGTCCAAACTGCATTCGAAGGTGTTTTAACCAAGAGATTTGCATTGGTATAAACAGGAGTTAAACCCAGCAGCGGATCAATTACCAGAAACTGATCCTGAGTAGAAGGTAACAAAGCATAGGAAATCGTAAAATTTTGATAGAAACCTGTACTTAATGCACTATAAATTCGAAAGAGTAAAGAATCAATAATATCGTTTGGTAATAATCCAGCAGCAGTGAGTTCCGAAGCAGTATAAATAGTTTGCACAATATTATCCGTTGCAGATGCTCCTTTAAAAATTTGTAATAAACCAGATGTTGTAGTACCGAAACTAAACGAAACCGTATCTGCAGCAATTGCTGAGAAATTCATTTTACCGCTATTCAATACATTTTGTGCGATTTGCATTTTCACCAATGTATCACTTAAAATTGTTATGGAATCAGTGCTAGCAATTGTAATATTTTTAGCAAGCATCGTATCTCCAGTTGCTACTACAGGAAATACATATTGTGCTAATGGCCTACCAGATGCGGCTAAAGAAATTTGGACGTCATCAATAAGCGTAGGCACTCTCCCACACCAGTTCGTTGGATCTGCCCAATCGTTGGTAAATCCTAACCATGTTGTAGGTTGAACATTTTCCTGAATTGCAGTTGAAGTACTAATCAATCCGCTATTACCACAAAGTGAAATACAATGGTACCATGCTGTTGAAGTTACTGTTGTGGTAAATGCTTTTGTAGTTGCTCCAGCGATAGGAGTCCATGGACCTGCTGCTGTTGGCCCCGATTCCCATTGATAGGTCAATCCCGTAAATACAGAAGAAGCATTGGGTCCGAGATTGAAAATCACACTCGCTCCTGAACAAATATTTGTAGCACTTGATAGTGCAGTAAAAGGACCTGGAGTTCCTGCACATGGAGGAGGTATAAATGGAATGATCGTGATATAATAATCCTCTGTTTCGCCCGAACCAAAAATCGTACAAGCATCAGGAGCAAAATTTTGATTACCAATAAATCGCGCACGGACACGCATCCCCGTTAGTCCTGTACCAGATGTACCCGGAATAGTAATGGGAATGGTTGCTGTATTGCCAGGTGGATTATTTACTGTGATTTGTTGCCACTCACTGGGTTCGTAAACTCCGTTATAATTATAATCAATCCAAACAGATATAATTGCTCTAATTGGTCCTTGAGTGTTGACACCAATAGTATAAGTTTGATTTTGTGTAACGGATGTGGTTGTAGCACCGGTAGCAGGATATTGATTATACGCTAATCCGTTTAAACTTGAACAACCTGTTACATTATTCAGTGTGTTAAAATTCACACTTGCAATCCACATATTATTACAATTTACGATATGAACAGGTGTACAGTAACATTGCGTAACTGAGTTCAAAGTAACCTGAACTGCAGTAGTCCACTGCACAGTTGCTCCACATTGAATACGGCAGCGGTACCAAGTAGTTGCAGCTTGAGAAGTACTAAAAGGAATATAGGTAGCTCCGGGAATTGCTGTCCATGGGCCAGCAGCACTCACTGTTGAAGATTCCCATTGCCATTGCATACCAGAACCTTGAGAAACGATATTTGGAGTATTTAAACTAAAAACCTGTGTAGGACAAACATTCGATAAAGTTGATGATGCGCCTCCTGCTGAAATTAAATTACATGGAGTACCAGGAACAATATTCAAGAGATAATCTTCTGTCTCACCCCAAGTATAAGTACCGCATGGTGAATTGGTATTATTTCCCGCTTCTCTAAGTACCACACGCATTCTCGTATTTCCCAATACTGAAGAAAAAGGTACAGTAATATTTCCGTTTACAGTAGTAACAGTTGGTGCTGTTCCAGTAGGACCTGTTGGTCCACCACTAAATGCACGTTCTGAATTCGGATCGAAATTTCCGTCCTGATTCCAATCAATGAAAACATTAAAGTAAGCAGCGAAGAAAAAATTTCCGCTAGTAATTTGCGATAAAGAAATTGGATAGGTAAGTCCTTGAGTAATATTTGCAGCTGGGACTGAAGAAGTATAATTAGTATAAAGATTAAAAGATGCAGGGTTATTCGTAACTGGGCCCACAACAGCAGGATTATTGATAGTGCTAAAAGTAACATTACCGATATCCGTATCAAAAGTAAATTGGGCTGTAGAACTACAATAACAACTAATCACTGAATTCATTGTTACCTGAAGGGGTGCAGTAGGGTTTGATGCCGCACCACAATTTACTACGCATCGATACCACGTACTCGCAGCCTGTCCGGGATGAACATAAATGGCTGCCGTTGCTCCTGCAATTGAAGTCCATGGACCTAGATTTGATGGGCCTGACTGCCATTGAAAAGTATATCCGGAATTATACGGAGGATAAAGTCCGTTGATGTTCAGAATAAATGGTTTCAAGGGACACACTGTTGCTGGATTTGCGGCAGTAGTCAGTGCTCCTGGAACTGTTGAACAAGGAGTAGCAATATTATAATTGATTTGTAAATCAGGACGAGTAGTAGATAAAAATCCATTTCCTAAAGGTGGTGTATTATCATTGAACCAATATTGATAATTATTAGTTCCCGTATTACTTCTCGCAAATACTTTATCATTGAAATTCTCTCCTCCTGATCCTCCATAATTGGTTTCAACAATTACTTCAAGATGTGTACCTCCACCTGTAAATAAAAATGGACTAGTAAGATTAAATCCAATCCAGTTATTAGAAATCAAACTTGCTGAGGATAATAATCCACTGTAACAAAGTGTAGCCGCAGTAATGGTATTAGCATAAGTATTCACAGAAAGCCCTGCAGGTCCTCCAACTTCTTTGAGATAAATCTGAACAGGAGTATTTGCAGGATTCACCATCGTATTCAAGAAAAAAGCAACTCTGGTAATAATGATTCCATTGGGAACACCTGCAGCAGTAAGTTCAGTAGAAGTGTATTGCATTTCAGAACGATCATAACCCCAGAAACAACCTAGTGGGCGATAATTAAAGCCACCACCAGGGGCAGGACCAGCACCTCCACCGGGCACATTGATTTGTGCAAAAAGCCCAGAAGTAATCAGCAACAAAACAGATAACATTCTGATTGCTAATATTTTGATGGGAAATTTAAATAGGTCCATTTAATAGACTTGGTTGGTAGAGGTTTACTCTAAAGGTAGAATAATTTTCAGAATAATTATCATGCTCCCTATAAATTCGTTGTTGATCATTTAACTGATTATATTTGCATCTAACACTGGGGTGCCTGTTGATAAACAAGGCTGAGATTACACCCATCGAACCTGATCCGGATAATGCCGGCGAAGGAAGTGAGATGAAGCTTTTCTGCAGGACCTCCCCGGTCAATTATTTAATTCATCTACTATGAAATACATTTTACTGTGCAGTATTCTGTTGATCACTTCGATTGCAGCTCTTGCTCAAAATTCAATTATTGGAACTGTAGTATTCCCGCATGGCAAACCAGCACCCTATGCAGTAGTGGTTTTGCAAGGAACAAGTCTAAGCACTTCAACTGATTTTCAGGGTGGTTTTTCATTTACAAAAGTGAAGAATGGAAGTTACACCTTACAATGTTTTTATCTTGGATATGCAGATTTTAGTCAGCGAATTGAAGCTGAACAGTCCGCACCCATTACCATTACTTTAAAAGAACAAACACGACTTACCGAGGAGGTTATAGTGAATGCTACACGAACTTCAAAAATGCAAGGTTCTACTTTTACCAATTTAAATAAGGAAGAAATAAAAAACCTAAATACCGCTCAGGATGTACCTTACTTACTCCAATCCTTACCTTCAACAGTAGTCACGTCCGATGCAGGAAATGGCATTGGATATACGGGTATCCGTATCAGAGGTAGTGATCCTTCACGCATCAACGTAACGATCAATGGCATTCCTATTAACGATGCAGAATCACAACAGATGTATTGGGTAGATCTTCCTGATTTCGCTAGTTCCACAGAAAATATTCAGGTGCAACGAGGTGTTGGAACAAGTACGAATGGCGCAGGAGCATTTGGTGGAAGCGTAAATTTATTAAGTAACAAAATTGCAACAGAACCCTACGCTAGTAGCAGTACTGCTGTTGGAACTTTTAGTACACTTAAAAATAATATTTCGTTTGGGAGCGGTATTGTACAAGATCACTTTGCTTTTGAGGGCCGCTTATCCAAAATTTCTTCGGATGGATTTATTGATCGAGGAGCTTCAAATTTAAAATCATTTTATGTTGGAGCTGGTTACTACACTAAAAAAAGTATAATCCGTTTCAATATTTTTTCTGGACATGAAATTACTTATCAGAGCTGGAATGGAGTACCAGAATCACGAATCGAAGGAGATCTAGAGGGAATGCAAGGTTATATTATTCGAAATGGATTGAATGAATCAGAAGCGGCTAACTTATTGAATTCCGGTAGGAATTATAACTTTAATACTTATGATAATCAAGTCGACGATTATCAACAAGATCATTACCAGCTTCTTTTTTCTCAACAATTAAATTCGAAATGGCTTTTAAACCTAGCTGTACATCTAACGAAAGGTAATGGTTTTTATGAAGAATATAAAGCAGCACAGGAACTGAATGATTATGGTATCCAGGTAGATTCTAATGTGTCAACAATTTCTGATTTAATCCGAAGAAAATGGCTGACTAATGATTTTTATGGAAGCACTTTTAGTTTGAGCTATGAAGATAATAATGTTGATCAAGTAATTTTAGGAGGAGCTGTGAACCGTTATGATGGTGATCATTTTGGAGATGTAATCTGGGCGAAAAACGCAGGAAATTCGGCTATCCGTCACCGTTACTATTTCGATAATGCTATGAAGGACGAAGTAAACATCTATGGAAAATGGACGCATTCTTTCAATGAAAAGGTAAGCACTTATGTTGATTTACAATATCGAGGGGTGATGTATAATTTTGAAGGTGCAAACGAAAATGGGGATCCCGCGCCACAATCGGTAAACCATAATTTCTTTAATCCCAAAGCAGGCGTGAATTGGAATATTAATAAGCGAAATAGTGTATACGCATCCATTGGAGTTGGGAATAAGGAACCTAACCGCGATGATTATGTAGATTCCCCAAAAGACAAATACCCAAAAGCTGAATCCTTAATCGACTTTGAAATCGGGTATCGCTATCAGCATGGAAAATGGAATGCGTCTTTGAATAATTATTTCATGTGGTATCAGGATCAACTTGTGCTCACAGGAAAAGTGAATGATGTGGGGAATTATACGCGGAGTAATATAAATCAGAGCTACCGCACGGGCGCAGAAATTGAAATTGGATATACCCTCCTTCAAAATTTACGAATTGATCTGAATGCAACTTTTAGTCAAAATAAAATCAAAAAATATTCGGATTATCTAGATACCTACGATGCGGATTATAATTTTATCGGGCAAACAAAAACCGATTTTAGAAATACGGATATTGCTTTTTCTCCTACTACTATTGCCGCAGGAAGTTTAACATGGAATGCTACCAAAAAACTTAATATACAAATCATAACGAAGCATATTTCAGATCAATTTCTTGATAATACACACAGTAAAAACAGAAAGATTGCTTCCTATACGGTAACCGACTTTCGACTCAGTTACTTCGTTCCAAATAAATTAACAAAAGAGCTCCGCTTTCAGTTACTCCTGAATAATATTTTTAACACGATCTATTCCTCCAATGGATATACCTATGGTTATCAAGTCGGAGAAGATGCGATTCATGAAAACTTATATTATCCTCAGGCGAGATTAAATATAATGGGACAGATTACTTTGGGCTTTTAAAAGTATTGGGGATCATTGCAATCTTTTCACCAGCAATACCATAAATTTTATCCTGATCTGATTCATGCCGAACTGTATGTAATCCAGTAAGTGAACCATATGCCGGAAGTACGGCATACCTTTCACCGAAATAAAAACAAGGAAGACGTAGTGATTGTCGGCCTTTACCATACAACCTGATGCCAGGGTGAATATGCCCTGATATAGGATACAAATCATGATTTACGTTCTTCAATTCCTTGACATCATGAACGAAAATAAAAGGACCTTCAATTAAAGGAGTAGTATGTAGGATCAATCCTGCATCAGCATAATATTTTTGATCTAGAATATCATGATTACCTTGTACAATTTCGATTTGCTGAGTACATAATCGTTTTGCTAAACTATTTAGCAATTGAAATTCGGTATTATACGAGCTATGGAAGACATCGCCTAGAATCAGTAATCGTTCTGCTTCTAATCCTTCTGCTAATATGCAAATCAATTCAAGATCTTTATGGCTATGAAGATTTGGCAGAGCCATTCCGTGCTTGTTGAAATGCGTAGCTTTTCCGAGATGGAGATCAGAGAGTATTAAGGTTTTAGAAGCGGCCCACCACAGTGCGCGTTCTGGCACCAAGTATAACTCTTCGCTTTTTAAGGTATGTTGTATAAACTCTTTCAGCATATCTATTTCAGGAAGCTTCCATTTCCCGAATCATTTTTTTCACGCGCTCTTCAACGCTTTCATTACTTAATTTTTCGCGCATCCGATCAACAAGAAGAGGAAATGAAAATGGCGAAGGTCGTTCGATCTCCATCATCAATTTATCCTGAGCCGCCATTCTATTTAACGCTTTTCTGAGTCGCATTTCTTCGAGTTGAAAATACAATGCTTCTTCGAGTGCTTGCTTTAAAAGGAGATTATTTTTATCGTAATCATTAAACACTTCATAGAACAATCCCGAGTTAGCTTGAAGGTGACGTGTCTTCTGCATTTTCCCTGGAAATCCTTTAAAGATCAATCCTGCAATAGCCGCAATATCACGGAATCTTCGTTTTGCTATTTCAGTATAATTAGTACTCCCGAAAATATCATCCGATAAATTTTTAGTATCAAATAAATCATCATTGATGAGTGCATCAAAATCAAGAGGCTGATCGGTGAGCAATTCAAAACCATAATCATTCATGGAAATACTAAAAGTGGCAGGTTTCAATTTTGTCATCCGATATGCGAAAAGCATAGCCATTCCCTCGTGTGCCAAGCGACCTTCGAAAGGATAAAAAAGTAAATGATAACCTTCTTTCGAATGGTATTTTTCGATGAGGAGTTCATGCTCATGAGGGATAGCAGATCTTTCCCTTTGCAATTCGAGCAAGGGAACAAGAGTTTCCATTTCAATATCCGTAATGTCTCCATCAACATACAGATCTAATTTTTTCCTGAGAAGTGCTGATACCTGTGAAGACAAAGGCATTCGTCCTCCATTCCAGCTAGGAATCATCGAACTTTTTTTAGAAGTGTTTTGTACAAACACTTGCATCCCTCGAATCATTAGTAGCTCCAGATTTTTGCCGGAAAAAGAAAATACATCACCAATCTTCAGACGTGAAATAAAATATTCTTCAATATTTCCGATCCTTCTTCCATTGCGATAACTCACCATCATACTAGACTCACTACTGATCGTTCCGATAGAAAGGCGATGTTGCATTGCTATTCTTTTGTTGTTTACTTTATACAAGCCATCAACAATTTCCACTTTAGCATATTCTTCGTAGGCGCGTAATGTTTCGCCTCCAGTTGTGATAAATGCAAGCAACTGACTCCATTCACTTTCATTGATACTCTGATAGCAAAATGTTTGTTTTACCTCTTTAAAAATCTGCGCTGGGTAAAAGCCATCTGAAACAGCAAGTGTGACGAGATACTGAATTAAAACATCGAAAGCGCGAATTACAGGAATCCTTGATTCATACAACTTTTCTTTCAAAGCTTCTTTCAAAGCTGCGGCTTCAATTAATTCGAGTGCGTTAGTTGGCAATAAATAAATTTTACTGACCGCACCGGGTTGATGTCCACTACGCCCAGCTCGCTGTGCAAAACGGGAAACACCTTTTGGACTTCCGATTTGGATCACCGTTTCCACAGGGCGAAAATCCACTCCTAAGTCGAGGCTCGAAGTACACACTACTAATTTCAATCGTCCTTCATGCAATGCTGATTCTACCCATACTCGTGTTTCCGCACTCAATGATCCATGATGCAAAGCCATTTGTCCGGCCCAGTCAGGATGCGCCGCCAATAGCTGCTGATACCAAATTTCAGCTTGACCACGCGTATTGGTAAACACTAAAGTAGAACGAGAATTTTCAATGATGGGAATAATTTTTTGAATCAACTTTAATCCAAGATGCCCTGCCCAAGGATAACGTTCAATTTCATTCGGCAGAATTGTTTCCATCTGGAGTTTTTTCTGAATATCTGCCGTTACAATTTTAAATCGAGGAGGATCTTCACCAAGCAAAACTTCTGCTGCTTGGTCGAGATTTCCAATTGTTGCCGAGATGCCCCAGACTCTTAAACCGGGAGCTATAGATTTTAGTCGTGATAAAGCAAGCTCCACTTGAACGCCTCGTTTTGTAGAGAGCAATTCATGCCACTCATCTACAATAATACATTCCAACCCAGCAAAAAAATCAGCATATCCTTTCTGTGCCATGAGCACATGAATACTTTCTGGTGTTGTTACCAATACTTCTGGTGGAGATTTTTTTTGTTTAGCTCGATCTTTAGCCGAAGTATCACCGGTACGATTTTCAATGCGCCAATCGAGACCCAATTCATTTGCCGCATTACGCAATGAAACTTCAATTTCAGGAGCTAATGCTCGGATTGGTGTGATCCAGATTGCTTTAATTCCTCTTTTAACTTTTCCATTTTGGAATTTAAAAAGTGCATCCAATAAAAGTGGTAGTCCTAATGCATAGGTCTTTCCACTACCGGTAGGTGCATTCAGCAAACCGGAATATCCCTCAAAATATAGTTGCAACAATTCTTCTTGAAAAGCAAATGGTTTCCATTTCCGATTCTTAAACCAGAGATGAAAACGATCGAGCATAATGGGAGGTGCTGACATCACTATTTAAATTCAATCAAGTAATTAATGCTTTCAGATTATCGAGCGTATCTGCATCTTCCACCTTTTTATCTTTTCTCCATCGGTGAATACGAGGAAAACGAACTGCTACGCCACTCTTATGTCGAGTGGAAAAATTGATCCCTTCAAAGGCTAGCTCAAAAACTAGCTCTGCCTTTACACTTCTTACCGGTCCGAATTTTTCTTTCGTATTTTTCTTGATGAAAGCATCTACCTCCTTAATCTCTACATCTGTCAAACCCGAATATGCCTTTGCAAAAGGAACAAGATTACCATTATCCCATAATGCAAAAGTGAAATCAGTATATAATCCAGCTCTTCTCCCATGACCAGTTTGCGCATAAAGTAAGACGGCATCAATTGTTAAAGCATCCACTTTCCATTTCCACCAATTGCCTTTTTTTCTACCTTGTTCATAAACGGAATCTCGAAATTTTAGCATAATACCTTCACTTAAATTCGAGCGAGATTGAAGCCTTAAAGATTTTAAATCGGACCATGAATGAAACTTTACTTCTTCAGAAATCAACAGACAGGTAGGTCGATTGTCGCCTTGTATCAATTGCTGCAATAAAATTCGACGTTCACTCAACAATTTATTTCTGCAATCGATTTTATCGAACTCCAGAATATCATAGGCCATAAATACAACTGGAACGTCAGCAAGTAATTTTTTACCTACCACTTTTCGATTGATTCTTGTTTGCAATTGCTGGAAGGCAAGTGGTAATCCATCTTTAAAAGCAAGTATTTCACCATCAATCACGGTACCATCGGGCAAAAATTCTAACAATGCATGGAATTCAGGAAAGCGATCAGTAACTAGTTCTTCTCCCCTACTCCAAACAAAGATCTGTCTGTTTCTGACAATAATTTGTCCTCGTATACCATCCCATTTCCATTCCGCCTGCCAAGCAGAAGTATCTCCAAGTTCATCGGGATCTGTTTCTAATGCATAGGCTAGAAAAAAAGGATACGGACGTGAATGATCATCGTCATCTTTCGCATCAATAACGAGTTGCTGAAAAGTTGTATTATCCGCATTCCAATTACCCATCAAGCGATGTGCTAATATATTTTCATCAATACCAGTTGATTTTGATAATGCTCTACACATTAGTTTTTGACTTACTCCAATTCGGAATCCTCCTGTAATTAATTTATTAAAAGCGAAGCGCTGGAAGCCTGTTAATTTACTCCACACTTGAAACAGAATTACTTTTTTTTCATCATCCGTTTTCTTATCCATAGAACGAATGATATTGATACAATCGGAAAGCGTAAGTCTATTAATTCCACTTCCATCTGGGAGAATCAGCGCAATTGTTTCCGCTAAATCTCCAACAATTAAGTAAGATTCATCAAAGAGCCATTGATCAAAACCCGCAAGTTCACAAGCCCACTCTTTCAATTGCGCTACTTTAACGGTGCGTTTAATTTTTCTTCCACTAAATAAAGCGAGCAGCCAAAGTTTATCTTCATCTGATGCGCGTGAAAAATATTCCTGTAATACTTCGATCTTTTCATTGGTCTTATTGGTTTGATCGAGGTGCTGGTATAATTCTGTAAAAGCCTTCATACAACCTCCTTCATTTCTTCAGCATTATCTCCTCCAAATAAAGTTTGAAGTTCATGCGATTCAATACCGATACTATTCAACCATCTGGAATAAACCGCAGTGTAACCATGCGTGATATAAACTTTTTCAGCACCTGTTGCTTTCACACCTTCGTTCAATCCGTTCCAATCGGCATGATCACTCAAAACAAATCCCCGATCCGCAGCACTCCATCGCTTGCTGCCGCGCAGATTCATCCATCCTGAAGCTACGGCAAGTGAATAGGGTTTGAAACGATTTATCCAGGGAGTATTATTTACAGCCGGTGGGGCAATGATCAAAGCATTCCTAAATTTTGAAGCAAGAATAGATGCCGACCATTTTTCACTTTGGGGAAGTTGAGGTGAAAAACTTCTCACTATATCATTCATTTCCGCTACTGCTGAATGAGAATAAACAGGACCAATATGATGATCTACGTTTTGTAAGATTCTTTGGGCCTTGCCTAAACTATAGGCTAGTACTACTGAACAAATATTTTGTTCTGCATTCTTCCTCCACCAATCATTGATCTCTTCAAAAATTTCTACTTGTGGTCTCCACCGAAATACTGGTAAACCAAAGGTGGATTCAGAGATAAATGCATGGCACTTTATAGGTTCAAAAGGAATACTGATTCCGTCGTGTTCCACTTTATAATCTCCTGAGACCACCCATACTTCTCCGCGATACTCCAAACGGATTTGTGCAGAACCGGGAATATGACCTGCGGGATGAAAGGAAATATTTACCCCATTCATAGAAATCGATTCACCATATTGCAACGATTGCGTTACAATGTTCTGACTGATTCGAGCTTTCAAAAGTGGGACACAATGCTCCTGGGCAATGTACAATCCATTTCCTGAGCGAGCATGATCAGAATGTGCATGCGTAATTAGCGCTTTAGGCACACCTTTCCATGGATCAATGTACACATCTGCCACCGGACAATACAATCCTTTTGGAGTAACCTCAATCATTGCCATTAGAACAAAGTAAACTAGAAAAAGATTTGTAGAAGAAGGTAAAAACTGAAGTATTTGGGCATCAAATCTCTATTCTTAAATCACGGATTGTGGTACAATCAATCAGGATATCATTTTAGCATAAACAAACGTGCCAAAGGATCCCGTAAAAAAGTCACTAAAACATCTAAATCCTCAAAAATTCTTTTCCTTAAAAATTATCAATCTTGAGCATCACTAATGAAACAGATGCATCAATGGTAGTTTTCATACTTCCCTCGAAATTTATTTTATCAAAAAATTAATCTACGGTAAAAAGTTTTCTCAAATGTTTTATAATCCCTAGTACGAATAAGCATATTCCGCTGAAGAATAATTCCCAATTGAACGCATGCGGAACAAATACATTTACAACCTCAAACAGTTTAACTGCAGAGCCGGGCGTCCATATTGCGGCGGCCAAACCCCGTTCATTCAGAATTGTAATATAATCCTGCATAAATGAGATAAGTATCAAGGAGCATCCTAATCCCATTGAAACCAATGTTGAACGTGAGAATACCACTGACTTCTTATACTTTTCATTTTGGAGCATCCCCATTGCCAAAATGATCATCAATACAGCAATCAAACAAGGTGCAATCACAGGACCAATCCAGGGTACCGGAATTAAAAACAAAATATCCCAGGTGAAAATGGAATCAGGCCAATCGAGGATCAGTTTTAATGCGAAATAATAGGTAAGATCCCAGATTGCAAATGCAATCAGAAAAAATGCCCAACGACTATTGCGGGTAGTTCCACATAAAAATGCTATTGATGCAAGCATGATGATTGTTGCAGCTTCACGAATTAATTCAGTGAATGCAATTTTATCTGGGACAGGAGCTAATGGAAAGCTGAATCCATTTGGATAGAGCAACTCCCTTAAATAAACAACTACCGCTCCTTCTAGAAATCCCATTGCAATACTGAAAACAAGCAAAATCACTAATTTCTTTTTCATGATTTACTCGCTTTAGCTCCAATAAACATCCATATAGCAAAATACATGAATCCATATGGAGCGAAATTATAGTAGAGGTCAGAAATAGAATGAGCACGTTGATCGATAAAAATAAAATCGTGAATGAATGCCGCTAGCAATATTAAGGTAATCAACATAGCAGGTAGACTTACCGGAAGGTAAAACCAACCTAGAGGTTTAAACCAAGTTTTCATAGTTTTCGTTTTTAGTTGTTTTTCAAAGTACTTTGTATTTCAAAGTTACAACGAAAAAAGTGATTCTGGAAGTATACTTTCGAAAAAATAAATTATAGCTGGAAATCTTACTTTAAAACGGCGGCGGAATTACTTCATCCCTAGTTTTAACCCCAACTCTAAAAACATCTCCCAACTTAAGGCTTCTGCTCTCAAATCTAAGAAGGGCACTGCGCTATAGTCGATTGGCAAAACGGACCTTAAAGCATTGCGAAGTGTTTTCCTTCGCTGATTAAAAGCAAGCTTGACGAGGGTTTTGAATCCGGCTTCACTCATGCCTAATTCAGTTCGGCTATTACGCGTTAATTTAATGACCGCAGATTTTACTTTAGGCGGTGGATTGAAATTTTCAGGACCTACGGTGAACAGATATTCCATATCATACCAAGGTTGCAGAAGTACACTAAGAATTCCATAATCACGATTGCCCGGTGGTGAAACAATACGTTCCGCTACTTCCTTCTGAAACATACCGACCATCTGAATTATTTCATTCTTTTCATCAAGCATTCTGAAAAGAATTTGAGTAGAAATATTGTAAGGGAAGTTTCCGATAATACAATACGGCTCTTTGAAATATTCTTTAAGATCCAATACTAAAAAATCACCTTCAATGATTCGTTCTTTGATAGCTGGATAATGTTCCTTTAGATAAGCTACAGAATCACGATCGAGCTCCACAAAACTAGTTTCAAATTCTTCTCTGTACAAAAGATATTTACTAAGCACTCCCATACCAGGACCAATCTCCAAGACTTTCTTACAGCTAACTGGTGGAGTAAGGGAAGCAACTATTTGTTCCGCAATTTTCTCATCGATCAGAAAATGTTGACCGAGGAATTTTTTTGCTCTAACCTCTGAATAATTACTCATGAAACATCTTCCAGCAATGTTCTAAAAGCTACAAATTGATCTTTGTAACGGTCTTTATGATCGGCCTGCAATGCAGCAGCGTATTTATCTTTGTATTCCTCATATAGATCCATACTCTCACAGTAATATTGCACTGCATAGGTTACACCTCCCGAATCTTCATCGCCTACTAAGCGAAAAATTTTATTTTCAAGAAACATCCCAGTTGCCAATACTTTAGGAATATGAACTTCTTTCATCCATTGAAGCCAATCGGCAGCAACGATATGATCAATATTAACTGTCACATTGTAAATAATCATCCGCTTAATTTTGAAGTGTAAAGGTAATTATTGTAGCGCTTTCATTAGCGGCAGCTAAGATAAAAATACAAAAGCTTCCTAATTCAATTTATCACCTCTCAAGGCTCTGAATCGCTTTCGTGCATCCACTACAAAAAGACTCCCTGGATATTTAGTAAGTAAACTTTCATACAGTGATTTAGCTTTCTCTTTATCGTTGAGCTTATTCTCATACATATCGGCAAGCTGAAACAATGCATCATCCCCAAGGATATCCTCTGGAAATTTATCCACTACATCTTGAAGGAAATTGGCAGCTAATTGAAACTTTCCTTCCTTTTTCATGATCTGTGCTTTTTTGAACCAAACTTCATCGGTTAATGAATGGTTCGGAAAATCGCTGAGAATACTATCGAGCGTGATCATTGATAAACTATCTCTATTTTGAAAATCGTATAAGTCTGCACGTGCATACATCAACAATGCAGTTGTAATAGTATCCATATTAGTATTATCCGTAATCAACAGTGCTAGCGAAATCGCATCATTGGAAATCAGTTGAGAGGTAGCAGATTTCAGAACATTCAGTTGTCCTTTTGCCCAATCAAATTCACCGACATAATAGGATAGACGTGCATTTCTGAATTTCGCTTCACGTCCGAGAGCATCATTTTTGAAATCCTTATCCACCTGACCATATAGCAAAGCAGCGTCCCAAACATCTCCATTAAAAACATTGATATCCGCTAATTCTAATTTACATTCAGCAGCAAATTGCGCTCGCAGGTTGGGAAGATCGATGGTTTCTTGTAACAGATTAGTTGCCTTTTCTACATTGTGTAGATAAAATGCTTCCAAGTGTGCGTAACCTCTTACTAACGGTGCCGTAGCTGTGCTTTTACCCAGTTCATTCAATGCTGTTTCATAATCCTTCTCTAACTTCAGCAAATCCGATTGGGTATACGATCCAGAAGTTGTCACACGTTGATTCACGGAATTAATCAACTCCATTTTTGCAGTGATATAATTCGAGTTCTCTGTTCCTTTATCAACGACATACTGAAAACATTTTTCAGCAGTCATATATTCTTGATTATTGATGCACAATCGACCTAGTATAATTGCACGTTCACCATTTTCTCCAAGTCGCTTATCAAGTGATTTTGCCTGAATCAATGCTGATTCATAATCTTTATCTTGCACAAATAACCAGTACAACAATTCTCCGTAATTGGTTTCCTGAGGATTCTTTTGAATTTTTCTTAACAGCGACTGGCGCACTAGTTCTGAAATATTTCCACTCAGATCATTCCCAATTTTATTTTGAAGGATTGTTTGAATATTTGGTAGATAAGAAGGATTAAATTCCAATACATCGAGATACTCACTCACCATTTCTGGAAATTTTCCTTCCTGGGAATATACTTCAGCAAGTTCGAATGAAAATGGATAAGCACCTTTCAGTAATTTTCTTCCTTGCAAGTAAGTATCGCCAGCGTAATTAAAAAATTGACGCTGTGTAAATGCATTTCCGAGTAAATTAATTTGATTGATATCAGGTGGTAAATTTTTTATTGCATCCTGATAAACTTTCTTGGCTTTGTCTGCCTCTCCTTGTTGATCGTACAACATTCCAAGATCAATTTTCAGCGAAGGATCAGCCGGAAATTTCTTCTGTTGTTTTTTAATCAGTTTTTCTGATTTATCAAATTGCTTTAAAGCATTCAAACATTTCAGATAACCGGTGTAAGCACTAAACGGATCCTGATCATAAAACTTCTCAAAATACACTACTGCTTTTTCATAGTCACCTGTCGAAAAAAATTGGTTGGCCAGTTCTCCATTAGTTTGAGAAGCACCATTTATCTGCGCCGATCCTTGTTGATGAATCGCAAGAACGAAGAAAAATAAAAAGAAGATATAACGAAGCTTGTTTTGCATCAATTGATAAAGTCAAATCCTGTATACGGAATAAGGGCGTCAGGGATACGAATTCCTTCTGTTGTTTGGTTATTTTCCAGCAATGCCGCCACTATACGAGGTAACGCTAGTGCACTACCGTTTAGTGTATGCGCTAATTGTGGCTTTTCTTTGCCTTCACGAAAGCGCAATTTCAAGCGATTCGACTGGAATGTCTCGAAATTAGAAACTGAACTTACCTCCAACCATCGTTGCTGTGCCCCTGACCATACTTCCAAGTCGTAAGTAAGTGCTGAACCAAAACTCATATCGCCACCACATAATCTCAGAATGCGATAAGGCAATTCTAATAAGTCTAATAATTTCGCTACATACTCTTTCATTTCTTCCAGAATTGCATAGCTGGTATCTGGATGTGCGATTTGCACAATCTCAACTTTATCAAACTGATGTAACCGGTTCAAGCCTCGTACATGCGCACCGTATGAACCCGCCTCGCGACGAAAACATGGAGTATACGCAGTAGTTTTTACAGGCAATAATTCTTGTTTCAGGATTTCATCACGAAATAAATTCGTAATCGGTACTTCAGCCGTTGGTATCAGATAAAGATTATCAATACCCACATGATACATCTGCCCTTCTTTATCCGGCAACTGTCCGGTACCAAAACCAGAATCTTCGTTAATCAAAATCGGAGGCTGCACTTCATGATAACCAGCTTTTCCCGCATGATCTAGAAAAAAATTGATGAGGGCTCTTTGTAAACGGGCACCTTTTCCCTTGTAAACGGGGAATCCTGCACCTGTAATTTTATTACCAAGTTCAAAATCAATGATATCGTACTTTGATGTGAGCTCCCAATGCGGTAGTGCACCTTCGAATAATTGAGGCAGATCAGGGGTGGAAAGAAATACTACTTCATTATCTTCTGGTGTTTTACCCTTGGGCACCATTGGTGATGGGAGATTAGGTAGGCGAACGAGTTTCTCATAAATATCGGCCTCTAACTTTTCCTGCAACTCCTCGAGCTTTTTGGAAGATTCTTTCAATGCTGAACTTTTGTTTTTCAGATCATCAGCTTCAGCTTTTTTGCCTGATTTAAATAATTCGCCAATCTGCTTGGCCAAAATATTTTGTTCAGCGAGCAAACTTTCGGCTTCTTGCTGAGTTTTACGTTTATCGGCATCGAGTGCCAAAATCTGTTCTACAGTTTCACGTGCATCTACGTTTTTTACTGCTAATCGGGCAATTACTTCTTCTTTTTGCTCTCTTAATATGGGAAGTTGCAACATAATTTCAATGAAATAATTAGAAAAGCAAAGGTAAAGGATTTGATGTGAGAAACCCCGCTGGAATTATGGTCCCTTTACCCCTATTTTTGTAGGATGACGAATACATGGCTGGCAACCGCGGAATGGCTCAGGGAAAGAGGAATAGTGAATCCGCAGATCGGTATTGTATTAGGAACCGGATTACATCAGCTTACGGAAAAAATAGATGTCGAAATTGAAATTTCTTACACTGAAATCCCCGGCTTTCCTTTCAGCACTATTGAATCACATCGTGGTAAATTACTTTACGGAAAATTGCATGGAAAATCTGTTCTGGCGATGGCAGGTCGTGTACATTTCTATGAAGGATATTCGATGAATGAAGTGGTATTTCCAGTAAGAACAATGTATGCTTTAGGAATTCAAACATTAATACTTTCTAATGCTTCCGGATGTATTCATCCCATGTGGAAAAAAGGTGAAATTATGTTGATTAAGGATCATATTAATTTACAACCTCAACAAGCCGATGCGATCTCCGATGTAACTTTCGTCAACAGAAAAAATATTAAACATTATGATGTGAATTACCAGACTCTGCTATTAGAAATTGCGCAATCACAACAATTAATTTTGCGAGAAGGTACTTATGCTTCAGTGCCTGGTCCTCTCTTAGAAACACGTGCAGAGTATCGTTATTTGAGAACGATTGGTGCTGATGCAGTGGGCATGAGTACTGTACCGGAAGTAATTGCTGCCAATGAACTCGGTATGAAAACTGTTGCAGTGTCGGTACTTACTGATGAATGCGATCCAGATAATTTAAAATCAGTTACGCTTGCAGAAATCATTGAAATTGCAAACTCTGCCGACTACCATCTCACTCGTTTAATTGCTGCATTTATCCAACAATTATGAATCCCTATTTTCAACAATGTTGTTTGATGATTTTTGTGAGAAAGACACCGAACGATCTCACAATTCAACATCAGGAATTAGCAAAAATTATTGCTGGTTTTCCAATTCATGTACAACTGTTTTATGAAGATCTAAATGCGAAAGCAGATGCAATCACTTCATTGAGTGAAGAAAGGATTTTATTAAAATCAGCATCACCATATCAGCAATTGACGGACGCATTTCACCAGGCTTTTGAAAAGGGATTTCGAAAAGTAGTGATGCTAGAAAGTGAGGTAGCAGGATTATTACCCAAACATCTCGAAGAAGCATTTTTTAGTCTGAAGATTCTCGAATTTTCTTTAGGACCCCGGAAAAATGGTGGTCTTTATCTTTTGGGCATGAAGCAATACGAACCATTACTTTTTCAGGATCAGCTGAATAACCCCGAATTGCTGAGCAAGACTCTGATCCGGAATATGGGCGTATTGAAGATGGCGCTGTATAAACTGCCGTTTTCCGAAAATTAACGATCAAGAGTACAGATTAATTGAGCAAATTTGCAGCAGCTAAAATGGTCCTGCTGGGAAGGACTAAATCACCATTTAAATATTGATCCTTAATATGTTAGATTTACTAAAGCGTTTTGAAGACCGTAAACCGGAGATTATTTTTGAGTGGAATGACCCTCAAACGGAAGCTACGGGTTGGATTGTGATCAATTCTTTAAGAGGTGGAGCCGCCGGTGGTGGAACCAGAATGCGCAAAGGTTTAGATCGCCGTGAAGTAGAATCGCTGGCAAAAACCATGGAAGTGAAATTCACAGTTGCCGGTCCTCCTATTGGTGGTGCGAAATCCGGAATCAATTTCGATCCCACTGATCCTAGAAAAGAAGGAGTATTGAAACGTTGGTATAAAGCAGTACTTCCTGTATTAAAAGCGTATTATGGAACGGGCGGTGATTTATTTGTAGATGAAATTCACGAAGTAATTCCGATCACCAGAGAACTTGGATTACTTCATCCTCAAGAAGGAGTGGTAAACGGACATTTTAAAAGTGTAGGAGTTGATCGTGAAGAGCGCATTCAGAAATTACAGGAAGGAGTAAGTATGCTCGTTACCGATTCTGAACTTGTTCCTTCCGGGCAACCTTATCGTGTTGCAGATATGATTACTGGATATGGTGTTGCTGAATCAGTAATTCATTTTTATCGATTACAAGGTGAATCCGTGAAAGGAAAAAAAGTTTTAGTACAAGGATGGGGAAATGTAGGAGCAGCGGCCGGATATTATTTGAGTCAAGCAGGTGCTTTGCTTACTGGTATTTTAGATCGCAGTGGTGGTGTATTAAATGAAAATGGATTTACTCACGATGAAGTAATCAGTTTATTTCATTCACGAGTAAGTAATATGTTCGATGATTTTCAACAAGTAGAAACTATTAATGAAGATTTCTGGAAACAGAAGGCGGATGTTTTTATTCCTGCTGCTGCTTCACGATTAGTTACGCAAGAGCAACTGATTAATTTGAAAAACAACGGCATTCAGGTAGTAGCTTGCGGCGCTAATGTTCCCTTCGCAGATCCAGAAATTTTCTTCGGATCAATTGGACGATATGCTGATGAAAATATGAGTCTGATCCCCGACTTTATTTCCAACTGCGGAATGGCAAGAGTTTTTGCTTATCTGATGAGTAATCCTTCTTCACTAACGGCTAAAGGAATTTTTGCAGATGTTGCGAGTACTATTCATGCAGCATTGGATGAAGTTCATGTAAAAAATCAAACGAAAACTAATATCACCGCTACGTCATTTGAGATTGCATTAAAACAACTGATGTAATCAACACTAATCTTCGGTAATCACTCTAAGTAACGATGGATCCTAAATTTCTGCAGCAAACGATTTTCGAAAATTCAGTGCAAAATATTTTGCTGTTTTTCACGATTATTCTAGCAGGTATTACCTTGAAGCGATTTGTTGCGGCGCAAGTTTCCACTTTTTTCTTCCGTTTTATCAAGAAGCATACTGCAGGAGTTGATGTAAAACAATTCCGCGATTTATTGCACAAGCCAGTAGGGCTCTTTATTATTCTGATGAGTGTTTATATCGCCTGTAATCAGTTGCATTATCCCATCAGCTGGCAACTAGATACCGAAGAAAAATTTGGATTAAGGTACATCATCTGGAAAATGTTCCAGCTTTCCATTGCAGTATCCTTCACTTGGACTTTTTTGCGTCTCGCTGATTTCTTCGGCTTAGTTCTTTTACATCGTTCGCGACTTACTTCAACTAAAACTGATGATCAGCTTGTTCCGTTCGTGAAAGAGTCGATTAAGTTTATCATTGTCCTCTTCAGTTTCTTTTTTATACTGGGATCAGTATTCAGTGTAAATGTAGCTTCTCTGATTGCAGGATTAGGAATTGGAGGACTTGCATTCGCATTAGCCGCAAAAGATACGTTGGAAAATTTGTTAGGTTCGTTTACGATCTTCCTCGACAAACCATTTGCCATTGGCGATCTTGTTAAAGTAGGAACAGTTCAAGGACGAGTGGAACGAATTGGATTTCGTAGTACACAAATCAGGACATTGGAACGTTCACTCATCAGCATGCCGAACAAAAAAATGATTGATGCGGAATTAGAAAACCTGAGTATGCGAAATATGATCCGTGCATTATTTCCATTGTCGTTGCGTTTCGATACACCACCTGATAAAATTGAAAGTCTCATTGCAGCAATTACGGAATTACTGAATCAACATGAAACCGTAGCAGAACTTCCTTCACCTTTCGTACGATTCGAAAAAATTACTGAGACAGGAATTGAGTTAAATGTTTTCTTTTTCGTAATGACTACTGATGCGGATGTTTTTGTAAAAATCCGTGAAGAGATTCTGTTTAAGATTCTACGGTTAGCACAGCAAGCTGAAGTTCGTTTTGATGCTAAAGGGTTAGAAGTAACGATAGCAAAATAACACCTCACATTCTTTCCTTACCAACTTCCTCCTGCACCACCTCCACCGAAAGAACCACCGCCAAATCCACCGAAGCCTCCACCGGAGCTACTACTTCCTCCTCCTCCCGACCAACCACCGAAGCCACCACTTCCGCTGTTGAAATTTCCCCATTTACCGGAGTTACGGTTTGCCGCAGCATTGAGTAACTGCCAAGCCACCAAAAAAGGAATATTATTTAATAGTGCATATTTTTTCACGGAACGTATCTTTACGAGAAACACCATGATAAATACAAATATGAAAATTAATATTGCAAACCAAGGAACACCTTGAACACGTCCGCGCGTACGACTAGGAGCTGATGCTTTATAATCTCCTTTGGCAAGCGCCATCATTTGATCAGTGCCTTTATCAATTCCCTCGTAGTATTGCGCGTTCTTAAAAAATGGTTTGATATCTTCTTCTACTATTCGTTTACATAATGCATCCGGCATAACGCCTTCCATTCCATAGCCGGTAGCAATAAACATTTTACGATCGGTCAATGCCACAAGTAATAAGGCTCCGTTATTCGTCTTTTTATTTCCTATTCCCCATTGTTGTGCAAGTTTAAAAGCATAATCGCTAATCTCATAAGCCCCAACAGATGCCATGATCACCACAGCTAATTGAACAGAAGTAGAATCATCATAGGCTACTAGTTTTTGCTCGAGCAACCCTTTTTCTTCTTCCGATAAAGTATTGGTATAATCAGTAACTAATTTCGGAGGATTCGGCAAAGGAGGAAAATCACTTTCACCAACTGCAGCAAATGCAACTGTTTGCACGAGAACTAAAAGAAACAAGAGTAATTTACGCATGGTTATTCTCCTCCAAAAACGATATCATCCGACAATTCATTTTTATCTGTTTCACTTCTAGGAAATTTTTCCACCAACAATTTTCCGGACTCACTTACGCCATGAACGATGGCATCTACGATTCTTCCTTCACTAAAGATTCCCGCCATTCCTGATTTCACTTCATCCCAGAAGTTGTTAACAGCATGAGCGTTAATGCCTGCATCACCAATGATAGCGAACTTCTTACTTTCTACTGCAAGATAAATCAGCACTCCGTTTCTCAGTTCTGTGAGATGCATTTCCAGCTCTTCGAAAACGAATGCGGCTCTGTCGAGGACATTTCCTTTGCATTCGTCTTCGATATATACACGGATTTCGCCGGAGCTGAGTAACTCAGCCTCACTAACGGCTACGCGTACCCGCTCACGATCAGCATCGCTGAAAAGATCCGGAGCTTTCATGTTTAGAATTGTACTTTAGGGGCTTTATCAGCACCTTTATCTGCGGTGAAATAAGCTTTCTGACTGAAGCCGTACATTCCTGCGAGGAGGGTCTGAGGAAAACTGCGGACGTATTTATTGTAATCCATCACCACGTCATTAAACTTCTGGCGTTCAACAGTAATTCTATTTTCTGTTCCTTCCAATTGAGATTGTAACTCGAGGAAATTCTGGTTCGCTTTAAGGTCAGGATATTTTTCTACCACCACCATTAATCTTCCCAAGGCAGAACCTAATTCGCCCTGTGCCGATTGGAATTTCGCCAACGCTTCAGGTGTGAGGTTTTTGGGATCTACTTTTACTTGTGTTGCATTAGCACGAGCTTCGATAACAGCCGTTAAAGTAGACTTCTCAAAATCAGCTGCGCCCTTTACGGTAGCCACTAAATTTGGAATCAGATCTAAACGACGCTGATAAACGTTTTCTACCTGCGACCATTGTGATGTCACCTGCTCTTCGCGTTGCACCATATTGTTATAGGATCCTGCGAATAATCTGTAAACGACAAACAGAACAACGACAATAACAGCGACAATAATTAAAGGCTTCCTCATAGTTTTTAAGGTTGAAATTTCGACAAAGGTAATAGCAACTACCCGATTTTAGCATGCTAACGGTTATCTGGCAGAATAATTTTTAACTGAAGCAGTGAAAAAGCCCTCCAGAAAGTTTAAGAATGGCTAAACCGACTTAAAATCTACCTTGTACCTACTAATTTTAAGAAAACCTGAACCGGAGGTAGTTAATATTTTTTCCCTCTTTTAAAAAGATCTTCTCGTAGGTGGTTTGAATCGAAAGATCGAAGCCAGCAGGACGATCTCCATATAAATTCCGAGTGCAGACCTCCATCGTTCCTGATTCATTTTCCAACATTTCCACGGTGTAATCAAAAAATCCAAGATTATCAGTTTTCAAATGCAGGAGTCCGTCTTTCTTTAAAACATTGCGGTATAATTGCAGGAATTTAGGATTAGAAATTCGACGGTTTTCTCTTGATAACTGAGGCTGTGGATCTGGAAATGTAATCCAGATCTCATCTATTTCACCGGGATCAAAAAAAGTAGAAAGCCAATCAATATGAGTTCTTAAAAAGGCAGCATTCAGAATGTTTTCTTCATTAATCGTTTTCACTCCTCTCCAGATCCGGGCTCCTTTTATGTCGATTCCAACAAAATTCCGTTTTGGATACGCTTTTGATAATTCCACGGTATACTCTCCTCGTCCACATCCCAGCTCAAGCGTAATTGGCTGTATCTTCTCAAAAACTGAGCTATTCCACTTCCCCTTAAAATCGAGGTCAGGGGTAAGCAAAGGAAAGGGATATTGAAAAATCCTCGACATGGTTTCTAATTCCTGAAACCTCTGCAATTTTCGCTTTGCCATATTATAATCTTCCCTAAAACCGCTTTTTCTAACTTATTTACCAATTTGGCGAAAGTACAACAGGTGAGGCGAAGGGCAAAGCACTATTTTTGAGGAGTGAGTCATAAAAAGATCCATATCCTTTATACTGTTCTCAACTGGGGACTTGGTCATGCAACCCGAAGTATGCTGATCATCCGTCAATTACTTGCGCTAGATGTTAAAATCAGTATTGCTGGCGATGGTGATTCACTCCTTTTGCTCAAAGAAGCTTTTCCTCAGGCAGATTTTTATGCGCTAAAAGGAATTCAGGTGTCCTATCCTGAAAAAGGTCCCATGGCATTATGGATGGCCTTAAAAGCTCCGCTCTATCTGAAGAATATACGTGATGAACATCATTCGTTAGAAAAGTTGGTAGATACCATTCATCCGGATGCGGTCATCAGCGATAACCGTTTTGGCGCATGGTCCTCAAAGGTGCCTTGCGTTTTCATTTCACATCAACTACGCATAAAAGCTCCTGCAGGATATTCCTGGCTCGAGCCTATGATCTATCAACTCAACAAACTTCATATTCGGAATTTCGGAACACTCTGGACACCCGATCATCCCAGTGATGAAAATATTGCAGGAGATCTTGCACATCATCCCAAAGCAGTGCGTGAATTACATCCACATTTTATCGGTCCGTTGTCAAGATTTGCGAATGTTCAATCTGCGGATATCCCTAACCGTTATGAACTTTTAATTTTAATTTCTGGACTCGAACCTCAACGAACCATTTTCGAAAATCTTTGCATTGCTCAAGCAGAAAAATTAAATCTAACTACATTAGTCATCCGAGGAAAACCTGCGGAGCAGGGAAGCTGGCAACAAAATGGAATTCATTTTGTGCAACATTTGCCCACTCCAGAGTTAAAAGCGCATCTGGAACAAGCTAAATATATTGTTTGTCGATCAGGACATTCTTCATTGATGGATCTTGCCTATCTTAAACGTAATGCATTATGTGTTGCTACTCCCGGACAAACTGAACAGGAATATTTATCGAAGTATTTAGGTGCTAAAAATTATCTAGTTGCCCAAAATCAGGATGCATTAAATATCCGCAACGGAATTGATAAACTGCAAAGCTGCGATCTATTACCGCAACCGGATCCATCGCTGTTGAGCCTAACCCTGGATTCTTTTTTAAAGAAACTCTCCATCTGAAATTGTTTTTTATATATTTGTCAACGCTAAACGGTCTCTGTTTCAGTATTGATCCTTCAATATTGATGCAGAGTTAAAAGGGAACCCGGTGTAAATCCGAGACAGTCCCCGCTGCTGTAAGCTGCTCCCATGATCAATGTATCGATCAAGGAAATTTTCTGGTAAATGTCACTGTCTGTCACAGGCGGGAAGGCGCCGGAGAATGCAGTAAGTCAGAAGACCTGCCATTTAGTTAAACATGATGAAGCCTTCGGAGGAAATGGCGCGCATGGAATCGGAACTGAAGTGGATTTTACACTGTCATTCATTCCGAACTCCTTCGCATTTTTCAACGGATCGTTGCATCACCTTGCGAAACTATTAATCAAAAAAAATAATCTGATGAAAAAAATCTTAGTGCTGTTTTGCGGCGTCGCTGCCCTCTTTATTTCTTGTGAAAAAGAAAAAAATGATTCTACTCCTGCACCCGACAATTTGAATGGGATTTTTGTGATCAACGAAGGAGCATTTCTTTCTGGGAACGCAGATATTAGTTTCTTCTCTTCAGATTCAGCTTATAGCAATACCAAACTATTCGAATCCGTGAACGGTGTTCCATTGGGTGATGTCGCACAATCCATGACGATCTACGATAATCATGCATATATCGCGGTGAATGGATCAGGAAAAGTGGAAGTGGTTTCAATGAATGATTTTAAAAGAACAGGAACAATCACTAATATCGGAGGACCTCGATATTTCTTGGGTAAAGGAAACTCGGGTTATATTTCCGATTGGGCATCCAATCAATTAAAAGTATATGAACTCACGAGTCTCACTCTGATAGATAGTATTCCTTGTGGTGCTGGTCCCGAAGAAATGGTGTTGGTGAACAATAAAATATTTGTATGCAATGGAGGAGGTTACGGAAATGATAGCACAATCACCGTCATCAATGCAAGTAACAACGATGTAATTGCAACAATTGCATGTCCTGTAAATCCTTCTTCTATTCGGGTCGATAAAAACAATAAAATCTGGGTTTTATGTCGAGGCGATATTGGTCCTGATTATACACCTACTCCGGATGATGCGGGTGGAGCTCTCCTTCAGATCGATCCTTCCACTTATGCCATCCTCAAAACATTTAACATGAATTATGATCGGCATCCCATTCAACTAAAAATGAATAATGCAAAAGATAAAATTTATTTCCTGAATGGCAGCAGCAATTTTAGCGGAAGTGTTTATACGATGAATATTACGGATGCAACCTTACCTTTAGCAGCAATAGTTGATGATAATTTTTATGGATTAGGTATTCATCCTGTGAGCGGGGACATTTATACTGGACTGCTTAACTTTTCCACCAACAGCTGGATGATACATTACAACCAAAGTGGAGCCGTTCTGGATTCTTCAGGAGTAGGAATTGGTCCGAATGGTTTTGTATTCAACTAAAAAATAGCAGAAAACTAAAAGGAGCAAAATCGATAAGACTTTGCTCCTTTTTCATTTTTCAATACTTCAAATTTATTTGGTGATATATACTTCAGGAGTAGTTAATACATTGCTAAGATTCCCAGCACGATCACGGATATAAAATTTAAATCTGCCACTTGCACTCAAAACGATCAATGCAGAATACTGATCCATATGATAAGTAACTGTTCCTTTGATGGATTTATTATTTCCTGGAGGCGACAAGTATTTCATTCGCTGATTGAACTGCACTTGAACACTATCAAAGTAAACATTGGTATCACAGTTTGCATCAATATCCGTTACTTCCAACCATAATTTTTTGGGATAAAAATCAGCACCTCGTCGTTCTTCGTAAGCGATGTAGAGATTATTATTATCAGCACCACAGTTAGTATCCAGCTCATTGTCTTTATAACCGATGTCGCCATCACCATCTTTAAAATCAAAAATAAAATCGATAGCCGTATCTTTTCCTGCGGCATCTTTATAATTCACAAAATATTTAAAATCCACTTCAGGAATAGGACTAAATCCAGTATCCTTACCGCAGGAAGACATAGCAATAACACCAATCAATAGGAATGCAACTTTATACATAATAGCGATTACAACGTAAAGATAGGAAACGAGATTGTGATGAAAGTAAAATCAGTGTCATTTTGGCTGATAAACAAGCGAAGAGCGGTTCTTTTTCACCAGCAATTTACGGGCAGTAAACCGGATCTGCTCTGGTGTAAGTGCCCTGATTTTTGCCATTATTTCAGACAATGGCTTTACCCGATCAAAATTGAGGAGCCCTTTGCTCATGGATAACAATACATTAAGTCGGTTCTCCTGCCCCATAGTAATCTGACCAAGAAGTTGCTCTTGGTATTGCCGAAACATCGTAGGCGTGATAGGTTGCGTACATAACTTATCAATTTCTTGTTCCAGCAATTGAAGTGTTTTTTCATAATGACGGATATCCGTTGCAAAATAAATATGAAAAATTCCTGTATCGGTATACGCATGATAGCCAGATTCGATGGTATACGTAAATCCATATTTTTCACGGATATTCAGATTCAATCGGGAATTCATACCAGGGCCACCCAATAAATTATTCATCAACACCAAACTATAGCGATCCTTATCAAAAACAGAATAACCTGGAACACCAGTGATATGATGTACTTGACTTACAGACCGAATATCAACACTATGTTGAGCTGCATATTCAGAAAATATTTTCCGCGGAAGATTTTTTTTCTGCCCAGTTTTTTCATTGAAATATTTCTGAGCAATCTTTACTACTTTATCTTTTGTGTGAGCAGTACTTATCGATAATACCATTCGTGAAGGATGATAATATTTCAGCAAAAAAGTGAGAAGATCTTTTCGTTTAAATTTACGCAATGAGGTTTCCGTTCCTAAAATTGGATGACCTAAAGCATGTTTACCAAAGATGATACTTTCAAAATCATCAAAAATTTGTTC
Source organism: Bacteroidia bacterium (assembly GCA_038320345.1). Classification (GTDB taxonomy): domain Bacteria; phylum Bacteroidota; class Bacteroidia; order AKYH767-A; family OLB10; genus JBBQED01. The sequence goes on from JBBQED010000006.1 coordinate 44,955, forward strand.
GTAAGGGGTATCTTGATAAGAACGAATTTCATCCACAATCACATCCTTTTCTTTTTCAATTTCTTTATCCGGAAAAATAGAATGAAACACTATATCAGCAATCAGTTCCATTGAACGTTCCAGATAAGCATTCATCACAGAAGCATGAATACAAGTTTCTTCTTTCGTGGTATATGCATTCAATTCACCCCCCACTACTTCTAGTCGGTTAAGAATATGAAATGATTTTCGCTTAGTCGTTCCTTTAAAAAGACAATGCTCTATAAAATGAGCCATTCCTTCCTGACCCTTGCTTTCATCTCGAGTGCCAGCTTTCATCATCAGCGCACAGTGAGTAACTGCTGTTTCCGGCTGATAGTGGTAGAGGACTCTTAAACCATTGGAAAGCACTAAAATTTCGGGAGCATGCTGCATAGGATGCAAACTTAATCATTTCCAGATTCCCTGAATTTATTTGGGAATCAATGAAAAGCACCAGATCCCTATTTTCGCTTATTACATCTATGACAAAGGGAGTACTTTATCATTGATGAAAAAGTACTCCCTTGGCTCACAACTTGCTTCTAGATTCCTGTATATGGTTTCGAAATTGTTCCGGAATCTTTTAATTTTTTAATTGCATTCTCGTGATTCTGGCTTTTACATTTTTACAAATCTCAATTTACTTACTTGCTCAGCATCTTCAAGAGTTAAGAAGTAAAAACCCTTTGCAAGGTTATTGACATTTAATGTGAATGTATTCTCACCAAAAGCTGCATTTAATTTGCTTTCCTCGCAAATTCTACCGGTTTGATCAGTAATTCTCATTTGAACTTCCCCATTAGAACCATTATTAAAATTTACAACTAATCTTTCAGAAACGGGATTAGGATAAAGGCTTAAATTCCTATTGCTTTCAAGATTATCAATTCCAACAGTAGAAACAAAAGTATTATTGAGAATATAACCACTATATTCCGTGGTGAGATTTGCTGTAACTTTTAAATAATAAGTGCTAGCAATTAAATTAGTAGCATTAAGATTAACTCCACTTTGACCATTTCCACCTTGATAAATAATATTTGTACCTACATTGTCTGTCAATTGTATACTGATATAATTATTGTTGCTATTACTAATTGCAACATTGATGTTACCAGAAGTAGGAGTAATAATCTCATAATAATCAATTAGATCGTATGATCCCCCATTATTCCTATGCATAAGATGTCCAGTGGTACTGCTATTAATTAAAAACGGTATCGCAGTTGCCATCGAATTATTGGGCTCAACATCTCCTAAATATGGAGTAGGAGTTAGATGAAAACTGATAGAATACCCACTATAATCATAGGAAAAGTTATTTGAGAGAAGTAGATAATACGTACCTGCTGTCAAAGCAGTACTCGTTAAACTTGCACCACCTACTCCACTAGTAGAACTCACATAAGTTACACCATCACTATCTAACAGCGAGAGGTTGATACCACTTCCGTTATTAAGTGCCATGCTTACAGAAATATCGCCATCTTCAACAGTTGTAAATTTATAATAATCTTTAATATCATAGGTTCCGCCGTTATACCGATAGGAAATATGTCCATTTAAAGTATCGTCAACAAGTATTGGTAAAGCTGTGAGGTAACTATTATTAGGTTCCGCATCGTTGGGAGAAGTATTTAAATTAACACTATTAGAAATGGTGTAAGTATCTGAGCCGTTTCCTTGAATGGTGATATAATAAGTACCCTGTGCAAGTTGATAAACGCTAAAACTTAATGCACCACTTGCCATACTTACCGTTACTGATCCTAAAATAGAAGTTCCGTTACTGTCGTACAATGTGGCATATAAATAAGAACTTGCATTTGTAGTACAAGTAACCGTTACATCTCCATCTCCAGTTGTAATTAGGCGGAAAAAATCATAATTACCAGCAGTTATGTTTCCTGACTCGGTCCCGTTTTGAGCAATGATGTCGGCAGTAAGGTGATTATCATTATCGGGCTCAGTATCTGCTAAAGCAACATTAAATAGAATTGCGCAAAATAATGTTAGGTAAATTTTCATCATAGATTGGATTTATTAGTTTGCACAAAAAAAATGATAAATTTAACTGTAGGCAATACTTAGTTTGTAGTAGTTTTTAGCTCTCTAAATTCATGTTTTTAAGCGACTTAAATTAAACAATAATTCTACGAGAATACCAGTAATAATTTGTTTATCAAAGATCTAGCTAAATATGCCCCTTAACTTTATGTTTTTTTGAAATGGAACTCAGATCGTTAGATGACCTCAACAATAGAAGACATTTTACGATTTCTACATAAGGTCTTACACCTCGAATTGATTCACAAAAAATGTTCGACTTGAAATTTAATTGAGATCAAATTAAATAATTAGAAAATAGAACATTAATAAGCTGGCGAATTATTTAACAATCGTAACATTGCCCGAGGTCACCGTATTACTTTTATTTCCTGCACGGTCTACCACATAAATTGAAAAGGTAGCATTTTGAGCGGAGGAGCCATCAGTAATAGAAACATTATTGAGAACAGTATTTAGATTTCCCTGAATGGGTATTGAGGAATTATCAGGTGCTAATTGTTGAATGCGATATTGATAGGTAATGCCAATTCGATTATCTGTTACGAACATATTCTTCACATCTGGATTATTTTCACCTAAATCGCCATCTCCATCCACATAATATATTTTCAATACTAATGAATCCGTAAACTCCTGCACAGTACTGGGAGTAGCACTTACAAATGTGATTTTAGGCACCGGATTATGATCAGTAGCATCTTTCTTACACGCTCCAAAAAAGAGTGTGCAAAATATGATCAGCAAGATATTACTGAATGATGAACGCAAAATACGTCTTGAAATAATCATAAGTGAGTGTATTGGGAAACTCTACATCGAAAGGTTGGAAGCCATCATTCACATAAACGCGCATATACACCGTAGTTCCAAACGACCATGCTGAAGTATTAATTTGTGCTTGCCACGCACCAAAAGGAATCGGCGACATCCATGCACAATTAATCGTTGTTGCCGCAGAGAAATCATCTTTTAACGTCGATAATTTTAATTTGAATACTGTGAACTGCGAAGGATCCGTAGCCGATGTTCCATCCGCCGTGTCTGTTGCAACTAATGCCATAATCATGTTTGAATTTGCAGGTGCAACAAATGGATTAGTAGATATTCCATTATATCTAATTGTATCCAAGCGCATATAATTCAAATCCACTGCAATATAACCGACTACCGTTGGTGGAATATTAGGTTTGACGGCAGGATTTCCATTCACATCTTTTGCTCCATTAGCAATCCATGTATTGATATGTCCAATTTCATTATCTGTTAATCGAACTCCATTGCTAGGCATATAATCACTAGTAGTAGTTACCAATCGTTCATGCAGGAAGGACTTATTGACATCTCCCGGAATTACTCTCGTTGTAAAAAAACTAACTGAGTCGACTGTAGTTTTATTGACGGGCATAAATACCAAAGTCGAATAAGTAGATTGGACAGTGCGGAAATCGGGCTCAAAAGTTCCATCATGACAACCAGGATTAGCACATCGTTTTGAAAAAATATTTTTATGTAATCCAGTGATTGAATTTGAATCTGGCACTAAACCTTGATCACTTCCTGTATTATAATTTACATCATCATAAGGATTGTCGGCTACTTCATTCTTACAACTATTCATGATCATCATGAAAAAGAACAAACCGAAATACAACAAATTTTTGTTGAACAATTTCTGTAGGCCATGAATCATTTTCTGCATAGTGATTGTCTTAATAAAATGCTGCTTGTAATCCACAATTATTAAAGGAAGTTAATCCATTCGATCCCGGTATTGCAGTATCAAAACCTAGCAGATTCGCCATCACTGGAGCAATTTCTGTACTTTCTCCTACCTGAGAATTAAATACGAGTCCTTGCTTTACTACTGCAGGAGGACCAACAATCAAACAAAAGATTTCCCTTGCCATCTGATCCCCAGAAACCAAGTCAACAGGAGCCGTATGATCGAGTGCCTTTCTTCCATAAGCGTCCACTGTATTATTGGTATTCAAATTTCTTCCGTGTTCAGGAGCAATTATCATTACAGTATCATTTGCCATTCCGGGAGTATTCTGAATTACGCTCCATAAATGTGCTGCTGCGAAATCTGCTTTGCGTAAATTATTAGCATAAGATGAAAAATCAAAATGGCCGATATCGACATCTTGCATATTCACCACCATCATTTCAGGTTTAAACTGCTTAATAATTTCCTCTGCAAAAAACACATTGTACATATCATTATTCATCGCTGTTCCTGCACCCCAAGGATCATTATATAATCCGGCCTGTGCATTCGCAAAGCTATCGCTAATGAATTGTTGTAAGATCGCAGATTCATTAGCGATATTGGTAACACCAGCCGATCCATCAATAAAAGCTCTGTTAAAATTTTTATTAGCAAAGTCTCTTACTCCATTCACTGCACCCGATTCAGCGGCACTGAATATCCGTGGAGTTCCCAGCACATCAATCCCCGATTGACTAATCAATGATGTTGGTGAAATAAAATTAGCCCCGTAAGCTGGACCATAAGCAGGATCGCTACTATAATTTAATGCAGGATAAGGACCAAGTGTATTCGCAACCCACCAACTATTCAATGCCGTTTTCTGAGGACTATTATGCTTACGGTAGTATTCAAAAATAGTGGGACGACGAGGATGTTCTTTTAGATTCAAATCGACATCAACATATTTTCCAGTAAGTGCTACCGTATGACCGTTGTAATGTCCTGTAGGTCCTTCAGAATAACGAAATCCTTTAAACAAGGTTCCGAAATTTTGCAAGGGCTGTGTGAGTGGCGACGCTGGTAATGCATCCATGGCAGGAGCGATATCCGGAGAAATTGAACTTCCACCATTCAGGAGATTCGTCATTAAGTTCCCATCATTGAACTCTACGGATTCCAAGTTACGAACTCCACCTGCATACAAACAAAACACCACATGATTAACTTTCCTAATTCCTGAAGCAGCGAAGAGTCGCCCAGAAGGAAGTATATAAGGTGCTGCCAGTGCTCCCATGGTTGCAAGGCCCGCTGATTTTAGAAATTTTCTACGATCCATAGATGAGAATTTTTACAATTGTAATCGCATTCAACTTAATAATAACGGTATTCATCACTAGTCATCAACGCATAATAAATCGTAAGTGGATTCATTGCTATATTCAAACGGATCTGCTCTTTCAGATAATACACTTCGAAAGCATTAGCTTCACGGTTATAAAATTTCTTATAAGTATTACTGATAAAAACGCCAGTATCTCCATTCACAGCAGGAACCGTAGGAAAAACTAGATTTGTATCATTTAGAAAATTGCGGATGATGCGATCTTCAATTAACTTTTTATCACCAAAAGAATTATAGGCAGTATTGAGCTTCACCAGATTACTTTGAGAGATAGTGCTTCCGAACAAATCAGCGTAAGCAATCGAAATAAATTCCGTAGTTGTTTTAGCAGTAGTTTTATTAGCGCCTGGTTGATTCACATTCACATCATTTAATCCGTAACTAAAATCATCTTCTTTCTTACAAGAAGAAAAAAGCAACGCACACATTCCAATCAATAGCATCAAGTATCTCATCATTGTTCTCCTTAATTTTTTACAAATTCATCAGAAACCATAATCAACTTCTGAATCATCTTAAGATTTTTAGAAGACTTATACATAAGCGCTCCGTCGCTCATCTCTGCCGACTGCGGGCTTCTCAGCAGGTAATCTTGATACATCCTTACCACAGTTCCCTCATAATAATCATCTGAATTAAAAAAGATATTCAGGTAATCATTTTTACTGGCCCCTGCTTTTAGAAAGAGTGCTGAATTAAATCCACTGAGCATTGCAACGGCGCTATTCTGCTCTTGAATGGTTGGGTTTCGATTCAGGAAATGCTGAAATGTACTTAGCACAAAATTCACATCACCCATATTGATCTGATCGTAAAAATAATTATCGACCATCCTACGTTGCAATTCCGGAAAGAGAATTAATCCACTTGCATAATCAGCGTAAGCATCTTGAATTAATTCAAGCCTAGAAATTTCTAGTTGAAGTGTTGGCCATATGTACAGGTAATTACTATCATTCAGAAAAAAATTGAATACAAAAATCATCTGTGTATACTCCGCAGTATCCAAGTTATTTAACAACTCCACTCTCCATCGATCATAATTGTGCGCGTAATATTCAGGCTGCGACAATACTCCATCAAGAAAATTGCTCCGGCTGCTAACACTCAGCTTAGATGATTTAAGTGTGTTCAGTGCAGTAGTTAATTCGGAACTACTTGGTTCGCGACCTAACAATAAAATATATGTACGGTTAACATAATCTTCTACGGTAACATTTTCAATAGTAGTATCCGGAGGAGCAATATTATTGTTGATCACCAAATCATCCTTCTTACAAGAGGATATGGCGAAAACAAAAATGCAGAAGATGAAAATAATAGAGCGCATGATAGAAATTTACATACGCTAAAATAACGTTCATTATTGTTCAAAAAGCAGGCTGTATATTAAGTTTTTCGACAAAACTCCGTTTACAGCCCGCAATTCTACTCTTTAAGACATATTTTGAGCAATATATTTGCTTTCGATCACAACTTTCTGGTTAAATTCCAAAGTCATTTTCTTGTAGTTCACGAGGTCAACGATGGTTCCCACGAGGCAAAGTCCTCCAGTTAACAGATAAAGAATTCCCATCCCTACTTGACCTAACATAAAACGCTGAATTCCGGCAATGACTACAAAACCAAGAATGGTGCAGATCATGATGGTTTGAGGATCTTTTCTTTTTCCTTGATACAACAGTATGAAAGTCTTTTTCTGATCTTCTGAAAGATCTTTCACAGCTTCCTGAATGAAGATCATTTCATCAGATTCGATTCCAGGAAGTGCGAAGAGTAAATTTTTATCCATGTTAATTTTTTATTAAGATATGAGTAGGCTTTCTTTTGAGTAGTTAAGATAAACGAGAGGTTGTATTCATCAGAAGATGTGATTTCACAGCAGTAAGTGCTCCGCCGATTAACTGAATGATTCGGTAACCTAAAACTGGAATGGCAACAAATCCCATTGGATGTGCATTCCACGCTGCATTGAAATTTCCATGAAAGATATAAGAAATTGAATGACCGATGCCACAACCAGGGCACCAAGTAAAGCCCATCAGATGAAAGAAGCATAAACTGAAATGCTCTTCAGCAGGATGGATAATTGCGAGATAGGTCAATGCTAAAATCCAGCAATAACATTCAGGACTGAGTTTAAAAAAGAAGCGAATCACGGAAGTAAAAATAGAAAAATAAAGGGCGGAACAAAATCCACCCTTCTTTCTGATCTTATCGTTGGCTCATCTCCGCATAGTTTTTAAAGAAATGAGGAATCGTTTCAATGCCTTTCAGGAAGTTAAATATTCCATAATGTTCATTGGGAGAATGGATCAGATCACTATCTAATCCAAAACCCATGAGCACACTTTTCAGACCTAATTCTCTCTCGAATAATGCCACAATAGGGATACTTCCACCTCCTCTGGTAGGAATCGGTTTTTTTCCGAAAGTAAGTTCCATTGCTTTGCTGGCAGCAATGAAAGCAGGAGAATCAGTTGGTGTTACAACAGGTTCCCCACCATGATGTGGAGTTACTTTTACTTTCACTGAGGAGGGTGCGATACTGGTAAAATAATCACTAAATAATTTAGTGATTTTATCACTCTGCTGATTAGGAACTAAACGCATACTAATCTTTGCAAATGCTTTTGATGGCAATACTGTTTTTGCTCCTTCACCAATATATCCACCCCAGATTCCATTCAATTCAAAAGTTGGACGAATACCAGTGCGTTCTAAAGTAGTATATCCTGTTTCACCCAACACATCACTCACTTTCAAATCCTTCATATACTCTTCTAAAGAAAATGGAGCGCGGTTTAATTCTTCTCGTTCTTCCTTAGTAAGCGTGAGTACATCATCGTAAAAACCTGGAATTGTGATATGATTATTTGCATCTTTCATCTTCGCAATCATTTCACAAAGTATATTGATCGGATTTGCAACAGCACCACCATATACTCCCGAATGCAAATCACGATTGGGGCCCGTTACTTCAACTTCCACATAACTTAATCCTCTCAATCCAACATCAATCGATGGAATATCATTTGCGATAATGGAAGTATCAGAAATCAGAATTACATCTCCCGTCAATCGGCTTTTATTTTCCTTGATCCAAGTTCCGAGATTCGAAGAACCTACTTCTTCTTCCCCCTCAATCATGAATTTCACATTGCATGGTAAAGTATTCGTGCGCATCATCAACTCAAAAGCCTTGATATGCATAAAGACCTGGCCTTTATCATCACAAGATCCACGGGCATAAATTTTTTCATCTTTGATAACCGGCTCAAAGGGTGGCGAATCCCAAAGATCCAGAGGATCAGGTGGTTGTACATCATAATGCCCATAAACGAGTACTGTTGGCAGTTTACTATCGATAATTTTCTCTCCATAAACAATGGGATGTCCGGGAGTAGCACATACCTCAACTTTGTCAGCCCCAGCCTCTTGCAGACTTTTTTTCACAAACTCCGCAGTGCGAACTACGTCGGCTTTGTATTTAGAATCAGCGCTCACAGAAGGGATCCGGAGCATGTCCATTAATTCCGTTAAAAAACGGTCTTTGTTCTTGTCAATATAAGACTGAATAATTTCCATAATTTGAGTTAGCTTTGTTCTGAAACGTTACCAAAGATAGACAAAACCCGCTGTTGCGGAATCATTACAAAATGAGACTTATTTACCTTACAGGATTATGCCTGTTATTCTGCTTTGCAGTATTGTTCACTGAAGCACAAACACCTGCCAACGATAATTGTTCCTCTGCAGAATTTGTATATCTGGATGCTACTGGAAATATCTGTTTTAATTCATCCAATCAGTTTGCATCTGGTGATGGGGTTTCTAACGTTTGCGATGCTGGTGCAATACTACCACTTCCTCCCGGAGGACATGAAGTTTGGTTTACTTATATCGCAAGTGGTTCTATTAATACTATCACGATTACTCCAACTGGTGCCAATGCTGCACAAAAAGTTTCTGTTACGGTTACAAATGGAAATTGCGCAGTGGGTGGAACCAATGTTTGTAATACTGGATTAAATCCTCCCGATCCTGCTTCAACGGCTTTTAGTATTGCGGCAGGAACTCAAATTTGGTTTTCTGTTACTTCATTAATTGCCGACGGTGATTTTCAAGTTTGCATTAACTCAGTAACTGGATTTCTTGCTCCTGGAACCACCTGTAGCAGTTCGACTCCAATCTGTAATACATTAAATTTTAGTTGCCCAGGAAGTGCAGTGAACAGTACTTCTACTACACCTTCGTGTTTTAATTCTCCACCAAAAAGAACACTATGGTACAAGTTCACTCCAGGTACAACAGGTCCTCTTGAATTCACTGCAACTCCTAACAATGTTGGTGGATTCCGCTGGGCATTATATGATATTACAGCAGGTTGTCCTGGTGCAGAATTAACTTGCAATGCTATATATAATCCATTACAACCGTTCGGACTTTCCTCTACCGCTGCTAATTGTACAACAACACCCTATTGTCCACCTGTAAATGTAACAGCCGGGAATACGTATGCTTTAATGGTGGATGATACTTCACAAACAAATTCTGGATTTGAATTCAATTGGACACCAGGAATTAAATTACTTCCAACGGCAGATTTTTCGGTGGATAGCACAATTGCATGCGGTACGTTAACGCTCAACATTACTAATCTCAGTACTTACAATAATAGCACAACATGGTCAGTTGATTTTGGTGATCTCTCCGCTCCCGCTACTGGAACCGGAAGTAGTTTTGTAGTTCCTCCGCATACCTTTACTGCTGGAGTGTATTTAGTAACCATGACTGTTGCACAACCAGGTGGATGTTCGAATACTTATACAAAACAAATTACAGTTAATCCAAAACCTTCTTCGGCATGGGCGAGTTCAGGAAATGATTTTTGTTTTGATGGATCAAATCCTATCAGTGCAGATTTTACGCCTACTCTTTCTTCCTTCACTGCAATATATGATTGGTCGTATCCAGGAAATAATGGTGTAGTAGGAATAGGAATTGGCTCCAATACTGTTTACTGGAATATTGCAGGAACAATTCCCGTTTCATTGGTGATTACAGAGAATGGTTGTGTGTCGGATACCACCAAAGGTAATATCAGGATTCACGTAGTTCCCGCTTCAACATTTGACTTACCGGATACTGTTTGTACAGGACAAACAGTTACAGTTCAATATACGGGCACTGCATCTTCAGCAGCAATTTTTGCATGGACTTATGGAACAGGAACAACATCTAATGTTACAAATCAGAGTTTTGATATTGTTTGGAACGCTGCAACTACTGATCAAATAACACTTGCAGTTCAGGATAGTGGATGTCTTTCCTTTCCGACAGCGATAAACACAACGGTATTCACTACTCCATCAATAAATGTTCTGGCACCTGTTAGAACTTGTGTAGGAGATACGATAACGGTAAGTCCTTTAGCCAATGGACCCGCTAACTTAACCTATAACTGGACCTTCTTTAATTCATCTTTGATTGGCGGCAATGCTGTAGATGCGAGTACAGGAACATTCACTTTCCCTACAGCAGGATCAGCGTATTGGAAAGGGACTGCAGTATCCGCAGAAGGATGTGCTTCTAATTCCGACTCCGTTGCATTTACAGTTTACCCTACTCCAACTTCTACCTTCACAGCATCACCCAAACAAATTTGCGGGAGTGATTCATCATTGGTAGTATATACTGGCACTGGTACTGCCCTAGGAAGTTACAACTGGAATTTCGGCGGAGCAAATAGTCTCTCGGGAAATGCTGCAGGACCATATACACTTACTTTCCCCGCTGCAGGAACTTATTACTTTACACTCGCAGTAACTGAAAATCAATGTGTATCAGACACTACATTAGATTCCATCATCGTTGCAAATTATCCAATTGCTAATGCTGGAGTCGATACTTCTGGATGTTCGCTTACTGCAATAACTATTGGAAGTACTAACGTTGCCGGCTTAACGTATTCATGGACTCCCGTTAATTTCTTGAACAACACAACTGCATCGAATCCACTTATGACCGCCATTAATTTCGGAACAGAGGATACCACACTTCGATATATTGTTGCAGCTACTCAAGGTTTTTGTACGAGTTATGATACTATGTTTGCCGTTATTCATCCTCGACAACAAGCATTTTTTATCAATCCTGATCAGCAATGTCAGCGTGAAAGTAGTTTCGACTTCATTCCTGATGGCGTAATAGTTCCGGGTGCTTCCTTCACGTGGAGCTTCGGAGCAAATGCAACTCCTGATAGTGCATTTGTGGCTAGTCCAAGCGGAATTCATTTTAATACTGCCGGAAATCAATCCGTCACACTAACTACTCAAAGTATTGGATGTCCTGTTTCTACCTATACAGGAAGTGTTTTTGTGAAGATAAGTCCGGTGGCTATTGCGGATGCGAGTGTTACTTCCGGCTGCCCAGCGCTTATTGTTCCTTTTACAAATCTTTCACCGGCCTTAGCAAATTCTACTTTACTCTGGGATTTCGGAAATGGAGATACATCAACAGTAAATAATCCTACATACACTTATCTCACTTCCGGAATTTATTATCCAACTCTCACTATCATTTCACAAGATACCTGCTCCACTTCTGATTCTTTAAATACACCGATTAATGTATCGCCTGTTCCCAACCCTACTTTCACTGCAATTCCTCCGGTGACTTATAATATTCAGCCAAATATTGTATTTGATTATCCAATTGGAAATATTAATTGCTTTTATGATTTTGGTGATGGCACTACCGACAGCAGTTGCTATGCGACACATACTTATGCTGATACAGGTTCATACGTGGTAACCCTCATCGTGCAAAATGCGAATGGTTGTATCGATTCCTCTTCTCAAATTGTTACTGTGAAAACTTTTTATACGCTTTACATTCCCACCGCATTCACCCCAAATAAAGACTTCAAAAATGAAGAGCTGAAAATTTATTCATACGGCGTTACTGATTTTTCTATGGATGTCTTCAACCGCAGAGGACAAATTGTTTGGAGATCAGATGATGTAAATCAAACGTGGAATGGAAATTATCTAGACACCGATACAGAATGCCCGACTGGAATATATGTGTACAAAGCTAAAATCAGAGATGCGAACTTGAAAAGACATCAAGTAACGGGGAGAATTACGATCATAAGATAAATGCACTGTGATTTAAGAATTGTCCATGCTTCATAAACTTTGACTGATATAAAGTTTATTGTTTGCTTTTTAAGGATGTATTTCAATGAAGATGTATTTCAATGAAAAAATATATTTTAGTAGGTCATGTCCTTCAAATCAAACCGTACTGAAATTTTTATCTATGGGCTTTCGATGGCACTCTTTATTGGGCTACTTAAATGGCTGGAAGCACGCTTCATCGTTTTAAATTACCGTCTCGATTTCTTTATTGGTGCCATTGCAATTGCGTTTACAGTTCTGGGTATCTGGATTGCCCATAAACTTTTAAAGCCAAAAGTAGAAACCCGAATTGTAGAAAAGGAGGTGTATATTGATCGTGAGTACCCTGAAGAAATTAATCAGAAGGAGATTGAAAAACTCGGAATCAGTAAACGTGAACTGGAAGTGCTAATCTTAATGGCGAAGGGACACAGTAATGACGAGATCGCCGAGAAATTATTTGTCAGTGTGAACACCATAAAAACGCATACTTCGAATATTTATCTGAAATTGGAAGTTAAACGACGTACACAAGCTATGGAAAAAGCTAAACGTTTGAATATCATATCGTAGTCATTTTCATGCTTTCGTATGATAAACACAAACTAGCGTTAAATCACTCAAAAGTATGAATGGAATTGAGGAAATGATAACTTCTTTTGTGGTCAATAGAATAAGCAACCAACAAGAAATTAACCTCACCTCAAATTAAAGATGATAAGCATGAAAAAAAACACCTTAATATACGGAAGCATTGCCGGATTAATTGTCTCCACCTTTATGGGGATTTCGATGGCTATCATGGGTTGCGACAGTGAAAATAATTCCGGGAATGGAGGGATGATCATCGGCTTCAGCGCTATGGTTGTTGCCTTCTCATTTGTTTTTGTGGGAATTAAAAATTACCGCGATAAACAAAATGGTGGAATGCTGAAATTTGGGGAAGGATTTTTATTGGGCTTTTTGATCAGCTTAGTGGCCTCTACGATGTACGTGCTAACGTGGGCGGTAGAATTTCATTTCTTCTTACCCGATTTCATGGATAAGTACGGTGCCATGCAAATTAATCAGATGAAGGCGAGCGGAATGAAAGGCGCAGCATTAGAAACCGCCATAAAAGGAATAGAAACAGCTACTTATAATTATAAAAATAACCCGTTTTATTTTGCGATGTATACCTATTTGGAGATACTTCCAGTGGGTACAATTATCAGCTTGATCAGTGCTCTTATCCTCAAAAGAAAAGCAACTGTAAATTTATAGTTTTATCAGTGTAATTTGGAAAGTAAACAATGAAAAAAATAATATTCCTGACTTTAACGCTCCTAGCAACATTTGCACTTGGATATACCTTCAGTAATTTAAAAATTAACAGCACTAATCACGAAAATCAAATGAAAAAAGTAACAGGCATTGGTGGCATCTTTTTCAAATGCAAAGACCCTAATAAAATGAAAGAATGGTATAAAACTCATCTGGGATTAAATACCAATGAGTATGGGGCAACTTTTGAATGGAGAGAAGCCTCAGACTCTACTAAAGAAGGCTCTACATCATGGAGTCCTTTTTCTGAAACTACGAAATATTTTGAACCTTCTACCAAAGACTTTATGATCAACTATAGAGTGGCCGATTTGGAAGCACTAGTAAAAGAATTGAAAAATGAAGGAGTAACTATTGTAGACCAAATTGAAACATATGATTATGGAAAATTTGTTCACATCATCGACATGGAAGGAAACAAAATTGAACTTTGGGAACCTAAGGACGAATTCTTAAAATAGTAATCCTTCAATGCAGCACTATTTGAAAAATTATTAACCTAATAAGATTTCGAGTACTTTACCTCAGTAATCCTATTAAGTTAAGTGTTATCTATAAGAAAATGTTGTTGCTGTTTTTCTAATCGCTTTAGTTTACATTACTTTTTGCACCTATAAAATTATAGCATAAAAAAAGCGGCTGAATATTATTCAGCCGCTCTAAATTATAACAAACAAATTATCGTAATGTAATGGTGAAAGTTACTCCGTTGATAGTAACTTTTGCAAGGTTATCACGTGCTCCATTTACATAACTGTAATCAATATACCTAGTTGCTTTTCCTGCAGGTGTAAATTCAATAGTACCAGAAGTAAAGTGACGGAACCCAATTTCTTTTCTCAAAGGATCGCCGGCGCTAGTATTCAGTGTATAAGCTGAACCGTTTCTAGTTGTTCCACTAGATGTTCCATCAATCAGGTACACATCATCACCCCATTGTGGAGTCAACTCACCAGCAATCCATTCTCTGGTGCGGGATGAAGTATAAGTACTAGTTCCACCACCGTATTGTGCATCCCAAATTAAAGTACCATTTACATTAATAGTGTAAGATAAATTTCCAGAACCATTGCGACCGTTATTGGTTACTGTTTTAGTACCCGTTAACTGATTGTAATTGATAAAGTAATTATTGAAGGTGATGATGTGAGTACTTCCTGAATCACGGTATGCTCCAACAAAACTTACATAAATAATTCCTCTACGGTAGTTACCATCTTTACATAAACAATCTGTAGTTCCGAAGTCAATGGTAATTAAATGTGGATTTGCAATAGTGTCAACAGTTATAGATGCACATGTAGTTGCTATTCTCTCATTCCCCAAAGTGCGATACGATTCCAGTGATCCCGTTGCTGCTTCATCAGAAATGTTAACAACATCATTAAACGATGCATCAGCTACCGCATTGTCAATTGATGAGGTGGTGTCTACATCGTTGTTGTCATTCTCTTTTTTACAAGCAACAAATCCTAACGTTAGTGCGGTAAATGCCAGCACACTGAATTTCATAAATGGTTTCATCTTTTCTAATTTATTGTGTTTAATTGAATTTTTTTGGAAAAGCGCTCTGCTCTTCACATAACTTTCCAGATTTGGCCTTTATGACTCCATAACTTACCTGATGGTTTAATCACCACAGCGATTTCTTCGAAGATGAAAAATTATCGGCATTTTCTTCGTGGTTATATACAGGCGTGTGTTAATAAAATACCTCATACGCATACGAATTGAAAAAGCTTCACCGTTCCTTACTTGTAATTTTGATAGTTAATTCGCGAGCACCAGAAAGATGAAGAAAATACTTTGTATATTGATAGTCAGCATAATAGCTACTATAAGTTCAAAAGCGCAACTCACCGAGATTTACCGGGAACAAGACGCTCCTTACAAAAAAGCCTATGAGCTTTTTATCAAAGAAAAGTACAGTGCAGCTAAAGAAAGCTTCGATAACTACCTCCAAACAGGTCTTGGGACCCAACTCAACCGCATCAATGCTGAATATTATGCTGCAGTTT
The DNA here is from genome assembly GCA_038320345.1 of Bacteroidia bacterium. Taxonomy (GTDB): domain Bacteria; phylum Bacteroidota; class Bacteroidia; order AKYH767-A; family OLB10; genus JBBQED01. The sequence goes on from JBBQED010000006.1 coordinate 60,684, forward strand.
CTGCTTATGAGCTTTTTCATCCCGACGTTGAAAAACGCCTGAATTCATTTATTGAACTTCATCCAGAAAGCACAAAAGCGCCCCTCGCATATTTTTACTTGGGTCGTCATTATTATCGCTTGAAGCAATACCGAAATGCATTACCAGCATTTGAAAAGGCTGATGTGTATTATCTGGTGGGTGATGAGGTAGCAGAATATTATTTCAAAACAGGCTATTGTTACTTCAATAAAAATGAAAACGAAAAAGCCGCGAAAAATTTTCATGAGATCCTAAATGTGGATTCCAAATACCAAACTGCTGCTCAATACTATTACGGTCATATTGCGTATTCGAGTAATAATTACAAAACAGCAATTGAGTACTTCAGTAAATTGGATTCGTCTGCCACCTTCGGACCACTCGTGCCTTACTATATTACTCAAATGTATTATGAGCAAGGTAAATATGATGAGTTGATTAAGTATGCTATTCCGATTCTAAAAAATCGTCAACCTCAAAACAGCAGTGATATCACTCGACTGATCGCAGAAGCCTATTACCGAAAAGGTGATTATAAAAATGCTATCGAATGGTTCAATCAATACAGTGCGTTAGTTCCAGCGATAAGTCGCGATGATGAATATAGCATTGGATATAGTAAGTATCGCGGTGGAGAATTCAAAGCTGCTATCAGTAATTTCGAAAAAGTAGTGTTGGTTCAGGATTCACTAGCACAGAACGCATACTATCATCTGGCTGATTGTTTCTTGCAGATGAAAAATAAACAGAGTGCCAGAAATGCATTTCAGTCGGCAGCAAAATTAGATTACAATCCCCTGATCAAAGAAACTTCGCAGTTTAATTACGCTAAACTTTCTTACGAACTGAATTTTCAACCCGTAGCGATAAATGCATTCCGTGAGTTCCTGAAAAATTATCCTAAATCAAAATATGCAGATGATGCGAATGAATTGATTGCTGGATTGTTTCTAACTACTCGTAATTACAAAGATGCTTTAGCAGCATTGGATAATATCAAAGATAAAAATACTAAAGCCAAAGGCGCGTATCAAAAAGTAGCCTATTACCGTGGAGTAGAATTTTTTAATGATGGCGACAAAGACAAAGCCATCAATATGTTTGAAAAAGCGATTATCAATGATGTTGATCCTAACTTAAGGGCAATGGCGATGTACTGGAAAGCAGAAACATTATACGCCCAGAAAAAATATGAGGCGGCAATTAAACAATACCGGATTTATATCTTCAATCCTGGTTCTGTAAATACTGGAATGTATAATCTGGCAAATTATAATGTAGGATATTGCAATTTTAAGTTGGCGAATTATTCAGAAGCTGCTACTTGGTTCAGGAAATACCTTGCTAAAAAATCCGATACTGAGAAGCCAACTTACGACGATGCATTGATTCGTACTGGAGATTGTTCTTATGCTTCACGAAATTTTGATGATGCTATGGATTATTATAATCAAGCCATTCAGAATAATGCATCTTCCTCTGACTATTGCATGTTTCAAAGAGGTGTGATTCAGGGTGTACAAGGAAATTCAACGGCCAAAGCTGCTACAATGGCTAGTCTCCTGAATAAATATCCCAAATCACAATACAAAGCTGATGCCTTGTATGAAAACGGAAAAGCGCAGATGACTTCTGGAAATAATGATATTGCATTATCTATGTTTAATCAGCTGCTGAAAGAATATCCTTCCGGTCAATATCGTAAAAAAGCTATGCTAAACACGGGATTGATTTATTATGGCGATAAAAAAGATGAACAGGCACTCGATGTATTCAAGAAGGTAATTACTGAATTCCCTGCAACAGCAGAATCAGCAGAAGCTTTGGCGAGTGTGAAAAATATTTATGTTGCCAACGGAAAGCCAGATGATTATTTCGCATATGTGAAATCCATTCCTAATGCTAGTGTAAGTGCCGGTGCGCAAGACTCTATTACTTATGAAGCTGCTGAAACTCGCTATCTCAAAGGTGATTTTGAAGATGCTGCTAAGGATTTTGAGCGCTACCTGAGTCAGTTCCCTAACGGAAGTTACCGGATGAATGCTACCTTCTACAAAGCAGAATCTGACTTCAGAAATAAAAATGATGATGCAGCTCTTTCAGGTTATGAAAGTATCATCGCTCAAAACCAAAACATCTACACAGAAAAGTCATTGCTGAAAGCTGCAGGACTGAATTTTAAAAAGAAAAATTATTCTCAAGCCACTGAACAGTATATCAAGCTCGAACAAACAGCTGATTTACGGGATAACATTCTTGCTGCACAACAGGGATTGATGAGAAGTTATTACCAAAGTGAAAAATATGAGCAAACGATTACTTACGCTCAAAAATTACTTGCTAGTGATAAAGTATCGAATGAAACTCAAGCGGAAGCGCACTTGCTCTATGCACGATCAGCAATGAAGAACAATGATCTTACTACCGCTAAAAAAGAATTTACTACGATCAACAAACAATCTAGTTCGGCTGGAGCGGAAGCAAAATATAATCTCGCTTATATCGAATATAAACTGGCTAATTATAAATCTGCTCAAACTAAATGTTTTGATGTAATTAATCAGGTTCCTTCCTATGATTTCTGGATTGGAAAAAGCTTCTTATTGCTTGCTGAGAATTACATCGCATTAAAAGATACTTTCCAAGCAACGCACACGCTTAAAAGTATTATCGATGGGTATGAAAAGAAAACGGACGACGTAGAAGATATCAGAGCTATGGCGCAACAACGTTATGATGAAATAATAAAAGATGAAGAGCTCAATATGCTGAAACCTGAAGAACAGCCTGAAAAAGAAACTGATCTCAGCAAAGAACAACAACATTAATTATTCGTTCATCATCTCCTCAAATCAACAAAATGAAATCTACTCTCCATATATTCTTCTTTTCACTCTTGATGCTGACGCAACTTGCAGCACATGCTCAACAACCCACAGGTGGTACTAAAGACCTTGGCAATGAAGATATCACCATCGTAAAAGATTATACTCCAGTTCTGAATGATGCTTTTAAAATTAACATCATTCCTTCTGGAGATACGAGCTCCATGCAGCCTCCTGTGCTAACGTATCAGATAGATCCAAAACCGGTGAATTCTAATTACAACATCACCCCAATTAAACCGGTTCGGATTAAAGATGATAATATCAAAAAATTATATCGAGGCTGGATTAAAGCAGGGTACGGACTTGAAAATATGCCACTCTTAGATTTTTCATTTAATAGTCTGCGTTCTAAAAACTTTGATGCTGGAATTCATTTCAATCATTTGTCGTCAACAGGTGCGATTAAGGATTATGGTCCTCCTGCAATTAGCTCCAATGAATTAGGTTTGAAGGGTACGCGTTATTTCGATAAATTTTCACTTGGAGGAGAATTTAATTACGATCGTGATGTTGTGCACTATTATGGATTCAAATCTCCTCCGGATTTATTTTCCAAAGCGGAAACAAAACATAGTATGGATGATCTGAGCGGAGCGATCAAAATTCAAAGCTTAGGTTTTAAAAAAGATCAGTGGCAGTATGCAGCAGGATTAGGATTTTATACGTTCAATGATAACCGCTCTTTATCAGAAAATAATGTAACCCTGAATGCTGAATTGAGTAACACAACCAATATCGGTCGCCTACTCGTGAAAGCTTCTATTGATGCCGGAAATTTTAAAAATGATATTGCAGATTATAACCGAAATATTGTACGACTAAATCCACAATTAACGATTGCTAAAGATTTGTATACGCTCGATATTGGCGCAAACTTAGCTATCGAAGGAAATGATGGGAAATCAGATTTCCGCTTGTATCCACATGTAAAAGGAACTTATCAGGTCATCAATGATGCCTTCAAAGTGTTTGCTGAACTTACAGGCAACTTGAAAAGAAATGATATGCGCACCTTATCAGAAGTGAATCCTTTTTACGGTGAGTTTGCCTTTCCTGCGAATACCAATCAGAAAATTATTCTCGATGGAGGAGCAATTGTAAAACTAGATCATGACGTGATGTTTACTGCTTCTGCTAGTTTATCGAAATTAAAGGATCAACCATATTTCTATGGATATAAAGATCCAATCCGCCCTCTGGAATTTTCAATCTTCTACGATGATGTAACTCAGTTTACAGTGAAAGGTGAATTAGAATATAAAATGGCCGAGAAAGTTAGAGTAGCCTTTAATGCGGAATTCAATTCGTATAATACCAAAGAATTAGAACATCCGTTTTATTCTCCTGCCTTTCGTTTCGGATTAAATGGAGAATATAATATCGCTGAAAAAATTTATCTGAAAGCGAATCTATTCTACAATGGTGAAGTATATTCCTATATCCAAGATGCATCCATCATCAATATTCAAGAAGCTCCAATTCAATATGAAAAAGTTAAAGGATATTTCGATGCGAACCTAGGTGTTGATTATCGCTTCTCGAAAGTACTTTCTTTCTTTGCTAATCTTAACAATATCGGATTCTCACAATACTTCAGATATGTAAACTATCCGAGTTATCGTTTTACGGGGATGATTGGCGGATCTTATTCTTTCTAATCAATAGTTCACATAAAAAAAGAGAGGCTACCTGAAAAGGCAGCCTCTCTTTTTTTATGCAAGAATAATTTAAGCGTTCAGAATATTTCTTGCGATCACAAGCTTTTGAATTTCAGAAGTTCCTTCTCCAATAGTACAAAGTTTTGAATCGCGGTAAAACTTCTCCACAGGAAAATCTTTGGTGTATCCATATCCCCCAAAAATTTGCACCGCTTCTGTGGATGCACGTACTGCAACTTCTGATGCATAGTATTTCGCAAATGCACTTTGCTTCGTCATTTTCAGTCCACGATTTTTCATATCCGCAGCTTGCATAGTGAGTAATTCAGCAGCTTCAATTTGCATCGCCATATCGGCCAACTTAAATGAAATACCTTGAAAATTGGAGATCGGCTGACCGAATTGTTCCCGTTCCTTGGAATATTTAACTGCTGCGTCAAATGCTCCTTTCGCAATCCCTAAAGAAAGTGCTGCAATGGAAATCCGTCCTCCATCCAATACTTTCATCGACTGGATAAATCCTTCTCCAACATTACCTAACACCTGACTCTTATGTACGCGGCAATCTTCGAAAATCATTTCTGCCGTTTCTGAAGCACGCATGCCTAATTTATTTTCTTTCTTTCCCGCTTTAAATCCTGGTGTTCCTCTCTCTACAACAAATGCAGTGATCCCTCTTGAATCGAGCAACTCACCTGTACGTGCTAATACTACGGCAACGTTTCCACTGATACCATGTGTGATCCAGTTCTTCGCACCATTGATGATCCAATGATCACCATCTTGCTTGGCTACACAACGCATTCGCATTGCATCAGATCCAGTATTTGCTTCTGTTAATCCCCATGCACCGATCCATTCAGCAGTCGCTAATTTGGGAAGATATTTTTGTTTCTGCTCTTCATTTCCGAATGTCATGATGTGTCCGGTGCATAATGAATTATGTGCAGCCATCGACAATCCCACAGATCCGCAAACGCGAGCGAGTTCCTGAATTGCGGTTACATATTCGAAATAACTCAAGCCTGCTCCATCGTATTGTTCCGGTACTAGAACGCCCATCAGACCTAAATCTCCGAGTTTCTTAAAAACGTCAACAGGGAATATTTGCGCTTCGTCCCAATCCATGAGAAATGGACGGATATTTTTTTCAGCGAAATCCCGAACCGTTTGTGCAATCATTTCCTGGTTTTCGGTCGGTTTAAAATTCATGGGCTTAAGGGTTAAAATTTAAATATGGTGCAAGTTTACTGAGGATTTCGTCATTGACCAAAGGAAGTGACCGCATGTCGTCAATACTTTTGTAAATACCGTGTTCATTACGATAATTGATGATCATTTTCCCGAGTGCCCAGCTAATATAGGGATGACGCAATGAATCTTGCTTAACTGTATTGATGTTCAAGGTTCTGACTAGCGATTTATCTACGCGCACCATGGGTAAAATCACTTTCAAAACAGAATCGGGAAGAAATTTGATCTCCCTTAACTGTTCTACATTAATAAATCCACCGAGATAATTTCTATACCTAATAATGGCTCTTGCTCTGCCTTCTCCAATCATCGGAAGCTCCATGAGCAGATTTGAATCCGCCGCATTCAGTTCAACAGGAACAGCAATTTTCTTTGCAAAATCAGGCTGTTTATAGGATTGATAAGAACGCTTTGTGGTATCTCCAATTGGTGTATTATTTTCAATCCTGATCCATGGCTCCATCCGTTGAAAATTAGCGTCGCTGATTACCGTCATCCGTTGAACATCCGCATTCTTTCGAAACGACCCTCCATGTTCTTCCCATCGATGTATTGCAGCTGCTTGTTTTGTTGATAATCCAAGTAACATCCATTTCTCTACTGGCAAATGATTGGGATCAAAAAAAAATAATTCGCTATGGGGTTTTATCTTAACATCAGAAAAGGATGAATCTTTTTTGAAGTAACGAGGAGTTTCATTTTTAATTTTTTTTGTGGGATGGTCATTGATGAACAACTGAACATTTGCCAATGTCGCCGAATCAAGTTCCAAAGGATGTGGATCGGGTAGAAAATGCAATGCCAACAAACTACCTTGTAGGATTACCAATGCCGAAGCGAGAATAAAAATTCCATTGCGCTCACGTCGAGTATAGGTGAAATATTCTTTAACGATGAACTTCCATTTATTAAATTTCATACTTGTAGTTTTGAATTTCAAAACTAGACAAGCGATTTTCAGGAAGCCGTTTTTAACTACTTACTATCGGATAATCATCGATTAGAGAATTAAATTTTTCTCTCTTAAAAGCATCTCCATTTCCTGCTGAATCGACTCCGCTTCTTGCTTTGCAAGTTCAGCGAAATTTTCTCCGTCGCCGGCATAAATAATTTGTCGCGAGGAATTCATAATCAATCCACAATGATCATTCATTCCAACCCTAGAAATAGAGTTTAGATCACCGCCTTGTGCGCCTATTCCCGGAACGAGGAAAAAATGATCCGGAGCTAGTTTTCTAACTTCTTCAAATTGTTCGTCGCGCGTTGCGCCAACCACAAGCATTAAATTATCTGCTGTGCCCCACAACTTAACTTTTTCAATCACATTTTTGTAAAGCGATGTATTGCCATCAACTTTCAAAAATTGAAAGTCAGACGCGCCGGCATTGGAAGTCAACGCTAAAACTATCGCCCATTTTCCATCAAATTGCAAAAACGGCTTAACAGAATCTTCTCCCATATAAGGTGCAATGGTGACCGCATCAAAATTCAGCGTTTCAAAAAATGCACGTGCATAAAGTGTGGAAGTATTTCCAATATCTCCACGCTTGGCATCAGCAATGGTAAAACATTCCTTCGGAATAATTTCTAATGTCTTCTCTAAACTTCTCCAACCTTTTGCTCCGAGGCTCTCATAAAAAGCGAGATTCGGTTTATATGCCACACATAAATGATGAGTAGCTTCAATGATTTGTTTGTTGAACTCGAATATTGGATCTTCAGCTTTCAGTAAATGTTTCGGAATTTTCTTGATATCACTATCGAGACCAATACAGAGGTAACTCCGCTTCTTTTTTACCTGCTCAAAGAGTTCTTTACGATTCATACAATATCTGCTTCGATAAAATTAACCGTTCACCAGATTAGCTTCTTTCATCTTCTCTGTATTCTCTGCAAGCTGCAGTGCATCAATAAATTCCTGAATGTCTCCATTCATGGTAGCACTCAGGTTATGACTGGTAAATCCAATGCGATGATCGGTAACACGACTTTGCGGATAATTATAAGTCCTAATTTTCGCAGAACGATCACCACTCGATACTAATGTTTTACGACGTTTAGAATCTTTCTCTTTGATTTTACTCAGTTCCATCTCATAAAGTTTAGTTCGGAGCATTACCATTGCGCGTTCACGGTTTCCCAACTGAGATCTTTCAATCTGACACGTTACCATGATGCCCGTGGGCTTATGTGTAAGCTGAACTTTCGTCTCTACTTTATTTACATTCTGTCCTCCTGCCCCACCCGAGCGAGAAGTTTGCAATTCGATATCGGCAGGATTGATTTCTACACCATCAAACTCATCTGCTTCGGGTAAAACAATTACTGTTGCAGCAGAGGTATGAATCCGTCCTTGCGTTTCTGTTAAGGGAACACGTTGTACACGATGAACACCACTTTCATATTTTAATACTCCGTACGCATTATCTGCACGAACTTCAAAAACATATTCTTTAAATCCTCCTGTATTTCCATCATTAAAATCAATGACCTCCACTTTCCATCCACGTTGCTCGCAATAGCGTGTGTACATACGAGCGAGATCACCGGCAAAAATACTAGCTTCATCACCACCAGTACCTGCACGAATTTCCACTACTGCATATCTCACATCTTCAGGATCCTGAGGAATCATCAACATCTGAATATGCTCTTCCATTTTTTCTAGCTTAGGCTCGAGTTCATCAACTTCATCTTTTGCCATCGCACGGAACTCCTCATCCTTTTCATTATTCAACACTTCTTTCGCAGATGAAAGATTTTGCAAAATAGATTTAAATTCCTTCGTTGCTTCAACGATATCTTCTAAATCTTTATAGGACTTATTAAGTGTTCTGAATTTTTTCTGATCAGCAATTACAGACGGATCCCCAAGTTGGGTTCCAATTTCATGATAGCGGGCAACTAAACTATCCAGTTGTTCCATCAGGCGTTCCTTCGACATGCTCTACTTTCGATTTTTTAATTACAGGGTGTAATTACCACTCAAAACTCCCCTTCTCACTCTGTATACTTAATTTTTTCGTTTCTGCGGCCTCCACTCTTCCTATCACTTTAGCCTCGATATTAAAACTATTGGCAATATCAATAATGGCTTGAGCGATTGCTGCCGGAACATATAATTCCATTCGGTGTCCCATATTAAATACCTGATACATTTCTTTCCAACTAGTTGCACTTTGTTCTTGAATGATTTGGAACAATGGTGGAATGGGAAATAAATTATCTTTTATAATATGAACTTGTTCTACAAAATGCAAAACTTTCGTTTGTCCACCTCCACTACAATGTACCATTCCATCAATCTGACTTCTATAAGTATCCAGAATTTTCTTGATCACTGGTGCATACGTTCGGGTTGGTGAGAGTACTAACTGTCCTGCATTAACGTCAACGCCTTTCACTTCTTCGGTAAGATGCAAATCACCTGTATACACTAATGAAGCGTCAATCCCATGATCAAAAGTATCGGGATATTTTTTGGCGAGTTCGTTGATAAAAACATCATGTCGAGCAGAAGTGAGTCCATTGCTTCCCATTCCTCCATTATACGAAGATTCATAGGTTGCTTTTCCATATGAACTCAAACCCACGATTACATTGCCTGCCTTAATATTAGCATTATTAATGACCTCACTGCGTTTCATTCTACACGTAACCGTACTGTCAACAATGATGGTTCTTACTAAATCACCTACATCAGCAGTTTCACCGCCCGTTGTGTAAATATTGATTCCAAAATTTCGGAGTTGCGCAACAATCTCTTCGGTTCCATTAATAATTGCACCGATGACTTCACCTGGGATCAGTCGCTTATTCCGACCAATTGTTGACGACAATAAAATATGATCAGTAGCACCTACACAGAGCAAGTCATCCAAATTCATTACTAATGCATCTTGAGCGATTCCTTTCCAAACGGAAAGATCTCCAGTCTCCATCCAATAAGCATACGCCAAACTACTCTTGGTACCTGCTCCATCTGCATGCATGATATTACAATACGCCTCATCACCACCCAGATAATCCGGAACGATCTTACAAAATGCTTTGGGGAAAATTCCCTTATCTACATTTTTGATAGCGGCATGTACTTCGTCCTTGGTGGCCGATACTCCGCGCTGACTATAACGTTCGCTGGTATTCACAGTACAAAAATACAATAAAGGGGAGGCTAAATAGAAAAAGGCGGCCTTTTGAGCCGCCTTTTTCCGTAAATATTATCCTAATGTTTAGTTTTTAGGTACGTAGGTAGTTCCGGTCACCATGAATTCTGTACGACGGTTATACTGGTGAGCTTTCTCGCGAAGTTCTTTTGTATCCAGTTTGTCGATAAAGTCTTTTGTTAACACATCACCTCTCTTGAATGGAAGGTATTCTTCATCATTCTCAACACTCTTAGGAGTAGTTTCTCCTTTTCCTTCAAAGGTGAGACGATCTTTAGGAATTCCGTTTGCAACAAGGTAATCCATTACACTCTTAGCACGACGGGTTGATAATGCCATGTTGTATTTATCATCTGCACGATAATCGGTGTGTGAAGTAAGTGTTACGGTGATAGTAGGATTCTCATTCAGCGTTTTGATCAAACCATCAAGAGCTTTTTTAGACTCAGGACGAAGTGTTGCTTTGTCAAGGTCATAATATACTTCAGGTACTGTGATTGCTGAATCTGTAGACTTCAGTGGGAAATCGAAATCTTTCACGAAATCCATATCTTCTTCCAAACCAACAGTTGTCAATTCATGAAACAAAGTAAGGTATCCTGTGAAGGAAGCAGAAACTTTATACTTCACATTTGGCTTCAACTCATAACGATACATACCATCAGCACTGGTTTTAACACTTAATGAAGTACCATCGCTTCCGAAGAGTTCAACAGTTGCACCTTCGATGCTCGCTTTAGTATCTTTATCATAAACACGGCCACCAACAGAAATTCTCAATGGTGGTATAACGAAAGTGTAAATATCATCAGCACCTTTTCCACCTTCGCGGTTAGATGACAGATATCCTGTTGTTTCAGAAGTCCAAAGCATGGCGAAATCATCACCTGCAGAATTCATTGGTGAACGCATATTAACTGCTTCCGACCAAACTCCATTTTCATTGGTAGATGAGAATAAATCTAAACCACCCATGCCAGGCTTACCATTTGAAGAGTAATATAATTTTCCACCTTTAGTTAGGTAAGGGAACATTTCATCACCATCAGTATTGATACCAGTACCGAGATTTACTGGGGCTAACCAGCTACTTCCATCCCAAGTACTCATCCAAATATCTTTACCACCACTTCCACCAGGCATATCGCTAACGAAGTAAAGTGTTTTACCATCTGCCGATAAGAAAGGATGTCCGCATGTATAAGTATCGCTATTGAAATTTAAAGCAACAGCATCACTCCACTTACCATCAGTCATGGTAGTCATCATGATTTTACACTGTGTATTTTTGTCTTTGCTATTCGGACAAGTTGTGTAGTACATGGTTTTGCCGGTAGCATCGAAACATACTGCGCCATCACTATACTCACTATTTACTGGTCCCGCAAAATTCGTAGGAGTGCTCCATTTACCATTGTTATCAACTGCTGATTGAAAAAGATCGAAATACTTCTCACCATACCAGCCATCATTCTTAGTTCCTGAAGCTTCTTCACGAGAAGAAGTAAACACTAATCCACCCTGAACAGTTGGATTTGGTGCTACAGCGAAATCATAGTATTTAGTATTTAAAGCAGTCAGGTTTTCAACCGTGCAACGTGTAGGCTTATCCTTCCATTGCTGTGCAGCTTCTGAAGATTTAACTCCTGCAGCTGCTTTAGGATCACCAGGAACTTTTGCTGTATAGTCATTATACTGAACAATCGCTTCTGCATATTTTCCATTCGATTTCAAAGCGTCTGCATAACGTAGGATAGAAATCGGATCCTTATACTTTGCTTTTACTGCTTTTCCGTAGAAATCTTCTGCTTCTACGTTATTGTTCATCATCCGCGCTGATTCACCGGCACGAAATGCAGCCCAACCTTTGTCGGCTGGCTTCTTAAATTTAGCATATGCCTTCTTGTAAGAGGCTGAAGCAGCATAATACTGGCCTGTGTTGAAAAGTTTGTCGGCCTTCTGGGTTTTACTCTTGGGAACCTTTGGAGCCTTTTCAGCAGCAAAACTGCTTACAAAAGCTAAAGAAAGAATTAACAGGAGGCTTAGGGTTTTCTTGATCATAAGGGAGCGTGAGTTAACAGTTTCACAGGAGGACAAAGGAAACAAATAATTTTTAAACGAAAAAATAGATCGCCCTCCTTAGCTATAGAGTCATCTTGCTGTTTATCAGTACAATAAGATAAACTGAAAATAAATGTTGAAAAGAATTATTTAAACTAAGCAAGGGTAGGGCGCACTAAATCTGTCATTAATTCGATATGCGAATCAAGGGCGAGGCACTTATTTTGAGTAGCTAACCTTGTAAAGAGTAACTTTGCAACGATAATTATGAAAAACAAAATCTTACTTTTAAGTTTCCTGGTGTTACTTTTTAATGAAGTATCCGCTCAGAAAGAGTATAACACAGCAATTGGACTTAGGCTAAATGGCGGGGCAGGTTTAACCGTTAAACATTTTATGGACGAGAAAACCAGTCTCGAAGGGCTGCTTTATACGCGATGGCATGGAATAAATATCTGTGGATTGTACCAATTAAACTTCAAAGTGATTCCACAGGAACCGGGATTTAACTTTTACATGGGAGCCGGAGCTCATATTGGTGTGTGGGACAGAAGATACGGTCCTTGGTGGGATAAAGATGAACGTGGTTCAGAAGTAGTTATCGGAATTGATGGACAGCTGGGTCTGGAATATACTTTTCAAGAGATTCCGTTAAATCTATCGCTCGATTGGAAACCCGCTTTCAACATCATTGGGCATACCAATTTCTGGGCTGATGATTTTGCCTTGTCGGTGCGTTACGCCATTAAGTAATTCTTCGAAAATCAAAGTGGATTTGAAGGAATTCAAATTCTAAAACGCCAGGATTCCCTCCAGGTGCTTCATCGTAGGCGTTAATGCGCTTTCTTTAAGCTGATGTTCTTCATCAAATTCAAATTGCACCTTGCTGATAGGAAGCATCAAGGGGAACACCGTAACATTCATATTATGGAGCACACTTGCTAAATGATCCAGACCTCTCAAATTTCCTCCTCTTCCTGTAGAGATTCCAATTAATCCAGCTTTCTTTCCTGAAAAAGCAATTTTAGGATCTAAAACATCCATCATTAATTTCAAAATTCCAGGAAAACTACCATTGTACTCAGGAAATATAAAAACGAACTTTTCTGCTGGGATAAAATATTCTTGTTGGATCTTTAAAATTGCTTCCGGCTTTTTTCCTTTCTCGTACACATCTGTCGACAAAATTTCTATCGGTAAATTTTTCAAAGTCAGTAATTTGACATCAGCGATTTTCGCTTCCATCATCTGAAAATAAATTCTGGCAAACTTTTCAGTAAAACTGTCCGGACGATTAGTTCCGGAAATTATGGTAATCATTAGTTTTGTTTATGGTACAACACAGCATCTTCTAAATTGTTTTTATTATTTCATCATTTCGTACTCGGGAATTTTATTCAGAAGATGCTTTCCTTTAGCTCCCTACTTTTACTTATCTTGAAAATTTATCAGTATTAATTTAATATCATTTGGTATGATAAACATACATCGGGTAATTCTTATTATGACTGTTCAACCAATGAAGGAGCTCGTCGAGATTGCTTGGTTGAGCTGTATATACCAATTCGAGTTTTTTACCTGTAATTATTTGAAAACTATCTACTCTATTTTTAAGATTTTCATTATCAAAAAATAAAATATAATTGGGGAAATCGGATGCAGGACGAGTTTTGATTTCTTTATTAAATTTAGTTACCGTATAATCTTTATACAAACAATAAGGTTTCTGCCATTTGCCACTATAAAATTGTGGTGGCGATTGAGGATTTTCTAACTGCGTAGACTCTACTACAAAAGCATTGTAATCAGGTTTTCCATACAGATAATACATGGCCTCCACGCGAGGACGTTTCGTATAATTGGTACTGATTACCGCCATCGCCAAAAAATTAAGTACCCAGAAAAATTTCCAAGATCCAGATTCAAATTTTTTCCATGTGATGTGTTCCCTCATCTGCATCCAGCCAATCATTCCACCCATTATCAGGAATGGGACAAATGGCAAAATAAATCGCTCTTGTTTATTCGGGAAGTAAGAATGAAAGAGGAAAAATGCCATCGATGGAAGTAATAACGGAAGAATTTTTTTCCAGCTTTTCACATATCCAGCGATAAGAAATAAACTTACAGGAGGAACCAACATTCCACCAACCGTTAGAATATATTGGTACCAAGGACGATCAAAATATGTTGTTGAATTTGCTAGATTATAACGGATATACTCTCCCATCTCTACAAAAGGATGACCCCAAATTAATAGGTCTACTGATTGAGTTAGGAAAAAAGCAATTAAGAAAGAAATGAAACAGATTATTCCATTGATGATCTCTCTTTTCCAGAGCAAGTAAATTCCAGTACCTGCAAAAAAGAACAAACTCTGAAAGCGGATTCCCATTGCTATTCCAGCAAAGACTCCTGCCAAAATAATGAACTGACGTTTCCGACTTTCTTCAAACTTAAGGAGATATAAAACCGAAGCCATTAATGGTGGAACACATACCCATTCTACAAGATTTCTGACACTCGTTGCAGGTATAAACCACATAAATGCTAATAAGCAAGCAGTGTATCTGGCAGTTTTTTCATCAGAAAGTCGGATGGTGATTTTATAACCAAGTACAATTACCAGTAGGGAATACACCGCATGAAGAACACGGATGATTATCATTTTCCATTGTGGGTCATGTAATCCTATGAGATTATAAAACTTAAAAATCAGAAAATGAATACCCACGTAAAACCAACTATGACCACTAGGCACTCCTCCTGAATTCCATGGGAGCCAGTTATTATAATCAAAGCCATCGGCGAAACTTGATCCTGCCTCGATGACTAGAAAATGATCGTCGTGCATTCCATACCCTCGCGAAAAAAAAGCAGCAATTAGCCTCAACAGCAACCCTCCTAGCACTATTACTTTTAACGGGGCTTTCAAGTACCAGCTTCTAAGATCTATCATCACGGTACGAAAGTAAACCATTTCAAACGGATCTTTTTGCAGAATCTTAATTCCTTCAGGATTTTGACTTTCAAATGCCTATAATCAAATCTCTAGTCACTGATAGGTTGGGTAAACAAGTTTTTGAAATGACATTACCTCCTTGGAGTAGTTTACAGGATTTAAGCTTATCGGGATTAACAAGCGGAGTGTATTCTATAACCATACAATCAGAGAACTCTCGAATGTCGAAGCGGTTGGTGGTTATTCATTAAATAAACAAGAAGGCAATCAATGCAGTTTTAAATATATTTATCCGAAGTAAATAGGATAAGCTCCATCGATATCTAAATCCTATTCCCATTTTCTTTTAATTCCTTTCCAAAATTAAATTTCCGGATTTGCATTAGCGGTAATTGTTTGAAAATCGCTCCAAGTTATTCTTATTCTTTAAAAAATTTTCCATAAAACACCTGTTTATTTTTCAGTGTAACCTGGAAGAAATATCATCCTTCAATTACCTCCATCGCCATCATAAAAAAACTCCCAAAAAAGAGGCGAAAAAAATGATATTAACAGGGTTTCATTTTTATTAACAATAAGTTCATTTTAAGCCGATCAGGTCATTAAATTTCTTATCTTTGTTAACCACAAGAAAATTGGACATAACTCCTTGATAATGAGTGAACAAGTGCTAGAAAAAGAAGTGAAACAACCCGAGTATTCCGCCGATAGTATTCAAGTCCTGGAAGGACTTGAAGCGGTACGTAAAAGACCAGCCATGTATATTGGTGATATTGGCGTGAAAGGCCTCCATCACCTAGTGTATGAAGTAGTTGATAACTCCATCGATGAAGCGCTGGCAGGATATTGCAAAAACATTGACGTTTTCATCAATCCCGATAACAGCATCACCGTAAAAGATGATGGCCGAGGCATCCCTACCGATATGCATCAAAAAGAGCAGAAATCGGCTCTTGAGGTGGTAATGACGGTATTACATGCCGGCGGTAAGTTTGATAAAGATTCCTACAAAGTTTCCGGTGGATTGCACGGAGTGGGGGTAAGTTGCGTAAATGCATTATCTACTCAGCTGATTGCGACCATCCACCGTGGTGGAAAAATTTGGCAACAGGAATACCATATCGGTAAACCATTATATCCTGCCAAAATTGTAGGTGATACAGATCGCACCGGTACAGAAGTAATGTTCCGTCCGGATGATTCCATTTTCATCACGACTACCTACCAATACGACACCTTGGCTTCCAGGATGCGTGAACTTTCCTATCTGAACAAAGGAATCAGTATCAATATCACTGATTTACGAGAGCTTAATGCAGATGGTGTACCCGTAAATCAAGATCGATTCTACAGCGATCGTGGATTGGTAGAGTTCGTAGAATTCCTAGATGCTACGCGTGAAAAATTGATTGATGGCGCCATCTATATGGAAGGTGAAAAAAATAACATTCCTGTGGAAGTTGCCATGCATTATAATACTTCCTACAATGAGAATGTTCACTCTTATGTGAATAATATCAATACTCATGAAGGGGGAACTCACCTTGCAGGATTCCGTCGTGCATTAACGCGCACCCTGAAATCTTATGCGGAAAAAGAAGGTCTGGTAGCGAAGCTGAAATTCGATATCAGTGGTGATGATTTCCGTGAAGGACTTACCGCTGTGATTTCTGTAAAAGTGCAGGAGCCTCAGTTTGAAGGACAAACAAAAACTAAATTGGGTAACAATGAAGTAATGGGCGCTGTTGATCAGGCTGTTGCTGAAATGCTAACCATCTACCTGGAAGAACATCCGCGTGAAGCGCGTCATATCGTTAACAAAGTGATTCTTGCAGCTACTGCACGTCATGCGGCACGTAAAGCCCGTGAAATGGTGCAGCGTAAGGGTGCTTTCTCGGGATCCGGATTGCCAGGCAAATTGAGCGATTGCTCAGAAAAAGATGCTTCCCGCTCTGAGTTATTCCTCGTCGAGGGAGATTCGGCCGGTGGAACTGCCAAACAAGGTCGCGACCGTGCTTATCAGGCTATCCTTCCACTACGAGGAAAGATTCTCAACGTTGAAAAAGCAATGGATCATAAGATCTATGACAATGAAGAGATCCGGAATATGTTTACCGCAATGGGTGTGAGCAAAGGAACTCCTGAAGATGAACGTGCTCTCAATATTGATAAATTAAGGTACCATAAGATTGTCATCATGACCGATGCCGATGTGGATGGTAGTCACATTACTACGCTGATCCTTACCTTCTTCTTCCGTCACATGAAAGAACTGATAGAACAAGGATATATTTATATTGCTACTCCTCCACTCTATCTCGTTAAAAAAGGGAAAGAAGAAATTTACTGTTGGACTGACGAGCAACGTATTGCAGCGGTTAGGAAAATTGGTGGAGAAGGAAAAGAATCTACCGTTGGCATTCAAAGGTACAAGGGTCTAGGAGAGATGAACGCAGAACAGCTGTGGACAACAACTATGCGTCCTGAAACTAGAACACTTCGCCAGGTAACAATTGAAAGTGCCGCTGAAGCTGATCGTATTTTCTCTATGCTGATGGGTGATGATGTTCCCCCACGCCGCGAATTCATTGAAAAGAATGCTAAATATGCGAAAGTAGACGTATAAATAGTCTTGCTCATAAATCAAAAGCCCCGATCTCAACTATCGGGGCTTTTTGCTTTAAAGAATGCTTGAATTTCCGGATTTTCACCAATCAACTTTTGATAATTTAGATTAAGGAATTCCCGCTTATCACTATTCTGTGCCCATTCAGCAATTTCCTATCAAGAATTAGAACACTTCCTTGCATCTAAACATTTGATTTGCCTACCTTCGCGCCAACAAAAACCCGTTTTACACCGATGAAAGTAACTGTAGTAGGCGCTGGCAATGTGGGAGCCACTTGTGCCAACGTAATTGCCCACAAAGAACTGGCCAATGAAGTCATCCTCCTTGATATTAAAGAAGGTGTTGCTGAAGGAAAATCACTTGATATCTGGCAGACTGCACCTATCAATTTATACGATACAAGAGTTAAAGGATCTACTAATGATTATGCAGCAACTGCAGGTTCGGAAGTAGTCGTGATCACTTCTGGATTGCCCCGTAAACCTGGAATGAGCCGCGATGACTTAATCGCTACCAATGCAGGAATCGTTAAATCGGTAACCGAAAATATCGTTAAGCATTCACCAAATACAATCATCATTGTTGTGAGTAACCCTCTTGATGTGATGACTTATTGCGCACATTTGAATTCAGGTCTTGATTCCAGCAGAGTATTTGGAATGGCTGGAATTTTAGATACTGCTCGTTACCGCGCATTTTTAGCAGAAGCATTAAATTGTTCACCTAAAGATATTCAAGCTGTACTGATGGGCGGACATGGCGATACGATGGTTCCACTTCCACGTTATACAACAGTTAGTGGCATTCCAGTAACAGAAATGATTTCAGCAAAAGATCTGGAGGCAATTGTGCAACGTACGAAAGTTGGTGGTGGAGAATTGGTAAACCTGATGGGAACTTCTGCATGGTATGCACCAGGTGCTGCAGCTGCTCAAATGGTAGAATCAATTGTTCGTGATCAGAAAAGAATTTATCCAGTATGCGCTTTGCTGAATGGCGAATACGGTATGAAAGATATTTATCTTGGCGTACCTGTTAAATTAGGTCGCAAAGGAATTGAACAAATTATTGAACTGAAACTAGATGCTGCTGAAATGGATCTCCTTCAGAAATCAGGAGTAGCCGTGAAAGAAGTAATGGAAGTATTGACCAAAATGCAGGAAACTGTAAAGTAAAATATACGCTCTTGTTACAAGAAGGCATATCCTTGTGGTATGCCTTTTCTGTTTTTAAAAATTATACTTAATTAATTATGCCTTCCAGTATTTTACCTATTCAGAAACTGAGCATTCCACCAACTGGATTTCATCTACTTGTGAAACTATATTTAAATGGGCGCAAAGCTTTGTTTGTAGTGGATACAGGTGCCTCACAAACAGTACTAGACACAAAACGTTTTCCTCATTTCATGCCGAAAAGTCTGAAACAAAAACTAAATGCAGTAACCGCAGGAATTGGAAGTGCAGATGTGGAAAGTCATTATTCAATAATTAAATCATTCCGATTAGGAGATTTAACGCTCCGTAATTTTGATCTTATTTTATTGGATCTCGCTATCGTGAATAACAGTTACAAAACGATGGGCTTTGAACCGGTGGATGGAATTCTCGGTAGTGATTTATTACAACTCTATAATGGAGTGGTAGATTTTAAAAAATCGATCTTGAAGATCTCCTGGAAGTAAGCGAAGTACTTTTTACAAAAAACGATCAGCATCTTTTGGATCAGGCATCCTACATGTTAATCGTTTCCCAAACCATCGATATCGATATGCAGCTAACCATTTGTATATCGGATCGCGAATGAAAACAGGGACTATAAAAAATAAGCGCATGAGATTCCACGGGAATGAAAGTTTGCTACAGATCATGAGCACTGCAGTGGAATATCGATACACTTTTTCTTCGTAGATCAAAACCACGGAGTCCAAATTTCCCACTTGATATTTTTCGATCAATGAACTTCCTGAAGGTAATTGCGAAGCTGTGAAATAAAAAAATTTTTGCTGATCATGCCGAATGATAAAATCAATACTTCCTGAACAAAAATTACAATATCCGTCGAATATTATAATGCAATGCTTTACTTTAAGTACTTCCGTTGGACTCGACATCTATCAGTTGTAAGTTCAAGGTCGCACACTAAGCGAATAAGGGTCGACGGAAACTTCTGGTTTGAATTTCGGCAACTTCAAGAGGGTATTCAAATCAATTGCACTCAAATAACCGTTAGATCCGGCGCAAGCAGCAGCATGATGTGGAGCAATTCCGCCGGAGAAATTTCGATTGGCCACCAACACTACTCCCTGTTTTTCATCCACTGCAATTCCATGGGGTTGCCAGCCTACTTTTATTCTCGAAACTTCTGTAAGAGTAGTCATATCAATCGCACTTACTGATCCTCTTACATCCGCAAAATAATTGTCTTCTTGATTGGTTACAAATAAAAGATTTTTACTTGGTGATATCGACATTTCCAGAGGATATCTACCTACTGGAATAGCCGCGATCAACTGATCATTACTCGCATTGTAAACTCGAACTTGGTTCACATTTGTATCCTGACACGTTACGAAGTACTTCGTAAAATCAGGACTAAATGCAACTTCATGCGGCTTGAGTGCAAAAGGTAAAGGTTGAGTACCTTGTAAATTAATATCCTGATAATCGAAAATATTATTCAATGGAATTTTAATGATCTTACTGAGTTCCTGACAAGTTACATACAAAGTATCATTGGTTTTATTCAATGCACTTCCATGCAGATTAGGAGCTGCACTTCCTGTAATTGGAAAGGGACCAATGGTAGTAGAAGTCCCAGCAATCAAATCAACAATAGCTACTCGACCTAGATTATAATCTACTGCATAAGCCATTTTAGAATCGGAAGATAATGTAACCGTATTCCAAGCTCCAGCAATTCCATTTCCAATGCTGATATTACTCACTAAGGCATCCGTTTCTGTACTATACACTTGTACATTATCGGAATTCAGGAATACCACAACCCAGTATTTTCCATCAGCAGTTACTCTAACATTATGTGGGGATTCCGGAGGACTTGCTCCAGCGTTTAATCCTACATCGACCATGCGCATTACTACATTTTTATCTGCATCAAAAACAGAAACTACATCACAACCTTGGTTAGAAACATAATATTTGTGACGTAATGGATCTCCCGAGAACTTGATGTTACCATTCTTATCAGGAGCGCCAGAAAAAATCCAATCTTTGAGTAATAAATAATCCGCTTTACTTAATGCTGCTCCGTTCACTGGCATGCGTGGTTCTGAAACTAAACCAAGCGTACTATCCGTATTGGTAAAATAAAGCAAGGTGCTAAAATCAGTTCTAAATGGAATTGTAACCGCACCATTGTTGGTACCCTCAAACATTTTATCCCAAGAACTAAGATCTAAACCAGCTGCTGCATCCTTACTAGCCGTATTATGACAACCTGAAGTAGCACAATTTGCAACAAGGATTTTTTCGACGTCAGCAGGATAATTAGTAACAGGAGGCTCGGTATATTTATCGTTTTTGCAAGAAGAAATTGCAAGCACTAAAATAATTATCAATAAGCTATTTTTCATATTAATCTCCTTCGGTAACAAACACAGTTTGATTTACACTCCCTGAACTCAAGTTGGTTGAAAACGGAATTCCCCCTTTAACAATCCAAGTAGATGGGTCAAGTAAACTATCCACTCCCGTTGCATATAGATAATAATCACCAGACTTTAATCCTGTAAGCGCTACCTCAGGCGTGTCGAATGCTGCTTTAAAAGAAAGATCATATTTACTAGTATCTGCTCCAGGAAAATCCTTCGCACAATATTTTACATAAACAGTACATCCATTTATCGCTCTGGAATGATGAACCATTCGTGCTACAACAGTTACATCTCCTCCAGAACCCGCATTGCAATCTGTTTTTTTACAAGATGGAATAGCAAATGCAATAGTTACAACACTAATAAACAAGACCATTTTCTTCATCATACAAGAGGATTTATGCGCAATTTAATGAGTTCCAAATTACCGTTGATCAACCAATTATTCTTTTACAAACCGCTTACAAAAAGATTGCGAACCCGCTGTAATCTTACAGAGATAAGTTCCACTATTCAGTGCGGAAACATCTGCAGCTATTAACAAGTTAAGATTTTCGGAAATATAGACACGTTGACCGATGATATCAAAGATTTGAATCTTCACTTTTGAATTATTATTCAATTGATCAACTTGAATATTCAAGATATTTTTTACGGGATTGGGATACAAATTAAAGAATGCACTATTGACTTCAGGTGATAAAGAAGATAACAATGAATTCTGAGTATATAGTACCAATCCACCAGCAATATTTCCAATCATCAGATCGTATCGACCATCATTATCAAGATCCGCTTTTGCTGGAGCGCAACGGATAGGTTCATAAATTCCTTGAAACATTGAATCAAGCAAGTTAAAAGTTCCACTTAGGTTGCCATCAATATTATTATAATGATAGAGATATCCACTTTCAGATCCTACTAACAACTCATATCCGCTACCGTTATCAAATAATAATGGAGCACTGAAGCCTGCATAACCATTCGATTTTCTTACATCCACTCCGCCTAAACTATCATTAATCAATGAGAAAACAGGAACTGCAGATGTGCTTGTATTGCGATAGTAATTCAGATTACCATTTCGTTCTCCAATGAGCAAATCCAGTTTACCATCTTTATCAATATCTACAATTTGAGGAATAGCAGTATTGCCCACATTTATCGATTGATAATTCGCAGACACTAAAGTTAAAATCATAGGATTTCCAGCGCCTGCATTATTCTTAAAGTAAAGTATATTTCCACTCGACTCCCCCAATAAAAGATCCATATCTCCATCAGCATCCAAATCACCGAATGCTGGATACAAACCCAATACACCATACGCCGAAATTCCTGCAAAATCATCCGTAATGAGCGTAAATGCCGCGTGCGACGCTGTTCCAGTATTCCGATAATATTCAAGCTTTCCTGTATTCGCGGCATTGTTAAAGTAGTAGTCGTTGCCGATGATCAGATCTTTTAATCCATCTCCGTCAACATCAACAAAAGTAGGGTGGGCTCCAGTACCTGTTTCAATCATATTATCAACTAAGAAACGGCTTCCTGTTTTCGCAAAAACATTTGTTGAATTATTTGTAGTGTTCTTGTAAGAAAGCATATTATAATAATCTTCGCCCGTGTAAAAATTAGCTACCACCAAATCATTATTCCCATCATTATCAATATCAAAATAATAGGGTCCTGCCACATCTTTCATCTCCGCAGGAATATCGTAGCTTGGAAATGCAGAATCCTGAGCGCACATCCATGCTGAATCGGGATTACCACAGTTCTGCAAATACAATACATTAGGACTGAGAATATCTCCATTCAACAAATCCTTATCTCCATCACCATCCATATCTAGCGCTAACAATGCAGACCCTGAATGTTGTGCCGAAGGATTTAAACGAAAAGGATCAGCAGGTAATAAAGGACAAGATGGAATAGGTGGTAAGAGGCCAACATTAGAGAGATTACCCAATGCAAAATATCCCCAGCATTGTGGAACATTATAAAACATAAAATTATTACAACTCCCTGTGGAATCCATCGAAAAATTTCGGTTATACTCCACCCAGCTTCCTGCAATTGAAAATGCGAGAATATCCATATCACCATCATTATCAACATCAGTAAGAGCAGGCATGTTTACCCTACTGACATAGAGATTGGTCAAGAAATTTCCATAATGAGTATCAATCTGTGGCGTTACCAGACTAAAACTAATTCCATTTTGAGAACTATAATTATTGCGATAAACTTTGATTGCCGCATTACTATAAGTGAATAAGTCCAGATCTCCATCACAATCGAAATCATACGTTCTTACCCAACCTTCCAAGTCATAAGGAAATCGATTTCTGTATTCAGGAGCATACACAAAATCTGTTTTGTTAGGAGTTCCTTTATTGATGAACGGCGATAAACGATAACTCGTTCCGTCAAAAACAATTAAATCCAAAATTCCATCACCATTCAAATCAATGGATGCTGGAATAGGACTGTTAAATCCTGCAGCAAAAGCATTAGCAATTTGAACACCATTATTGATCACCTGAAAATTAGTATCGCGGTAAAAAAGAATGCTCTGTGCTTTACTTTGAACCGAATGAAATATTAATATGGCGAATAGGAAACGAAAGATTTTCATTTTTTAGTAGTTTACTTTCTGATAAATTTCTGAACCATTTGTTTCCCATTATGGACTGCTTTTATCAGGTACATTCCGGAAGGAACCTGACTTAGATCGATGGTAGTATTAAGATCATTGCACACGTTGCGATAAATAATTTTTCCAAGTACATCTGAAATTTCAATAATTCGTTGTTGATTATTTACGGATGTCTCAAACTGAACATACATCTGTGATTCTGCAGGATTTGGCCAGATGGAAAGACCAAGTGCAGCATGATTTTCAGCAACTCCAATTGCAGTATATTGCGTATACAATCTAAATCCTCCACAATTATTACCGGTTATTAGATCAGCTTTAGAATCTCCATCAATATCGGCTCTGCTAATCGTAACTCTCTTAGGTTCATAAATTCCTTGATACATGGAATCTATTAAATTAAATGCTCCGGCAAGATTTCCATCAATATTTCCATACTGATATATATAACCACTTTCTGAACCAACGATCAATTCGTAAGCACCAGCGTTATCATACAAAACAGGAGCGCTATAGCCAGCAATAGCACCAGCTTTCATCACATTAACAGATCCGAAATTTGTTGTCACCAAAGTGAATACGGGAGTAGCGGCAGTTCCCGTGTTTTGATAGTAATTCAATACACCAAGTCTTTCGCCAATTAGCAAATCATTTTTACCATCACGATTGATATCAATAATTTGAGGTGTACTGTTATTGCCAATATCGATTCCCTGATAAACAGGTTGATTGAAAACAAAATTAGCAGGGGATCCTGATGCAGCGGTATTCTGAAAATAAATTAGATTCCCATCCGCATTGCCTAATAACATATCGGCATCACCATCACCATCAAGATCTCCAAAAGATGGTACTAAACCATATTGATTAAAAGTAGAAAGGTTTAACCAATCGTCGGTGATTAAATCGAATGCAGGCTGAGTAGCAGTTCCAACATTTCTGAAATATGCTAAGCGGGAAACCGACAAATTCGGATTGTCATTATAATAAATATCATTCCCAGAAATAATATCTAAGAGTCCATCCTGATCCACATCAAAGAAAACGGGATTTGAGGAAGTTCCTACATCGATCATATCTTCAGAAAGAAAACGGCTCTTGATGAAATTGAAAACGTTAGAACAATTATCGGTAGTGTTTCTATACCATAAAACATTTTGCAGATCTTCTCCAACAGTAGCGTAAGGAGTAACTATTAAATCTTTTGCTCCATCATTATCTACATCGAGATAATATGCGGCAGGTAAATTTTGCAAATTAACATTCACATCATAGCTAGGAAATGCTGAATCCTGTGCAGTGATGTATGCTGAATCCTGAGTTCCGCCGTTCTCGAGAAATAATAAATTCTGACCTAGAATATCTCCATTAATCACATCCATATCACCATCACAACCTTGATCAAAAGCAGTTAATACAGATCCAGAATGGCGACTTCTTAAAACATCAGTTCCATCATTTCCATTTGCAATTGCTAGGCGGCAATTCTGATTGAGTAATGCAATATTGGTGAGTCCACTTAATTTAAAATATCCCCAACAATAAGGTTCCAATGTAAAATTAAATCCACCACAAACCCCAGTACTATCCATCGAATAATTTTTATGGTACTCCACATAATTACTCGAGTTTGCAAAAGTTAGAATATCCAAATCCCCATCAGCATCCATATCTACAATGGCAGGCATGTTTGCTTGACTCACAAAAATCGGGGCTTGCAAAGTTCCATAGTTGGAGTTAACTTGATTCGTAAATAATGAAAATGAAAGACCACTACCGGAAACAAAATCATTCCTATAAACTTCCATTGCGTTATTTCCATAGGTAAACAAATCAAAATCTCCATCGCAATCAAAATCGGCAGTACGCACCCAATCATGTAACCGTGGAAATAATTGCTGGTACTGAGGAGCCCAACTATAGGAAGACTGCGATGCTAACCCATCATTCAGAAAAGTAATTATTCTATTTCCTACACGATCAAAAATCAGGATATCCGTAAAGCCATCTCCATTTAATTCAATTTGATTAATAATGGGGCTATTCAAACCTCCGGCCCATGGAAAAGCAAGTTGTTTCCCGTTTACTTCAACCGGAGGACGAGTGTCGAGAAATAATATCTGAGGAGATTGCGCATTCGCATTCCATACAGATATTACCATAAACATCAGACAGAGATTTCTGAACATAAAAGAAGCGTGTAAGGGAGTGTCTGAGCGAAGATACGTATGAACCCGCCAGGAAACGGATAAGTTAACGATGATTTTTACACCTATCAGACGATGATTTTGGTTAAAAAGTTGCCCCACCTGACAGATTACCAGAAGTTCGTACATTTACAAAAGAAGAACTAGTTTCAGGATCCCTCTCTGGTTTTGTACATTCGTCATTCTTAGACCCCTATTATGCCCTCATTTGATATTGTAAACGAAATCGACCATCAGAAACTAGATAACGCTATCAATGTAGCCGTGAAAGAGTTCAGTAACCGTTTCGATTTCCATGGTTCTAAAACTACGTTGGAACTCGATAAAAAAACATTGGTGCTTACCCTCGTTACTGAAAACGAAATGAGGGTTAAATCTGTACAGGATATTTTGATTTCCAGGATGATGAAGCAGGGAATGGACAGTAGTGCATTGGATTTCGGCAAAGAACATTATGCCAGTGGGAATATGGTTAGAAAGGAAATTAAAATCAAGCAAGGCATTGATAAAGAAAGTGCTAAGAAGGTTGTTAAGGTAATTAAGGAAAGCGGACAAAAAGTTCAGGCATCGATTATGGATGAGCAAATTAGAGTTACGGGCAAAAAACTAGATGATCTTCAAGCAGTTATTGCAACGGTAAAAACTGAAAACTGGGATTTCCCAATTCAGTTCACTAATTTCAGGAATTAAGTAGCTTAGCGGATCATTTAATGGTAATTTGACGTTGGATTCGTACTTTTAACAAATAAATAGCCATTGCATAATCTTTAAAAAAGAATAAAAAACTAAACATTAAGCAGTAAAAATTAGGCGTTTAGGGCCAAAAGGAGTCATTTTTATGTAAATATCAGTTGGTTCCACAACAATTTAATAACCAACACCCGTTTTTTGGTTCAGTGGGAATCATTATTATTGTGCCCTCCTATTAAAGAAAAAAAATTATCAACTACTTCATTAACAAAAACCTCGCAGAATTATGAGCCAGACAAAGTCAGGATCGGGCATCCAAGGAATGTTAGCTGCCATCGTTATTCCGGTTGCACTGATTCTCTCCATAGTAATCTTTAAGTTTATTTTGGGAGCACCCGGCAACTTTCAGGACAACAACCCTGAATTAAATCCACTTCCGGGAAATTTCCTGGGAATCATTTACAAAGGCGGATTCATCGTACCGATCCTTATGAGTTTATTGCTGATCACCATCACCTTCGTAATCGAGCGTTTTATTACAATTGGCAAATCGAAAGGCAGTGGAACTATCGATGCATTCATCTTTAAAATGCGTGCTTCTTTAACAAAAGGAGACATTGATGGAGCTACCAAAGAATGTGACCGTCAGAAAGGTTCTATCGCTGCAGTAGTTCAAGCAGGATTGAAAGCTTATCGCCAAATGGAAGGTGAAAAAGGTTTAGATAAAGAACATAAAGTAGCTATGATTCAAAAAGAGATCGAAGAAGCAACCACATTGGAGCTTCCAATGCTTTCTAAAAATTTAGTTATCATTTCTACGATCGCTTCTATTGCAACGCTGATGGGCTTGCTTGGAACAGTATTCGGTATGATCCGTGCATTCGCAGCACTTGCTCAGGCAGGTTCTCCAGATGCTACTGCACTTGCAACAGGGATCTCTGAAGCACTTATCAATACAGCATTTGGGATTGGAACATCTGCCATTGCTATCATTTTCTATAACTACTTCACTAATAAAATTGATTCTATCACTTATGGAATTGATGAAGCGGGTTATAGTATCGTTCAGACTTTCACGGCACGTAACTAATTTGTTACAGCGAAATTTATTTCAAACTATAAAAGCCGAGAATCATGCCTAAAGTGAAGATGCCCAAAAAGAGTCCGTCATTGGACATGACGCCAATGGTGGATCTGGCCTTCCTCCTGGTGACGTTCTTCATGCTCACTACGCAGTTTCGTCCTGATGAACCTGTAGTAGTGGATTCACCATCCTCCATTTCTGAAAAGATTCTTCCGGATAAAGTCATGCTGGTAACTATTGATTCTACCGGTCGTGTATTCTTTAATCTTGAAGGAAAAGATCTGCGCAGAAAAATGCTGGAGCAGATGGGTACTAAATACAGTGTAACTTTCGAAGAGAAAGATATCATGGAATTTTCCTTGATGGCAACTTTCGGAATGACCGTAAAAGATCTTAAACAATATCTTCCATTGGATCAGATGGGTCGCAAAGACTTCATGACAAAAAGCCAAGGGATCCCTTATGATTCTTTGAACAATCAACTTGGCGACTGGATCCGTTACGGACGTTTGGCTGATGCTGAACTCAGAGGAAATCTTATTGATAAGAATAAAGGTTTGAGATTTGCCATCAAAGGTGATGCGAATGCAAACTACACTGCTATTAAACGCGTGATTGAAGTGTTTCAGGAAATGAAAGTAAATCGCTTCAACCTGGTAACTACTCTTGAACAAAATCCGAACCTCTAAGCCAGTACTCTATATATCATGTCAGAAGTACAAAGTAACGACCAGGACTCCGGCAAAGGCGGCAAGCATAAAAAAGTAAGAGCCAAGAAAAACTCTACACACATCGACATGACGCCGATGGTAGATTTGGCCTTCCTCCTGCTTACCTTCTTTATGTTAACGACCACTTTCGGGAAACCGAAAACGATGGAGATTAACATGCCGGTTAAACCACCTGATAATACAATTAAGAACGAAGTAAATAACGCACTCACTGTTCTGTTGAGTGGTGATAATAAAATCTTTTGGTATTTTGGTGAATTAAAGCCGGAAACCAAATTGACCTCGACGGATTATTCTGCTACAGGAATTCGTAAAGTTTTTCTTGATTACAACAAACAAGCATTTGCTGAAATCAAAGATCTGAGAATACAGGCAGATAAAACCAATTTGGCTGATACCACTCTGAAAAGAATGGAGATCGATATCAAAGGAAAAAAATACGCTGTAATGGTATTGGTAAAAACCGATGATAAAGCGAAATATAAAAACGTGATTGATATTCTTGATGAACTGAATATTACCATGGTTGGAAAATACGCATTGGTAGATCTCTCTCAGCAGGAATTTGATTTAATTAAAAACTATCAACCCTGATCAAGAACATGGCTGAACTATTTTCCCCATCATGGGATGATGCGACCAACCCTGACAGGACTGAGATCGTATTCGAAAACAGAAATAAAGCATATGGTGCTTATCTGTTGCGTAAAGGTTATAACAAAACTGCAGCAAATGCATTGCTGATTTCGGTGGCGGTATTTACCCTCGCAATTTGCACTCCGGTAATCATCCGTTTACTGAGCAAATCTGAAAAAGAAACAATTGATCGTACTACCGAAGTGACCGTGGAACTTAAAGAACCACCGCCACTTGATAAAAACGAACCACCTCCACCTCCGCCACCTCCACCGCCACCAACAATTGAAACGGTGAAATTTACACCACCCGTTGTAGTGGATCGTGAAGTGGAAGAAGAACAACCTCCTCCCCAGGAAAAATTAAGTGATACCAATGTAGGTGTTGTTACTCAGGAAGGTGAGGAAGGTGCTACCGAATTACCTACTGAACCTGTAGTAGATCCTGATGAAGGTAAAATCTTTACTTATGTTGAAGAGATGCCGACATTCCCAGGAGGAGAAGCTGAATTTTATGGTTACCTGAAAAAGAACATTAAATACCCGCCTATGGCCCGTGAAAATGGAATCCAAGGTAAAGTTTATATCAGTTTTGTTGTTGATAAAGACGGCAATATCAAAGATGTAAAAATGGCTCGTGGTATTGGTGGAGGATGTGATGAAGAAGCTCTTCGAGTAATCAGAAACATGCCTTCTTGGAAGCCAGGAAAGCAGAATGGTCGCTCTGTAGCAGTTTCTTACACAGTACCGGTAAACTTTACGCTCCAATAAAAGTAAAAAATAGATGTAAAAGGCTGTCCTCCCAAGGGCAGCCTTTTTTTGTTGTAGTCGTCTCAGGATACTAGTTTTTTTAACCATTCCGAAGAGACTGAATTGACTTTATTTCACTCGATGAACTAACTTCGCATATCTTTAATTAGTATTTAAAAACAGGATCTGGAAATGGCGAAAAAACCGAGTGTCTTATTCTATGTAACTTTTGCGATGACATCCATTTATATCCTGATGGGATTATTTTTAATTATTGCGCCCATCTCTGCTGATCTTTTCCCAGGTTGGAAAAGAAATGTATTTGGCGGGTTACTGATTGGATATGGAGGATTTAGGATGTTAAGGCTCCAAAAGATTCGAAAAACGATGGAAGAAGAATCAAAGGGATGAGAAATCTCAGTATTAAGGTTCAAATAAAAAATTTGACAATCACCCAACTTTCCGACCTTTGCTGATCAGCGGATTTATTGCAATTTGCGTTTATATATGATGAAGATCTGTTCGACACTTTTACTCCTCACGGCCCTACTGTATTGCACCTCCTGCGGTACGGATTTCAAAAAGCCTTATAGTGATACTCCAACGGCAGGAAAAGTAAAAATTTCATCTGACGAAACGCTGAAGCCATTTATAGATGCGGAGAAAGATACCTTTATGGGTTTATACCGTTATGCTGAACTCAATGTAAGTCATCAATCCGAAAGTGAATGTTTTCGTAGTTTGTTGGATGATTCTGCAAAAGTGATTATCAGCACTCGTAAACTTCTTCCTAACGAAGAGAAATTTTTCAAGTCAAAAAATCTCTTCCCAATTACAACTAAGATTGCTGTAGATGCACTTGCCTTGATCATCAACAAAGAAAATAAAGACTCCTTGATGCAATTTATATCGCTCAAAGAAATTCTATCTGGCAAGATTAATTCATGGAAACAAATTAATCCATCCTCTCCATTAGGTGAAATTAATTTAGTGTTTGATAATAACGGTTCCTCCAACGTTAGATTTCTACAAGATAGTGTGATGAAGGGAAATGCTTTTCCTTCCAACTGTTTTGCTGTAAAATCAAATGAAAGTGTGATCGATTATGTGGAAAAAAATAAAAATGCGATCGGGGTCATTGGCGTAGCTTGGATCAGTGATGGTGATGATCCCGTTTCAAAAAAATTCCTAAACCGAGTGACCGTAGTAGAATTAGCAACAATACCCAATCCCGTGTTCCCTGATGATTATTACAAACCTTATCAGGCCTACATTGCACTCGGACAATATCCAATGATTCGTGAAGTTTATATGATTAACCGAGAAGGAAGAATGGGACTTGGCACAGGCTTTGTCTCGTTCGTTGCTGGAGATGCGGGGCAAAGAGTTACACGACTTGCGGGATTACTTCCTGCAACAATGCCAGTAAGAATTATCCAGACCAAATAAAAACCGAATTAAATATCCACGAATTAATTATCCTTAATTACGTTAGCAAACAATACAACAAATGAATAAATTTCTTTTAATCAGTGCCTTGACCAGTATTTTAATCAGCTCTAAGGCGCAAACACTCAAGGAAGCCATTCGTTTAAACGAAAACGAGCAACAAGAAGCGGCATCGGTCATGTATCAGTTACTCATCAGTAAAGATCCTGCCAATGGAACCAATTTTTACTATTATGGCGAAAATTTAATTGATGCTTCCAATACGGATTCCGCAAAAATAATTTTTGATAAAGGACTTTCAGTAGACCCTACCAATCCGCTTAACATCATTGGGCAAGCTGAACTCAAATTACAGTTGGGGTTATTGTCGGAGGCAAAACCCATGATTGATAAAGCCATTCAAATGGGTGGTGGTAAAAATGCACGCGTATTGATGGAAGCTGCTGAAGCATATATTCGTTATAAGAAAGCTCAGGATCTGATGTCAGCTGAAGTCTATCTTGATCAGGCATTAAAACTAGAACCAAAAAATCCTGAGATCTATAATTTAATGGGAGATCTTTATTCTGAACTTAACAACGGTTCAGTTGCTGCAGCTAAATACAATAAAGCACTTGAACTTGATAAAACACAAGTAAAAGCACTCTTGCACAAAGGACAACTTTACAAAAGATCCACGAACTATGAAGGAGCTGCCGCTGAATTTGAAAATGCTTTGAAAATAGATCCGAACTTCGCTCCTGCTTACCGTGAACTTGGTGAAGTTAGTTTCATGATGAAGAAAATAGAAACAGCAAAAGGATATTATCGCCAATATCTTGATCTTTCTAAAAATAATAATAGTGCCCGTTTACGTTATACCTATTTCCTTTTTACGACTGAGAACTTCAAAGATGGGTTGGTAGAATTTAATAATATCTCAACAATCGATTCTGCCAATTTAGGGATGATGCGATTAGGCGCTTACCTAAATTATGAAAATTCAGATACGACCAATGCCTTCGCATTTATTAACCGCGTTTTTGCAAATACGGCTAGTGATACAACAAAACGGATCACTCTCGACTATGCATATTATGGAAAGATATTGGCGAAAGCAGGACAAGACTCTCTGGGAGCAATGTATATTATGCGTGCTATTCAATTAGATTCTACCAAAACAGATTATTATACCGACTTGGGGAATTTATACTCTAAAGCAAAAAAATATCCTGAAGCTGCAATGGCTTATGAAAAAAGAATTGCTAGTGGTCAAAAAATCGTGACTGCTGATTACTATAAACTTGGTCTGGCTTATTATCAGGGAAAAATGTATCCGCAAGCAGATTCTGCTTTTATAAAAGTTACCGAATTACAAGAAACATGGCCCAATGGATACCTCTATCGCGCTAGAACAAATTCAGCCATGGATCCTGATACAAAACAAGGATTAGGAAAACCTTTTTACGAAAAATATATTGAGTTAATTACTGCTGATAGTGTAGCTTTTGTGAAATATAAAAGAGAACTTGCGGAATCAAATCGTTATCTGGGCTACTATTATTTAGTACAAAAAGACTGTCCTCAATCCATTATTTACTTCAAGAGAACATTGGAATTTGACCCGGATAATGTATCGGCAAAAGAGATTCTGGAATCGATAAAAAGCAATCCTAAAAACTGTAAGTAACTACAGCTAATACTAAAATAAAAAAGACCGGAACACTCCGGTCTTTTTTTATTTTAGGTAATATTAACCTTCGATATTCGGTTTGTCATTCTGGAATTTAAACCCAAGGCGTTGACTAGATTTCAGAGAAGTTTGGAGTGTATAAGCCATTGTTTCAAACACTGTAATCTCCTTCATTAAATCAAATGGAGGGACGATGACATCGATATCCATACTATAGGTAACAGCGGCTTCAATGATCGCCTGAATTTTTTCTTCGTTGGCTTGCATATTCACATAATCGTTGAAAAGAAAACCAAGTTGCTTTTTCCCTTCCATAAAAAAATGTTCTTCTTTATTCACGAACATTCTCCCAATCAATTGACCCATATCATTCTTTCTATCGAACTTAAAAGAGTCCGATAGAAAATTATAAATACTAATCATCCCAACAGTTGCTCGGGAATTATCTGAATTAACATATCCAGATCTCCAGATAGCATGAGCGGGATCAAAAACAAACGCATTGGTATGCATGATAAAAATCAACAGGTCATCAGCAACGGTTAATTCTACTTCATAAGTTCCTTTATCAGTGTATTGAATTCTGATTCTGGGATCCACATTACCCATTTGCTGTTTCAGTGATTTCTCGAATTCCTGAAGCACTTGTTTCAGACGGTTAAAGACTAGAAAAGTAGTATCCTCCACATCTCTATTCAGAGTACCCTTAGTTCTCAGTAATTCGATAATACGGTCTCCGATATTCATAATTGTGAAGTATCTGTTGAAATGTTGAAACTACTTAATACGCTCTTGCAAAAATCACACGTTGCTCAGAAGGCGCCCCAGTTAAAATACAATTTCCTGCTTCCATTTTATTTCCAAGAGGAATACAACGAATAGTAGCTTTACTTAATTCTTTAATTTTTTGTTCCGTTTCAGAAGTACCATCCCAATGCGCGAAAATAAATCCTCCTTTCGTATCCAGAAGATTCATGAACTCTTCCCATGAATCAGCGCGATACGTGCTTTCATTCTTACGATCCACCGCTTTTTTGTAAATGTTATCTTGGATCTGATCCAGCAGGTGTTCAACTTTCAACGCAAGGTCAGTCATTTGATAAACTGCTTTTTCTTTGGTATCACGACGTGCAACTTCAACAGTACCATTCTCAATATCTCTTGGACCAATTGCGATACGTACAGGAACGCCTTTCATTTCATACTCTGCAAATTTCCATCCCGGTTTTTGAGTATCGCGATTATCATATTTCACGGAAAATCCTTTGGCTTTTAAATCTTTACTAATTTTCAATGCATGTTCATCAATTAGTTTCAATTGCTCTTCATTTTTGAAGATCGGAATAATCACAACCTGGATAGGTGCAAGTCGAGGAGGCAAAACTAATCCATCATCATCGGAATGTGACATAATGAGTGCTCCCATCAATCGTGTTGAAACACCCCATGATGTTGCCCAAACATATTCTTGTTTTCCTTCTTTTGTGGTAAACTTCACATCAAAAGCTTTAGCAAAATTCTGCCCCAGGAAATGTGATGTCCCAGCTTGAAGTGCTTTTCCATCTTGCATTAAAGCTTCAATGCAGTACGTTTCGAGGGCACCTGCAAATCTTTCATTGGCAGTCTTTACGCCTTTTATGACGGGAATTGCCAGAATGTCTTCTGCAAAAGTGGCATAAACATCAAGCATTTGTTTAGTTTCAAAAATTGCTTCATCCGCGGTGGCGTGTGCGGTATGGCCTTCTTGCCAGAGAAATTCGGCGGTTCGGAGAAATAATCGAGTGCGCATTTCCCAACGAACAACATTAGCCCATTGGTTTACAAGAATCGGTAAATCACGATAGGACTGAATCCAACCCCGGTAAGTATGCCAGATAATAGTTTCTGAAGTAGGACGAACAATGAGTTCTTCTTCCAATTTTGCGTCTTCATCTACGATGATTCCTCCTCCATTTGGGTCATTTTTAAGCCGATAATGGGTTACTACAGCACATTCCTTTGCAAAACCCTCTACATGGCTGGCTTCTTTGCTGAAAAATGATTTTGGGATGAAGAGAGGGAAATATGCATTTACATGGCCAGTCTCTTTAAACATCTTATCGAGATGCGCCTGCATCTTCTCCCAAATAGCATAGCCATAGGGTTTAATAACCATACACCCTCTCACAGCAGAGTTTTCTGCTAGATCTGCCTTCATAACCAGATCATTGTACCATTGGGAATAATTTTCACTGCGGGATGCTAACTGTTCGCTCATTGCTTTCTAACTTTACAGAGTTTGGTATAGTGTTTGCCTTCGGATCTGTACAAAATTGGCAAACGAGCGACACATTACCAATTCGGATTTAAACTATGTTGAAAAAGGCTCGTCAAACATGAAAGGAGGAACCCATATGAAAAATGTCACTTTAGCGCTGCTCACCTCAGTATTTTACATCTCATCTTGCTCACCATCAAGAATGGCGGCCAAAGAAACAGACGATGTATATTATTCAGAAAAAGACCGAACTGCAGAAAGTTATCAAAGTCCTGCCTCAGCACCGGCTCAAACAACTCCCGATCAATATACCGCACCAACTAATTCCGGTAACAATGATCAGACAGGAACTCAGGAAGGAAATAATAATACAACTTCTGATAACTCTACACAAACTAATCAGTCGTCCGATAATTCGAACGACCGTTTTCGTTCAGGTACTGAACAACCTTACCAAACCGAACAATACAAAGATGGTGATGGTAATACTTACGTAACCAATAATTATTACGACACTGATGATTATTACGATTACGCATACACTGCCAGAATCCGTCGTTTTAATCACCCTTGCGGATGGAGTTATTACGATACCTATTACACCAACCAATACTGGTATGATTACAATCCTGTTTCATGGGGTGTAAGTTTATATCTTTCTTACAACTGGTGGGGTCCTTCTTACTATACTTCACCGGGATGGGGAGTTGGTTACGGATTCGGTTATCCTAATTATTATTCACCGTATTATGGTGGATTTGGTTACGGCGGTGGTTACGGCTACAACAATGGTTACTGGAATGGTTATAACAATGGTTACTGGAATGGATATTATGCAGGATTATATAATGGAAGTTTCAATCCATACTATTACAATAGTTATGATTCCTACAGCTACTACTACGGACCAAGAGGTGGAAGCCCTGTAGCAAACAATACTCCTCGCGGTGGAAGAAGTGTTGGTGATTTATATGGAAGAAGTCTTGCATCTGAAAATCCAAAAAGCCCACGTTCTGCAACTGCTTCTGATGGTGTATATGCAATCGGTCGTCCAAAACGTGAAGTTTCCTCTTTAAGTAATGCTATCACTGGTGGATCACCGGGAAGACCAAAACTTTCTAACGATAAAGGAACTATTAATACTCCTCACACTATTGGTCGCGATACCGATATTAAAAACCCAGCAACTACTCCTGGTGAATATGCAAACCCGAGAAATACAAGTACTCCTCCAGTAAAGAATCCAGCAACTACACCTGGTGAATATTCTAACCCGAGAAATACAAGTACTCCTCCGGTAAAAAATCCAGCAAGTACGCCTGGTGAATATTCAAACCCGAGAAATACAAGTACTCCTCCGGTAAAAAATCCAGCAACTACACCTGGTGAATATTCAAACCCAAGAAATACAAGTACTCCTCCGGTAAAGAATCCTTCGACAACACCGTCTGAATATTCAAACCCACGCAGTTCAACTCCAAAAGGAAACACTCCGTCGAACAACAATCCACGTTCTAACAGTAGTGAACAACCGAAAAACTACAATCAACCTTCTGGTGGACAGCAGCAATATCAGCAACCACGTCAGTCTGAACAACCAAAACAATATCAGCAGCCACGTCAGTCTGAACAACCAAAACAATATCAGCAACCACGTCAGTCTGAACAACCTAAACAACACTCACCACGGAGTTACGAGGCACCTAAAAACGAGCCTTCTTCTACTCCATCTAGAAGTTCTTCTCCGAGTTACGAAAGACGTTCTTCAGGCACTTCAGGAAGTGGCAGTGCTCCTTCTGGTGGTGGAAGATCTAGTGGAGGTTCAAGTTCAGGACGACCACGTAATTAACAAGCAATAATTTTTTAATAGACACAATACATACAACCGGTTTTATGCCGGTTGTATAATTTCAGACAAACTCAAGATCACACATCATTATGAAAAAAATAGGTTTGAGCCTGTTGGTATTTCTTTTAGGAAGTACCCTGGCGGTTCAGGCACAAAATGACGCTGATGCACTTCGCTACAGCATGCTGAATTATGGAAGTACGGCACGATCACTTGGAATGAGTAATTCATTTGGAGCACTTGGAGCAGATTTTAGTTGCTTAGCTATCAATCCTGCAGGAATTGCATTTTACAGAAGATCTGAAGTTACCTTCTCGCCATTATTTTCTAACAGAAATACTTCTTCCACTTATTTAGGAAATAGTAACGAAGACAATTATTTTAAATTCGCATTCGGAAATTTCGGAGCGGTTTTTTCTTCGACTAAAGACCATTCGAATAGTGAATGGAAAGGTTGGAACTTCGGAATTGGTTACAATAAATTAAATGACTTCAACAGTAGAAGTGTGGCGCAAGGGGTAAACAATCAAAATTCTTTATTAGATAATTATTTAGAACAATTAGATGGTGTTGCACCTGACGACATTCCAAGTTCATTTCCTTACGACGTAGATCTTGCATGGCAAACTTATTTGATAGATACCATTACTCTAAATGGTGGATTATATTATTACAATCAGATTCCATATGCTGGCGCTTTACAAAAAAGAACTGTTGAAACGAAAGGTGGACAAGGAGAGTGGGATTTCTCATTAGGAACTAATTATGATAATAAGTTATATATGGGAGTAACTTTAGGAATTAGTTCATTAAGATATGAGCAAGAAGTATTATGGGAAGAAAAAGATGTTATGGATACCATTCCTGGCTTTACATCTTATAAGCTAACCGAAAATCTAAAAACTACAGGTACCGGATTTAATGTCAAATTCGGAATGATATATAAACCGAATGATTTTGTGAGAATTGGAGCAGCGATTCATACCCCTACCTATTTATCGCTAAGAGATAATTATCGCACATCAATTCGTACGAAGCTTGACAATACCTCAGAAAGTACTTACAGTGGACCAGACTTCATTCCTTTTGATTATGAAATTAACACACCATTCCGTGCAATAGGAAGCCTTGCTTTCATATTAGGAAAAGTAGTTGCCCTGAATGTAGATTACGAATATTTAAATTATAGTCAAGCTAGAACACGTTCTGCTGACCCACAGTTTTCGGACTACTTCAGTGATATCAATAGTGCCATCCGGGCGAAATACACTGAATCACATAACATCAGGATCGGTGGAGAATATCGTTACGAAATACTTCGTTTCAGATTGGGAGTACAAAGTTCAACTACTCCGTTTAAAAATAAATATACTACAGATTCAAACACCGACTTATCACGCAAAGGATATAGTGCAGGTTTTGGAATTAAGCAGGATAAATTCTTTATAGATTTTGCCTATGCTCATACAGAATCGGGATCATTCCTTCAACCTTATACTTTAAGCAATCAGGAAGTACAAGGAATAAAATACAAACAGAAGGATAACCGATTTTTGTTTACCGTCGGATTTACTTTCTAATTTATACGATTTAGGTTGGCCGGAATTATCAAATGCTGATAATTCCGGC
Organism: Bacteroidia bacterium; assembly: GCA_038320345.1. GTDB lineage: Bacteria > Bacteroidota > Bacteroidia > AKYH767-A > OLB10 > JBBQED01. The sequence continues at coordinate 99,551 of JBBQED010000006.1, forward strand.
TTTTTACTTTAAACCTACAGCAGCATAGTTACTATTTCATAGATTGTCAATACTTTTATAGGATTATAAATACTATTTCAAACCTTTAACTATGCGTCGTTATCTCTTCATATTGATCTGTCTGTTATCCATCAAATCCTATGGACAAAAAACAGTCTATCACCGAGCTACCATTTTTTTAAATGGAAATTCAGTTACCAATCTAGCGGCAGCAGGAATTGACATTACAGAAGGCGTTTATCAGAAAGGGATTTCGTTCACTTCTGATTTTAGTGAGCGTGAGCTTCAGCAGATAAAAAAATCAGGATTCCGTTATACGATTGACATAAATGATGTTTCATCTTACTACAAAAATCAATCGAATACTTCAGTCAATAAAATTACAGCTGGAAATTGTAATTCGATATCACCAGTGTATTCCACTCCTACAAATTTTCATCTAGGATCTATGGGAGGATATTTTACTTATGCAGAAATGCTGCAAATTCTTGACAGCATGGCGTTATTATATCCGAATTTGATTACTGTAAAACATGGTCTCCCTGGAGGAACTTCTATTGAAGGAGATTCCATTTTATGGGTTAAAATTTCCGACAACCCCAATATTGATGAACTGGAACCCGAAGTACTATATACCGCATTACATCATGCACGGGAACCTGGGGGAATGTCCACATTAATTTATTACATGTGGTATCTACTAGAAAATTACAGCAGTGATATTTCTATTCAGCAACTGGTAGATGCAACTGAAATGTATTTCGTACCCTGTGTGAATCCTGACGGCTATCAATGGAATGAATTTACTGATCCCAATGGCGGAGGATTATGGAGAAAAAATCGCAGAGATAATCTAGACGGAACCTTTGGAACTGATTTAAATAGAAACTATGGTTATTTATGGGGCTATGATGATAATGGATCTTCTCCAAGCACCGCCTCTGACGTATATCGTGGAACTGCCGCCTTCAGCGAACCAGAAACACAATTAATACGTGATTTTGTAAATACACATTCGTTTAAAACAGCCTTAAATTATCATACGTATGGTAACCTCTTAGTTTATCCTTTCGGACCCATACCTGGTTTACTCACTCCAGATTCAGTTCAATATATTACGTATGGAAAATTACTTACGCAGTTTAATAATTTCAATGCCGGTACTCCTGATCAAACCGTAGGCTATGTTGTAAATGGGAATTCTGATGACTGGATGTACGGAGATCAAGTAGCAAAACCAAAAGTATTTGCTTTTACTCCAGAAGTTGGTGATGGTGCTTTCGGTTTCTGGCCGCCGGCTACTGAGATAGTTTCCATTTGCAATATGAATGTGTTTCCGAACCTGCTCTCAGCAAAACTTGCTGGACCTTTTGCTTATGTATCACTAACCGGGCAAAATAATATCACGTCAACAAATCCCTTTATACACTATAATCTGAATCAAATTGGGGTTGATACAACAGGAACATATATAATAACTTTTACGGGGATCAGTGCTAATGTTCTTTCCACTGGTGCACCGAAAAATTATTCTGGCTTAACTGCACTGCAACAATTAAGTGATTCCATGCAGTTGAACCTATCCCCTTCAATTCAGAATGGAGACACTGTAGTTGTTTTAATTTCCGTAAACAATGGATTGTATACGGAATCTGATACCGTAACTTTGACTTATGGAAACTATGCTACAATATTTAATGATCCTGGGACTACAATAACCAATTGGACAGCTGTAGGAGGATGGGGAATTTCAAGTAACTATTTCGTAAGTCCTCCTTCGTCAATTACGGATTCACCTTTTGGAAATTATCCCAACAACAGTAACAAAATAATTACCTTAACTAGTAATCTCAATCTTACAAATGCACTCCAAGCGCAATTAAGTTTCAATGCGCGTTGGATGATTGAAGACACTTATGATTTTTGTATTCTGGAAATCTCAACGAACAACGGATCTACATGGACTTCGTTATGTGGAAACTATACGAAACTAACTACGAATGCAAATGCTTACTTGCAACCTGTTTATGATGGGTTTCAGAATAGTTGGGTGTTTGAATCAATAAATTTGGATGACTACTGCGGACAGAGTATCAAACTTCGTTTTAGAATGTTTGCTGATGGCTTTGGAAATTTTGACGGATTTTATTTTGATGATTTAAATATTGCAGTGGTTACTCCAACTGGGTTGCAGCAAATAAATCCCTTAGAAGAAAACAATAGCATTTATCCAAATCCGGCATCTGACAAAATTGTTTTCACTACATCAACCGACAATGTGTTTAAGACCCTCCTGATTTACGCTCATACCGGACAGCTAAAAGATAAAATTGAATTCACCTCAGAACTCAAACAGGTAGACGTAGAAAGTTATGCGGATGGATTATATACTTATCAGATTACTGATGATAAGGGTAATCATAAAACCGGAAGATTTATTGTAAGTCACTAAAATTATTTCCGTACTACAATTTTAAAATCATCTAGCAAAAAGTTGGTCTTTCCTGGATTCCACGGATAAACTAGCAAACGGTTTTTAGTACCTACCTCTTCGTTGATGGTATAGGCCAAAAACACCTGTTGCCATTGATTTGCTATCTTAACATAATCAGCCAAATTAACTGAGCGCCATACTTTATTTACGCCATCCAATTCAATCACCAACACAATCGAAGCAGCATCCTTAATTGGAAGCTCTTTCGCTTTAACCCATGTACTTATTTCTACTGTATTGCCTTTACTAACCAGATCAAATGCTTCGTATGTAGCTCCGTACTCAGTTAGAGAATCCATAGATGAGGATTTACTTCCAGTATGCGCATCACTAGTAGACATTCTAGCAGAATCATTTTTCCATTGCATGGATTCAAAACCATGCGATTCTTCATGTAAAACATTACGAAAATCCTTTACACTAGAATTAGAAACTTTTTCTTTAGCGTATACGATTACTCCTGAGTTAAAGAAAGAATCATATTCAGCGATATAGGGATAATACTGCCGCAAGATTTGGTCTGTTTCAGGTGCATGATAAATATTCGACCATGCATGCAGAAAATAGGGTTTAGTTAACACTGCATTAGAAGCAATTTTATTCAACACAGCATATCGCTCTGCATTATTACAGATATATTGAGAAAAAGGAATTGGATATGGATTCAGCTTCATATAGTAATCAATGTAAAACTCATTAATTACATTCACTGTTTTCTCCATTTTATCTGATCCATACTTCTGATCGTATAAAGCAACTTTTTCAGCAACATCCTTAAACACGCCAAAATGTTGTTGGGTATAGAACTTTTGTTCAACGACGGTGCTATAGATTACAGTACTCAGTAATGCGAACAGCTGCAAAGTAGTACGCAGTTTCCATTCCATTGCGGGAATAAACGAAAAGATAAGCAGCAACAAATAAGGGAAACTGAAAATCAAAATAGAACACTGAAAAACCGGATTTTTGAAAATAGAATAATAATAAGCAATCAATGCAGGAATCAGAAAAAAGGAAATTGCCAACTTATGAAAAGGTGTAAAACCTACATATTTCCTGTAGCGAATAATACTCAGGAGCAGTATACCTGCCGATAAAATTAGCAGGAGCAGACTATCATTTAGGCAATATTGAATATAATCAAGGATCGCAGACGATGAAGGAGGTCCCAGCCATCCTTCTGGTCCTCCTAATCCTCCGATTCCAAACTGATAAAGAAATACAGGAAGATTTGGGAGGTATAATAAGAACATCAATAATCCTGCAGAGATATACGGTATAAGTTGTGATCGTTGGATAAAAAACAAACCAGCAATACCAACAATTCCAACAAACATAAAAGCGAAGTAATGTGTGTACATACAGGCTGTGGCAGAAAGTGCAAAAAGCAAATACCACTGCCATTTAGATTTGAAATCAAGCTTAGGCTGCTCCGGAAAAATGATTTTAGTCCAGGCATACACTGTGATCAAACTAAATAACAAACCTGGGCTATAGGGACGTGCTAACTGACTATATAAAATGGGGAATTCAAGTCCCGCAAAATATACCGTTGCAAAAAGTGCTGCGGTTTTATTAAACCATCTTGCACCGATCAGATAAAAAATCCAAGTAGAAACACATCCCATCAATACAAATGGCAATCGGAATACTGTTACCGAAGTCCCCAAAAGATGTGTCCAGTAAAACAAAAATCCCTGTACACCTAAAGGATGCATATCATTTAATTTAACACCCTTTTCTACCATTTCAGAAAAGCTGTTAAAATTCAAACGAGCCATCGCACTCAGCTCATCGTTTGACAATGACCACTGATTGAAATTATAAAATCGTAAAACTGCACCGATCAAAACAATCAGCAAAACAAGCCACGCTTCAATTGAAAGTTTCAGTTTCATCATTACTCCGATATGTACTTCAGATTTTTCTTCGCTGAACTAATACTTCATATAACACCATCCCTGCAGCAACGGAAACATTATAAGAGGATAAGGTTCCGGCCATTGGAATTTTAACAGCAAAATCTGAGCGCTTCAGATACTCACCAGAGACACCATTTTCTTCTGAACCCATAATGATTGCCAAAGGTTCTTTGAAATCAGCTTCGAAAGTATATTTATCTGTTTTTTCAGTACAAGAAATGATTTTCAATCCGGAAGACTTAAGGTATTCAATCGTATCCTTAAGATTATCCTCACGACAAACTGGAATATGATGCAATGCTCCTGCAGAAGTTTTTATGGCATCGCTATTAATGAGTGCTGACCCTCTAGAAGGAATAATAATTGCATGCGCTCCAGCACATTCAGCAGACCTGGCAATGGCGCCTAAATTTCTAGTATCTGTTATACGATCGAGGATAATGATCAGTGGATTTTTCCCTTTTTCAAATAATCCAGGAAGCACATTTTCAATCTTCGCATAGGTTACTGTAGAAATAATCCCAATTACGCCTTGGTGATTACTTCTAGTGAGGCGATTAAGTTTTTCTGCAGGAACAGAAAGAAACTGAATTCCCGCTTCTCGAATTTCATCTTTCAGCTCACGGATAAGCGGATTATTTAATCCATTTTGAATAAACAAACGTTCAAGATCTTTTCCTGAACGAATTGCTTCTATCACTGCTCGGGTACCATAGACCATGGTTCCTTCTTCCTCAGGTTGTCTGAATTGATTTCCTCTCATAACTACTCATTTACAATTTTACCTTGTCGCCAATCATCCACGGTTATATACCAATCGTTTTCATAAACGGGCATCCTGATGAGGCTATAATCATTATCCGAAAACGGGTTTGGCACTTTACGGAAGGAGAATCGGAATTCCGATGCTCCGTTTAACGCACTGTAACTCCAATCTTCATTGATCCCATCACTGTATACAGAAATTGGTTGACCGAAGATAATATAGATCATGCCACGATCCGTTTTCCAGCCTTCAGTATAGGAAGTAAATAGCATATTTGCATCTTGAATCCGCTGATAATACAATTTAATCAGCAATCGGGAGCGATCTTGATTGCCGCCCAATTCGAGCCAGAATCTATCAACGGCAGCTTTTTTATTTTTAGCAATCACTAGATTCTGATATTCCTTTTTACTAGTCAGATAGCGAGTTGGATCGATTAATTGTTCTACATTTCTGATATAGGGGAAGTCATCATTAAATATAAAAATAGTAAACCCTTCTTTTGTTGATGAATCATTCTGGAAATGATAGATCCCATTTCTCTTCAATCGTAAAGAACGCACTTGTTCAGATTCAACTACGAAAATTGAATCCGCATTATAATTAAAAAACATCTCAGGCCCCGTATGAAATGGAGGAGGCGCCAAGGGGAAATCACGAAAATAACAACGCACAATAAATTTATGATCTGTATTCAAATCGGAATGGATATCAAATGGTTCATTCAACGAAATAAAATTCCGATAAAGCGGATTGCCTGAAGTATCTGCAACAAAATAAAACTGACGCTGACGAGTATTTAATTTTTTAACGAAGATAATTTTACTCGTTTCCACTTTCCTGTTGACATCTCTGACTACAATTTTCAGCACCCCTTCTGTACCCATTCCCATTTTGAACTTCAAATTTCCCATAACCAAGAAATCTGGATCTTGAGAGAAGAAATCATTACTGAATGATCCCGAATCCAATAATATTGTCGATGTAAAAGACGAATACAACTGATAATGGATACTAAGTGTGGCATAGAATTCTTGACTCTTATTCATGAAGAGTAGACTTCCGGGATCCAGTTTATAAAATAACTTACTGCTATCCGTATCGGAATGAAAAATTATAATGGATGGATTAAGAGATACTTTGCTAAAATCAAATTGTCCGGTAAGATTTTCATGACTCAAACGAGAAGAAGAACCACAGCCGGCAATCGTTAAAATTACAATAAGCCAGAGCCAATGAATCAACAATTTAAAAAATCCTGAAAATTGATTGTAATTATTCACTCGTTTCTTTTATTGGTTCCTGTTCTGTTGATTCAAGATCATCGGTTCGTTCGATTAATTTTTGATTCATCTGCTTCGATGTTTTAAGTCCGAGTTTTTTCATGTTTTCTACTCTGGAAATAAGGTTACCGCGTCCAGAAACAAGTTTATTCATCGAGGTCTCATACGAATTACCGGCGTCTTTAATTTTATTCCCTACTATCATCAGATCATCTACTAAACCTGTAAATTTATCGTAAAGGTCGGCGGCTTGACGTGCAATCTCCAAAGAATTTTTATTCTGATATTCCAACCTCCAAATACTTGCTATTGTTCGAAGAGTAGCTAATAGCGTTGAAGTAGTAACCAATACAATATTCCGTTCGAAAGCTTCATTGAAAAGTTCTGCATCATTGTCAGCAGCGAGTGAAAAAGCAGGCTCTATTGGAATGAATAACAATACGAAGTCAAGTGTATTGATGGCATAGAGATGCTGATAGTTTTTACTACTCAGATCTTTAATATGTTTTCGAATGGATGAAATATGTTCTTTAAGAAATAATTCTTTCTGAGCTGTATCCTCTGCGCTGCTATATCTTTCATAAGCAATCAGCGAAACTTTAGAATCCACAACGATGGTACGACCTTCGGGAAGATGAATTAAAACATCCGGTTGCAGACGACGACCATCCTCATTCACCATGCTGGACTGCACTGAATATTCTCTGCCTTTCATGAGCCCAGATCTTTCCAAAACTTTTTCAAGAATCATCTCTCCCCAGTTACCTTGAGTTTTCGATTGTCCTTTTAAAGCTGTTACAAGATTTCTTGCTTCGTCACCAATAGATTTATTTAACGTTTGCAGTTGAGAAAGTTGTTCGCGCATCGACTGATGTTCACGAATTCTCTCTTCGTGTGTTGTTTTTACTTGCGATTCAAATTTTTCAATTTTATCTTTCAGTGGAGAGAGAATATCATTCAGCTTCACTTGATGCTCTTCTTGAATTTTTTGAGAGTTTCGGAAAACAATATCGGAAGCAATATTGCTGAACTGCTCTTTCATTTGCTGTTGTAAAAGTTCCAGATCCTGTTTCTGGCTTTTCAATTTAGCATCGAGGTTTTCATAAGCAGATTTCCATTTCGTATTCTCTGCAATGAAAACATTGGATTGATCACGTAATGCTTTCAAGTCAGTTTCATGCTGGCGGATTTGTGAATAAGCGTCATCACGTTGTTGAGCAAGCACTGCATTTTGTTTATCCAATTCCTGAAACTGCACAGGATCGATCCCAGATTGATTTGTAAATTGTGAACGGGCAATTAACCATGAAGTTACGGCGCCTATCAAAATTCCCGCAAATAAATAGAGTAGTTCCATCATGCTGCAACAAAAGTAATGATCCTCTGGGAGAGTAAAGTAAATCGAGGATTTGAAGATAAAGAAAAGATCGTCTTACTTAAGCATTAGAGGACGGAGTTTTAGGATCCTCTCCAAATGGAGGGAGGTCATCAAAATATTCAAATTGCTGACCATTGAAATAAAGGCAGAAATGTTCAAGGCCATTGGTAAGCACGAAAAATGGAACATTCAGCGTCATATTGTAGCGGGCAGCCTGCAGAAAGGTATCCTGTGAAAGTGAAACCGAAGGCGCTTTACATTCAACGATCATCCAAGGCTTTCCTTCTCTACTATATACCACAATATCAGCCCGTTGAGAAAGATTATTCACTTTTACCATTTTCTCAACGGCCATCAGGGAAGCAGGATATGATTTAAAATCAATCATAAAACGCATAAAATGTTGACGCACCCATTCTTCGGGGGTAAGAGATACAAAACGCTTCCTAACACTGTCGAATATTTGCTTACTTTGCCCTTGCTCGCGCACCTGAAAAGCGAATTCGGGAAGGTTTAACAGAACTAATTGATCTGCCATTATTTGTAGTGATGTTTGAGGCGTTAAGCGCACCTAAAAATATGATTAAATCCATGATTTCGGCGCTTCTGTAAAGATAGGAGAGTTAAAATTCAGAAGCAGGAATATTCAGTCATCAGATAAAGGTATTTTGATTTATGAAGAACAAAAAAGAAATCGTTGAAAACTGGCTACCGAGATACACCGGAGAAAGCCTCCCTAATTTCGGAAAATATATCCTCCTCACCAATTTCCAGCATTACGTTAATTTATTTGCAAAGTGGAACAAAGTAAAAGTAGTGGGTGAAGATAAACCCATGCCTTGTGCAACTGCAAATGGAATCACCATCATTAATTTTGGAATGGGAAGTGCGAATGCTGCTACGGTAATGGATTTACTTGGTGCTATTAATCCGAAGGCAGCATTATTCTTAGGTAAGTGTGGAGGATTAAAAAAGAAAAATAAAGTTGGGGATTTGATTTTACCGATTGCGGCTATTCGTGGTGAAGGAACATCCAATGATTATTTTCCTCCGGAAGTACCTGCTCTACCAGCTTTCAGTTTACAAAAAGCAGTATCTACCACTATCCGGAATTTCAATAAAGACTATTGGTCGGGAACAGTATATACTACTAACCGCAGAGTTTGGGAACACGATACAGAATTTAAAAAATATTTACAGTCGACGCGTTGCATGGGAATTGATATGGAAACGGCAACCATTTTTGTAACCGGCTTTGCAAATAAAATTCCTACTGGTGCATTATTATTAGTATCGGATCAGCCCATGATTCCAGAAGGAATTAAAACTGCAAGTAGTGATACAAAGGTAACTGGCAGTTATGTAGACGATCATCTTAAAATCGGTGTATCGGCATTAAACGAATTAATCAACAACGGACTTACGGTTAAGCATCTACGTTTTTAAAGAGCATGGCATTAAAAACATACGAAGAACTACAGCGAGATCTAAAGAATAAAATTTATTCTCCGATCTATTTCTTACAGGGTGAAGAAGCCTATTATATCGATCAGATCGCAGAGATCATCGAGAAAGAAGTGCTCGGTGAGATGGAGAAGGAATTTAACCAGACGGTAGTTTATGGAAGAGAGTGTGAAGCACTGAGCCTTATCAGCACAGCAAAACGTTACCCGATGATGTCAAATTATCAGGTGGTTATTGTGAAGGAAGCACAAGACATGAAAACGCTTCTAGGAAAGAAAGATGAGAAAGATGATAAGGACCCATTGCTAAATTATGTTTCCAACCCGTTGCCTTCAACATTATTGGTATTTTGTTGTAAGTACAAAACGCTTGACAAGAGAACCAAGTTTTACAAAGCCATAGAAAAGCACGGAGTAGTTTTCGAATCCAAGAAAATCTATGAGAATAAAGTTCCGGAATGGATTGAAAAATACTTAGCTAAAAAAGATTTCAAAATCAAACCGCGCGCATCACAGCTTATGGCAGATCATCTCGGAAATGATTTATCAAGGGTTGCAAATGAGTGTGACAAATTGCTCATCAATGTAAAAAAAGGTGAAACGATAGATGTTCATAATATCGAAACAAACATCGGGATCAGTAAAGAGTTCAATATTTTTGAATTACAGAAAGCCTTAGGGAGTAGAAATGTTTTACAAGCAAACAGGATTGTAAATTACTTCAAGGCAAATCCAAAGAATAGTCCTATACAGGTAACGATGGCTAATTTTTATCTGTACTTTTCGAAAGTATTGCTCTATCATTCCCTACCTGATAAATCTAAATTAACGGTTGCTGCAGCCTTAAAAGTAAATCCATATTTCGTGGAAGATTATATGGAAGCGGGGAAAAATTTCAATCTTCCGAAAGTAAGTAGTATTCTAACTCAACTGCGAGAATACGATTTGAAATCGAAAGGAGTAAATAACATCAGTACCAATGAAGGCGAATTACTACGTGAACTAGTGTACAAAATTCTGCATTAAAATTGGCTCTTTCTCCTTTAAGAATTTCTGTTGTGTCGTATCTCAATTCACGACCGTTTATCAAAGGACTCCATGAATTAGCAGGTTCAGGGCAATTTGAGATCAGTGAAGATATTCCAGCTATATGCGCTACAAAACTACTCGATGGAGCAGTAGATATCGGATTAATTCCGGTTGCTATAATTCCACAGCTAGGGTATTCTTCCATCATTACTGATTTTTGTATTTCCGCTGATGGAGATGTTGCATCAGTATTACTTGTGAGCAATGATCCATTAGAAAACCTTAAGGTAATCTTACTTGATAAAGAATCCCGAACATCGGTGATGCTAGTTAGAATATTAGCACGTGAACAATGGAAGATAGAACCTGTGTGGCAGAATGAAGAAGCGCATTCCTTTGATGATTTACCAACAGGTAGTGGTGCAGTAATTATCGGTGACCGGGCATTAAAAAATAGACATCGCTTTAAGTATGTTTATGACCTAGCTGGAGAGTGGAAAAAAATGACTGGGCTACCTTTTGTTTTTGCCTGTTGGGTAGCAAATAAAGCCATCACGGCTGATGTTGTGGAACAATTAAATACTGTTTTCAAATTAGGATTAGAATCACGAGCTTCTATCGCCAAAGAATATCAACCTTCATTTCCGCAGAATAATATTGAAGATTATCTCCATAAAAACATCCAATATATTTTCGGCGATGAAGAAAAAAAAGGACTGGAATTATTTTTAAAGTACTTGGAAGATTTCAATAAACCTTAAAGTTAACAACCATCATCCTGCATGGTGCGATACAGTTCTTCGGTATTTTTAGTGATTTTGCTAATGAGTGCTTTTTCTATTTCGGAAAGATTATTATTACTTCTAATTCTAGAATGGATTTTTTCAGAAGCAGAAGCGGGTTTACTTTCACGCGAAGGCATCACACGAATAATCATTTCATTTAGAAAACGTAATCGTTCAGATGGCTCTAGTTCATTGAGCAGACTTTTAATTGCACGAATGTGCGTATCAAGCTGAGTCAAAACTTCTGCAGCCGGATTTTTATTTTCTGAAGTATTCATAGATATCGAGTATTTCAGAGTTTTACGAAAACAAAACAGAGATGTTTCAGGATACTTCAGCGAGATCAAAAATGAGGGATTCCTCCTCTTGCTTTTTCTTTTTAGGCCAAGTAAAACAGAAATTGGCACCTTTACCTTTTTCGGAATCGATCCAGATTTTTCCGCCTTCTTCCTCAATAATTTTTTTCACAATAGCTAAGCCTACCCCTCTTGCCTCCACTTCATCGCGCGCATTTAGCGTTTGAAAGATGACAAATATTTTTTCATGATAACGTTTCTCGATCCCAGGGCCATTATCTTTTACATAAAATTGCCAATCAGCACCATTATCTTTGCAACCCACTTCAATGAGGATATTTTCTTTGTCGGTATATTTAATTGCATTGTGAATCAAATTTAAAAATACCTGTTGCAGTTTCACACGTTCTGATTTCATCACAGGCATTTCATCTCTAACATGGATTACAGCATTTGCAGGTGCGCCGATGAGATCAATTGTTTCTCTCACCATATCATCACAACGGAATTCAATAATCGAACCTCCATCTTTAGCAGCTTTTGTATAATCGAGAATTCCATTGATCAATCCTTCCATTCTAACCACACGACCTTTGATGGTATTAAAATGACCTTGGATCTCTTCCGGAAGTCGGTCGCCCATATCTTCTTCGATCCATCCTGTTAGATTTCCGATTGCTCTTAATGGTGCTTTCAGATCATGAGAAACAACGTAGGCGAACTTATCCAGTTCGGAGTTGGTTTTTTCCAGATCTTTCATGTATCGCTTCATCTTCTCTTCGGCGATTTTACGCGTAGTAATATCACTTTCGATAAAAATGAATTGCTGAGAACCGTCATCAGAAGTAATAGGAGTCATGGTAACCTGTGTCCAGAAACGAGATCCATCTTTTTTGTATTTCAAAAGTTCGCCGGAAAAAGATTTTCTTTCTTTGATTGCGTCAATTAGATTTTGCCAAGTTTGAGGATCCGTTTCACGACCATATAAAAGAGACGTAGTATTCTTACCAATCACGTCAGTAGTATCATATCCTGTTAACCTTACAAATCCATCATTCACCCATTCTGCAATTCCTTCCTGATTGGTAATCACGATTGCATTATCTGCTTTAGATGCAACGATAGATAATTTTTTAAGCTCTTTATTTTTATCTCTCAATTCATTCCTTTGTTCGGTAATTCGTTGAATGACGACATTCTTACCACTTTCGAGATAGTTGATTTGAGCACCTAAGATGATCGCTGAAAAGATCCCTGTAATCAGGTAATCCAGATTTTTTTGCGCATCAGAATTCCCGATCAGATCCCATGATACCCAGTTTGTATTTTCCGTGATAAAGTAGAAATAAATCACATTCGCTACAACCAACATAAACATTCCTCTACCCAATTTATTTCCCAGCAGCATGAAAATCATCAAGGTAATAGGCGCAAAATAGTATGCGGCGGAAGCTTTTAAGCCCCCCTGATCATACATATTTAGATGTATAATAAGGACTGAAGAAATTCCAATGATAATATAGGCTCTTCGGCTATTTTTGTGGACGGGAAGCAGCAATAAGTTCAACAGAAAGACCATCCCTATTAGGAAAGTCAGCAAAACGATAGGATGTGATATAGAATAGAAAGCTAAGCTTTGAAAAACGAATAATAAACAAGCAAAGGTACCTACGAAAGAAGTGGTTCTGAATAACTTATACCTTTGCTTTCCGATGAGATCATCATCTGGAATGGTATGGTAATAGTTATGTTTCAGAAAGAAATCCTTAAACATTTTTAACTTGATATTGAACATATTGAAGAAATACTATGGTTCTTCTTATGAATTGATGCCAGTTGTTCTATAAAGTTTGTAATCTTACGCAAATGCATGAGGGAGAGTTACATTTTAGCCCCTAAAAAAGCCTGCGATGAGCAATAAGCAGATCCACATTCTCCATATTGAGGATGACAGTGTAGATAAGATGGTAGTTGAACGCGTACTCCGAAAAATGGATACTGTAGCTACAGTTCATCATGCCGCTAATGGTGAAGAAGCGCTGGATAAGCTCCGGGGTGAAAATGGCCAGACTCGGTTAAGTCCCTTCCCGCAGATCATTTTATCGGATATCAATATGCCGAAAATGAATGGAATTGAGTTTTTAAAAGAACTCAGGGAAGATGAAAAACTAAAACACTTGTGTGTTTACATGGTAACCACTTCAAATGACGAAGCTGATATTGCTGGAGCTTATGCTTACAATGTTGCCGGTTACATTTTAAAACCCGTTGACATTTCGCACTTTGAAGGAACCTTTCGCGTTCTGAGTGATTTTTGGAAACTCTGTGAATTTCCAAGTTCAGAATAATCACAACATTCGGCGCACAAAAAAGTTAATATATATTTAATACAATATATATACAGTTCCTATTTTTCGTTTTGTATCAAGCTCGCTGAAATCAATTCGTCATTTTAAAGAAGCGTTGTACTTCTTTATAACTAGAACCGCATTCGCTGAGTACTGCAGGTAGATGGGCAGCAATTTCTCGTACAATATTTTCAATATCCTCCATCGTATGATGACGATTGATCGCCACCCGCATTCCGGTATTGTTATACGAAACACTTGGGAACACACTAAGGCTAGTGTAGAAACCGGCATTCATCATTCGAGTAACCATTCCATAACCGACTTCTGGTTTTCCAAGAGGGATAAAGCGCACCGGTGTAATCGTTTCTGTAAGCAGTGGAATATCAAACAGCTTAGCTGTCTGATTAAAAAACTTAATTCTTTCCACCAACTGACTTTGCATCAGGTTAATTTCATCGCTCAAATGTATTCGTGCAGAAGCTCTGATGGCTCCTAGCATTGGAGGAGGTAATTGTGTAGAGAAAATAAAAGTACGACCATAATCGTGTACTCTTTTGTAAGTGCTATCGTTAGGGAAGGCAAGAACTCCACCTGTAGCACCAAAGCCTTTTGCCAGTGAAGTGGTGAGATACATTTTAGGATGATACTTCAATTTTGAGTTCACATACCCAGCACCATGTTCACCAGCCCAACTCATTCCATGAGCATCATCAATGTAGAGATACATCTGCTCATAAGTATCTAGCAATTGTTTTATTTCATCTAAAGGAGCCCCATCACCGAACATGGAGTAAACTCCATCTGCCATGTACCAAATCTTATCATGCGTTTTACTCAGTTCTTTCACACGGTCTTCGAGGAGATCCATACGATTATGGCGAACTCTTTCTATTGTTACCCCTCTCTCAACGAGAAGTGAAACTGCTTCCTGAACTGTAGCATGCACGGCGATATCCATAATAACAGCATCGCGATCACCAACGAGGATAGGAATATTGGAGATATGACCTAGTCCAGTTGTTTGAGCTAATGCTACTGGCATGCCGAACATGGTAGAAAGTTGTTCTTCAATTTCCTTATAAAGTGTTACTGAAAGATAGGCACGTGTAGAAGCAAACTGAGTCCCATAGCGAGTTGTAGCATCAATGGCTCCTGCGATTAATCTTGAATCCAGTTCAAGACCCAGATAACTACAGGAAGTGAAATTGAGAAGTTTTTTACCTTTTACATGAACCGTTCTACCGTCTAGTTGTTCATCTTCGATAGTTTGCAAAATGATACCGAGCGATTTTCCCGAATCCGCAATTCCATCGAGCAATTCCAGCATTTGCTGGTGTTTCGTCTTTAATTCGTTTGTCGTATTCATAAGCTGTTTTTCCTCTACCTGATACTAAAAACACAAGACCGTTATTATTCTGTGACCGTAGGAGAGCGCAAAGTACACAAAACGTTTACGCAATGCAAGCACTTATTTTTCATTTATCAACAAAAAGCTGTTAATTGCAGTAGAGAAAATCAAATCACAAAACAACTCCGATAAATTTCAACCGAAGCGTTCAGAATTTTAAAATTAATAGAGTACTTATTGACTAGAGGAAGACATCCGTGGCAACTTTAATTCAAAGCCACTTTCTTTAATATCGCCTTTATTAATACTCACTTTATCCCTGATGTTAAGGTCTTGTGAAAGAGAAAGCACTTGTGAAGAACGATCTTTATCAAGAATAAGTCGGCGAACAGTATTAACTTCAGGAGTAGTCGTAAAAACGCCGGTTTGTTGAGGTTGACTTCCGGTATAGTAACAATAGTTTGCACCAGAATCAAACTGACGTGAAGAAGTTTGAATATTTCCTTTTTCACCCGTAGAGTAAATTCCGTCAGGATGACCGATTCCCAATGTTGCGTTATCGTTAAGAAAAAACTTTCCCATTCCCGAAACCGGAAACATTCCACAAAACAAGCGACCACCAGAACCTACTACGATGTTATTTCCTGAAGCAAGGTCACCCATTTTTTCACCTTTAATAATCACATCATGACCATTACAAATATTAACATCGCCTAAAGTAACTGTACAAGTAGACTTTTGAATCCATCGTGTTACTCCATCTTGATCAAAAGTCAGAAGGGATCCTTTTGCTTGATCAAATTTGAATGTACCACCTAACAACATAACATCACCTTTTATACGCAGTATAGTTTTACCATTATTTTTCAAACGATCAGCATCGGTAAATGCACCATTTTTCATCACCAAATTTTGTCCTACTTCTATTAATAACAGTGTTGATTCTTTTCCAGAGATCCCACTGAAATTCCCGCCGCTCATAATAAAACTTCCCCCAATTCGCATGGTATCGGATCCCCCTGAAAACAAACCATTATCTGAAAGCCCTGTTTTACGTATTTCCAGATCACCTTTTACATTTTGAAAATAGCGTTGAATATCGAGGTTTAAAGGCGTAGTTGCATCAATCATCACATTGCCCCATGAAATATTATATGGGAAAGTACCTTGACTATATTGAAAGAATGTTTGATTGGAACGTTCGTCAAAATCACAATGTAAGCCAGGTAAATAGCCTGTGTTATTATGGATATAGTTTCCACCATTTTGCATGTGGAAAGTATTGAAACAGTAATAATCTTCTACCGCAACATCCATTTGAACAGTTCCACCACAAGCCACATACATTGTATTTAAGCGAAGTGGTGCTGTTATTCTTAATGCACCCCCGTTTTCTACTACTAATGTTTGCAAACTTGATCCTGTACTGCTGATCATTTTATGACCTGCTTGAATGAAATAACTATTACGAGTTGCATTTAGTTGTTTGGGAGTAACTCCAGAGCCATCGCGTTTAGAATTCCATGCACCAAGATTATTCACGGCAAAATTCCCCATTGAGAAATAAGGAATATTTGGATCTGTGAATCGTTTTCCTAATGGATTAGAAATTATAGGACGATAAGAAATGGCACCGATGCGAATGTCTTCACAAACTGCATCAATAGTTCCAGGACCGGTAGCTGCATCTGGTTTCACATCATACGTTAACCAGAAATAATTCTTGCCCGCTTGCAATACAGTATTGCAGGTAAATTCGAAATTTTTCTCATCAATTTTAGTGACGGTAGTTCCCACTTGTTGAGTTGGAAGGAAAGTATTTTCGCCGGAGGTATACCATAACCGAGCATTCTCAATATTTTGCTGAACAGGTTCAGAAGTTCCTCTTGCGTTAAAAACGATCGCATTCATTTTGCAAGGATTTCCTTTCCCGGAAGTTTCTACAATTACTCCTACTACTCGCTGATTAATACTCCCCCTAAGTACGTTGGAGGAATCCTGAATGATCTCAGCCCCTTTAAAGGCCATGGATGATTGGGCATGTCCAATTTGATCTTGTGTAATATTAAATACAACGATCAGCAGAACCATGAGTCCGGCGACTGCAGCAGTAGCTGCAATTAGGGTTAATCGTAATGTAGTTCTCAGCGCGGTATGCTGACGGATCTGATTCTTGCGGGCCATAGCCTTTGATAGATTTTTGCTCCATCGTTATACTAAAAAGGCTTTCAAAAGTTTCACCCATGAAAAACAAAACCCCGGAAATCAAAAAGATCACCGGGGTTCTACAATCGTTATATTCTCTTAGAGGTTGCCACGTAGTGCTTGTTCGCGTTCTATTGCTTCAAACAAAGCTTTGAAATTGCCTTTCCCAAAAGATTTGGCACCTTTACGTTGAATAATTTCAAAAAATACGGTTGGACGATCTTCTACAGGCTTAGAGAATAACTGCAAGAGATAACCTTCTTCATCACGATCTACCAGGATTCCGAGTTTCGCTAATTCTGAAATTTCTTCATCGATCTTACCAACGCGTGATAGTAAATCATCATAATACGTTTTAGGTACAGACAGGAAATCTACACCACGACGTTTTAATTCTACAACAGTATCAATGATATTATTGGTATTAATGGCTACGTGTTGCACTCCTGCACCATGATAAAATTCGAGATACTCATCGATCTGCGACTTCTTCTTTCCTTCAGCAGGTTCGTTGATTGGAAATTTGATAAAGCCATTACCACTAGAAACTACTTTACTCATCAATGCTGAATACTCGGTACTTATATCTTTATCATCAAAAGTGATGATCATTTTGAAGCCCATTACATCTTCGTAAAACTTCACCCATTCATCCATTTTTCCTAACTCCACATTGCCAACACAATGATCAATGTATTCTAATCCGACAGGCTCAACTTTGAAAGAAGAAGTTGCAGGACGATAACCCGGCATGAAAGTTCCTTTATAATTTTTACGTTCTACGAATTTATGAATCGTTTCACCGTAAGTATGAATTGCAGAAATTTTTACTTCACCGAATTCATCTGATAATACTTGAGGAGAAGTATGAGCACGAGCGCCTCTTGACATCGTTTCGAAGAAAGCTTTTTCGGCATCATCCACCCATAAAGCAAGCACTTTTACTCCATCACCATGTTTTGCAACATGATGTGTAATTTCATGATCAGGATGCATAGCAGTGGTTAGAACGAAGCGCACTTTCCCTTGCTGTAAAACATAAGAAGCACGATCCCGAACACCCGTTTCAGGTCCTGCATAAGCAACAAGAGAAAATCCAAATGCATGCTGATAATAATAAGCAGATTGCTTGGCATTACCTACATAAAATTCGATATGGTCGGTACCATTTAAAGGAAGGAAGTCGGTAGACATTTTTATAAGATTAAGAGATGCAAAGTTAAGAATTGAGTTTCAAGGGTGCAACAGGTAATATAGGTTCTAACGATCATTCGTCGGATTCATGCGGGTCCATTCAATCTGACTGACGATACGGTCGAGCAGAGATGTAAATGCTGATAATTGCGCAGGAGGATTAGGCTCCATCACTTGAATCATGCGACGCGGTTTTTTATCTGCGATTCGGATTGAATATGAAGGGTAATCTGCAAGATGCTTATTCACATAATTGGAATCCAGCTCTTCGATCTTATTGGTCCGAATGAGTTCTAGGAGTTCCTGCATTTGCTCTTTAGGCACTTTCCCGATAAAATAGCCTAGATTTTTAACGTTCTTCCTTCCGAAATATTCTGCAAAGCCTGATTTGTAAATATTAGCTTGGTACTCTGGGCAAGCTCCAAAACAGGCGCCTCTTTCAATAGAAGTAAGCAATGAATCTGTTGGCTCACTCGTTGTACTGATTTTGTTAGGAGCGTTTTGATGTTTATGTGGAGCGCAAGAAGAGCTTATTGCAAAGGCAATGATGATTAGGAAGGAGGAGTAATTTTTCATTCTTTAAAAGTAAGGATTCAAAACTCAAGGATAGCTTATGGAAATAAAAAAGCCCTGATGGTTGGATCAGGGCTCATCTTTAGATTATTTTTTCGGAAGTTGCACGCCACGGTCTTTGGCCATTTTCTCAAGCTTTTGCTGGAATTTAGATTTTGTCTGACTCGCAGGACGTTTTTTATTTTCCTGAATTTTGGCATGAATAGCAGCTTCATCTACAAAAGAACGGAACATATACTGTTGTCCTATACTGATCACGTTAGCCAAGAAATAATAATAACTTAACCCTGCAGAATAACTATTGAAGACTCCGAGGAATACCACTGGCATCAGGTACATCATCCATTTCATTTGTGGATTAGTAACTGTAGTTTGACTATTTACCCAAGTAATAAGCAATGTTGAAATCGTCATTAACAGCGTAAACAAACTCACGTGATCACCATAGAAAGGAATTGTAAATGGAAGATCAAGAATCGAATCATAGGTACTTAAATCATGAGCCCAAAGGAAACTTTGTTGACGCAATTCAATCGATTGAGGAAAGAATCGGAACATCGCAATTAAGATCGGAAGTTGGAGCAGCATTGGTAAGCAACCACCCATTGGACTAACACCAGCTTTACGATATAGTCCCAGCATTTCTTGCTGAAGTTTCATCGGTTCTTCCTTAAACTTACCCTGAATTTCTTCTATTTCGGGTTTCAGCACTTTCATTTTTGCCTGAGAGAGATAGGCTTTGAAGGTGAGTGGAAGTAAACATATTTTAATAACGAAAGTCAAGATCAGAATAATGATTCCATAATTCCACCCTGTACCACTTAATATATTAAACAAGAAAATTACAATGTAACGATTCACCCATCCAAAAATCCCCCATCCTAATGGAATTTGTTTTTCAAGGTTTACACCAACTGTTTTTAGTGTTTTATAATGATTAGGTCCAAAGTAAAAATGCATCGCAAAACTTTCCGTCGCCTGATGAGAATAAGGAACAGTGAAAGAAGCATTCATTTGCTTCAGGTAATTATCTCCTTCCTGAGCAGCAATTGTTTCAACGCGTGTGGGCTTATCAAAACTATTATCCGCCATCAAAACTTGAGTGAAGAAGTGTTGTTTCATCGCCACCCACTTCACTTTATTTTTCAGCTCTTCAGTTTTATCTTTCGTTTCAGCGAGGAAGTCCACTTCATCATCACTGAACATATAATAAATAGTAGAATTATTTCGCTCTGCTTTCGTATCTTTCTCTTGGCTTTTCAGTCGTTGAGTCCAGTTCAACTCAACATATCCAGTATTGGCAGCGATCACCTGATTCATGCCAACAAAATTCACTTTGTATCCTAACAGATAGTCATCCCCTCTGAGGGTATATAAAAATTCGATATAACGGTCAGGGCTACCCGCATTCAGACGGAAGGCAATTTGATTACTATCTTTTCCACTTACTTTAAACCCATCACTTTGAGCAGTGAAGTATAATTCGTTGGTAGAGATCGAGCGATTTTGTGCAAAGAAATTCATTCCAAAGCGAGTGGAATCTCCTTCAAAAAGTGTTACTGGCTTTCCATCCCAAGTTTTATATTTCTTCAGCTCAACGGCTTTCACTCGACCACCACGAGAAGTCAATGTGATCTTCACCACATCGTTTTCGATACTGATTAATTTTTCGGTACCATTTCCTGAGGTAGCAAATGAACCCAACTGATCATTCAGCAACGCTGATTTAACAGAATCATTCACGAGAGTATCCCCGGCAATTAGAGCGGAAGAAGTGGTATTCAGCGTTGCTGCTTTCAACTGTGCAGCTTTTGCTACTGCCTTCGCTTTTTCAACTTGCAGGATACTATCCTGACTATGTTTCATCGCTGAAACTTCCTCGGCTGAGGGAGTATTCATTAAACTGAAGCCGATCAGAATCATGCCGATTAACAGCAGCCCGATCATGGAATTACGGTCCATTCAAAGATTTTTGGAGGGGCAAAGATAGGAACAAGTACCCTATCAGCGCCCGGGGATAATGATTAAGACAGTTTCAATATCGAATAAGGACAGATAAAATTCTGTCTAATTGAACATTAACCCGCGAAAGCTGCGGAAGTAGCGGTTGAGGGGCGGGATTCCTGCTGACCAGAAGCACGGTCGATGGCTGCTTTCACAAACCTTACGAAGAGCGGATGAGGAGTAAGTACGGTACTTTTATATTCCGGATGAAACTGAACTCCAATGAACCACGGATGATTTTTTAATTCTACAATCTCTACCAGATTGCCTTCTGGATTAATACCTGAAGGAATCATTCCACCCTCTTCAAATTGCTGGAGATATTTATTGTTGAACTCATAACGGTGGCGATGGCGCTCATGGATCTTTGATTTACCATACACTTGATATGCCTTTGAGCCTTTATGAATAGAACAAGGATACTCTCCCAAACGCATTGTTCCGCCTTTGTTAGTAACCAGTTTTTGTTCTTCCATCATATCGATCACGGGGAACAATGTATCTGGATTCATCTCTGTTGAATGTGCATCCTTCATTCCCAATACATTACGGGCAAACTCCACTACTGCGCATTGCATTCCCAGACAAATACCTAGGAATGGTATTTTATTCTCACGCGCATACTTAATAGCCGCTATTTTTCCTTCAAAACCGCGCTCTCCAAAGCCGGGAGCTACTAAAATTCCATTTAGTCCACTTAACTGATGAGCCACGTGACCTTCATCAATTTTTTCAGAGTGAATCCATTCTACTTTGACAGAACATTCACTAGAAACACCTGCATGAATGAAAGCTTCAGCGATGGATTTATAGGCATCTTTTAACTCGATATATTTACCAATCAACCCAATACGAACTTCACTGACTGGGTTTTTAAGTTTGCCTAGGAAATCTTTCCAAGCAGCCATATCCGGTTCCTGACGTAGAGGAAGTTTAAGTTTATTGAGGACAACCTTATCAAGTTGTTCTTTCAGCATTAATAAAGGAACATCATAAATAGTGCTGGCGTCAATGGACTCAATCACAGCATTTATATTCACATTACAGAAAAGAGCGATCTTACGACGAAGATCGT
Organism: Bacteroidia bacterium; assembly: GCA_038320345.1. Lineage (GTDB taxonomy): Bacteria > Bacteroidota > Bacteroidia > AKYH767-A > OLB10 > JBBQED01. Next base: position 121,717 of record JBBQED010000006.1, read on the forward strand.
TGTTCATTGGTTTCTCAGTGCGACAAACTAAAACATCCGGCTGAACTCCATATTCGAGTAAAGCTTTCACGGAGTGTTGAGTAGGCTTTGTTTTCAGCTCTCCGGTTGTACTTAAATAAGGCAAGAGAGTAAGGTGAATAACAACCGTATTGGTATCGCCCATCTCCCATTTCATCTGACGAACAGACTCAATATAAGGAAGGGATTCAATATCACCCACTGTACCACCTATCTCAGTAATCACCACATCATAATCCCCAGTTTCGCCAAGTAATTTGATTCTGCGCTTGATTTCATCGGTAATATGAGGAATTACCTGAACTGTTTTCCCTAGGTAAGCACCTTCGCGTTCACGATTAATTACGGTCTGGTAAATCTTTCCAGTAGTAACATTATTGGCCTGTGAAGTTGGAACATTTAAAAAACGCTCATAATGACCGAGGTCGAGATCCGTTTCAGCCCCATCATTGGTAACATAACATTCCCCGTGTTCATAGGGGTTTAGCGTCCCTGGATCAACATTAATATAAGGATCGAGCTTTTGAATGGTAGCTCGATAACCTCTGGCCTGTAATAATTTAGCAAGAGAAGCAGAGATAATTCCCTTCCCAAGAGAAGAGGTAACTCCGCCGGTCACGAAAATGTACCTGACAGAAGAAGAACTATTGGACATGTAAGGAGTGGGTTTTGGCAAAATTAGCGGAAAAAGAGGCTGGATTTGACTTCATTCAAAGATTAATAACGAAGCGACAAGCAATTCAGATCGGTTAAAGTCCGAAAACTCTAATTAAAGTACTTATGATGAGGTACTTACAAAAGTAAGGCGCTGTTCAGGAAGAAATAAACAAGATGCGTTTAACTTTTAGGGAGTATCCTTGTTCTTTGACAGTAAATCCATCAGCAAGTAAAACGAAGTTGGATGGCCATTGACCTCAACAGGAAAAATTTCTTACCCCTACTTAACTACTACCATGAGTTTACATTCGTTACGTACCGAGCAAAAGCTACCCATTACTATTGAACAAGCCTGGGATTTTTTATCATCGCCAGAAAACCTGAAAACTATAACGCCTGCGCATATGGGCTTTGTAATTAAAAGTGGTTTTCGCAAAGGAGAAAAGATGTACAGCGGAATGGTAATTAGTTATACTGTAAAACCGATAGCAGGAATTCCCCTGAACTGGGTAACAGAAATTACGCATGTAGATGAGCCTAATTATTTTGTGGATGAGCAACGATTTGGTCCTTATACGTTCTGGCATCATAAGCATTTTCTGAAGGAAATAGAAGGTGGCGTGGAAATGAGTGATATCATTCACTATAAGTTGCCCATGGGATTTATTGGTGACATTGGGAATACGATGTTCGTGAAGAAACAACTTCGGGATATTTTTTCTTACCGGTTTACCAAACTAGAATCACTTTTTGGAAAATGGAAAGCGCAGGAACTTCTTTTAGAACAGGATTAAAAAATAGTAAAGTGTCCGCACTGAATTTTTTTCTTTAATGATTCAATAAACGATTTAACCGGATACAATTACTTATAAATAACTACAATAAAATTACTATTTTAGATTTGCATCTTCCCCTTCATTCGTGAAGAAAAGAACGATGCATCATGCAGGAAAATTTTCTTTATTACCTCTGGCAAAAACGATTATTTCAAAACGAAGATCTGCGTACTGCCGAAGGAGAAATTATTGAAATTCTTCATCCCGGTTATCGCAATGATGATTCAGGACCAGATTTTTTCAATGCACGCATTAGAATTGGAAATGTAATGTGGGCCGGCAATGTGGAAATCCATGTTCGCTCTAGCGATTGGAAGAAACACAAGCACGATGATGACGATGCATTTAATACTGTAGTCCTTCATGTCGTTCATGAAAACGATTGCATGATTTACAGAAAAGATGGAACCATCATGCCTGTATTAAAATTAAAAGGACTTTATGATACTCACATTTTTAATCATTATACTGATTTAATCCAGGGCGTTTCAACATGGGTTCCATGTGAAAATCAGATTACGGATGTGCCGCCAATACATCAACAGCAATGGTTCTCACGAATGCTTGCAGAGCGATTAGAAGAAAGGAGTCGTGAGATTGCTTTACTATTAAAGCAAACGAATAACAATTGGGAAGAAAGTTTTTATCGTCATCTGGCAAAGAGTTTTGGATTTAGAGTAAATAATTTACCTTTTGAGATGCTTGCCTCCTCCCTACCCCATTCGGCGGTATCAAAACACAGGGACAATTTAATGCAGATGGAAGCCTTGTTTTTCGGGCAAGCGGGATTTCTAGAAGGAAAGATGAAAGATCTTTATACGAAATCATTGCAGAAGGAATTTTCACACCTCCGGCTGAAATTTAATCTCCGTCCGATGATGACCCATCTCTGGAAATTTGGTCGCCTTCGACCTTCAAATTTCCCAACGATACGGATTGCTCAATTTGCCATGTTGTACCATTTACATGAACGGTTATTCGACAAAATGGTAAATGCCGCTGACTTCGGAGATCTCAATCGGATCCTCGATTTATCACCGGGAAAATATTGGGATACTCATTATAGTTTTAATTCAAAAAGTGAAAATCTTCCGAAGAAGCCGGGTAAAGGGTCCGTAGAGAGTTTGATGATCAACACTATTGCTCCTTTTATCTTTTACTATGGCATTTATCATCAGTTGCCGGAGCATTGCGCTAAAGCCCTCCGTTGGCTAGAGCTCTGCAGTCCCGAAGACAATCACATTAGCCGCGGATGGAAAAAAGCAGGGATCGCCATTCATGATGCGGGAAATTCACAAGCAGTACTTCATTTAAAAAAAGTGTACTGTGACTACAAAAAATGTGTAAATTGCGGCATCGGACAATACCTTTTACAACACACATGAACAATCCCGTTGAATTTATTAAAGCAGGGTTTGAACGTCAAGCCTTTGGGGTTTGTGAATGGTGGGGCGATCGTTTAGGAATCCCCTCCTCGAATATCCGTTTGTTTTTTGTTTACACTTCATTTTTAACAATCGGCTCACCCATCATTTTGTATATGGTCATGGGTTTTTGGAAACGATTACGGGAGATGGTAGGACAAAGGGAACGTAAAAAAGTTTGGGATTTATAGTTCCTAAACTTAAAAAAATCAATAGAAAGCAGGGGGCAACAGATAATTTCAAAGATTGAGATTATCTTCGCAAAATGAGTCACCCGTACACCAATTTCCTCAAGAAGCTTTATATAGCTATTGCGATGATTATTGGAGGCTTCGTTTTTGGGGTTAGTGGTTTTATGCTGATTGAAAAATTAACTTTCAGTGAAGCTTTTTACACTACGCTTATTATCTTATCGACGGTAGGATTAGCGGTTGTTAAAGATCTTTCAGAAGCAGGACGATGGTTTGTATCGGTATTAATTATTGTAAGCATCGGAATCTTTGCATATGCTGTATCTGTATTAACTTCTTTCATCATGGAAGGAGAACTAAGGAACTTCTTAAATTATCGTAAAGTGCGAAAAGCAATCGACCAACTCCACCAACATGTCATCGTATGCGGATATGGCCGCAATGGAAAACAGGCATGCGAACAACTTCGTTCACACAAACAAAAATTTGTGGTCATTGAAAGCAATGAGCGGACATTACAGGAACTCAAGAATACTGAACACGACATCCTTTTTATTGAAGGTGATGCCACTAAAGATGAAGTATTGCTAGAAGCAGCGATAGGAAATGCCAGAGCAATTATTACCACACTTCCCAATGATGCAGCGAATGTATTTGTAGTACTTACAGCGCGTGAATTAAATCCTAAACTTAAAATTATAAGTCGTGCATCGGAAGATTCTTCAGAAGGAAAACTAAAAAGAGCTGGAGCCAACAATGTGATCATGCCTGATAAAATCGGTGGCACACATATGGCATCGTTAGTAACTCGTCCGGATGTAATTGAGTTTATCGATTACATTACTGGAAGAATTAACATCCGTTTGGAAGAAATTCTTTACAATAATCTGAGCGATCGATTAAAAGGAAAAACCATTCGGGAACTAGAAATCAGGAATAAAACAGGAGCCAATATCATTGGTTTCAAAACAGAAGAAGGCGATTATATCATCAATCCGAATCCTGACACGGTGATGAACCCGGGTGCTAAACTTTTCGTTTTAGGAACCGAACAACAAGTGGCTGTATTATTACAAGTATTGCAAAGTTGAGTGGTTACTGCCTAATTAAACTAGTATTCGTTTTAGAGCAGTTCTCATTGTAGATACTGAACCTCACTTGGGTCAAGGCTTTCCGCAGATAAAACCAATAGCCATAAATCATCGTATAAACCCTAAATTTACACGATGAAAATCCTAATTACGGGTTCCAATGGATTACTAGGACAAAAGCTGGTTCAAGCATTAAGGAACAGAGAAGATATTAGTCTAATTGCAACAGCGAGAGGGGAGAACCGCGTAAATGTCAAAACAGGGTATATTTATGAATCTCTTGATTTAACTGACGATGAAAAAGTAACACAAGTCATACATCGTTATCAGCCAGATTGTATCATTCATACGGCGGCTATGACCAATGTAGATGCTTGTGAATTGGATCCTGAAGCTTGCGAATTAAACAATGTAACGGTTGTTAAATATTTACTGAAAGCTTGCAAGCCATTCAATACTCATTTCATCCAGCTCTCCACCGATTTTGTTTTTGATGGCGAAAATGGTCCTTATCGTGAAACTGATGCGCCCAATCCACAAAGCATCTATGCACATTCCAAATTAAATTCGGAAAACCTAGTAGCTTCAAGTGGACTACTCTGGACTGTTATCCGTACGATCATCATTTATGGAGTAGTGGATGATTTACAGCGATCGAATGTAGTTTTATGGACAAAGAACTCATTGGAACAAAGCAAGACAATCACAGTCATTACTGATCAATTACGCGGACCAACTTTAGCGGAAGATTTAGCAGAAGCTTGTATACAATGTGCTTTGAGAAAAGCCGGCGGCATCTATCATATTTCAGGTAAAGAAGTTATGCCGATTATTGACATTTCCTATAAGGTTGCTGACTTTTTCAAGCTCGATAAAAGTCTGATCCAACCCATCACTACTGCAGGACTCAAACAACCTGCAGTGCGACCTTTAAAAACGGGATTTATAATTACCAAAGCAGAAAATGATTTGGGATATCATCCGCATTCTTTAGAAGAAGGATTGCGTGTGGTGTCTGAGCAATTGCATGCAAGAGTAGCACAATAAAAAATTGCTGAAAGCATTCAATCGAAGGAAAAACAAATAATTCTAAATCTTATTTAAAAAATTTATTAATATAAAAAAAGGGCTGCCTGAAATCAGGCAGCCCTTTTTTATGGGTATTATTTATTATGCTTTCTTCTTATCGAAATCGATTACGATTGGAGTAGCTATACAGAGCGAACTGTATGTACCCACTACGATACCGATCAACAGTGCGAAAGTAAATCCGCGGATCACATCACCACCGAAGATGAAAATTGCGAGGAGTACGAAGAACGTAATTAAAGAGGTGATCATCGTACGACTCAACGTAGCATTCAATGCGTCGTTGATTACTTTACTCTTATCCATGTTAGGATGTATTCCGATATACTCCCTGATCCTATCGAATACCACTACGGTATCTGTCATCGAATATCCCATAACTGTTAATACAGCTGCAATGAAATCCTGATTGATTTCTAGCGTGAAAGGAAGGATTCCGTTGAAGATCGAGAAGATCGAAAGAATCAATAAAACGTCGTGTATCAATGCAACTGTTGCTCCGAGTCCATACTGCCATTTTTTGAAACGGATCAGGATGTACAAGAACATCATCGCACAAGCAAGTATAATAGCCCATACTGCAGAAGATTTAATATCATCCGCTACTGTTGGACCTACCTTTTGTGAGTTGATAATTTTGACGCTCTTGAAAGTAGCAAGGTCAACACTTTTGTAATATCCTTTCAACCCATCGTACAATGCAGCAGTCACACGGCTTTCTGCATCAGAACCATTTTCATCGATCAAATAAATTGTGGTGATCTTGAAGCGGTTGTCGGTACCAAAAGTTTTTACATCTGGAGCATGACCTAATGGTTTCTCAAGTGAGCTACGAATTTCAGAGGCATTATGTGCATCATCAAACTGAACCACATAAGTACGTCCACCTTCAAAGTCAACACCGAAGTTGAATCCTCTAGTTGCCATCGAGATAATACCTGCAGCAATGATTAAACCGGAGATGGTATAATACAATTTGCGTTTGTCAACAAACGGCAGATGTGAATTCAAGAAGGTGTCTTTAGAGAAATTATTCCAAAGGCGGATAGGCTTGTTGGTATCCAACATCCATTCAAAAATAAGTCGAGAAATAAAGATGGCGCTGAACAATGAACAAAGAATACCGATGATCAGTGTAGTTGCGAATCCTTGAACTGGACCACTACCGAAAGAGTAAAGAATTACTCCAAGTAATAACGTAGTAACGTTAGAATCGATGATGGATGAAAGTGCATGACGATAACCATCAGAAACTGCAAGTCGCAAACCTTTTCCTGCACGAAGCTCTTCCCTGATTCTTTCAAAGATCAGAACGTTCGCATCTACAGAAAGTCCAATGATCAAAACGATACCTGCGATACCTGGCAGTGTAAGCACTGCTCCGAGTGAAGCGAGTACACCCATGATGAAAAACATATTACAAAGCAGTGCTACAACAGCTACCATCCCTGCATTATTATAATAGACTACCATGAAAACGAATACAATCAGCAAAGCGACAACGAATGAAAGTAATCCGCTGCTAATTGCTTCTTTACCTAAAGAGGGTCCAACAACCGCTTCCTCTACAATACGTGCAGGAGCAGGAAGTTTACCAGCTTTCAGGATATTCGCTAAATCTTTTGCTTCATTAATTTCAAAGTTCCCAGTGATAGAAGAATTACCATTTGGAATTTCTCCGATAACATTCGGGAATGAGTATACATAATCATCTAATACGATAGCAACTGCTTTACCAACATTCTCTCCTGTCAACCGCTTCCATGCTTTAGCTCCGTCAGGATTCATACGCATGCTAATTTCAGGCTTGCTATTAAACTGACCAAAGTCCTGGCGTGCATCAGAAATTGCTGTTCCATCTAAAGGAGCTGATCCGTCGCGACTAGATAATTTAATTGCAATTAATTCGAGAGATTGTGATTCGGGAGTACGTGGTTTAACGGTCCAGAGTAAACGAAGATTTTTGGGAAGTAAAGATTTCACTTCAGCACGGCTGATGATCTCATTTACTTTAGCAGTGTCTTTGATTAATGAATAACCAACTACACAACTTTTATCCACCATTGTTTTTTCTTCCTGCGTACGCACCTGTCCATCGGCAGGGAACAATATTGCAAAGAGAGGATTCTCACGAGCGAATTCTTCGAAAGTCTGACCTTTCTTAGTAGTATCTTTTTTCGCTGTTGAATCTTTACCCATTTTACTGATCAAAGAATTAGAAGTATCCTTTGCAGCCTCGGCTTTAGCAGTATCAACAATTGCAGTTGCAGTTGAATCAATCACATTAGTATCTACGCCTTTCATTGTAGCGGCAAGAGAATCTCTTGTACGTGCTCCAGCAAGATATTTATTTACTTCTATTAAGCCTGGAGCCACTTCACCGAAAGTGTAGGTCTCCCAGAATTCCAGTTTTGCAGTTCCTTGCAATAATTTACGTACACGATCTGGTTCTTTAACACCAGGAAGTTCTACGAGGATACGCCCAGAACCTAATTGTTGAATATTCGGTTGTGATACTCCGAATTTATCAATACGCGTACGAAGGATATTGAATGAACGGCTGATAGCAGATTCTGCTTCCGATTTCAACACTTTCAATACCTGCTCATTGGTGGAGTTGAAATTGATTTTATCCTGATTCTCGATGTTGGCAAAAATGGCAGCCATCTTAGCATTAGGATCAGTATCTGTAAATGCTCTTCCGAAAAGCGTAACAAAGTCCGCCTGACTGTTTTTCTGAGCTTCAAGAGCCTTATCGATTGCTTTAACAAAAGTAGGATCAGTCACATTGCTTCCTGCCATCGAACGAATTACGTCAACTACTGATACTTCCAGTGTTACGTTCATACCGCCTTTCAGGTCAAGACCAAGATTGATCTCACGCTCTTTACATTCTTGGTATGAATAATCTTTCACACCGATATTGTAAACACCTTTTGTTGCTACAGAATCGAGGTACTCTCTTTCTTTTTTCTCATCGCCTTTCGCGAATTGTCTTGCATCGTTCTCAACATTTCGTGTTACCAGCGTAAAAGAAAGCTGGTAAAGACAAACCAGAGCGAGAACAATAGCAAACAGCTTAACTGCGCCTTTACTTTGCATTGATTTTCAGGTTATTTATAGAGGGGGCAAATATAGGCCAATGATTGATACGAAACAATGCCTTACTTTCTAGGATGAGAACTCTAAACAAGTATTTAACTTATTGATAATCATTAATTAATAAAAAAAGTCCAATATGTTGAACTCCAATGACCTGGCAACTTCAGGCAATTGGGGTCAATTTAAAGGAGAACTAAAAAATATCCCTCCTCCCTATTTGCCGGAGGTTTATCTTCGTACCCGATGAGTGTCAGGGTAATTTTATCAGTAACGAGCGATCTGGTAACCGATCAAAGAGTTCACCGGGCAGCACAAACTCTGGCTTCCAACGATTATGACGTGATAGTTGTTGGTCGAAAACTAAATAACAGTAAGGATGTTCCTGATAGAAAATATCAGACCCAAAGGTTTCATTTATGGTTTGAAAAAGGACCCTTGTTTTATGCCAGTTATAATTTTCGACTGTTTTGGTTTTTACTTTTTTCGAAAGCCGATATTTTGTTAAGTAACGATCTTGATACTTTACTTCCGAACTTTTTAGTGTCAAAATTGAAAGCACTACCGCTAGTATATGATAGCCATGAGTACTTCACTGGAGTTCCTGAATTGGAAGGTCGACCGATCACCAAAAATATCTGGAAGAAAATTGAAAAATTTATTTTGCCGAGTTTAAAAAACGCATATACTGTAAACTACAGCATTGCAGGATTATATTCAAAAGAGTATGGCACCACATTTCATGTGATCCGTAATTTACCGGAATTATCGACTGAAAATTTACCTGATCGTCAAACATTAAGAAAACAATTATCCTTACCGCTAGATAAAAAAATAATTATTCTGCAAGGGGCAGGAATCAATATTCAGCGCGGTGCTGAGGAAGCGGTTGCATCGATGAATCATTTAGACAATGTGCTCTTACTTATTATTGGTGGCGGCGATGTCATTCCTGCATTAAAAGAAACTGTACAAAAACAACAACTTCAAGATCAAGTTCAATTCGTTGACAAGCTTCCCGCATCGGAGCTACGCCTATATACGCATGCTGCAGATATCGGATTGAGTTTAGATAAAGATACCAACTTGAATTATCGATTCAGTTTACCAAATAAGATCTTCGATTATATACATGCTGGAATTCCAGTGCTAGCGAGTAATCTTCCTGAAGTCAGTAAAATCATCCTCGACTATAATGTCGGATTGATTTGTCCTTCGCATGATCCGAAAGAAATTGCAACTTGCATTCAGCGAATGCTCACCGATGAAAATCTGCAGCAGACTTGGAAAACATCGCTGAAAAAAGCTGCTGAAGAATTAAACTGGAACAGCGAAAAATCACAATTACTTTCAATCTTTAGTCATCTTGTCTGAAATCGATCTACATATCGTTAGTTTTGATATTCCCTGGCCCGACAATTACGGCGGGGTAATCGATGTATATCACAAAGCCAGATCGCTTGCTGCTGCAGGAGTCAAAATATGGATGCATTGTTTTACCTACGGACGAACGCCTGCAGCAGAGCTTGAAAAGATCTGTACAAAAGTCACTTATTATCCGAGAGATATTTCCAAGTCGAAATTAATTAACCGACTACCTTATATTGTTTGTTCCCGAGATGATGAATCACTGAAAAGAAACTTATTGAGCGATGAGTCGCCAATACTTTTTGAGGGGCTACATACTACATACCATTTACAAGACAAAGCTATCGCTTCAAAATTTTGTATTGTACGAACACATAATATAGAACACGAATATTATCATTATCTCTCCCAAGCTGAGAGCAATCTTTTCAAGCGCGTATATTTTAATACTGAAGCACATAAGTTGGAGGTGTATGAGAAAATTCTCTGCCAAGCTTCTTCAATCGCGGCAATATCTAAAACCGATACTGTTTATTTCAATAGAAATTTCAGCAATAAAGCTTTTCATCTCCCCGCATTTCATAATGCTGATGAAGTAGGAAGTAAACTCGGAAAAGGAACATTCAGTTTATACCATGGAAATTTATCGGTAGCAGAAAATGAAAAAGCAGTACTCTTTCTCATCAAAGAAGTTTTTGGAGGTACCGATCTTTCGTTCACTATTGCAGGTAATCATCCTTCAAAACATTTAAAGTCTGTGGTAAAGGAAAATGCCAATATTCTTTTCATTGAAAACCCAGATCATGATTCGATGAATGCATTAATCAAGGAAGCTCAAATTCATGTATTGCCTACCTTTCAACCTACTGGAGTCAAACTAAAACTTTTGAATGCCCTTTACAACGGTCGACATGTTTTAGTAAATCCTATGATGGTAGATGGCACCGGCTTAGCGGAAATTTGCAAAATTGCCGAAAGCAGTGATGATTTCAGAATGATGATTCCGACACTGATGAATGAAGATTTTTCAGCAACGATGAAACAAAATAGAGAGGAATTTTTACAACATTCTTTTTCCAATAAAAAGAATGCGGAAGTACTCATCGCAAAACTTGTAAGCCGAAATACCTAATTAAAATTAAGGCAATTTATACCACCGTAATATTATTCATTTCAAAAACTTTTCCTTGTTCTACTTTTACAATACGTGAAGGGAATTTATCGATCAGTCCATAATTATGTGTTACCATAATCACTGCTCGTTCATTCTTACTAATTTCAAAAAGCAGATTCATAATTTCATTACTCGTTTCAGGATCTAAGTTACCCGTTGGCTCATCGGCAAGAATCAAGTCAGGATCATTAAGTAAAGCACGAGCGATAACTAAACGCTGTTGTTCTCCACCTGATAATTCATGTGGCATTTTAAATCCTTTTGTTCCGAGACCTACTTTAGCGAGCACTTCATTTACACGTTCTTCCATTTTAACTTTTTCTGTCCAGCCGGTAGCCTTCAAATAAAACAGTAAGTTATCTTTTGTACTTCGGTCGGTGAGCAATTGAAAATCTTGAAAAATGATTCCCAACTTACGGCGCATTTTTGGAATCTCATTAGGCTTTAAAGTATTGAGATTAAAACCTGCTACTGTTGCTTCTCCTTGACGCAAGGGAAGATCGGCATAGAGCAATCGCATTATACTACTTTTACCACTTCCTGTTTTACCGATCAGATAAACGAATTCACCTCTTTTCACTTGAAGGTTCACCTCATTTAGTACCATATTTTTATGATGAAAAATACTGACGTGTTGCAGATCAATAATCGTATCGCTCATAATAGATTTGCTTTTAACATTTTTACAATTCCAATTTTTCTACTTTACCAAAAGCAATTTTAACAAGATGATTCATAATCGTTGTTTCATGAGCTGAGAATCCTGCTTTCACCAGCGCTTTTTCAGGTCGATCCAATCTGAAATAAGCCAAAAGTGCAAACTGCTCATCTCTTAATTGAACATAATCCGGAATCTTAGCCTTGCCCTTAACTTTCAATAAATAGATGATCATTCTTTTCGGAAGCAAAATTAGGTGCAAACTTAAACAATTGCTAAAACGTCACTAAGAGATAGTAATGGGTTATAAACAAAGAAGCCACCAAAAAGGTGGCTTCTCCGATCATTATTTACGCTAGATGTTATCTTTTCTTTCCTCCTAAACCAACAGGGCTACCTACACGTGCCATAGCACAACGGAATCCTAGCCAGTCAGTAGCTTGGTTTTCATCCAAGAAACGACGTGTTCCTGGAGTTAGATAGTACACACGATCTTTCCATGATCCACCTTTTACTACACGAGCCTTATCATCCACTAAGGTTGAAGTTCCGGTATTGTAAAGAGAGTAATCAGGTTCGTCACCATCTTGGTAGTTATTATTATCTGCTTTCTGATAATTACGACGGGTAGCAGCTTCTGCCTCCGTTACTTCGCGCAATTGAACACGACCTAAACTATCTTTTTCAGCAACAGAACCTTCTTCGTCAGTAACCTGTGTTTTATATACGTTACCTCGGAAGGAGTTAAAATCGGTTTTATCTTCATGCGATAAGGCACGATAAACGTCCATCGTCCATTCTGCAACATTACCGCCCATATTATACAGACCGTAATCATTTGGCAAATAAGAATAAACAGGAGCTGTAATACTTGCATTATCATTCAGCTTTCCAGCAACACCCATGTTATCACCTCGTCCACGTTTGAAGTTAGCCAGCATTTCGCCTTGCCATTTATCTTCCCCGTTACGAACGCCATGACCATTCCATGGATATAATTTACGCTCATTTACGTTTTCATAAACCGTATTTCCGATCAAACCTAAGGCTGCATATTCCCATTCAGCTTCAGTAGGGAGGCGGTATCTTGGTAAAAGAATACCATCTTCCATTCTCACTTTACGAGTATCATTATTAGGGTTCAGATCTTCAAGAGGACTTTTTACAAGACCTTCATATTGACCTGCGAGATAAGAATCGGTATTAAAGTTATCCTCATTCACCTGACTTGGATTCACCCGCAAAATACCTTCACGAATAAGAATCTGTTCATTAACACGATCCGTTCTCCATGCGCAGAAATCGCTAGCTTGAAGCCAGTTAACTCCAACTACTGGATAATCTTGGTAAGCAGGATGTCTGAAGTAGAGTTCTACATAAGGCTCATTGAAAGCAAGACGATCACGCCATACCAAAGTATCTGGTAAAGCTTTACGCTGCACTTCAGGATAATCTGTTCCAAATACCCGACCTAGCCAATAGAGGTATTCTTGCCAGTGAACATTGGCCACCTCAGTTTCATCCATGTAGAAAGAAGAAACGGTAGCGCGACGAGGAAAATTATCCCAATCCTGCACAACATCTTGTTCGGTGCGACCCATTACAAATGTACCACCCTCGATTAATACGAGACCTGGTCCGGTTTCTTGTTCGGTGTAGTCCACCACTTCGAAACCTCCATTGCGTTCGTCGTTGTAATTCCAGCCGGTAATATTCGATTGCTCGTGGTTATTACACGATGAAAAAATCACCATCCCTATGGTCAGCACAGGAAGCAAATGATTTTTAACCCTCATGATATATATGGTTTTTGAGTAAACAAAGATGCATAATAAACTAAAAACTTGGACAGCTTATTGCCCTGAATCGTTTCTTCTTTGGATGACATGCGAACTGTAGTCCGAGACTTATTTCATGTGATCCGCCAGTTGAATTACTTAGTTTAGAAACAGTTACATCGTAACTATATCCAAATTTAAACACTCCTTTTTGAATTCCAATCAATGCAATAAATGCATCACTAGCAATAGAAGGATTTTTACCAAAGTTACCACGGTACCATAATCCACCTACAATTGGAGAGTGCAAGATATAGATACCGAAGTTCAGCTGATTGAAAGCTGCTTGTTGTTGATACAAGAGATTAGGAGAGATAAATGTTCCTTCATCGCGATTAATACGTCCTTTATATCCACCTCCATAACCTCCACCAATTGGAATTAAAGCTCCGATGTGTGCGGTATATTTACGAGGAAGTTTAGAAGTACCTTTCACTAAGAAAGCTTCATCTGGCTCTGTAAGATGGTGAATAGCAAAACCTCCGTAAACGCTACTGGTATAGGCTAAGGCACCAAAAGAGAAATCGGTGTAAGATTTAGATTCTTTAGGACGAGTTTCTTGAGTTTGGTAGACAAATCCATAACGTGGATCAATCATATCACCAAAAGTTAGTTTATCCCAGTCCAAAGTTTTCTGAACATATGTAGCTTGAAGTCCGAACCGCATTGAAAGCTTTCTATTGACATTCAGCTGATAAGCATACATTCCACTGATATTCGTAGTAGCAATTGTACCTTCACCTGCTTTATCATTTAAAACCAAAAGGCCTATTCCACCGTTCATAACATCAAAGTGCTGATCATATGAAGCGCTGGAAGTGATATAGGTTTGTTTAAGAGCAGGCCATTGGTTCCGGTAGTTAATATTAAAACGAGGACAACGAGCCGACCCTGCAAATGCCGGGTTCAGGTATAGGGGATTCGCGTAGAATTGAGTAAATTGAGGATCCTGTGCATCAACCACGAGGCTCAGTCCAACAAACACACACAGGAGTAATCGCTTGAGCATAAATTTAATTATCTAACGATGTTATACGTAGTATTGTAAATTTGTTACAGTTTAACACCCATAATCCAGCAATATTTACAAATGGAATGCGTTGATTTGCTTCACGGATGTAAACATCAAAGATGTGAAATCTGTTCCTGACTACAGCACAAATATAAATTTTTTTGTTGCCTGAAAAGTATAAACCTAGTGAAACCTTACTCTTGAATGAAAAATTTGACAATTGAATCAAACCCTGAAACGCCCTACTGGACTGGATTTCCGCTGCTGTTGACCCTGATCTCAGTGCTGTTTTTTAGTTTTTTTTCTGTTCAGGGTCAGGATCGTAAAATTGACCTGAAATGGCTGGAACCTGCCCATGAACAGGGCATTAAACTCCGTTTGAGGTTTGAAGGAGCGTCGTTTAATCCTACAGAATCGGCTCTCCCATGGTATGAAATTCAATTGCCAGGAACTGCAGTTCAGTACAAAATCGCGGACCCTATCTATCAAGAATTAACCCTTGAAGAAACTACAGCCGATCTTTCAGAAGTAACTCCAACACCCCAAATCAGTAATCATAAAATCACCGAAAGGAAAACAAGCCGTACGTTGGTAAAGGTTCTTCCATTCCGGATGAATTCGTTGAGCGGCAAAATTGAAAAGTTAAGTTCGTTTCGGTTAGTTCAAGATGGAGCACTAAAAGTAGGTACTGCTGGCGTTACTGCCCGCGTTTATGCAACAAACTCAGTATTGTCCACTGGCGACTGGTATAAAGTATCCGTCATTAATGATGGGATTTATAAAGTGACCTACGAATATTTAAATACAATGGGTGTTCAGTTGAATAATGTGAGTACTCAAGCTCTTCGGTTATTTGGAAATGGAGGCGGAATGGTTCCTACGTTAAATAGCATCTCACGTCCTGATGATCTTTTAGAAAATGCAATTCAAGTGGTGGATCAAAATAATGATGGACTTTTCAACGCTGGTGATTATTTTATATTTTATGGACAAGGCCCTGACAGATGGACTTATAGTACTAATGAAAGCAAGTATCTACATCAAAAACATTTGTTCTCCGATTCCACTTATTACTACATCACCATTAACGGAGGAACGGGAAGTGCTAAACGTATTTCTCAAATCAGCAATCTTCCTTCAGGTTCTGGCGATAGATTGGTTGGCAGTTTTACTGATTATAACTTTCATGAGGAAGACAAACAGAATTTTATCAAATCAGGGCGGAATTGGTATGGAGAATTATTCGATGTTGTACTCAATCAGAAATTCACATTTACTTTCCCCAATCTTGTTGCAGGGAGTGTGAAAATTAAATCAGGAGTTGCTGCCCGTACCTCTACAAATACTTCTAGTACGAGCAGATTTAACGTTTCTTATAATGGCACCAATATCCTCACTCATATTATCGGAAATGTAGGAACTAATTATACCGATGATTTTGCTAGGACGGGTGGTGGATCGGCAGTATTTCAGGCTACTGGAGATAATATTGAACTCAATTATACTTTCGTTCCTTACAATTCTCAATCTTCGGGTTGGTTAGATTTTGTATCGCTAAATGCCACACGTCAACTTGCGATGAGTGGCAATCAGTTAATCTTCCGCGATCTCGACACTTTAAATACGGTAAGCCAGAGCCGTTATACAATTAGCAATGCAAGAAGTGGATTGATGTTGTGGAATATTTCTGATGCCGAAAATGTTGCAGCTCAGGATTACATACTGAATGGAAGTCAGGCGGAATTTGTTCGACCACTAGATGCAGGTGGAAAGTCGGAATATGTTTTTTTTGATCCCTCTTCTTATAAAATTCCGATCGCCGATGGTAAAGTTTTCAATCAGAATTTGCATGCTTTGCCATTAGCGGATATGCTTATCGTTAGTTATCCGGATTTTTTAGGGGAAGCTGAAAGGCTGGCTGAATTTCACCGGAGCAACGATGGATTAAGAGTAAATGTTGTGAGTACGGATCAAGTCTATAATGAATTTAGTTGTGGTACTGCTGACATCTCGGCTATTCGTGATTTTGCTAAAATGTTTTATGATAGAGCAGGAGCGAATACTGCAGATCTTCCGAGATATCTACTCTTATTTGGAGATGGAAGCTATGACAATAAAAACCGCATTGCTGGAAACACCAATTACATCCCAACATTTCAATCTGAGAATTCAGTATCACTGATTGGGTCTTATGTTACTGATGATTTTTTTGGAATGATGGACGACACTGAAGGCTCATTAGTAGGACCTGAATTGATTGATATTGGTGTTGGAAGATTAGTTGCCAAGACCGAAGATGAAGCCCGCAATATGGTAGATAAAGTCATTACTTATTCTACGGCGGGAGTGGCTTCCAATCAAAATAATTGTACTCAGGGCAATGGTTCTCGATTAGGAGACTGGAGAAATATTTTATGTTTCATTGCAGATGATCAGGATAGTAATCTGCACTTCCGTCAGAGTGAAACCATCCTTGGAACAGTACAAGCTACTCACCCCGTTTATAATTTTGATAAAATTGTTTTAGATGCATACCAGCAGGTTTCAACTCCGGGAGGAGCGCGTTACCCCGATGTAAATGATGCTATCGATAAGCGCGTAAATAAAGGAGCATTTCTGGTGAATTACACTGGACATGGAGGTGAGTTAGGATGGGCTGCTGAAGGAGTACTAAGCACCAGCATGATCAATAATTGGAACAACCTCGACAACATGCCTTTCTTTATTACTGCAACATGTGAATTCAGTCGTTATGATGATCCACTTCGTACTTCTGCAGGTGAATTGGTTCTCTTAAATAAAAACGGTGGAGGGATTGCATTACTTACTACAGTACGTTTGGCTTTTGCTGCCGACAATCAACTCATCAATACCGACATCCTGCAGTATATGTTTCAACCTATTAATGGAGAGATGCCACGCATAGGAGATATTTTCAGGCTCTCAAAAAGAGATAATCCAAGCTTGCGGAATGTTACTTTATTAGGTGACCCTGCTTTACGCCTTGCCTATCCAAAATACAATGTACAAACTTTAGCAATTGAAGAAACTGGAACAGGAATAGTAATTGATACTTTATCAGCATTAAGTAAAGTAACTATTAGAGGAAAAGTAACGGATAATGCTGGGACTACACTCACTGGATTTAATGGCGTTGTATATCCGACGATTTACGACAAGACTTCTAAAATCATGACACTCGCCAATGATAATACTGGTAATGATCAAAGCAAAGTAGATAGTTTTAATTTACGAAAAAATATTCTCTTCAAAGGAAAAGCAAGTGTAAGCAATGGAGAGTTTACTTGTTCCTTTATCGTTCCCAAAGATATTGCCTTTCAGTATGGTTCAGGACGATTAAGTTATTATGCCAATAATGGCTCTGAAGATGCAAATGGGTACGATGAAAGTTTTGATATCGGTGGTTCTTCAAATAATGTGATCACAGACAATAAAGGTCCCGAAATCAAGTTATATATGAACGATGAAAAGTTTGTTTTTGGAGGATTAACAGATGATCAACCAAAAATTTTCGCTCTCTTATTTGATTCCAGCGGAATTAATACGGTAGGAAACGGGATTGGTCATGACTTGACGGCTCAAGTGGATGGCAAGGCTCAAAAACTTTATGTTCTCAACGATTATTACGAATCCGACCTCGACAGTTATCAGAAAGGGAGGGTATTGTATTCCTTAGAAAAATTGAGTGAAGGTCGCCATACGCTGACGCTCAAAGCTTGGGACATCAACAATAATTCTGCTGAATCATTTACAGAATTTGTAGTAAGTTCTTCAGCAGGTTTGGCCTTGGATCACGTATTAAACTATCCAAATCCTTTCTCGACGCATACCAGTTTTATGTTCGAGCATAATAAACCTTGTACCGGGATGGCTATTCAGGTTCAAGTGTTTACCGTTAGTGGGAAGCTTGTAAAAACCTTAGATACTTATCAGGTTTGCGAAGGTTACCGAAACACCACATTGGATTGGGATGGAAAAGACGACTATGGAGATCAGCTAGCCAAAGGAGTGTATATCTATAAACTCCGGATACGTACTGCTGAAGGAGAAACAGCCCAAAAACTTGAAAGATTAGTAATATTACGTTAAGATTCAACCCTATTCTAAGTAACCTTTAGACACGATAAATCGTTATATTTGCGACCCTCTGGTTGATACCCAGCTGTAAAACAGCAAATTGACTAGAACTCAATTCTTAAACTGATGAACCGATTCATGCAACGATGCCTTCTCATGCTGGCTTTTGCCACCGTATTCTGTCAACCAGCTGTTGCACAACAAGATCCTTCTAACCTTTTAGGTCAGATCAATACTATCACTACAGCGGTACCCTTTCTTATGATTTCTCCTGATGCCCGTGCGGGCGGTATGGGTGATCTTGGTGTTTCCTCAGAACCGGATGCCAACTCTACTCACTGGAATCCTTCTAAGTTAGCCTTCGCAGAAAAAAAATCCAGTTTCGCGGTTTCTTATACGCCATGGTTAAAAGCATTGGTAAATGATATGTTCATTGCCTACGTTACAGGTTATTCAAAATTCAAGAAAGATCAAGCTCTTGCCGGATCATTACGTTACTTCTCTTTGGGAAATATCACTTTCACTGATGCTAATGGTCAGACGATTCGTGATTTTAAACCAAATGAATTTTCATTAGATGCTAGCTACTCCAGAAAACTGAGTGAGAACTTCTCAGGAGGTATTTCATTACGTTTCATTCACTCTAACTTAACTGGAGGAACAACTGTTGAAGGAGCTGATTCAAAAGCAGGAAATACAGTTGCTGCCGACGTTTCTGTGTACTACAGAAAAGACATTGAACTAGGAGCTAAAGATGCAGTATTTTCTTTCGGAACAAACATCAGTAATATCGGTGCTAAAATTTCTTATACTGAAACTGGAACTAAAAATTTCATCCCAACAAATCTGCGTATTGGTCCGGGCTTGAAATTGAAATTGAATGATTACAATGAACTTGGGTTCATGTTGGATATTAACAAACTTCTTGTTCCTACCCCTCCAATCTACACGAGTGATTCTACCAATGGAACTGAAAACATTATTGTGTATGGTCAAGATCCAAACGTAAGTGTTGCGCAAGGAATTTTCCAGTCATTCAATGATGCGCCTAATGGTTTCAAAGAAGAACTACAAGAGTATAATATCGCTTTCGGAATGGAGTATTGGTATGACAAGCAATTTGCTTTCCGTGGTGGTTATTTTTATGAAAATGAAAACAAAGGCAATCGTAAATATTTCACACTTGGAGTTGGCTTACGATACAAAGTATTCGGTCTTGATATGGCTTATCTGATTGCTACTGATCAGCGTAATCCACTCGAGAACACTTTGCATTTTACACTCACCTTTGATTTCGATAATATTGCTGGCTCAAAGAGCGACGACAATCTCGAATAAACTTTCATTAATTCTTTTATGAAAATCAAAGTTGGTTTTGGTTTCGACGTACATCAGCTCGAAGCAGGACGCTTACTTACCTTAGGTGGAGTTGTCATTCCACATGAGAAAGGTGCACTCGGACATTCGGATGCGGATGTTTTGATTCATGCAATTTGCGATGCTTTATTAGGTGCTGCTGGTTTAAAAGATATCGGTTATTATTTCCCCGACACTTCTGCTGAATTCAAAGGTATCGACAGTAAAATATTACTAGATCGCGTCGTAAAATTACTGGCTGAAAAAGGTTTTTCCATTGGCAACGTCGATACCACACTAGTACTTGAACGCCCTAAGATCAATCCACATATCGATGCTATGAAGGAAGCTTTAGCACCGTTGATGAATATCAGTGTTGAAGATTTTTCCATCAAAGCAACCACCAATGAAAAGATGGGGTTTGTTGGTCGGGAAGAAGGTGTTGCAGCGTATGCAGTAGCCCTCATTCAGAAAAATTAAAATACTTCCTTAAGAAATTCTGCTAAAATTCGATTGCTCTTTTTCTCTTTCTGAAAGCTGGTCGTTTAATATCTGATTTTGAGGTAAAAGTAAATTTGGATCTTGATGCATGATCTCGATTACTATTCCCCTCGTTTGCTCTAGTAAAAGTACATCTTTAGTAAGATCGGCAATCTGCAAATTCAAGACACCGCTTTGTTGAGTACCGGCAATATCTCCTGGACCTCTCAGTTTCAAATCCACTTCTGAAATTTTAAATCCATCATTCGTTTCACACATCGTTTTCATCCTCAAACGTGCATCATTACTAAGTTTTAAACCGGTCATCAGTACGCAATAACTTTGATCCGCACCACGACCCACTCTACCTCGTAGCTGATGTAATTGTGAAAGACCAAAACGCTCCGCACTTTCAATCACCATCACGGAAGCATTGGGAACATTCACTCCAACTTCAATTACTGTAGTGGCCACCATGATATGTGTTTGACCCTCTTTGAAGCGTTGCATCTCTGCTTCTTTTTCCGCAGGCTTCATTCTTCCATGTACTACGCTTACAAAATATTTTGGCAAGGGAAATTCTCTGCAGATTGATTCATAACCATGCATAAGATTGGTGTAATCCAGTTTTTCGCTTTCTTCAATCAAAGGATACACTACATAGATCTGTCTCCCGTTTGCGATTTCTTCTTTCATAAAACCAAATACACCTAATCGATTTGATTCATTGCGATGAATGGTTTTAATAGGCTTTCTACCTGGAGGAAGCTCATCAATTACAGAAGTATCTAGATCTCCATACAAGGTCATCGCGAGTGTCCGCGGAATGGGTGTGGCGGTCATTACTAAAACGTGGGGAACCTCTTCATCCTTTTGCCAAAGTTTACCTCGCTGCTGAACGCCAAAACGATGCTGCTCATCAATGACTACCAGACCTTGGTTTTTAAATTGCACACGATCTTCAATTAAAGCGTGTGTTCCAATTAGGATCTGCAGATTTCCATTCGCAAGTTCCTCAAGCAAAAAACGACGATGTGCCGCTTTCGTACTACCCGTAAGCAACCCCACCTTCACATCCATCTCTTGCAACAATTCAGCAATAGAATGATAGTGCTGAGTTGCTAAAATCTCCGTGGGCGCCATCAGGCTAGCTTGAAATCCATTGTCCAACACCATCAACATACTTAATAGTGCGACCACTGTTTTTCCACTCCCAACATCGCCTTGCAATAAACGATTCATCTGATTCCCCGTTCCCATATCCGCACGAATTTCTTTCAGCACTCTCTTTTGTGCATCGGTCAGACTAAATGGAAGATGGTGGTTATAAAATGTATTAAAGAACTCCCCAATTTTAGTAATTGGTTTTCCGCGGTAGTTCTCTTTACGCAAATTTTTTGCACGGAGTAATTTTAATTGCAAATAAAAAAGTTCATTAAATTTAAGACGTTTTTCAGCGACGGCTATTTGCGCTTCATTAACCGGAAGATGAATGCCGATATACGCATCTCTCAACGGCATGAGGTTCGCTTTTTGCAAAACATAATCTGGTAATACTTCAGGGATTCGATGTGGTAATCCTGAGAGCAATGTTTTCTGTAATTTCAGAATGCCCTTACTATCTAAACTACGTTGCCGACATTTTTCGGTGGTTGTATAAACTCCTGTTAAAGTAGGACCTGTTTGTGCATCTGCTTTAGCGGCTTCTTCAATTTCAGGATGTGCAATATTAAAGCGTCCATTAAAAATGGTAGGTTTTCCAAATACAATATATTCTATACCAGGTTTGAGATTATCCGCCATCCACTTCACTCCCTGAAACCACACCAGATCCATTTGTCCTGAACCATCCGAAAAGATGGCATTCAGTCGGGTGATCCTTTTCGCACCGTGAGCGGTAATCGATGTTAATTTACCCCGTAACTGAATATAAGGCAAGTCTTCATTCAGCTCATTGACCTTAAAGAATTTAGAACGATCAGTATAGCGGAACGGAAAATGATGGAGGAGGTCATTGAAAGAATAGATTCCAAGTTCACTTCTCAACACATCGGCACGTGCAGGACCTACCCCTTTCAGGTATTCTACAGAGGTATCGAGATAAATTCGCGTTGTCATTTTCTTACTTACAAAACTAACCAAATCAAATAGGATAAAAAGCAAAAATCCCGCTCCGGTGCACCGAAGCGGGATTTTAAACGTCTTTAAAGAACAATACTATTCTTGCACTTTTTTTACGTTCACTGCATTGTGCCCTTTACGGCCTTCAATTTCCTCATAGCTAACGTGATCGTTTTCACGTATCTTGTCTATAAGACCACTGTGGTGAACGAAGATCTCTTTGCTTGACTCGTCCTCAATAATAAAACCGAAACCCTTGGCTTCATTGAAGAATTTTACTTTGCCTGTTTTCATTGAAATTGAAATTAATGGATGAATGATGATCCAAATTTAAGGAATATTCAATTTAAAGGCATTTTAGAATAAATTTTTTTAGGTCACCTTCCGACCTACCTTTGCAACAAACAACCAGTATGGGCGCAATTACAAAAATTTCAGGGAATATTGTCGATATTCTTCAGCGCAGGATTTTTAGCGGAACAGTTGAAATTCAAGAGGGAAAAATCAAAAAGATAACTCCTGAAGAGACAACTTCGCAGCAATATATCATGCCCGGATTTATCGATGCTCATATTCATATTGAAAGCTCCATGTTGGTGCCCTATGAGTTTGCGAGGGTTGCACTTTGCCATGGAACGGTAGCTACCATCAGCGATCCTCATGAAATCGCCAACGTATTGGGGCTAGAAGGGGTCTATTATATGCTTGAGAATGCCAGAGATGCTCGTTTGAAATTTCATTTTGGAGCTCCTTCTTGTGTACCTGCAACAACTTTTGAAACATCAGGTGCAATACTTAATCCTGAAGCAGTTGAAGAACTCTTAATTCGTGATGATATTTATTATCTGAGCGAGATGATGAATTACCCAGGAGTTATTTTTAAAGATCCCGATGTTTTAAAAAAGATCAGTATTGCTAAAAATCTTGACAAACCAATAGATGGTCATGCTCCTGGATTACGAGGGGAACAAGTTGAAACTTATATTGCCGCAGGAATCACTACCGATCATGAATGTTTTACCTTAGAAGAAGCATTAGAAAAAATAAGTCATGGGATGAAAATTCTTATCCGTGAAGGTTCAGCAGCGCGGAATTATGAAGTATTGCACTCACTGCTAAAAAGTCATCCTGCAAGTTGCATGTTTTGCAGTGATGATAAACATCCCGATGAATTATTACTAGGACATATCAATCAGCTTGTAAAAAGATCCGTTAAACTCGGCTATGATTTATTTGATGTTTTAGAGGCGGCCTGTATTCATCCGATCACACATTATAAAATGCGGTCTGGAATGCTAAGAATTAATGATGCTGCAGATTTTATAATTGTAGATGATCTTGAAAATTTTAATGTCAGGAAGACTTTTATCGATGGAGAATTGGTGGCTGAGAACGGTCATTGCATCCTTCCTGCTAAAAAGCATACACTTGCCAATAATTTTTCTGTACAAGCAAAGAAAGAAGAGGATTTTCGGGTGAAAGCTACTGGCGCGCACCTCCGAATTATTGAAGTAAGGGATGGACAATTGATCACTGGAGAACTACATGAACCGGCACACATCCAAGGTGAGTTTGCTATTGCTGATCAGGAACGTGATCTGCTAAAAATTGTAGTCGTAAATCGTTATCAGGATCTTCAACCCGCCATTGCTTTCATTAAAAACTTTGGATTGAAAAACGGGGCTATTGCTTCAAGTGTTGCGCATGATTCACATAATATTATTTGTGTGGGCACTGATGATGCTTCAATCTGCAGGGCTGTAAACCTTATCATCAAAAATACAGGAGGATTAAGTCTTGTTAATGGCGAAGAAGAACTTTCCATCGCATTACCAGTTGCAGGATTGATGAGTGATCAGGATTGTGAAACTATCGGTAATGCCTATGCTAAAATCGACCGTAAAGCAAAAGAAATGGGATCTACACTTAGAGCACCTTATATGTCGCTTTCCTTTATGGCATTGCTTGTGATTCCACAACTGAAACTAAGTGATAAAGGATTATTTGATGGAAAAGAATTTAAATTCTCTTCTGTCTTTTTGTGATCTACGCTTATTTTTATCGGAGTAACGTAATCGTTCCCTGCTGGGTTATCGAGATATTACTTCCATTAACTATTCGAGCAATATAACGATAAATACCTGCGCTTGCATCCCTCCCATCCCAATATTTTTCGGGAGTATTTGTATCAAATATCAGTGCTCCAAAGCGATTAAAAATTTTAAAGGAAAACGACTGATAATCGAAAGCACTTATCCGTAATACATCATTCAAACCATCATCATCCGGAGAAAAAGCAGATGGAACATACATTAGCACTGGACATTTTTCCACAATGCTAAAACTCATTTTCGCAGAACAGGAATTTACATCGGTAACGATTAGCTCATAATTTCCTAGCTTGTGGATTTGCACTACTTCATTGGTATCTTTTATAGGCAACCAGTAATAGTGTGCGGCAGGTGATGCTGTAAGTAATGGAAACTGTTCAAGTATCCCACAAAGATCACCACTGAAATTAATAGCAGGTGTAGGAACTTCAAGTCCATCAATTCTTAGATCCGCGGTAGAACTACAACCATTTTCATTTACTTGAACTGTGTATTGATGATTTGACGTTGCAGAGATAGAGGAAGTGGTTTCACCTGTCGACCATAAATACGAATCATAGGGCCCTCCCGCACTTAACACTATTGTATCATTATTGCAAATCGCAGTATCGGTACCAAGGTCAATTAAGGGCACTGATTTTACGAGAATTGAATCAAAGAGCGTATCATTATAACATGGATAATGTACTATCATCTCAACTGGATATGTACCAGCTTGGTTGTAGTGATGATAAAATAAATGAGACAGCGGTTGCGTCTGACTAAAATTATCTCCGGTATGCCAAGTTACATTCAGTGGCAATTCCGGAAGAACATCTACATAAAAAGTTGCGACTTCTCCTTCACAAATTTCTTGTGCTGAGAATTCATATACCTTATCGAAATTAGATTGCACAAAATTTGGAAGACCGTTATAACAAGATGCACCATCTAGAAAAACTGCATTTCGGTTAAAACCACAGGAGGTGCCTTTGCTACTAGGATTTTGAATTTTACCAATGTAAGAACTAACGGCAACTGCCACATAAATAGCTCCATCAGGACCATACTGCAACTGACCAAAAGTACCGCTATAGAGTGAATCAAGCACCACTAAATTACAATTACCTGTACCTAAAGAATCATACAAATCCAGTTGATATAGTCGTGGCAACAAATTCGTTGAAACGTACAAGAATTTTTCATCCTGCGAGAATGTAATTCCGAACGGATAATAAATCCCGCAATTACTATACTGCTGATTTAAAGTAACTATACCACTTTGCTTATCGAAATTAAATGTTTCAATTAGATCTAACACAGGCACTGTAAGCGAAATCTTTTTTCCGGTCAGAGAAAACCGCATCTGTCCATCTTTAGCAAAAGCTCCTGAATGAGAAGCGCCACAATTACTATTTACTGGAACAGTGTCTACTCCATTCTGAGTGATTCGAAACGCGGAGAATTCATTGGAGTTATACTCATGGGTGAGCAACCAGAAATCAGAACCGTTCTGTTGTAATGTTGCCGTCAATTTATTACACCTATTTTTCTGCAGCAGATTATTCTTAGAAGTGACAATCGCAATACCGGAAGTACGGTCAATTAATGCATACTTCAACTGAATAGAATCTGCTTTTTCTTGCAAGTAAAAAAGAAAACAATGAAGTGGATATCCTGGAAAGGGAATAAAAATACATTCGCTGGAGTTTGCTATTCCTAATACACTCAAATCACCGTTCTGAATCATTTGTTGCGCATCATCGAAGATGGTATCTCCATTACTATAATATAAAAGATTCCCACTGCAATCGCTGATGGTAGAAGTACCAAAAATGGAACGCATATTATTGGGAGATGAAAGAGGTGAAGATCGCTGATCGAATTGCAAGGATGCGTGATTTCCAAACGACCATCTTTCACGTATCTGTTGAGCAATTGTCCCCGAAAAAAAAAGACAAAAGACAGGTATCAGCACCGATTTTAAGATGTGATACCCGTCTTTCATTGGGTTAAGTTAGTAAATAATTAATTCAAGTCAAAATGTTCAAGATCAACAAAAGATTTTCTCTGTGCTGATATTATTGTTTCATGATTCTCTGTGTTAACACACCTTCTGAAGATGTAATTTTGACAAAGTATACTCCTGAAGTTAACGAGGCAAGATCGAGTTTAGCATTTCCTTTCATTTGCGTTTTATTCATGACTAGCTTTCCATCCACGCTCAAAATTTCTAATTGATAAGATCCAGATAATTCCTGATCGAAAGTAATATTCAATTCGTTATCCACAAGAGTTGGTGAAAGATGAATCGTAGTAGGCGAATTTGCTGGAGCTTGAGTGAGTGAAGTAAGGGTACCATTCAAATAACGAGCACCGATATCATCTGCATAGTTCTGTAAAACATTCACTGCACCTAGGGGACCAGCGGCGAAACCAGTGATATAAGCAACATCCATATCAAAATGACCTCCTGCAACTAAGTTCAGAGGCCCTATTGAACCATTCATTCGTACATCACTAGGACTCAATCCCGCTCCGGGCATCGACCAATCCTGTCCTGGAAATGCTGTATCTGTTGTACCGGAAAACATATAAGATGATGGAGTATTTGTACCACCAATTCCAGCACCTCTTCCATCGCCACCAAAAGTTAGCGGCAAGCCATCCAGCCATTCGCCTTTACAATAACTATAGAAACCCGATCCTGAAGGATTTCCATAGGGAACATTATTTATATTTTGGTAGTAAATACTATTGGAGAGCGTTGGAGATAAAAACTTAACCCCTTGCGCAGGATCATAGACTTGAGGAACACTATTGTATACGTACACCATATTTCTGCCCACATCAGTTCCCACGTAATCATCAGCAAAATTACCAAGATCAAAATCAGTAAACAAACTCACATACACATCATGATAATCGATTCCTGAATAATTTGCAATTTGGTAATTGAAGAAGATAGAATTATTGAGTGCAGGATCATTGGGACGATCAAATGCATACGCCATCCCATGAATTTCAATACCTAGAGATGGAATATTAAATGGTGATGGAGCATAGTTATCATTACAGATAAAATAAATTGCCTGATCCCCTAAAATAGAAGGAAATTCACCGAGTGCTGGTTCATAAATTCCATTTGCATTACTATCAAAAAAAGGAGCTAATACAGGATTGAAATTACTTCCAGCAGGAGCATTTCCAGGCCATGTAGAAATTGAAGCGGGCATGATATACATCAAATCATTCCAATGTGCAATATGATAATCGATGTCTGCTTTATTTACTTTCCAAATCGAATTCCATACAACAGGATCCGCTGATGTTCCATTCACGGTATCCAGAGGTCCGGGATAATAACCTACTTCACCATTCTGATTATAAGTTTGTGCAGCCATGTGCAGATTTCCTTGAGGATCTAAGCCGCCAATCCATAAGGAACCTGTATATATGGACATGTTTCCTGTACCTTTCGGTACTTCGTAGGTCGGACTTTGAGTTACGGGATCCCAAAAATGCGAGAGTTCATTATTGATCCTCGCATTCACATTATTGATATCCAAATTCGCTCCGGTATAAATCAATTGAGCGGAGGTAACTGCAGGCAGAAAGATCACTGCTAGGACAAACAATTTCATCAAAAGTAGAGTCTGTTTCATAAGATTAATTTTTTAGAGGTGTTTACAGATAAGAGCCCTTCTGCACTGTTTTCGTTGCCTCGTATTTTTATTTTTTATTGAAATTAATACGCACACCTGCTTTTAGACCAGTATAACGGTGACGGATATCCGGAATAGATTCAGCAGTAGTAGAGGATCCCAGTGCCTGCTGATAATAAGTCTGCAAGAAGATATCAAACATACCCGATAATTTTCTAACTACACTTAACGAAATCGTAGCATCTAATCGATTAGTAGTTTTGAAGATGGGCAGTAGAGGTTCGATAAAACTTTTTTCATCAGTGCTCAATTCAGAATAATTGATAGATTGCTTTTGAGAAAATGTGTACATCAGCCCTGCACTTCCTTCGAAGATCCAATTTTTCTGAACCAAACTATATCCTATTGTTACTGGAAGTTGCATTTTTGATTCAGCAATACTAACTGGCACATTTGCTTTGATTATTTCGTTCACTTCAGTGGAATCATAAATGGTTAAAGGAACGGGAGGATCAAAAGGGGAAAGAATGAATCCAGTGATAGAATCCACCTGCCAGAAAAAACGCTCGAGGTAAAATTTATAATTAAGCACATAGGAACTTTTTGCCATTTGCCATCCCCCTGTAACAAACAGATGCTCATTTAAAGGATAGCGAAACGATATTCCATACCCATAATTCCTATTGATACTACCTCGGTTCAATTTGATGTCAACGCTATCACTACTAGCAGAAAATTGGGTTAAATCATAGGGTACTATTCCATATAGATCTATGGCAAGAGGTAAAACTCCAGAAGAAGTAGAAGGGGAAAGACCTGGCAAAGAATCTAAAAAAATTCTTGATTGTGGAAATTCATTCCTTTGTGATTCCTCCAATGAAATCAATTTTAATTCACAAAGCTTCATCAGAGCTGGATTCCGATTCTCCTCTAAAGCAATTTCATTAGTTACAGCGGCAGAAAATATTTTCGTAGATAGCGCATCTGAAACAATACTTGAAGTAACTCTTTTCTTTTTCTGTGATGAGGTTAAAAGTGCTTTCTTTTTACGCATCAGATTTTGTTGATGAATCTGTGTTGGGGAATTTATATTATGTTGTAATCGCCTTCCAGAATTGCTTTGAGTTAGAACATTTTTTTCATTGTTTTTACTTGAATCTGCATGAGGAGTATGTTGCTTTTTAATTAGTGGTGATCCTTCAGTGTTACTGCTAACTTTAGTATTTTCATTCTGCTGAATTTCTTTCGGATTTTGGCTACTTGAATTTAATGATTGGTCTACATAAGTATAGTTATTAGCTGCAATCACTTCTGGATTATTGATTAAAAGATATCCAGCAAAAAGTAATGCCAGCAAGAGATCAGAAAATAAAAATCCCCTCAACCAATTCCGACCTGTATCATTGAGGCCTTCATTCACCTGTTCCCAAGTGAGGGCCGACTCTTCTCCTGCATCCTGAAGTTTCCTTCGGATACGATCATCGAAATGTTCTTCCTGATTCATTTTCATCTTCCTTTTAATAAAGTTTTCTCAGCCATCTGCTGAGCAGCAATAATTGATTTCTGCAATTGCAATCTAGCTTTCAACAATTGACTTCTAGAAGTACTTTCTGCGATTTGAAGTGCTGATGCAATTTCTTGATGCGCGTATCCTTCTAGCACATAGAGATTAAATACAGTACGGTAACCAGCAGGGAGCTGAGCGATCAGTTTTAATAATTCTTTTTCTGAAATTTTATCAAGGGCATAGTCAAAATCAGGATGCACTTCAAAATCGCCAGACTGATCATCCAATCGAAGTTCCTGATGTGTTCTTAGCGCTTTGAGGGCAGTAGTCACCATGATTCTACGGATCCAACCCTCTAATGAGCCTTCACTTTTAAAAGAGCTGATATGACTGAAAACTTTGATAAACCCTTCCTGTAGTACATCTTGAGCCCGAGCACGATCATCCATATAACGCACGCAAACAGCCATCATGCGGCTATTAAACCGCTGAAACAACTCACGTTGTGCCTGAGGATTATTTGCCTTGCATCCTTGGATTAGCTCCTGTTCGGTCATGATCGGCTTTAGAATCAATTGATAAAGATAAGACCCTTTCAAAGCTACTTCCGTTGCCTGTAATTTAAAATAATCGCTAAACTTCGGAGCGTTTAATAAAATTAAAAATTGTTGCTGGTAATAGCGATCTTTTTGTACCTGAAAGAGTTTTTAAATATTTAAACTTCTAAGGGCCTAAGAAATAGGACTTGTTTTCTTAAAAATGCTTGAGTTTGTTTTTAAATCTCATTCTTCAATTATCAATTATTAACCTAATCATAATCACAACTGACAGAAATCAGACAATTTCTTAATGCCTATAGATACTAAAACCTTTAATTTTGCGTCTATAGAATATGAAGTCACAAGCGCTCAAAAGATACTTTTTTAAACCACTGGAAATTGCTTTGGGGCTGGGTATAATGCTGATGCTTTTTAGAATTCTATTTCCTGTTTTGCATACGTATATTAACTGGACGGTAATTCTTGCTCCCCTATTGATTTTTGCAGGAATTTTGGTTGTAGGATTCTTCTTGATTTTCCTGATTACATGGATTAATAGTTCAAGTACTGAACTTTAAGCAACACTAAGAAAAAAAAACCCTGATTATTAGTCAGGGTTCATGATATTAGTATCTAATTTTTTTAAAGCGTTTTCTCAATGGGAACGAGAATTGTTCCATCGATTTCAATGGTATTACCCGTTAGATCTCCATTTGCATCGTACTCATATAATAAAGCTTTGATCTCCGCCTTCACATTTACATAAGCATTCATCCCCAATGCAGCAGGAACTTTTTCCACAGAAATTACATTCACACTATTTGAGGCTGGTTGAGAAATTCCTACGGCTCCAACGGATGAATAATAAAAATTAGAAGCCTCATAAGAAATCGAAACTCCATCAGGACCAACATCAGATGTTGTTAGGAACGATTTAGATCCCGTTGTAAAGTGCGCTAAGAATAAAGAATCTGACTGGGCATAATCTACCCATCGAACCGTTTGGAAATTAATTCCAACATAAGGCACTTCATCGACATCTGCTGCATCATAAATTCCGCCTTCGTAAGCATGTTCTGAAGTATCAGGAGGCGTTGCTAAAAATCCACCAGCACTAGTTGCAGTTTGGAAGGTTGAAGAAGATTTGATTTCATACCTCACCGAAGTACCACTGATTTTTCCAACAAAATAATAGTCCGCATTGGAGGAATTGGAACTACTACTATCTTTTTTACAGCCCGATAAGGTAGCTATTGCAATGATTAAGCAACATACATAACTAGTAATTTTTTTCATAAATAAGGTTTTAGGGTTTTAAGGTATTATCAGTGATCAAAGATAACCACAATAGTCAACGATTCTCGCAGCAAAATTAGATTCTACTACTAATGTCCAATTCAAAATTTGCAAAATTTACTAGAAGGAATGTTATGCGGAATTCTTTTTGCAAAAAGTAATTATTTCCTCATATTCTGCATGACTTTCGAAGCAAAAACAAAATCATTCACTTCCTGATTGTCACAATGCTTTAGTTCATCATAACTGCCTTCCCACCAGTTTTTTCCTTTATAGATAAACACAATTTTTTCGCCCATCTCAATCACTGAATTCATATCATGGGTATTGATGACGGTCGTGGTTTTAAATTCTTCAGTAATCTCTTGAATCAAATTATCAATTACGATAGATGTCTTAGGATCTAAACCTGAATTAGGCTCATCGCAAAAGAGATATTTTGGATTCATGGAAATTGCTCTTGCGATAGCTACCCGCTTTTTCATTCCTCCGGAAATTTCAGAAGGAAACAATTTATTAACGTTCACCAGATTTACGCGATGCAAACAGAAATTCACTCTTTCTAATTTTTCTTTTAAGGTCATCGTTGTAAACATATTCAGAGGGAACATCACATTTTGTTCCACAGAAAGGGAATCAAATAATGCCCCTCCTTGAAATACCATTCCTATTTCCTGACGAATCGGTTTACGTTCCTTAAAATTCATCTCACTGAAATTTCGGTTGTCAAAAAATACTGAACCCTTATCCACTTCGAACAAACCTACCGTACATTTCATCAAAACAGTTTTACCCATTCCACTCTGTCCGATGATGAGATTTACTTTCCCCGTTTCGAAATTACAAGAGACATCCTCCAGTACTTTCTTACCAGAAAAAGCTTTATCGATATGTTTGACTTCTATCATCAGGATGTTCCTTATGGAATGCTACGCAAGTATTAACTGTGTTAAGATATAATCAAAAATAAGAATCAATACACTGCTATATACAACTGCGCGAGTACTGCTTTGGCCAACTTCAAGAGCTCCACCTTCGGTATAAAATCCATGATAAGCGGAAACACTTGTGATGATATACGAAAACACTACTGTTTTAATCATTGCAAAAACAATATTGAAAGGCAGAAACTGATCTTGCAAACCATGAATATAATCTGGAGAAGGAACAGTACCTGATAAATCACCCGCAAGCCACCCCCCAATAATTCCCAAAAACATACTTAGTAAAACTACAAATGGAAGAATGATCATCGCAGCAATAATCTTCGGCAGCGTAAGATAACCGGATGAATTAATTCCCATGATCTCCAAAGCATCGATTTGTTCCGTTACGCGCATCGTTCCAATTTCTGAAGCGATACTGGATCCAACTTTTCCTGCAAGCACCATCATGATGATCGTTGGAGAAAATTCGAGGATGATAGAATCTCTGGCAACAATTCCTACAGCATAAATTGGAACCAGTGGATTGATTAAATTATAGGCACTCTGAATGGTAATTACAGCGCCCATAAAAACTGAAGTGAGTGCAACAATTCCCACCGCTCCAACACCGATACTTACTAGCTCATGCATTACTTGACGATAATACACGATAAATTTCTCAGGCTTGATAAACAAGCTTTTCATGAATAACCAGTAACGGCCAATTTCAAACCAAGTGCGTGAAAGCATATTAGACAGAAAGTTCGCAGAACTATTTTTTTCCGCTTTGCGAAGATCAACATTCCTAGGCAATGCTCGATTCTTCTTTTCGAAAGGTTCTCACCTATTTTACGTACTAGAAACCCAGAATTTCCGTTTCTTTGGAACTATGAAAAGTCCTTCCAAAACCTTTGTCCTCTTCTGTCTCAGCATCATTCTGCTGACCAGCTCGGGATGTGGTCTTTTTAAGAAAAAATGCGACTGTCCACACTTCAGCCATACTTCTGTGAAGCATCAGAAACGTGGCTGATGCAGTAAAATCTGGGTCGATGATCAAGATCATCTGCAATTAATACCCTGTAAAACAATATCTTAAAATTTGTGAGGCAGAATGATAGTAATCTTCAATTATGCTTTGGCTATCTTAGCATCGCTTTTAGAACGATTCTAAATAAGAAGCTATGAAAACTGCTGACATCCGCTTATCGAGCCTGCACACTGGCGATCGCTGTGTGATTGAAGCGTTCACAGACGAAGTGATGAAGCAAAAGCTTTTAGAAATGGGATGTTTACCCGGAGAGATGGTGACCATCGATCGTTTTGCTCCTTTAGGTTGTCCGATGGCGATTAATATTTCAGGGTCGACGCTTAGTTTAAGAGTAGATGAAGCGCAGACTATTATCGTAACGCAAATTAAATAAAGAGTTTGTTCCAGATTGAAGACCCCGGTCCGGCGGTAAGGAAAGCGTATGTAAAAGTTTCCTTAGTGGGAAATCCAAACAGTGGGAAAACTACGCTTTTTAATCTTCTTACGGGCCTTAATCAGAAAGTAGCCAATTTTCCCGGAGTTACGGTAGAGAAAAAAACAGGTTCCGCAAAAATTTTTAATTCTTCGAACGGAAAACCTACCACCTTCCAGATTACTGATTTACCAGGCACGTATAGTTTATATCCGAAATCACCAGACGAAAGAATTCCATTTCAAGTGTTGTGTGATCCAGGTGATGAAAACCATCCTGATGCAGTGATCATTATCGCAGATGGTACCAATTTAAAACGTAGTTTATTCTTAGCCTCGCAGGTCATTGATTTAAAAATACCTGTAATACTTGCATTAAACATGATGGATATGGTGACTAAGCAAGGCACCGATATTCAGATTGATGAACTCGAACGTCGCATAGGTGTTCGGGTAGTACCGATTAATGCCCGACAAGGAATTGGCATCGAAGAATTAAAGCAGGCCTTATTAATTGATTTGCCGGTTCCGGAAAAAGATATATTCGACACCGTAAGTTTGCAACCTAAAATGCTGAAGGAAATTCGTGAAGAATTAAATCTTCGCAGTGATTATGCAGCATTACAGATTGCACAACATATTGATGCGTTGGCGGATTTTCATATCAACAAACGTCAGAAAGACCGTATCCCTGAAATTGTGAAAGAACATCAATTTGATGGTCCTAAAACGCAATCCTTTGAAACTCTCGAACGCTATAAAGTAATCAATGATATTTTAAATGCATCGGTAGTTCATCCTGTTACAGGAAGAATTCCGGGATGGAGTAAACGTATTGATCAAGTGTTGATGCACCGTGTGTGGGGCTATGTATGTTTCCTAGGAATTTTATTTCTGATGTTCCAAGCGATATTTACTTGGGCTTCCTTTCCTATGGATTTGATTGATCAGACATTTGCTAATCTCAGTCATGTATTGCATGATTTACTACCGAAAGGAGTGCTGAATGATTTGATCGTAAATGGAGTATTAGCGGGCATTGGTGGTATTGTAATTTTCATTCCACAAATTGCTTTGCTATTTATGTTCATTGCTATTCTGGAAGATACCGGTTACATGGCGAGGGTGAGTTTTCTGATGGATCGACTCATGCGTAAATTCGGATTAAATGGAAGATCTGTAATTCCATTGATCAGTGGTGTGGCTTGTGCTGTTCCCGCAATTTTATCGACACGAACCATCGGAAGTTGGAAAGAAAGATTGATTACTATTTTGGTGACTCCGTTGATGAGTTGCTCTGCACGACTGCCTGTTTATACCTTACTCATTTCATTAGTAGTTCCTAATAAATTGCTTTGGGGAGTAATAAATATTCAAGGGCTTGTGATGATGTCGTTGTATTTGATTGGTTTCATTGCAGCATTAGGAGCTGCAGCACTCATGCAGATGTTTGTGAAAGCGAAAGAACGCGCCTATTTTATCATGGAAATTCCGGTTTACCGAATGCCGCGATGGTCGAATATTTTTTATGCGATTGTAGAAAAAGTAAGAATCTTCTTATTTGATGCAGGTAAAGTAATTATTGCAATCAGTATTATTCTCTGGTTTCTTTCATCAAGAGGTCCGGGCGAAAATTATAATCAGTTAAGCACGCAAATTGATCAACTTGAACAAAGAGGACAACTGAAAGGAGATGTTGCATATCATTTACAGGCAAAACGTTTAGAAGCATCATATGCGGGAAGAATGGGACATTGGCTGGAACCCGCAATCCGCCCACTAGGCTTCGATTGGAAAATCGGAATTGCACTGGTTACCTCCTTTGCTGCTCGTGAAGTTTTTGTAGGTACTATGAGCACTATTTACAGTGTGGGAAAAGATGATAATGGTTTAACGGTGAGAGATAAGATGAAAGCAGAAATCAATCCTCAAACTGGTGGCCCACGATATACAGTTGCTGTGGGATGGTCGCTCATGTTATTTTATGCTTTTGCGATGCAGTGCATGAGCACGATGGCTGTTGTACGGAGAGAAACGGGAGGATGGAAATGGCCTGTTATACAATTTGTTTTTATGGCCGCCCTCGCCTACCTCTCCAGTTTAGTAGCTTTTCAGTTATTGAATTAATCCCTATTATTTTTGTTAGCGATTTATTATCTTGTGAAGAAGATTCCACGTATTGCGACTATCCGAATAAAAACTTCTTAATTATTCCAATGAAATTATTGGTAAATTAGCTACTTGAATTCATTAATGAGTAAGTGTAGAATTTACGAATTTCAATCACGATTCGAAATGCATTTAATTATCTTTGACCATTAAACTTCTTCTACAACTTTCATGAATCCCGTTACTGGAGATCAACTAAGGACAGCACTCGCCAAATATATTCCGGCAGGAGCAGTGGATACTTGCTTCGACTGGATTCGTACTTATCGAATTAGCGTTAGGATTAAGCATACCCGTACCAGCAAATACGGAGATTATCATCCACCACACGAAGGAAAAAACCATACCATTACGATCAACCATGATCTCAATGCATATGCTTTTCTAATCACATTTACTCATGAAGTTGCGCATCTTACCTGCTTTCAGAAATTCAAGGATCGTGTTGCTCCACATGGAGAGGAATGGAAAGCAGAGTTTAGGTATTTATTGCGGCCGTTTCTAGATCAAAGGATCTTTCCCGATGATGTTGCACAGGCAGTAACCAACTATATCAAGAATCCTGCTGCATCGTCGTGTGCTGATCTTGGGATGATGAAAGCGTTGCGTAAATACGATACTCAAACGGAAGGCTGGACACATCTTGAAGAAATTCCCTTCAACGGAACTTTCAAGATTAAAAACGGTCAGCATTTTATCAAGGGAGAACGACTTAGAAAAAATTATTCATGCATGGATTTACATACCCGGCATAAATATTTTATTCATCCGTTGATGGAAGTTCAACCGGTGGATGTATAGTACGAATCAATAAGGCTAATAAATTTTTAGTTCCGGCATGGAACGATGTTTCTCATAAAGAAGATGAATGATTCCATCGGAAAGTCCAATTTGAGGAACAATAATTTTATCGATCTCTGCTGTCTTTAACACATTCAGAAAAATTTTAGCGGCTGGCATAATTACGTCGGCACGATCTGGATTTAGTCCAAGTTTGGTAATGCGTTCCTCAACAGTGAAGAGTTTCATGTATTCATAAATCTCTCGGATCTTCTCTACTGCAAGAGGTCGGTTTTCTTTACGGTCGGCAATCTTAAAAATCTTATTGATATTTCCACCAGAACCGATAGCAGTAAGTGGACTAAACTCTTTGGTATGCTCACGCACCCATGAACGAAAATGATTCCACACTTCCTTAGTAACTTGATCCTGCAAGAGGCGGATGGTACCAATATTAAATGACTGAGAAGAAACGATTCTGTTCTCTGCAAAGAGTGTGAGCTCTGTACTTCCTCCACCTACATCGATATACAGATAATTCTGATCATGATCCAAGTGTTCAGCAATATGATTCGAGTAAATGATTTGAGCTTCTTCTTTGCCTTCGATGACTTCAATATTAATTCCGCTATAATCGCGCACAAAATCTACGATATCTTGTCGGTTATCGGCTTCGCGCATTGCTGAAGTAGCGCATGCACGAAAATCGATCACACCAAAAACCTCAATCAGCAATTTAAAAGCCTTCATCGACTTCGCCAACTGATCACGTTTTGAATCTGAAATACTGCGATAACGAAATGCATCTTCACCCAAACGAACGGGCATCCTTACCAATTCTGCTTTTTTAAAGATGGCTCCTTCTGCTGTCTCGTAAACATTACAGAGCAACAGTCGGACAGCATTCGAACCAATATCAATAGCGGCAAATCTCAATTTTCTCAGTCTTAATACGGGAAATAATCCCTACTTCAATATCAGACGAATATAGGGAACCTTTTGCAGTAAACGGAAAACAAATTCTTAAACTAATAATAAAAAATCAGCTTATTATTTCAGGAACCGTGTGAACTTGTTTCTTAAAATACTGATAGATGGCATCCTGACAACGCACCTTCGTTTTTGAATTAGTAGAACGGTATTGATTGTTCTGTTCAAAATTCAGGACCCGAGCTTTAGTATTATCGAGCCATTGAATTTCCATAATATCCTTCAATTGCTGCTGGAGTTTAGGATCAAAAATAGGAACGCCCACTTCTGAGCGATGATCAATATTACGAGTCATCCAATCGAACGATGAAATAAAATATTTATGATCACCACCATTACAGGAGATGAAAACGCGCGCATGTTCAAGATATTTATCGACGATACTGATCGCTTCGATATTTTCACTCATTCCTTTAACACCAGGAACCAATGAACAGATACTGCGGATAATCAAACGGATTTTTACTCCCGCTTGACTTGCATCATACAGTTTACGAATCATTTCTGGATCTGTAAGGCTGTTCATCTTTAAAAACATCCAAGCTTCGTGACCTTCTTTCGCCTGTTCAATTTCTTTTGAAATCAAATGAAGTAATCGCTTTCGAGTAAAAAATGGAGAAACGATTAGGTGCTTATAATTTCCTGTTTTATAATTATCGTTGTAAAATTGGAATAAGCGCACCACTTCTTCGGTAATTCTTTTATCCGCAGTGAGCAAACTATGGTCGCAGTACAACCTTGCTGTATCTTCATTAAAATTTCCGGTACCAATATGTGCATAATGAACATCTTTATTTTGTTCGGTACGGGTAATCAGAAATAATTTCGAGTGCATCTTCAATCCTGGAACGCCATAAATAATTTTAGCACCTTCTTCATTCATTTTATTCGCCCAGCGGATATTGGCTTCTTCATCAAAACGGGCTTGCAACTCCACCACAACGGTGACCTGTTTTCCATTCTTAATGGCATTCACCAATGAATTTACAATATGCGAGTTTCCCGCAAGACGATAAAGTGTAATCTGAATACTTTTTACTTTCGGATCAATAGATGCTTCTCTCAACACATCGAGAAGATGAGCGTAAGTATGATATGGAAACGAAAGCAAGATATCTTTCTGACGAATAACTTTCAGAATACTAGTGCGCGGCTTTAAATCGGGATGTGGGAGATTCGGTGGATTCTTATATCGTAAATCCGGTTTGTCAAGATTTGGGAATCGAATGAAATCAACAAAATTATGGTATCGGCTTCCTGCAATAGGCTGGTCTTCCTTACTCAGACTAATTTTTTTCAAGATAAACGACAACACTTCTGCAGGCATTTCTTCATCGTACACTAAACGTGTAGGTTGACCTTTTTTTCTACGCTTAATACTCTCTGCAACTTTTTTAATCAGACTCTTTGTAACGTCCTGTTCAATATCTAGTTCAGCATCTCGCGTCATTTTGATGGTGTAGGCGCTGATAGAATCGTAATCGAAATTAAAGAAGAGATCATCTAAACAATAACGGATGATATCATCGAGAAGGATTACATATTTATGGTCTCGTGGCAACACCAAGAAACGAGGAATGGAATCAGTAGGAATTTCAACCAAGGCATGCCGCGCTGGTGCATTCTTTCTTTTCATCAGCACGATAAAATAAATGCTGCGGTCGCGCAAATATGGAAATGGCCTTTTACTATCCAATAAAATCGGAACGAGTGCCGGTTGTACAACGTTTCTAAAATATTCTCTTACATAGTCACCCTGATCATGAGTAAGTTGCTTTTCGCTGGTCATAAATATTCCATGCAACTCTAGCTCTGAAAGGAGTTGTTGATAGCTATCTTCAAAATGATCTTGTTGACGGACGATCACTTCTTGAATTCGTTCTAACAGGTTCACCGGATCTTCGCCTAGGATTTCTACTCCGCGTTTCCCCATGCGAATCATACGCTTAATGGTAGCTACACGAACACGGAAAAATTCATCTCGGTTACTGGAAACGATACCTAAAAATTTCAGACGTTCGAGTAACGGAACGGTAGTATCGTTCGCTTCTTGCAGTACTCTATCGTTAAAAGCAAGCCAGCTCAGATCACGATTAATCAGCAGCACATTTTCCTTCTTCATAAAATGATCTTACTGGAATTCTTATTTCTTCACTACCTTATCAGCAGCTACTTTCTTCTTCGCAACAGGCTTTTCCGACTTCGCTTTTACTTTAACTTTTTTCACTTTCGGATCAGCAGCTTTTTTTGCTTTTCCTGATTTGATTTCTTTTTTAGCAGCATCCGTTGATTGCTTAATAACTTTTTCTGCTTTATCCACCATGGATTCTCTGACCTTCAAAAATTTTTTCGCAAGATCTTTAGAAGCAGACTGAATCTGTTTACCCATTTTTGCGGTTACCGCTTCGTCTGTTTTTTTCAAAAAATAGGCGATGGTCACACTCAATTG
This sequence comes from Bacteroidia bacterium, assembly GCA_038320345.1. Classification (GTDB taxonomy): domain Bacteria; phylum Bacteroidota; class Bacteroidia; order AKYH767-A; family OLB10; genus JBBQED01. Next base: position 162,097 of record JBBQED010000006.1, read on the forward strand.
CAATTCTAACTGCTTACGTACTTTCTTATCCATTTTGATTTTATTTAAAGCCGCCCAATGTTAACTTAATGTTAAGCAAGCTACTTATTCAGGCAAATTTTGCAAAAAGACAGATACAAAGCTCTGATTTCTAGAAAACTTAACATTAAGTTAAAGTAGGAAAGTCTCTTTTTCTGTCTATAGTTATCTACTTATTACATCAACCAATATCCTTATGCCCAGAGTAAACTCCGATGAGTTTAGCTCGTGAAGGAGTAATTTCCGACCATGATTCCACGCCGGGATTAATGACTGCCACTCCTGCTGTTGGAAGATGAGTAATCACAGGACCACATAAAGTATTTACAATATCCGAAAATCCTGGATTATGGCCAAAAATCATGACTCGCTGATAACGGTCATCAATTTCACGGATTACATAAAGTAATTTTCTTGAATCCGCTTCGTAAATGGAGGTCACTAGCTTAATAGCATCTGACGGATAGCCGCAACGGTTAGCAAAGATTAAAGCCGTTGAGAAAGCTCTGATGGCAGGGCTACTGATCATAAGATCGGGAGTGTAGCTTCTCTGTTTGCACCATTGAGCAGAATCTTCTGCATCAACATATCCTCGAGGAGCAAGATGACGTTCACTATCTGCAGCTACATATGCATCATGGAGCGATTTTGCATGACGGATGAAGAGCAGTTGACGCATAACAGAAAATCAGTAGTTATTATTTAACAGGTTTCAGGAATTCAATGAAGGTAGGGAAGTGATCTGAATAACCGCCCATATACACACTGAAATCATAGGTTCTTTTTGGATAGCCCTTATATCGACCTGAATTCTGCATCATAAATTCTTTTTTAAAAATCACTGCTTTCTGAAAGAAGAATCCCTCCTGCGTTTTAGGAAGGAAGGCTTCCGAAACCATGATTTGATCAAACAAATTCCATGCGTCATTATAAGCGAGTGTACCAATTCCATCTTTGTAATACTTCACCCAAGGATTATACAATCCACCTGGTTTAACCTTTGCCAGATCCCCTGTTGCACCTAATACTTTCGCAACACTTGGGCTCACAGGATCATCATTCAAATCACCCATCACAATAATTTTAGCATTGGGAGTTGCTTGGTTGATAGAGTCGATTTTTAATTTACAGACCCTAGCTGCTGCAGCGCGATTAGGTGCTGATGCCTCCTCTCCTCCACGTCGGGAAGGCCAATGATTCACAAATATGTGAATCGGCTCTCCATCATAAAGTCCATAAACATATAAAACATCTCTAGTATTGTATGGTTCTCCATCATCGCCCTTTAAGTCCACATGCAGACTCTCCGATTGTTTCACTTTTAGATACTTAGGACTGTAAACCAATCCTACATCAATTCCCCGAAGGTCTTTGGAATCATAATGAACGATAGCATAATTACGAGCTTTCAGTTTTGGCTCATGAATCAAATCACGGATAACGGTAATGTTTTCTACTTCCGCCACTCCAAACATCGAAAGACCATCGGGAGTAAAATCAGCTCCAATCTGGCTAATTACATCGGAAAGATGCGCCAGCTTATCCATATACACTTTAGGAGTGTACAAATTAGCACCATCGGGAGTAAAATCTTCATCATTTACATCTGGCTGATTGATTGTATCAAACAGATTTTCAAGATTATAGAATCCGATGAGACCTATTTTATAATTTTGCTGTGCATAACCATCTACTTTATTGAAAAGCAGGAACATACAACAAATAATGGAGATCCGATAATTAAATTTAAACATGGTTTTTATTTCTTTCAGATCGCAAACCTACGAAAACCCTAAGGTTCTCTTACACTTTACTCAGAATTAACGATTGGGTAACTCCAGATGAAGAAAGTTCATGTTCATGGATACTTCAAATTCCGTAGCTTTGCCGTCCTTTAAAACTCTGATCCAGAACCCCGGCCTATGAAGTTTCGCTTACTCACAATCACAATCATGATGATGCTTTTCCTGCCTTTCATCGTCCATGCACAAACCTCCACTATATCCGGAACCCTTCAAGATTCTAGGACTAAAGCTGCCGTTTCAAAAGCAGTAGTTTCAATTAATGGAACAGCTTTATCAGGTACTACTGATGTTAATGGAGTTTTTATGATCCAAAATGTGGCTTATGGGGCACATACACTTACCATTACCTCTGAAGGATACGAAGCTGGTGATTCATCTGTTATAGCCATCACGGTTAATAGTCCAAAGACTGAAGTAGGCGTGATCAAGATGAATCAATCGGATGCAGCAGGAGTTGCTGCTACTGATATTCCTGTTGTAACCTTGAATGAGCCTTCTGAAGGAGGTGATGAAGGAACAGGATCGATAACCGTATTAAATGCATCACGTGACCCTTATGCTTCTGCTGCTGCTTATACATTCAGCAATGGGCGTTTTAGAAATCGTGGATATTACGGTGGCAATATCGTATTCATGAATGGCATTGAAATGACGGATCTTAATAATGGTCGTTCAGGATTTTCCACATGGGGAGGATTAAATGATGTCGTTAGAAATAGAGATCTCACTTTTGGATTAAATCCATCATCTTATTCTTATGGAGCACTCGATGGATCAAGTAGTATTGATACACGCGCCTCTAGACAACGTAAGCAATTTTCAATTTCTTATGCCTTATCAAATCGTACATATGATAACCGCATTATGGCAACTTATGGTACAGGTTTGCTAAGAGGTGGATGGGCATTTTCAGGATCTATCAGTCGCAGATGGGCCGAAGAAGGATATATTCCAGGAACATATTATGATGGATGGTCTTGGTATATGTCGCTGGAAAAAAGGTTCAGCACGAATCATTCTTTAAGTCTGACACAACTGGGTGCAAATACAGAAAACGGCAGATCAGGTGCAGCTGTTCAAGAAATTTATGATCTCAGTGGAACTAATTTTTACAATCCTTATTGGGGATATCAAAATGGTAAATTAAGAAACGCATCGGTAAGTACTTCCCAGCAACCACTCACTGTTTTAAGTCATCAGTGGAATATCGACAGCCGTTCATCGTTGAATACTTCTATCGGATATCAATATGGGATTTTTAGCACTTCCGGATTCGATTGGTTTAATGCTCCTGATCCTCGCCCCGATTTTTACCGTCGTCTGCCAAGTTATATTGAAGATTCTTCACTTGCTGCTGAAGCCACTCAATTATGGCAAAGCAGTGAATCTTTTCGTCAAGTTGATTGGGATCATTTGTATGAAGTGAATCAAAACAGTTTTGATACGATTGCGAATGCGAATGGCATAGCAGGCAATACCGTTTCAGGATTACGTTCTCGGTACATCATTGAAGAAAGAGTGAATGAATCTCAAAAGATTAGTTTCAATATGGTGTACACCAATACTCTTACTGATCATTATACACTTACCACTGGATTCTCTGCGAAATATCAGAAGACAGAATATTACAAACGTGTTAAAGATTTATTGGGTGGAGAATTTTATGCCGATTTGAATCAGTTTGCAGAACAAGATTATCCTGGTAACACCAATGCGTTGCAAAATGATTTGAATAATCCTAATCGGATCTTGCATGAGGGTGATAAATTTGGTTATGACTACAATGGGATAGTAAATAACAAAACGCTGTGGGTACAAAATCAATTCCGATATGATCAGGTAGATTTCTTTGTTTCTGTTCAGGGAAATGCAACCGACTTTCTTCGTGAAGGATTAACGAGGAATGGAATTTTTGATTCTACATCTTTCGGAAAATCTAAACGTCAGACCTTTGAAACGCTTGGTGTAAAAGGTGGAGCGACTTATAAATTGGATGGAAGAAATTCATTCTTTGCCAATGCTTCTTATGAACATAAAGCACCCCTATTTGCGAATGCTTATTTCTCACCTCGTACTAGAAATGATGTGGTTAACGATTTGAAAGAAGAGAAGATTTTCTCTATTGAAGGTGGATATGTGTTGAAGTCGCCAAAAGTTAAATTAAAAGCTACCGGTTATTATACGCAATTCAATGATGGTTCGCAGTTGCTCAGTTATTACCATGAGGATTACCGCACTTTCGTAAACTACTCGATCACCAATATTGATCGTCGCCATATTGGATTTGAGTTTGGCGCTGAAGTAACATTAGGTCAAGGCTGGTCTGCATCTACTGCATTGTCATTGGGGCAGTACATTTATACTTCGAGAATGTTGGGTACAATCACTCAGGATAATAAAGACACCATTCTGTCTAGCAATGAAACTATTTATTCTGAAAACTATTATGTTGGAAATAACGGACCACATTCAGCAGGAACGATCGGCATCCGTTACCGTTCCAAAAAATTCTGGTCAGTTAATCTGAATGCAAATTATTTCGCTGACAATTACATGGGCTTTAACCCTGCCAGAAGAACTATTGCTGGAGTGGATAACCTGAATGATGGAGATCCTGCAAGAGCTGCAGTACTGGATCAGCAGAAGTTTGACGGACAATTCACTTTAGATTTCTTCGGAAATTATTCATGGAAAGTAAACAATAGATTTTCCAGTTTGAAAAGAAATACCTTTCTGGTATTTAGTGCCGGGATAACGAATATTCTGAATAACAAAGACATGATTGTAGGAGGATACGAGCAACTTCGTTTTGATTTTGCGGAGAAGAATCCTGAAAAATTTGCACCGAAACTGCGATATGGCTATGGAACAACTTACTTCATCAGTATCGCATTACGCATCAATTAATTTAACAACACTGTAAGATCATCAACTCATGATAAATCCAAAAACCCTTCGCTTCAGCTTCTGGAGCCTCACTGCAGCCCTGTTGATAAGCCTTGCTTTTACCGCTTGTCGTAAAGATGATTTCGATGCTCCTCCTTCCAATGGAGTAGATCCAAATCTTACTGCCAATATTTCTATTAAGGAATTCAAAGACCTGTATTATGATACCATCATTAATAACGGTGCTATCGTTCCTATCGATAGTGATTATATCATTTCCGGGGTGATTACTGCGGATGATAAATCCGGTAACTATTACAAAACATTGGTGATGCAAGATAGCACAGCAGGTATCGCTATCCGTCTTGATATTTCCAATTTCTACACCGAATATGCAATCGGTCGCCGAGTATTTGTAAAATTAAAAGGTATGGTTATCGGAGATTATGGTAACCTAATTCAATTAGGTGGATACAAGGATACACTTTCAGGAGGTCCTGCATCTGTAGCTCCGATTCCGGCAAGCCTAGTGAGAAAATATTTATATGCAGGAGTATGGGGAACTACTTTAACTCCAGAAGTAGTAAGTATTGGTCAGTTAAATAACACCCGTAAATACCAGAACATGCTGGTTGAGATCCCGAGTGTACAGTTCATCCCTTTTGATACTGCACAGCCTTGGGCAGATGCGATTACTTTCGCTTCTGTGAACCGCAGAGTACAAGATTGTTATTCTGGTGAAATTGATATCCGCACCAGTGGTTACTCTAATTTTGCGAGTGTTAAAACACCAGTTGGTAGTGGTAACCTCACTGGAATTATGTCAGTATATAATTCATCTTTACAATTCATCGTAAGAGATCAGGATGATGCCGCTTTTGATGCTGGAAGATTTGTAGTTGGTACGTGTCCTTTGCCACCAACGCAACTTGCTTCTATATCGGATATCCGCAATCAGTATAGTGGTTCAGCAGGATCTATTGCAGGAAACCTTAGAATTAATGGAGTAGTTATTTCAGATATCAACTTTGCGAATAGCGATCCTAAAAATCTTTACATTCAGGATGCAACCGGTGGAATTGTAGTACGATTCACTGCTGCACACGCTCTCCAGCTGGGTGATTCAGTCGAAATCAACGTTACCGGACAATCTTTATCTGAATACAACGGATTACTAGAAATAGGTGGAAGTTCACCGAGTGTACCTGTGACGAATGCGATTAAAGTAGGCACAGGAACAATTGTTCCCCGCCCCGTAACCATTGCTCAGATCCTTTCTAATATGGCAGGATCAACAGATACATGGGAGTCAACACTGGTAACTGTTTCTAACGTTACCATAACGGGTGCCGGAACTACTTATAATGGAAATACTACCGTGACAGATGCAACAGGATCGCTTTCGATGTTCACCCGTTCTGCAGCTACGTTTTCTGCTACTACATTCCCAACAGGAACTGTTAACATCACTGGAATCATCTCCGATTTCAATGCAGCACAAATTTTTATTCGTTCAACGACTGATGTTCAATAAAAAATAATCTCCTTTCTACATAAAAAACCCTGGCAGAATTGTCAGGGTTTTTTTATGTGATATTATAAAGCACGTTAGTTAATATCTTGATTAATTTTTTCCAGATAACATTTCTTTTCATCTGCAAGCGTTGCACGAAAGTCTGATCAAGATCTTTCTCATTGAGCCTTATTGTAAACTCACAGGTGGTAAAGATCACCTCCACTATATTTATTCCCTTCCTAGCCAATCGTTGAAAAAGAAAATAATAAATTTTAGGGATATGCCTAATCACTTCGTATCTGGAAAATAGGAAACACCCATAGCGATGATTACTACATCTGAAGTAGCGTTCTGATTAACGATCGATGATTCTGCTTCGAATGGTTTCCTATGGTGCTAGTGAACATAATATCTCCACTCTCGTAGAAAAGGATTCAGAGTATATGCTCTAAGAACTATGCAGGCAGCGCTATTCCATTCCGTTTATGTTTGATCCAATAACTTTAAAGAAAATTGCAGGGACGAAAACTCCGTTTTTTCTCTATGATTTGCAGTTACTGGACCGGACTTTACTCGCAGTAACGGCAGCAGCCACAAAGTTTGGTATTCAAGTTCATTATGCACTAAAAGCAAACTGGAATGATCCTGTGTTGCAGAAAATAAAAGATGCAGGGCTTGGAGTAGATTGTGTGAGTGGACCGGAAATATCAAAAGCATTGCAAGCGGGATTCCGCAAAGAAGAAATCCTAATGGCAGGAGCCGGTAAAACAGATGAGGAAATTATTCTTGCGCTCGAAACTGAAATTGCATGCCTGAATTGCGAATCACTGGAAGAACTAGAAGTAGTTGCAGAGATCGCCCATTCAAGAAATAGAATTGCACCCATCGCATTAAGAATTAATCCTGATGTGGCTGCATTAACGCATCAGTTTATCAATACTGGAACCGAAGATGATAAATTCGGAATTGCAGTGTCGGATCTTCCTGAAGCATTAACATTGATCAGAAATCGACCTTCTTTAAAACTTATCGGATTACATTTTCATATCGGATCACAAATTAGTGAGCCCTCTGTATTTCACACCTTATGCGTTCAAGTAAATCTAATCAATCAATGGTTCATTCGTCAAGGTATTACACTTCCAATGATCAACATGGGTGGTGGCCTTGCTATCGATTATTCGGATCCCGATCAACATCCCATTGCTGATTTCGATCAGCATCTAGCACGAATCCGAAATGAAATCAAAACTGAAACTGGTCAGCGGATTCATATCGAGTTGGGTCGTTCCATTACAGCACAATGTGGAAGTTTGATCGCAAAAGTGCTCTTCAAAAAGAAAACTGCAAAAAAAGAATTTCTAATTCTGGATGCAGGAATGACGGAATTAATTCGTCCAGCATTGTACGGTGCAAAGCATAAAATTCAACGATTAATTGAACCGGAACAACCTTCCACAATTAATTATTATGAAGTGGTAGGACCCATTTGTGAAAGCAGCGACACTTTCGGCACCTCGGTTCCATTAACCTCAACATCCAGAGGCGATCTGATCATCATTCGCAGTACTGGCGCCTATGGAGAAGTGATGAGTTCACAGTATAATCTCCGAGAAAAAGCTGGAGTGCTTTATATTTAATGGGCATCCAAAAAAAACCTGACTTTTCAATCAGGGCATTCAATCATTATTCTTTGGGAAACGTACTAATTATAAAGTTCCTCTTCTCGCCTATTCTGCTTCAATAGAATCTTAGGTGCTGCAAGACCGATATTCAGATCAGCATTCAGAAATAAAACAGTACGACTTTCCAGATAATCATCTTTCAGGGGAGATAGAATCCTAGATAGGAACGAGCTTGGAGATTATCTTCAATCGCAACTTGAGGACGAACAGAGTACGGCTTCCCCATCTCTTTCACCAGTGTTGGAGGATACAGTTGATAAACTATGGAAGACATTTCTGCAAATCATTCATTACCAAATAGTTTTTCATGATACAGACCTCCATCCGACTTCTGAAAAACGGTATGACGTTTAGGCGGGATGATTCCCATTTAACGATAAATAGACAAAGTGTTTAATTTTACTGAGCGAAACTAGCAGTTCAAAATTGGGCTCACTTTGATTCAGATCAGGGCTTGATCTAACAATTCTCTGCTTCCGTATTTTTGTAAAACTCGACTCATTAAAAATTCCATTTATCGCAGCTTAGAGCTTGAATTGCTATGATGAATTGATAGTAGTGCAACAAATTCCTTTCTGAGAATCGGGATAAAATTGCTCCTAACCACCTACTTTTGCGCCCTTATTTCAATCAGTTCCATGGAAATCCAAATTCGTTCTGCATTATTATCTGTTTATCATAAAAATGGCCTTGATCGGATAGTTGAAGGTCTGCACCAGCTTGGTGTTCAGCTATATGCCACTGGCGGCACTTTCGATTTTATCAAGGCAATGAATATTCCGGTAACCCCTGTTGAAGACATTACTGGTTATCCTTCTATTCTTGATGGACGGGTAAAAACCTTACATCCTGCAGTTTTCGGTGGAATTCTAGCGATCCGTAAAGATGCGGAGCACCAGGCTCAGATGAAAAAATACAATCTTCCATTTATCGATTTAGTGGTAGTTGATTTATATCCTTTCGAAGCCACGGTGGCAGCGAGTGCATCTGAAGAAGACATCATTGAAAAAATAGATATTGGAGGTATTTCGCTAATTCGTGGTGCAGCAAAAAATTTCAACGACGTACTCATTATACCCTCAGTAAAAGACTATCCCTCATTAACCACCATCATTGAAAAGCAAGCGGGTAAAACATCGCTTTCACAACGACGCACACAGGCACAAAGGGCAATTGCAGTGAGCAGTTCTTACGATACTGCTATCAATAATTGGTTTGAAAACGGAAAGCTTATTGCTGACATGATTCACCTTCCATCATCTTGGCCGGAGAAAAGTTTGAGATATGGAGAAAACCCACATCAAAAAGCAAGTTATCATGGTGATCTGGATGCCATTTTCACGCAGCTACATGGCAAGGAACTTTCCTATAATAACCTCCTGGATATAGATGCGGCAATGGGCTTGATAAAGGAATTCAAAGAGCCCACCATTGCCATCATCAAACACAACAATGCCTGCGGACTTGCCAGCGACAAAGATTTAATCAAAGCTTGGGATAAGGCACTGGCGGGAGATCCGGTATCTGCTTTTGGAGGTGTGATTGCCTGCAATACCCTGATAAACAAAACTACTGCTGAGACAATGAATGGTCTTTTCTTTGAAGTATTAATTGCTCCTGGATTTGAACAAGAAGCTTTGCAAATATTGCAAGGAAAAAAGAACCGGATGATCTTAGCAGCTAAACCATTTGAGACCCCTGAACGACTTTACCGCAGTTTATTAAACGGAATGCTGGAACAATCTCCGGATAACAGGACCGAATCGGCTGCTGATATGAAAATAGTGACGAGCAAAACACCTTCCGCCACTGAAATTGCAGATCTGGAATTTGCAAATAAAGTGGTGAAACATAGTAAAAGCAATGCCATTGTACTTGTAAAAAATGGGCAATTGTGTGCTAGTGGAGTAGGACAAACATCAAGAATTGACGCCCTAAAACAGGCTATCGAAAAAGCAAAACATTTTGGTCTGTCTTTAGAGGGAGCAGTGATGGCATCTGATGCGTTTTTTCCTTTCCCAGATTGTGTGCAGGTAGCCCACGCTGCAGGCATTACAGCAGTGATACAACCGGGGGGATCTATTCGTGATCAAGATTCGATTGACGAAGCCAATAAATCAGGTGTTTCGATGGTGATCACAGGAATTCGTCATTTTAAACACTAACGTGTTAAGAATTCAAATAAAAACAGCCAACTTTGTGCTCTGCAAAAAAGTAACTTGCAGCAATTCATCTGTTACATGGAATTTATGATAACAGTATCTCTCTCCGCCCGGAATAAACCCGCAAAAAAAGAAACGCCACCGTATGGGACTGTTTGATTTCCTTACCCAGGAGATTGCCATCGATCTTGGAACTGCCAACACGCTCATCATCCACAACGATAAAGTTGTAGTTGACGAGCCTTCCATCGTTGCAATTGACCGCACCACCAGCAAAGTAATTGCAGTTGGAAAGCAGGCTATGATGATGCATGGCAAAACGCACGAAAACATCAAAACTGTGAGGCCTTTGAAGGATGGCGTTATCGCTGATTTTGAAGCTGCGGAACAGATGATTAAGGGAATGATCCGAATGATCAATCCCGGAAATAAATTATTTACACCATCGCTAAGGATGGTAATTTGTATTCCTTCAGGGATTACCGAGGTTGAAAAGCGGGCTGTACGTGACTCAGCAGAACATGCGGGAGCGAAAGAAGTGTACTTGATTCATGAGCCCATGGCTGCGGCCATCGGAATCGGAATTGATGTTGAAGAACCGATGGGGAATATGATCATCGATATTGGCGGAGGAACAAGTGAAATTGCAGTTATTGCTTTAGGCGGAATCGTTTGCGATCAGAGTATTCGGGTTGCAGGAGATGGATTCACTACCGATATCTGGGATTATATGCGTCGTCAGCATAATATTTTGATCGGTGAACGTACTGCAGAACGCATTAAAATTGAAGTAGGATCAGCATTACCGGAGCTCGATAATCCTCCACCAGATTTCGCCGTTCATGGTCGTGATTTGATGACTGGGATTCCGAAAGAAATCACAGTAAGCTACCCTGAAATCGCACATGCACTTGATAAATCGATTTCTAAAATCGAAGAAGCTATTCTGAAAGCACTCGAGATTACACCTCCTGAGCTTTCTGCTGATATTTACCGTACCGGCATTTATCTCACCGGTGGTGGTGCCTTACTGCGTGGTCTTGATAAAAGGATCAGCATGAAAACAAAATTACCTGTACACGTTGCTGAAGATCCGCTGCGTGCTGTTGTAAGAGGAACCGGAATTGCTCTGAAAAATATTCATCGTTATAAATTCCTAATTCCTTAAACGGGAAAGATCAGATAACCGAATTACAGGTGATCAAGTCTGACCGTAACTTACCACGCTCTTTTTAACGATTACCTGTTCACCTGATAGCATTTACTAAAACTGCATGAGATTATTGTTCCTGCTCCTGTGGCGCAACAACTTCACCTTGTTGTTTCTTATCCTGCAGGTTTTTTGCATTTATTTACTCGTACAAAACAATAAATTTCAGAACGCAAGCGTATTGAATGCCACCAATGCTGGAGTAGCTAAAGCGATGGAAGGAGTAAGTTATGTTCAGGAATATGTTCACCTGCGAGAAAATAATGAAGGACTGGCTACCGAAAATGCAAAACTCCGAACTTTACTTAAAGATGCTGCTTACGATCAGGATAGCTCAAGGATCTTAGTGAACGACAGCTCTCGCAAACAGCAATATGCGTATGTGACTGCTAAAGTGATCAATAATTCCATCAACAGAAGAAATAATTACCTCACACTTAACAAAGGAAGTGTAGAGGGAATCAAACCAGAAATGGGAGTCATCACGAGCTCTGGAGTAGTGGGTATTGTTCAGCAGGTTTCGGAACATTACTGTACGGTGATGTCGCTCTTGCACAATAAAACCAGAATTAGCGCGATGATCCAACGGAATAATTTCTTTGGTTCATTAGCCTGGGACGGAACAGATCCAAGCATTGCAACACTCAATGAAATCGATAAAACAGTACCCGTACAAAAAGGCGATACCATTGTAACGACTTCCTATTCTTCTATTTTCCCCGCAGGAATCATGATAGGAAAAGTAGAAGAAGCACGGTTGAAACCTGGCTCTAACTTTCATGAAATCAGAATCAAATTATCAACTCGTTTCGATAATCTAAGCTATGTTTATATTGTAGATAATCTGCTCAAGAACGAACAACGCAACCTCGAAACTAAAAGTGAAACTGAATAACAATGATCATTGAAATTCTGCGCATTTTTTTAAGATTCCTATTGCTGATGGCAATTCAGGTTCTTGTGCTGAATAATATGCAGCTCGGAGGATTCATCAATCCTTATCTGTATGTGATGTTTCTGATTACACTTCCAGTTAAAATACCCAACCTTCTCTTATTGGGTATTGCATTGGCAACAGGATTAACAGTTGACATGTTCCAGAATACAATGGGGATGCATGCTTCTGCTTGTATGCTACTCGCGTATCTACGTCCGGGTTGGTTGAAAATGATTGCTCCTCGTGATGGTTATGAAAGTGATGCTGCTCCATCTGTAAAGAAATCGGGCTTTCAATGGTTCATTGTTTATGCCGGAGTATTGGTACTCGTACATCATCTGTTATTGTTTTATTTGGAAGTATTCCGCTTTAGTGAGTTTTTCAGCACATTTATCCGCGTTCTGCTCAGTAGTGTCGTAACTTTGCTGCTCATCATCATCGCCCAGTATTTAATGAATAAACCGAGTGACCGTGCATTGAATTAATTGGGGAGTATCATGTTCTTTCAGCGAAAGAACTTTATCGAGGGAAAATAAGTCAACACATTAATCATCAGGTAACATCAGGCAATGAATAACAGTGGACCACGCTTAGTGATTTTAGCCATCTTTACTTCCGTGCTTTTTATTTTTATGATCCGCCTGTTTTATATTCAGGTAGTAGAAGATAGTTATACGGTTTCTGCAAACAACAATGTTTTACGATATATGGTAGATTACCCTGCACGAGGGATGATTTATGACCGTAATGGAAAAATTCTTGCATTCAATCAGGCAGTGTATGATCTGATGGTTATTCCTCGTCAGGTAAAGGATCTTGACACCAATGAGTTTTGCGGATTACTAGATATTCAAAAAGAAGATTTCATTGTTAAAATGGAAAAAGCTAGAACCTTTTCTAAGATTAAAGCTTCCATTTTCGAAAAGCAATTATCGGCAGAAACCTATGCTACCTTTCAGGAAAAACTTTACAAGTTCCAGGGATTTTACGTTCAACCGCGTACACTTCGAAAATATCCCAACAATACTGCAGGCCACGTTCTGGGGTATATTGGTGAGGTCAATGATGAGCTGATCACAAAAAATCCCTACTATCGTCAGGGCGACTACATTGGTATTAGTGGCGTAGAACAGAGTTATGAAAATGAATTAAGGGGCAAACGCGGTGTACGCATCGTGATGGTGGATGTTTACAATCGGGAGAAAGGAAGTTATAAAAACGGTTCTTTTGATACTACTGCTATTGCTGGATCGAATCTGGTTTCTACATTAGACGCCGACTTACAAGCTTACGGAGAACAATTACTGCAAAATAAATTAGGGAGTGTAGTAGCGATTGAACCGAGGACGGGAGAAATTCTTGCTATGATTTCAGCACCTACTTATGATCCCAATTTATTGGTAGGAAGAGTTCGCTCAAAAAACTACGGTGTATTATTGAAGGATCCCTTGAAGCCACTTTTCAATCGTGCGATGCAGGCTTATTATCCTCCCGGATCTACATTCAAATTAACGAACGCACTGGCAGCATTACAAGAAGGTGTAATTACCCCTGCTACGTCTTTCCCCCACTCGTTCACAGTAGGAAGTCATTCTGTGCATTGTCACAATCACCCTCCCGTTGCTCTAGAAGGTGCTATTCAGTATTCCTGTAATCCTTATTTCTGTAACACTTTCCGAACATTCATCGACAACAGAAAATACGGATCTAGCGAAGTTGGATATCGTACATGGAGGAATTACATGGTGAGTTTCGGAATTGGTACCAAAAACGGTGTGGATATGCCTCATGAATTAAAAGGTTTGATACCCACCACCGAATTTTATGATAAGATATACGGGCAGGGTCATTGGAAAGCCTCTACTATTTATTCTTTAGGAATTGGACAAGGTGAATTAGGAATCACCCCAATGCAAATGGCGAATATCATGTGTATCATCGCTAACAAAGGATATTTCTACACTCCGCATGTCATTAAAAAAATCAGTGATAAAAATAACACTTCCAGAAATCTGGGGGAGAAGCATCTAACAAAAGTTGAAGCTAAATATTTTGATATCGTACAAGATGGAATGCAACGTGTAGTGGAAGCGGGTACAGCAAGGATTGCGAAATTCGATACGATCACTATCTGTGGAAAAACCGGTACCGCTCAAAATCCTCATGGCAAAGATCACTCTCTTTTTGTAGCATTTGCTCCTCGTGAGAATCCGCGTATAGCCATTGCCGTTATGGTAGAGAATGCAGGATTTGGTGCGGCGTGGGCTGCTCCTATTGCTAGTTTGATGATGGAAAAATATTTGCGCGATTCAATCTCTCGTCCTGAGTTACAAGATCGAATGATGAAAGGGTTCCTGATCCCTCTGAAAGAAGAGAAAATCGAAAAGAAAGATCCTGAAGTTGATCCAGAATATGAAAACAGAACGGAAGTGCCGGGAAAAATTGTACCGAAAAAAACTCCGGCAAAAGGAGTCACTAAAAAAACGGCAGCTGTTGCTCCCGCAAAGAAACGTCCGACTGCTTCTGTGAATGCTCCCAAGAAAAAATTACCTGCAGTACCCTTTAAATCAACCCCCGAACAAGCAACATTAATCCGTGAGGAAACAGAAAAGTATTTTCGAGAACATCGACTGGCTGCTCGTTAGCATGTATCTTTTGTTTGTACTCATGGGCTGGATGAATATCTATGCCGCTGTGTACAATGAAGAACACAAGAACATCTTCGACATGACGCAGAACTACGGCCGACAGATGCTGTGGATTGGCACTTCTTTATTTTTAGCAGTGGCCATCTTAGTGATTGACGGAAAATTCTTCGCCGCATTCTCCTACCCTATTTATCTTTTTGTCCTTTTTTTACTACTCATTGTATTGGTAATTGCAAGAGATGTTCAAGGAGCACGCTCATGGGTTGAAATAGGACAATTTAAATTACAGCCTTCTGAATTCGCCAAGTTTGCGACGAATATGGCCCTTGCAAAATATTTAAGTACGCTGAATATCCGTATGGAAGATCTCCGCACGAAAATTACAGCGGGAGCAATTGTATTAATTCCAATGGCGATGGTCTTGATGCAAAACGATACTGGATCAGCTCTTGTCTTCTGTGCATTTATCTTCGTGCTTTACAGAGAAGGATTATCGCAAAACGTGCTCATCTTCGGATTCTTCACCGGCGTAATTTTCGTACTCGCCCTCATGGTTCCGAATGCTATTTTGTTAGGCGTTATTGGTGGAATCGGATTAGTAGCTTACTTGCTTCTCCGCAAGACTCGTAAAAACCTCATCGTAGTTGTTGCCATTACGATAATGGCTTGCGGAATTGTGTACAGTGTAGACTATGCTTTCAATAAAGTGTTACAAGCTCACCAGAGAGAAAGGATTGAAGTTTTACTTGGAAAAAGATCTGATCCGAAGGGTGCAGGATATAATGTAAATCAAAGTTTGATTGCAATTGGTTCTGGAGGATTAGCTGGAAAAGGATTTCTGCAGGGAACACAAACAAAATATGATTTCGTTCCCGAACAAAGTACCGACTTTATTTTCTGTACTGTAGGCGAAGAATGGGGATTTGCCGGAGCTTCCTTTGTACTCCTTTTGTTTCTCGCATTGCTCTACCGTATTGTCTTTATTGCCGAACGACAGCGCTCACAATACACGCGGATTTATGCGTATGGAGTTGCTTCCATTTTGTTCTTCCATGTTATGATCAATGTAGGAATGGCGATCGGATTAGCTCCTGTAATTGGAATTCCATTACCATTTTTTAGCTATGGAGGATCGTCGTTGTGGAGTTTTACTATCCTGCTATTTATCCTGATCAAACTAGATAGTTACCGGATGTATATTCTACGCTAGAAACAAAGTGACCTTTCTGGAAAGTCCTACTCTAGTAAGTTAATTGTGATTTATTTTCAAATAATTCATCACAATATTTGTAGCTCCTTTTCTGCTATTAAGATACTGCTTACTGGTTTCGGAAATTTTCTGAATCATAGATGGCTGATTCATGATAGAACGTAAAATCCTATCCAGTTCTTCTTTCGTATTCACTGAAAATGCTGCGTTGAGGGCAATGAGTTCTTTTGCCTCTAAAAACTTCTGATGTTTAGGTCCGAAAAAAACTGGCAATCCGAATCCTGAAGCTTCCAGGATATTATGAATCCCAGCCCCGAAACCTCCACCGATATAAGCGAAATCACCGAAGGAATAAAGTTGAGATAACATCCCTACATTATCAATAATCAGTACATCAACAGGCATCGACATATCTTTAATCCATTCGGAATAATAGGAAGATTTCTTTTGAAGATCTCCTTTCAGTTGTGCCAGTTGATGCGCATTAATTTCATGAGGAGCGATGATGAATTTCATTCCTTCAATCCCTGAATTTATCAGTGGAACTAAAAGTGCATTATCCGCAGGCCAAGTACTACCACACACCATGATCTTTGATGATCCACAAAACTGTTTGATCTCCGGTAAATTTACATTCTTTGCAATGGTATCATAAACCGTATCAAATCGAGTATCCCCAGAAACAGTGACGCGAGCAACACGGTTACGATAGAGTATGTCGAGACTTTGTTGATCCTGCACAAATAAATGCGTATATCTCAATAAAATTTTCCGGAAAAATTCACCCCATGGTCGGAAAAAAATTTGTCCCGGGCGGAAAATTGCGGATACACAATAGAATGGAATTTTTTTCTTCGCCAACTCTTTTCCATAGAAATACCAAAATTCATATTTTATAAAAAATACAAGATCAGGTTGAATCAAATTGATGAAATCAACGCTTCGTTTCGGACCATCCAATGGGAGATAAAAAACCAGATCAGCAAGTGAAGTATTTTTTCTGATTTCATAACCTGATGGAGAGAAAAAAGTAAGGATGATTAAACTCTCCGGATATTCTTTTCTAAACTCCTGCAACAGCGGCCGACCTTGTTCAAATTCTCCTAGCGAAGCACAATGAACCCAGATCCTACGCTGCGTTTTTGAAGTCGTATTTTTTGTGGGAAGAGTTGATTGAATAGTAGTCCTCCAATCCTTCCTTCCCTCTACCCATATTTTAGCTTTAGGATGAAAAAAAGCAGCGCCATGAATGAGGGCTTCATAAATTTTTATCCCGAAAAAATAAAGAATCCACATAATTAATAGGTATAGAATTTATCAGGGGCTTCTTTAAAAAGCGGAATTACCCAACCAATTCTCAATCCAATCAGCATATCTAGGCGCACTCCGCTATCTGGTTTCTCCTGATCAAAATTATACGATCGTCGACCTTCAGTAATTCCCTGAACAAATTCAACACCTCCGTAAAAATTGACTAGGCGATTATTTCCATTATATAAATAACCACCAAATTCACGGAAAGCAATTCCATTTGTTAAACGATCATATCCTTTCGCATAATCATCCTGTAAAGAAGGAATGCTATTCTTATGATCATCGATTTTTATTTTATGTTGCATAAAACCCACACCACCCTGTACGAAAAATCCGCAGTTAGGGTTAGGTTTTTTAACAGGAAATAATTTCCCTACTGATAAAGTGAGATAATATCCTCTTTCAAAAACACGGATATCACCATAAAAACCATCACTCCCAATTACATATCCCTCATTGGTAGTTAATCCGCTGAATAAACCAGGTTCAGAAATCTTTTTTCCGAAAATAAAATTACCCTCGGCACTAAACATCCAATTGTTCTTTAACTTATACGTAACGGTTAGTCCTACAGCAGTGCTAATTCCAAAACGTTTTCCCATATCTCCCAAGGGACCATGAAGGGCAATGGAAGGACTGATCATGACAAGAGAAATAGAGGAATCTCGGATACTTACCTGCGCCATCAAAGGCGTTAGTGAAGTCAGGATTAGGCATAAAATGCCCACAATAATTGTTTTGAGGTGTGGAATCACCTCGCTAAAATATGAAATTGACATCACTCTAGGTCACCAACGCACCTTAGAAATAGTCGTATCTTCGCACTCCCGTATTACTTTTATCGTTAAAGTGGTAAAGTGGTGCTAGTATTTGTGAGAAAATATGCAAGTTTGCCATTATATTCTTCAACCGACACCTCTGATTCGCTCTTAAATTCGCAATTTTGCAACCGATTCCTAACTGATTATCAAATCATAATAGAACTGGGTATACAGGTTATCTTTCCTGAACTCCCACTATAGAAATAAAAAGCGCTATGGAAACTCTCAAAAAAATGTCAATGGTCGATTTGCTCGGTCAATACAGAAAAATCCAGCCAGAAATTGATAAAGCCATTCTTGATGTGGTAAAATCTTCTGCCTATATTAATGGACCAGAAGTTAAAACATTTGCCAAAGAACTCGAAGAATATCTTGATGTAAAACATGTGATTCCCTGTGCGAATGGAACCGATGCTTTGCAAATCGCGATGATGGCACTTAATTTTAAACCGGGTGATGAGGTGATCACAGCGAGTTTTACCTATGTTGCAACTGCTGAGGTGATTGCTTTATTAAAATTAAAACCGGTGTTGGTGGATGTGAATCCAGATGACTTTACGATCGATTGCGATGCTATTGAAAGAGCCATTACCCCTAAAACGGTTGCTATTGTTCCGGTTCATTTATTTGGACAATGTGCCAATATGCAGAGAGTGATGGAAATTGCCAATGCTCATAATTTATATGTTATTGAAGATAATGCTCAGGCTATAGGTGCTGATTATGTGATGGATAACGGAATCCAGTACAAAGCCGGAACCATTGGTACGATTGGAACTACTTCATTCTTTCCTTCTAAAAACCTAGGATGTATGGGTGATGGAGGTGCGATATTTTGTAATGATGACGAAATAGCTACCCGACTCAGAGTGATCGCTAACCATGGTCAGAGTGTACTTTATCATCACGATGATATTGGTGTTAATTCCCGTTTGGATAGTATGCAGGCAGCAATTTTAAGAGTTAAACTTCCACATTTGGATGAGTATTGTGCTGCTCGTCAGCATGCTGCGGCATTTTATGATAGCGCCTTTGCTAACAATCCTAAAATCAAAACTCCAGGAAGGATTGCGCACTCTACTCATGTTTTCCATCAGTACACATTGGTTCTCAATGGAGTATCAAGAACTGCTTTACGTGAATACTTAGAAACGAAAGGGGTTCCGAGCATGATATATTACCCTATTCCACTTCATATGCAGAAAGCCTATACCGATCCGCGATATAAGAAAGGGGATTTCCCGGTTACAGAAGATCTTTGTAATCATGTGATTTCACTTCCTATGCACACTGAATTGAGTGATGAAGATTTAGCTCATATCACGTCAAGTGTCCTTGAGTTTGTAAGCAAATAATTTTAAAGACGAAACCTCTGGTACTATCAGCAAGTATAAAGCTGAGAACACTCTAAAAATTGATCAAATGAATATTGCAGTAGTTGGAACTGGTTACGTAGGTTTAGTAACAGGAACCTGTTTTGCCGAAATGGGTAATCACGTTACCTGCGTAGATATTGACGCGAACAAAGTAGAAAGAATGCGGAACGGAATCATTCCGATTTATGAACCACATTTGGACGTATTGTTTGAACGTAATATCCGTCAGGGAAGATTACAATTTACAACTAATCTCGAAGAAGCGATTGCCGATGCACAGGTAATTTTTCTGGCTCTACCAACACCTCCAGGTGAAGATGGTTCAGCAGATTTATCGTACGTTTTAGGAGTGTCCAACAATTTGGGTAAACTTATCAAAGAATATAAAATTGTTATCAATAAAAGCACCGTTCCTGTAGGAACCGCTGAAAAAGTAAGAGAAGCGATTGCTAAAAATTGCAGTGTGCATTTTGATGTGATTTCTAATCCTGAATTTTTACGTGAAGGATTTGCCGTTGATGATTTCATGAAGCCCGACCGCGTGGTAATTGGTACCCGCAGCGAGAAAGCTAAAAAAATCATGAGTGATTTATACGCTCCATTTGTTCGTCAGGGAAATCCAATTTATTTTATGGATGAACGTTCTGCTGAACTCACGAAATATGCAGCTAATGCTTTTCTAGCCACTAAGATTACATTCATGAATGAGATCGCCAACCTTTGTGAGAAAGTAGGTGCTAATGTAGATGCGATCCGTATTGGTATTGGTTCTGATTCTAGAATCGGAAAGCGATTCCTTTTCGCAGGTATCGGTTATGGCGGAAGCTGTTTTCCGAAAGATGTTCATGCACTCTATCGTACTTCTCAAGACTTCAAATACGATTTCAAAATACTTTCTTCTGTAATGGAAGTAAATGAAATTCAGAAAACGGTGATCGTTGAAAAAGTACGTCAGTATTTTGATGGTGATCTGAAAGGAAAAAAATTCGCAGTTTGGGGATTAGCCTTTAAACCAGATACTGATGATATCCGTGAAGCTCCGGCTTTATATATTATTCGTGATCTATTGGCTGCGGGCGCTTCAGTAAGTGCTTTCGATCCAGAAGCGATGGAGAATGTGAAGAAGACAATGGGTGAAGTAATTCATTACGCTACGGATCCTTATGAGGCAGTTCAAGATGCGGATGCATTATTGATTGCAACAGAATGGTCACTCTTCAGGACTCCTGATTTTGATAAATTGAAAGCTTCTATGAAAGGCAAAGTAATTTTTGATGGTCGTAACCTCTACGATCTTCAGAGAATGTCGGAGATGGGCTTCTACTATAATAGTATCGGACGCGAAATCGTAACGCCACAAATTCCCGCCTTCTCTTAATATTAAATAATTATGCCTAACCAGCGTGTACTTATTACCGGAGCTGCCGGTTTTCTAGGATCTCATTTGTGTGACCGCTTCATCAAAGAAGGATATCGTGTTGTGGGAATGGATAACCTTATTACTGGTGACCTACGCAATATCGAACATCTCTTTAAACTAAAAGAGTTTGAGTTTTATCATCATGATGTTAGTCGGTTCGTTCATGTACCGGGACAAATTGATTACATCCTGCATTTCGCATCGCCTGCAAGTCCTATTGATTACTTAAAAATTCCAATTCAAACTCTTAAAGTTGGTTCTCTTGGAACGCATAATCTACTAGGTTTTGCTCTAGTGAAAAAAGCTAGAATCCTCGTTGCCTCTACTAGTGAAGTTTATGGAGATCCAACAGTACATCCGCAAACTGAAGATTACTGGGGGAATGTAAATCCGATTGGTCCTCGTGGAGTGTATGATGAAGCTAAACGTTTTCAAGAAGCCATCACCATGGCCTATCATACCTATCATGGACTCGAAACGCGCATCGTGAGAATCTTTAATACTTACGGTCCAAGAATGAGATTAAATGACGGTCGTGTTTTGCCAGCCTTCATCGGACAAGCATTACGTGGCGAAGATCTTACCATCTTCGGTGATGGAAGTCAAACACGTTCTTTCTGTTATGTGGATGATCTAGTAGAAGGAATTTACCGCTTATTAAAAAGTGACTATGCATATCCTGTTAACGTAGGTAATCCTCAGGAAATCACGATCCGTGAATTTGCAGAAGAGATTATTAAACTTACCGGTACTACTCAGAAATTAATTACTAAACCTTTACCACAAGACGATCCAAAACAACGTCGTCCCGATATCACCAAAGCACAAACTATCTTAGGCTGGGAACCAAAAATTAGTCGTAAAGAAGGACTGAAACTGACTTATGATTATTTCAAAAGCCTTCCTTCAGAAGAATTATACCGAACAGCACATCGCTTCGAATAAAAAAAATACTGTGAATTAAAATAAAGAAACACTGCTGGAAATCACCCTGCAGTGTTCTTCGTTTCTAACAGAAATAAATTTCCAGATGGAAATCTGGAGGATCAAAAAACAAAAATCAACTTCTACTGAAGAAAAATTCAGTAAGTAATAATCCGCCAGTCTGCATTATCTCATGGAATATTTTGCTCATCCTACTGCTGTCATTGATGAAGGTTGTAAAATTGGTAAAGGAACCAAGATCTGGCACTTTGCTCATATCATGTCCGACTGTATCATTGGTGAACAATGTAATTTAGGTCAGAATGTAGTCATCTCTCCCAACGTAATTTTAGGAAGAAATGTTAAAGTGCAAAACAACGTTTCCATCTACACGGGAGTGATTTGTGAAGATGATGTTTTCTTAGGACCGAGTATGGTTTTTACCAATGTGATGAATCCACGCAGTGCCGTGAACCGAAAGGATCAGTATCTCAAAACAATCGTGAAGACAGGTGCTTCCATTGGAGCGAATGCAACTATTGTTTGCGGACATGATATAGGTCGCTTTGCATTTATCGGTGCTGGTGCGGTGGTAACGAAAGATGTTCCAGATTATGCATTAGTGATTGGAAATCCAGCGCGTCAAACAGGATGGATGAGTGAATTCGGACATAAGCTGAAATTTGATCAAGAAGGAATTGCTGTTTGTCCGGAGAGTGGAGAGAAATATCAATTCGTAAAAAATAGCGTTCACAAGTTAGCCTGAAGCCATGACCAATTACGAAAACCGAAATCTGCGTTTTGCTGTGATAGGCAGCGGGCATATCGGAAAGCGACATGCAGAAATGATTCGTCGCAATCCAGAAGCTGAATTACTCGCGCTCTGTGATGTAAAACCAGCATCCGCATTAAATTTAAAAGAATATTCAGATATTCCGTTTTTTAATTCAGTGGATGAAATGCTGAATGCACTACCAGATATTGATGTGGTAAGTGTTTGCTCTCCAAATGGCTTGCATGCCGAACATTCTTTGAAAGCACTTGAGTTTCGTAAACATGTAGTGTGTGAAAAGCCTATGGCGATCACGAAAGCAGATTGCGAAAAAATAATTTATAAAGCACTGCAGGTATCTCGCCATGTATTTGGGGTAATGCAGAACCGTTACTCTCCTCCTTCTGCTTGGCTTAAGGAAATCGTGGAAAAAAAACTCATGGGAGAGATTTATATGGTGCAACTGAATTGCTTCTGGAACCGCGACGATCGTTATTATAAAGCCGACACTTGGAAAGGTAGCTCTAATCTTGATGGAGGAACACTCTTCACACAATTTTCCCATTTTATAGATATCATGTACTGGGTATTTGGCGATATCACAGATATTAATGGAGTCTTTGCCGACTTCAATCATAAAGAAACCACTGCCTTTGAAGATTCTGGTCTTGTGAACTTCCGATTTGTAAACGGAGGCATGGGATCCTTGAATTATTCAACTTCTGTTTGGGATACAAACCTTGAAAGCAGTATTACCGTAATAGGGAGCAAAGGAAGTATCAAAATTGGCGGACAGTATATGAATGAAGTGGTGTATTGCCATATTGATGGATATGAATTACCCCATTTGCCTCCAGTAAATCCTGCTAATGATTACGGGGCCTACAAAGGTTCCGCTGCCAATCATCATTACATCATCGAAAATGTAATTGATACATTGAAAGGCAGAAATACAATGACCACCAACGCACTCGAAGGTCTCAAAGTAGTAGAGATTATCGAACGTATTTATTCTTTAAGAAAACTGAACAAACCGGAAATCCGCTATCCCAATGTATAACGAACTCATCAGCAAGAAAAAGAAACTTGCTGTTATCGGCCTAGGCTATGTAGGCTTACCTATTGCACTTGAATTTGCAAAGAAAATTTCTGTCATTGGCTTTGACATTAACGCATCACGTGTAACGATGATGCAGAATAACACTGACCCGAGCGGAGAACTTGATAGTAGCGCTTTTGAAGGCTGTGATATTCAATTTACGGATTCATTAGATGTGTTAAGAGAAGCAACTTTCTTTATTGTTGCTGTTCCTACACCAATCGATGATCATAAACTACCTGATCTTAAACCACTCTTAGGTGCAACGCGTTCTATTGCGCAGGTGCTCAAAGCGGGTGATTATGTAGTGTATGAATCGACAGTGTATCCAGGATGTACTGAAGAAGATTGTATTCCTGTGCTGGAAGAGATTTCAGGACTGACATTCGTCAAGGATTTTAAAGTAGGTTACTCCCCAGAAAGAATTAACCCGGGTGATAAAGAACATACGCTCTCTAAAATAACTAAAGTAGTTTCAGGTTGTGATGCAGAATCCTCTGAAGTTGTAGCAAAGGTTTACGAGATCGTAGTGAAAGCTGGAGTTTTTCGTGCTTCTAGTATTAAAGTCGCAGAAGCGGCTAAGATTATCGAAAATACACAGCGTGATGTGAATATTGCACTGATGAATGAACTCTCGATTATCTTCAATAAAATGGGTATCAATACCTATGAAGTTTTAGAGGCCGCTGGTACTAAATGGAACTTTTTGAAGTTTATGCCGGGATTAGTTGGCGGACATTGTATCGGCGTTGATCCTTATTACCTCACTTATAAAGCTCAAGAACTCGGCTATCATTCACAAGTGATCAATTCAGGTCGTTATGTAAATGATACGATGGGTTTTTATGTTGCCAAACAAACAGTAAAAAAACTGATTGCATTAGGCAAAGATCTTAGCAAATGTAAAGTGCTTATTATGGGTGCCACATTTAAAGAAGATGTAGAAGACATCCGTAATTCAAAAGTAGCGGATGTAGTGAACGAATTTAAATCCTACGGTGTAAGTGTTGAAGTAATTGATCCTCGTGCTAACAGCGAAGAACTGCATCATGAATATGGCTTTGGCTTAACAGAAAAACCAGGTAATGATTATGATGCTATTGTGGTAGCAGTACATCACAGTGAGTATAAGCCAATGGGTGAACCCGAATTTCTTAAAATGGTGAAGAGCCCTGCCATCCTCGTTGATTTAAAAGGAATTTATCGCGGAAAAATTAAAGAACTAAATTACTGGAGTCTTTAAAATTTCCATCTTAAAACCGATCCGTAAATCTATCAGTCATGGCAACAAAAAAAAGAATTCTTGTCACCGGAGGAACCGGATTTATCGGATCCCATACTGCTGTTGAACTGATCAACAAAGGCTATGAAGTTTTTATCATTGATAATCTTTCCAATTCTCATATTGAAGTTTTAAGTTCGATTGAAAAAATTACTGGCGTGAAGCCTGTATTTGCGCAGATCGATATGAATAATTTACAGGCGCTGAATGAATTCATCCGCATTCATCAAGTAGACGCAGTTATTCATTTTGCTGCTTTGAAAGCTGTTGGCGAAAGTGTAAATCATCCTCTTGAATATTACCGAAACAATCTGGTATCGCTCTTGAACCTGTTGGACGTTTGCAAAGATCATAAGATTCAACATCTTGTTTTTTCGTCGTCATGCTCCGTTTATGGTGAGCCCGATTACTTACCCATTGATGAGTTTGCTGCCGTAAAACCAGCTCAGAGTCCTTATGCGAACACCAAAAAAATTGGAGAAGATATTCTAAGAGATAGCAGTAAAGTTCTTGACATTAACATCATCGCTTTGCGTTATTTTAATCCAGTTGGTGCTCATCCTTCTAACTTGATTGGAGAATATCCTCTCGGAACTCCATTGAATTTGTTTCCGGTAATAACTCAGACAGCTATCGGCAAGCGAAATAAAATGATGGTGTACGGAACAGATTACGACACTCCCGATGGAAGCTGTATCCGTGATTATATTCATGTGATGGATGTTGCTGCAGCACATGTGGTAGCGATTGCAAGAATGCTGGAAGGTAAGAGTAAAGAAAAATATGAGTTATATAATTTAGGAACTGGCACAGGACTTTCTGTACTGGAAGTCTTGAATGCTTTTGAAAAATATACTGGAGTAAAAGTAAATTATGAATTAACGGATCGCCGTGATGGTGATGTAGTAAAAGTGTATGCTGATACTTCGTATGCCAATAATGAACTCGGTTGGAAAACGGAACGTGGAATAGAAGAAATGATTGTTTCTGCTTGGGCCTGGGAACAGTTACTCCAACAAAAAGCACAAACGGTTTAAATTTATAAAGTTAAAAGCATCCGGTTTTTATTTTTCTGAACGGAACATATCAATAAGCGCATGAAAAAAATCCTGATAACCGGAGGTGCCGGCTTCATCGGTTCACACGTAGTTCAAAGATTTGTAACCAACTATCCCGATGTTCACGTTGTGAATCTGGATGCCTTAACATACGCTGGTAATCTGGCTAATTTGCGAGATATTGAAAACGCAGCCAACTATACATTTGTAAAAGCAGACATTACCGATGCAAGTGTTATACAAGCACTTTTTAATGAACATGAATTTGATGGAGTAATTCATCTTGCAGCTGAATCTCATGTTGATCGCAGCATCTCGAATCCTATGGATTTTATCATGACCAATATTGTAGGTACCGTGGTTTTACTGAATGCTGCTCGCGAATGTTGGAAAGGAAATTTCGATAACAAAAGATTTTATCATGTGAGTACTGATGAAGTGTACGGAAGCCTAGGCGAGCAAGGTTACTTTACCGAAGAAACCCGCTACGATCCTCATAGTCCGTACTCTGCTTCTAAAGCAAGTTCAGATCATTTAGTAAGAGCTTACCATGATACTTATGGCTTACCAATAGTAATTTCTAATTGCTCAAACAATTATGGATCATTTCAATTTCCTGAAAAATTAATTCCTCTGGCGATTAATAATCTGGTTCAGAATAAACCTATTCCTGTGTATGGCAAAGGAGAAAATATTCGTGACTGGCTTTTTGTAGATGATCATGCCATAGCTATTGATGTAATTTATCAGTATGGTAAAAATGGGGAGACCTATAATATCGGTGGACATAATGAATGGAAAAATATCGATCTCATTCATTTGTTGTGTGATATTATGGATCGCAAACTGAAACGTGTATCAGGTACTTCCAAGAACCAAATCACTTTTGTAAAAGACCGTGCTGGACATGATCTGCGATATGCTATCGACTCTTCTAAATTACAGCGGGAACTAGGTTGGAAACCTTCGCTTCAATTTGAAGAGGGACTCGAAAAAACTGTTGATTGGTATTTAGCCAATCAAAAGTGGATGGACGGAGTAACTACCGGTGAGTATCAACAATATTATACCAAGCAATACTCTAATACGTAATTCTCCTTTTTAAAAGAGAGTTTAACATTGTCCTTTAAAGTAGATAGCGCTTAGTTTTATAATCAACGTAATTTCTCCTTTCATTAACAGGGAAGCAGTTGATGTTGAATTGGTCGAGCTATGTTTTTTCACTCTTCCTGATCAGATAATAACAGGGTCTATTTATCCTTATCACCTCCACTTTTCTAGTACAGAATCGTTGATAAACCAATGAAATTCAGTCCTCGACTCCTTAATTGAATGATTTTATCGCTTAAATTTGTTACTTCGTAATCAAATATGTCTTCTACTACTCTTTATACCCGCGTTTATCACAATCCTACCATAAAAGACGCTCACATTCTTGTAAGCGGAGGAGCAGGTTTCATTGGATCCAATTTAGTTGAATATCTCCTTGTACATGGTGCCAAAAAAGTTCGTGTTCTTGACAATCTGAGCAATGGCTTTGTTCGTAATTTCGAGGCATTTCGTACTCATCCGGCTTTTGAATTTATGGAAGGAGATATCACCAATGAAGAAGATTGTAGGAAGGCTTGTGAAGGAATCACCATGCTTAGCCATCAAGCTGCTTTAGGCTCTGTACCTCGTTCCATCAAAAACCCCATTGCTACTAGCGATGCCAATACTACTGGTTTCCTCAACATGATGGTTGCAGCTAGAGATGCGGGCGTTAAAAGAATTGTTTATGCTAGTTCTAGTTCTGTTTATGGCGATAGTACCGTTTCCCCTAAAAAAGAAAATCAATTAGGGAAGCCGCTTTCTCCTTATGCAGTATCCAAACTGACGAACGAATTATATGCTTCTGTTTTTGCAATGCACTACGGATTGGAAATTATTGGTCTTCGCTATTTTAATGTCTTCGGTCCGAATCAAGATCCTAATGGACCTTACGCAGCAGCGATCCCACTCTTTATGAATTCATTGCTCTTTGATAAAGATGCCGTGATCTTTGGGGATGGAGAACAAACACGTGATTTCACCTTCGTAGAAAATGCAGTACAGGCGAATGTGAGAGCTCTCTTCTGTACAAATAATGAAGCATATGGAAAGGTATACAATGTTGCAGTGAGCGAAGCCGTTTCAGTAAATGATCTTTATTCCATCATTGCTGAAATTACAGGAAATAATAAAAAACCCTCCTATGCTCCCGAGCGAAAAGGAGATATTAAGAACTCACTTGCCGATATTTCCATGGCACATAATTTATTAGGATATGATCCACACTTCCGGATTAAAGAAGGACTTGATGTAACTGTGATGTGGTTCCGAAAAGCTTTTGAGAATGTTTAAGTCGATTTTAAGCAGATTTTCTTCTAAACCTCTTGAAGAAAACGATTATAATTTAAGTCTTGCTACTCTTGGTAGTGATATGCACTCTCACCTAATTCCAGGAATTGATGATGGTGCTAAAACTATTGAAGATAGCATAGAGCTGATTCGTCATTTGCATAGCTTGGGTTATCAAAAGCTAGTGACTACGCCTCATATCATGAGTGATTATTTCCGCAATACGCCGGAGATCATCCTTAGCGGATTAGAAACTGTTCGAGCAGCATTAAAAGAACAGCAGATTCCAGTGGAGATTTCGGCAGCAGCAGAATATTATATCGATGATGGCTTCATCCGGAAACTAGAAGAAGAAAAACTAATGACCTTTGGAGATAATTATTTACTCGTAGAGGTTTCTTATATCAACCCTCCAGATAATGTGAGAGATGTGCTTTTTCGCGCACAAGTACTTGGATATAAAACAATACTTGCACATCCTGAAAGATATCCATTCTGGTACCGAAATCTGGAAGAATACCAACGCTTTCACGATATGGGTGTTTTACTACAGCTGAATCTGAATTCACTCTGTGGATATTATGGTCCGGATGCAAAGCGCACTGCTGAAAAACTAATCGATATGCATATCATCAGTGCCGTCGGTACTGACATGCATCACATTAAACACGGAGCTGCTTTGTCGAAAGTAGTGAATGAAAAATACTTGCAGAAAGTTTTAGAAGCGCCGCTGATTAACCGGAGTTTATAAAAATTAATTACTCAGTTGCTTTTTAGTTAATCCATTACCGTTAGTAACACTAGCATTCATCCACTTAAAGCATCCGGGTTTTCTCTTATGAACCAGCACCACCTCCACAAACTAGCTTCTTATAATCTCTGGGCAAATAAACGGATTAGCGAATACATTGTGAATGCAGGTGAACATAAAGCAGATGAAGTTATCGAGAGTAGTTTTCCAGGTATCCGTAAAACACTTTATCATCTTTGGGATGGTCAGGAAATATGGATGATGCGTTTAAATGGAAAATCAGCCAATAGCTGGCCTAGTCACCATTTCACGGGGACACTTGCAGATGCGACTCTTGCCTTGGTAAAAAATTCGGAAGAATATGTAAGATTTGCGGAGAATATCACTGTTCAATCAGCACAGGAAGTGCTAAATTATAATGCAATGGATGGATCAGTTTTCTCGAATTCCCTAGAAGATGTGCTGATGCATATTATGAATCATAGTACTTTCCATCGAGGACAACTAATCACTATGCTTAGAATTACCGGATTTACGTCTGTAGGATCTACCGACTTTATTCGATTTATAAGAGAACAGTAAGTCAACTTTTTTAGTACGCATCCGTTAAATCGGAATGAAAAAAATACTCCTAACCATCATCATTCTCTTGGTCGCCATATTGGCGAGCTGGAATGTTGGGTGTTATTTGGGAGAAAGAAACGGAGATTTTACAGGATTAGGATCGATCATTAAAAAGACCCACGATTTAGATACTACGATTTTCGAACTGAAAGTAGCGGGTTTGGATCAGGAAATTCTTGATAACCAATTTGGACTAATCTCCATAAAACTAAATATCCGACATCAGAACTTCACCAATCTGGATATGTATCTCGTTGCTCCTTCAGGAGAGCGTGTAGAACTTACAAATTGTGATGGGGATGATATGCCCGTGAAAAAAAGTATTGCATTTTGTGATACTGCTTCTCAGCAGATCTTTACTTCAGGTTTTCCCTACGGTGGCACTTACCGCCCGCATGGATTTTTGGCATGGTTCAATAATCACTGTAAAGGTAATGGAGTTTGGAAGCTAAAAATCGTTGATACTAATCGAAGAAAAGGCAGAGGCATTCTAATTTATTGGCAATTACATTTTGGAAAAAATCCTGTTGTTCCAGTTACTATAAAATCATCTCCGCTACCTCTTATTGTAGTAAATTGTGATGAAGTAAGTCCGAGTAAAACTCATCATGCTAAAGGAACCATGCAAGTAATTTATCATGATGATGGTAGCGAAAATAAACTTAGCGACAGTAGTGCATTTCCTCCTTTAAAAGTGGAATTAAAACTTCGTGGAAATAGTTCTGTTAAATTACCGAAGAAAAATTATTCGGTAAAACTAGATTCCAAAGGTAAACAGACCGCATCTTATTCACTCGCCGGAATTCGTCCTACTTCAGAGTGGGTTTTAGGTTCTAATCTGATGGATCGTACCCTCATTCGCAACCCTTTAACACATACACTTTATCAGCAAATGGGCGACCCTGCTGTAGAAAATAAACTTTGTGAAGTGATCTGGAATAATCAATACATCGGAATTTATTTACTGAGTGAAAAACCTGATCAATCGATTATACAATCGAAACTGGAAACGGGAAAAATTAAAGAGTACGGAAAACAATTTGTGTTGTGCAAAGACAATTATAGTAAAGATCAGATTGCTTGGAATAGTTCGAATAAAAGTTTAACTCCAAGAAGCAAGAACCCACGACTGATCATCAAGTATCCCAATAAAAAGAGAGATGCTGAAAGAGCACTTCCTGAAATAAAGAAATACTTTGATGAATTCGATAATCTATTGGCTTCTCCAAACAGAATTAAAGGAGATACCACTTACCGAAATCTCATCGATATGCAAAGCTTTATTGATTATATTATCATCAGCGAGCTCTCGAAAAATAACGACGGATATAAATTAAGTTCTTATCTCTATCGCCCTTACAATGGAAAAATATTTGCGGGGCCGGTATGGGATTTCGATCGGGCTTATGGAAATCTTGCGAGTGATAGTTCATGGCAGAAAGAAGGTTGGAAATATATGTTCCTAGACTCAGGCGCAACTAATGGAGTTCCGGTATGGTGGAATACAATGATGGAAGATAAATACTTTGCACAACAGCTTGCGAACAGATGGGATTTTCTAAGGAAAGATATTTTGAGTGATCAAAAAATTGAACGGTCGTTAGATAGTCTAGTGAAAAAAATTGAACCGGTAATTGCAAGAAATTTTAAAATATGGCCTGTTTTTTCTGTTGATCGCCATGGTTTCTTCTATAGTGAAACCGTTAAAAACTATACAGATGAACTGGAATTCCTAAGAAAATTCATTTTTAACCGCGTTCACTGGTTGGATGCGCATGTGCACGACCGCTATCATTAAGCCGAAGGAAGCTAAAGGTAAAAAGCATTAATTTCTGATTTAATGTAAGGTTCACATTAAAAAAGTGATCTTTTAATGAACCTAGCGCTTAATTTGTGCGTACAACCAAGAGTAATCCTCCCCCTTATGCACAAGAACGAAATTGAATCGCATCTGAATGTTACCGCCAAATTTGAACTCATCAACGGAGCAATTAAATATGGTATGATTAACAAACAGCTCGATAGTGAACTGTACCGCAGCGATTATTATTTTATCTCTATGCAAAACCTGAATAATTTCAGAAAAGCAGTTTCAGTGCGTAATTATGAATTCTGTAAAGCGTTAATGGAAAAAATTAACATTAAATTCATTAAAACGGTAACGCATATTTGACAATTTCGAATTCGGATCAAAGGAATTAAATTTGTAGATTGGATCTTCAATACCTTATTCCGATAATCTCTCTTACTTCTTTTACTGTTTGAGCAGCGGATGCATGTGATTTTTCTTTTCCAGTGCGCATCATTTTTGTTAAGTACGCTTCATCAGCAATAATACTTTCAATTTTTTCGCGTATAGGATTGATAAACGTAATCATGTCTTCAGCAAGTTGCTTTTTGAGATCCCCATATCGAATCGTACATTTTACATGTGCCTCTTCAAAAAAGTCAATGGTGTCTTTGGAAGAGACAACACCCATCAGCGTAAATAAATTCTGAATTGAATCCGTTTTGGGAGAATTGGGAACTACAGGACCTGCATCGGTTACTGCTTTCATTACTTTTTTGCGAATAATGTCTGGTGAATCCGTTAAGAATACAGCATTCCCCTCTCCTTCCGATTTTCCCATTTTTCCTGAGCCATCAAGTCCAGGAATTTTAACAAGACTCTCCCCATAATTAAAAGCTACTGGCTCGGGAAAAAAATCTACTTCATACATTCGGTTAAAGCGATTCCCGAATTGTCTAGTCATCTCCAAATGTTGCTCTTGATCCTTTCCAACGGGTACTTTCGTTGCCCGATGAATCAGAATATCTGCTGCCATTAACACGGGATAAGTTAATAATCCTGCATTAATATTATCTGGATGCTGTCGAGCTTTTTCTTTGAATGTAGTTGCTCTTTCCAACTCTCCCATATAAGCATTCATACAGAGCAACAAAAACAATTCAGCAGTTTCGGGAATATCACTTTGAACATATAAGGTACATTTTTCAGGATCAAGTCCGCAAGCCAAATATTCTGCGAAAACTTGACGCACATTAGCACGCAGATTGTCTGGATGTGGATGCGTAGTTAAAGAATGATAATCTGCTATGAAGAAGTAAGCATCAAACTCTTCCTGCATCCTGATGAAATTTTTAACAGCACCAAAGTAATTACCCAAATGCAACATACCGGTACTACGGATTCCACTAACAACTTTTTCCATATCCACAAATATAGAAAGAAAAATCCCCCATCTATTTTAAGTTAACTATCTTGGTTCAGGAAAATGAACAGGGTTAATATCAAACATTTTTTCGGGTGGCTAGAAAAGCTCTTCTCACGCATCAGCGAGAGCGAAACGGGACGTGGTTTTCAAAAGAGATTTCCAGCAACCTCCAAATTTATTGCTCACCGCACCGATCTATATCATTTTCGAGGACTGACACTTACCTGGCTCATCACAGGTTGTATCTTCAATGCATTTGTGGTTTCTGAAATTGCTGAAGAGATTATAGCTACTGGTTTTTTTGGTGTGTGGGATCAAAAAATAGCGCTCTACTTTTACCAGCACAGAAATCCTATTCTCTCAGAATATTTTTATCGATTTACTCAAACAGGAAGTGCTCAGTTTGTGGTCTTTATTTTAATGTTGATGTTTATCCTAGCAATTTTTGCAAAGCGATATCATGCAATTGTCGCCTTACTCGTTTCAGTATCTTGTAGTGCATTTACAGCGGGATTTGGAAAATATTTTTATCAAGTTCCTCGTCCCCATGAACTCGCCTATTATCAGGAAACAAATTATTCCTTTCCCTCCGGACATGCCACTATTGCCATGGCCTTTTATGCCTTCATTACTTATTTGCTCATCATGCATTCTAAAAGGCGATTGATGGGGATTTTCTGGTTCATCACCGGATCGATTTTTATTTTTCTCCTTGCCTTCAGCAGAATTTATCTTGGAGTACATTATCTGAGCGATGTGATTGGCGGATTGCTCATCGGCATGATCTGGTGTTTTCTTTCGATAACCTTGCTAGCATGGCTGGATTACAGAAAAGATCATCGACTAAAATCTCCATTACAATAAGGTAAGATTGTTAATTGCCAGAGTATTATGTCTCTCTGAATTCTTCGTGAATACATGCGTTGTAGTTCAATTGCTTACCTAAAACACGGCTCGCCTATACCGACTGAAATCAGTATCTTTGCAGAGTGAAGCAACTATCATTCATACTCCGCAGAATTTGGTGCGGCTGGTTCTTTTTAAGCGGGTTTCTGTCGTTTTTAATTTTATACCCTTTATTCTTGATTCTTTTAAGTCGCGAACAATGGTTCAAATATGCTTTCCACTTAAAAAAAGTTTGGGCACATTGGATTTTATTTAGTTCAGGAATATTTTACAAGATCCGCACCGAAGAACCGATTCAGAAAAAACAGGCTTATCTGATTTGTCCGAATCATAGTTCCTATCTGGATATCGTACTTACCAATATTGCGTTCCCGAATTATTTTCATTTCATGGGGAAAGCAGAACTGAATAATGTTCCCTTATTAAATATTTTCTTTAAGCGAATGAATATTGCGGTGAACAGAAGCAGCATCCGCGATTCACATAAAGCTTATCGTAGAGCTCAAACAGATTTAACCAAAGGGATCAGCATCGCTATCTTTCCGGAAGCCACTATTCCAGGCTGTGCTCCAACACTTGGTCCTTTTAAAACAGGTGCCTTTAAATTAGCAATCGAACAACAAGTTCCTATTGTGCCAATTACTTTCCTCGATAACTGGAAAATTTTTCCCGATCATGGCGTCAATCGTTTTCTCGTCCGACCAGGATTCTGTAGGATCATCATTCATAAACCAATTCCTACTATCGGCATGACCGAAGAAAATATGACGGAATTGCGGCAGCGTGTTCATGATCTCATTAGCAAAACTTTAAAAGATAATGACTGCCTTAGAAAAGGATGCTGAAGTTAATCTTTGCTTGGAGTAATTAGTATTTGTATTTCCCTATAAAAAAATGGCTGCTCCTGATTTCGGAACAGCCATTTTAATTAAGGTTTCAAAAAAACGAGTTAATTTTTAGTGCAAACAGGAATTAATTTAAAATCCTAAGCCTTAAAAACTGTAAGGTTTTATCAAGACTTCACCGCTTCACAATACTCTTCAAATGCCGACTGAAGATTTTCTGCAATCATTTCAGCAGAGTGACCTTCAATATGATGACGCTCGATAAAATGCACCAATACTCCATCTTTAAATAGGCCAATACTTGGTGATGACGGAGGATAAGGAAGTGTATATTTTCGTGCTTGAGCAACAGCTTCAACATCCTGTCCAGCGAATACAGTAACTAACTGATCTGGATGTATTTCACTACGCTGTAAGGCAAGTTTTACTCCCGGACGAGCTGCACCTGCAGCACATCCACATACTGAATTGACTACCAATAACATAGTCCCTTTACTATTCGGAATAGTTGCATCTACTTGTGATGCATCAGTTAATTCATTAAAACCTATGCTGGTCAATTCTTTGCGCATAGGTGCACAGAGTTGTTCTGGATAAGGCATAATCTATTTTTAGTTAAATAATTTCTGCAAAGGTACGAAGACTTGCAGTTATAGCCTTATAAATTTTGTAATAAGACAGTGATTTTAGATTCATTGAGGCCTCTCCTGGGCTGTATCATTGTGATCACAAGGGCAACAATAAACTCTCTGCATCATGAACAAAAAGTCACCTCAAACAAACGATCTACGTGACGCTTTCCCGGTCATCCGATTAAGCTACGACAAACGACTGATTGGATCCAATCTGACGGCACTTCCGCTTTTAGGAGAATGGAAATGCCGACAAGGAGCCAAAGTTCCAACCGGGCTCTTAAAAGCATATCCGGAGATCAATTATGCTTTAAATGAAAATGCGCCCACCGAGTGCAAGGTAACCTTTGGAGAACTCGAAATTTGGTTCGACTTGGTACCTTTTCCGGAGGCAGGATATTTAGGTATGTATGGCTATCATATTGAATCCATGGTAGCGGAAAAAATGCCTCAAAAACTTCGGATGGCAGGTTAACCCTGTTAGGCTGTTGGTTGGTTTGAAGGAAACAGTCGGCGCAAGTCGGCTGTTTCTGTTTTTTCCCAATTTCAAGATGATCGCATGTCGGTAACCCCTTCGAAAATCTAACGTTATAAAGTCTGAAATCAGGTCCTTTTCACTCTGAAAATATCTATCCTGTAAGATCACTGTAAGAGAACCCTCGAAAAAAGCTGAACATCCGAATAACTCCGGCGTTAGAATACTTGAAACCAACCCAAGAACCATCCGTCTGTATGATCACCATCATCAGGCAATAAAAAGAAACAAGAACAGGAAAACGGGAAAAAGTATGAGTAGTCAAATGTTGAATCATTCTGTAAAGGAAAACCTTGCAACGGATAAGGCTAATTACAGCAAAGTGATGTTGATCGACGACAATTCTTTGGACAATTTTGTGAATAAGAAATTGCTTGAGACCAATGGATTTGCGGAAGAAGTTACAACCTATCAGTCGGCAGTTGAAGCCTTAGATTTTCTGAAAAAAGCTTCTGGTGAAAGTTTACCAGATGTGATTTTTTTAGATATCATGATGCCTGAGATGGATGGATTTCAATTCCTCGATGCCATGGAGTTTTTACCCGAATCGACACTTCGTCATTGTAAAGTGATCATGCTTTCTACCTCTGAAAGTTTCCGTGATTTGAATCGTGCGAATAAAAATGCGTTGGTAAAAAAATTCCTGAATAAACCGCTTACTACACAAGTGATCAGCGCTATAAAAATCTGATTAACGCTTGGCTTTAAAATAGGCAGTTATTAATTCCGAACATTCATTTTCTAACACTCCTCCAACCACAGTTGTTGAAGGATGCAAGATGCCTTCCCCTAATTTCGAATACCCTCTTTTTTCATCAGTTGCTCCAAAAACAACTTTACTAATTCGGGTCCAATAAGCTGCTCCCGCACACATCATACACGGTTCTAGTGTTACATATAGTGTACAATTATTTAGAAATTTTGCACCTAAATGATTAGCCGCGGAGGTGAATGCCATCATTTCCGCATGTGCCGTAACGTCGTTCAACCGCTCTGATAAGTTATGCGCTCTTCCAATGATCATCCCATTGGAAACAATCACCGCTCCTACCGGTACTTCATCCGCATCAAAAGCTTTTTTTGCTTCTTGTAAAGCAGCACGCATAAAATACTCGTCATTCAGAATTCCATCCATGATGCAAAGATACTTCAGCTGCGCCATTCCCATTTTTTAATCTGTCTCCCCATAAAAACAGCAGATTCACTTAGCAAATCCCTAAAATAAACAGAGAATTGACCGGATTTAAAACTTTGAAGACTCTGAAAATCAGAGATGTGTTATGGATTTAGATATAAAATTGATTGCAACTATCTAATAATCAGCTGAATAATTAAAACTTAAAGTAATTAGCGATTCATCAGCTTTGAACCTTCAATAACTCCTCAGGGTGAGTTATTTTTGACCTCCCATGGCGAAGAAGCAGATCTTATCAATCGACTTCCGGCAGGAATATGATTTCCTGCTGATTGGCATTTTCTGTTCGTACAGAGATTACCGATTATGTTTCGAATTAAACCGTCATTTGGAACTGTCGATGGAAAAAATGGATGACTTGGAACTAAAATTAGAAAAAAAAGGTTCTGCCAGTTTATTCAGCATGTTCTCCTGCAGCAATGATGACGAAGAACATTTCTTTGTGATCTCAAATAAAGGAACCAATGGATTCTTTATTCCGGAAATGAAACAAACTGATTATTTCCTGATGATTCGTAATGCTAGCAGATACACCACTACGTCTGTGTTACTTCCGAAAATAAGAGAAGTTAAACTAGTAAGCAGCTGCATCGAATTACTCCCTGAACAAATAAAATCTGCCGAGAATTTTTTTCTCGTTGAACCCGTATAAAATATTTAAGGAAGAATACTTCCGATCTAAAAATGAATATCAGTCAATATAATCGTACAAAAATTGTTGCAACGCTTGGTCCAGCTACGATGGATCCTGAAGTGATTGAAAAAATGATACTTGCAGGTGTTGATGTGTGCCGAATCAATGGTTCGCATGGGGAATATGAAATGATGTCGCATCTGATTAACACAGTGCGAGCCATCAACGAAAAATTACAAACGCATATTGCAATTCTCTTTGATCTACAAGGACCAAAAATTAGGATCGGAGATTTGACGAACGGTGATTTTTTATTGCGTGATAATGAAGATTTCATTCTAACTCCACACAAAGTTGCAGGTACTCGAGAAGCTGTCTATATTAAATATCCTAACTTTCACAAAGATGTAAAAATCGGAAACCGAGTATTGGTGGATGATGGCAAAATTGAACTGGAAGTTACTGAATTCCTCTCTGACGAACGTGTAAAAACTAAAGTGATCCACGGTGGAATGTTGTCCTCGAGAAAGGGTGTAAATTTACCGAACACGGTGATCTCACTACCTAGTCTTACGGAAAAAGATCGCGAAGATCTGGAATTCGCGATACAACATGATGTAGAATGGATCGGACTTTCTTTTGTCAGGAATCCGGAAGATGTTATCGAACTTAAACAGATCATCAAGGATAAAAATTCACGCAGTCGTGTTATTGCAAAAATCGAAAAGCCAGAAGCTGTAAAAAATATTGATGAAATTATTGCAGTTGCTGATGGTGTGATGGTTGCACGTGGAGACCTTGGAGTAGAATTGCCGATGGAAAAAGTTCCCGTGATTCAGAAATTGATTGTTCAGAAATGCAATGAAGCATCCAAGCCTGTAATCATAGCAACACAGATGATGGAAAGTATGATCAACACTTATCGTCCAACTCGTGCGGAAGCGAATGATGTTGGAAATGCAGTGTATGATGGAGCAGATGCGTTGATGCTGAGTGGAGAAACTTCAGTAGGTAAGTTCCCCATTGAAACAGTTCAGGCGATGCAAAAAATTATTAAGGAAGTGGAGAAACTGGATTCTATTTATTTTCGTGAAACTCCACCCTCCAGAGAATCTGAAAACTTCATCACGGAATCTATTTGCTATACGTCTTGTACCATGGCGCGCCAAGCAGAAGCAAAAGCTATTGTGGCCATGACTCATTCCGGAATGACCGCCTTTAAAATTTCAAGTCACCGACCGAAAGCTCATATTTATATATTTACTGATAATAAACCGATTCTTACCTTACTGAATCTGGTATGGGGTGTAAGAGGTTTTTATTACGACAAATATGAAAGTACTGATACCACCATCAGTGATGTAAAAAAATATCTGGTTGATCATAAGCATGTGAAGTCAGGCGAATTTATGATCCATGTTGCCAGTACACCGCTGCATGAGAAATCAACTGCTAATACCATCAAACTAACGCACATCGAATAGTAGTAACCTATGAACATTCCTCTGCTGAAAGAAATTTGTGAAATCCCCGGAGCTCCCGGTCATGAAGGTCGCATTCGTGAAATTGTTTTACGTGAGATCAAAGATCTTGTTGATTCCATCTCCATTGATAAAATGGGGAATGTAACTGCTTTACGGAAAGGAAAAGAGAGGAAGAAAGTGATGGCAGCTGCGCACATGGATGAAATCGGATTTATCATAACTCATATTGATGATAAAGGTTTCTTGCGCTTTCACACACTAGGTGGATTTGATCCAAAAACGCTTACTGCACAGCGAGTAATCGTTCATGGAAAAAAAGATGTGATTGGAGTAATGGGCTCTAAACCGGTGCATATTATGTCGCCGGAAGAAAAAGCTAAAGCACCACAAACTGGAGATTATTTTATCGATCTCGGTATGCCAAAAGAAGAAGTAGAAAAAATAATAAGCGTAGGAAATGCGGTAACGCGTCAACGTGAGTTAGTGGAAATGGGCAACTGTGTGAATTGCAAATCGATTGATAATAGAGTTTCTGTTTTTGTATTGATTGAAGCATTAAAACAATTGAAAGGGCAAGAAATTCCTTATGATTTTTATGGGGTCTTTACAGTACAAGAAGAAGTTGGATTGAGAGGCGCTTCCGTTGCTGCTCATCATATAGAACCGGATTTTGGTATCGGACTAGATACAACCGTTGCTTTCGATACTCCCGGAGCTCGTCCGCATGAAATGGTTACCCAGTTAGGTGCCGGTGCCGCGATCAAAATCATGGATTCAAGTACCATTTCGGATACCCGGATGGTGAGTTTTCTCAAACAAACTGCCGACCGGCATAAAATTCTCTGGCAGCCTGAAATTTTACCTGCGGGAGGAACAGATACTGCTGCGCTACAGCGAAATGGCAAAACAGGATCGATAGCAGGTGCCATTTCTATCCCTACGCGACACATTCATCAAGTAATCGAAATGGCCGATAAAACTGATATTCAGGGCTGCATCGATCTTCTGAGCAACGCTTTAAAAGATCTCGATACCTTCGACTGGAGCCCAGCAAAGAACTGATTTTCTTCACCTGAAGCCTTCAAGTTTTTTATACTTCAAGAAAAATTTTGATCCTATCTTAGTTTTCTCTAATTTGGTATGACCAAAACAATCCTGGATACTTCATCTCTTCCGGGAACATACCATGCCCTGCTTTCGGATCTTTTATTCCGTGAGTAAAACAACTATGAAAGGTAAACTTCTCGCATTTACAGCAGTGCTGATTGTAATCTTCATTTGCAGATTACCATTTGCTGCCGAAACAAAAAAAGCATTTCACTCCCCTGAAGATATTTCTTTCTTCAAAGTGCATATCATGACGCCTATCGATTCAGGCGAATATTTTCTGATTCCTCAGAATTGTAAAGGTTGCCACGGATTTGATACGCTGGGATTATCCAATATAGATGGAAATGGAATTGATATTAATTTATATGATGACTGGGAAACTTCAATGATGGGCCTTGCTGGTGTTGATCCAATGTGGAAAGCAAAAGTGAGTCATGAAATTTTAGTTAATCCATCACATAGTAATGAGCTGCAAACATTTTGTACTTCTTGTCATGCTCCAATGGGACATTACTCAGCTATGTTCAAAGGACAACAATATTATACGCTTGCGGATCTAGCCACTGATTCACTCGGAAAATCCGGCGTTTCTTGTCATAGCTGTCACGCGATTAAAGATAGTAGTACACTAGGAACGGAGTTTTCTGGTGTTATTCCTTATGATACCAACAGACATGTATACGGTCCGTTTACTTTGCCACTTCAAGGACCTATGCAACTTTATGTTGGACTAACGCCCATGTATAGCCCCCATGTAAGTGAAGGCAGAATGTGTTCTCCATGTCATACATTAATTTCAAATAGTGTTGATCTAAATGGTATCCCAACAGGCACTTCATTTGTTGAACAAGCCACGTATCATGAATGGTTGAATTCAGATTATCCTGCTCAAGCTATTACTTGCCAGACTTGCCACATGCCACAACTGGAAGATGGAATTCAAATTGCTAATGGTTACACTGCCTTACCTTATCGAGTTCCATTTAACCTGCATGAGTTTGCAGGAGCAAATTCGTTTATGGTGAATCTGATTAAAAATAATAAACAAAGTCTCGGAGTAGATGCTCCCGATGCAAACTTTGATTCTACCCTCTCTGCGATTAATCGCATCATCACCAAACAATCTGTTGATGTTACGATGTCATTAGATACCATACACAGCGATTCTGCTTTTTTCAGCGTGCAGTTAAAAAATAAAGCGGGTCATAAATTTCCTACAGGTTACCCTTCGAGAAGAGCAGTCTTGCAATTTGTTGTGCTTAAACCTAACGGAGATACTTTATTTGCCTCAGGGATTTTTGATCCGAATTTTGAAGTTATTAATACGCCTGCTTCATTTGAATCGCATCATGATGTGATCACCGACAGCACACAGACTCAAATTTATGAAATGGTGATGGGAGATGTTAACGGAAACAGAACGTCCGTTTTAGAGCGGGGATTTTCTCATCTTAAAGATAACCGTATTCCTCCCCTTGGATTTACAACGATCCATAATTCCTATGACACCATGGAAATAGCAGGAAATGCGAATATTGATCCTGACTTTAATAAACTTGGGCTGGCCGAAGGGACCGGTATTGATATCGTTCATTATCATATTGGATTAGGGAATTATATAGGACCGCTATCCGTTCACACGAATCTCTGGTATCAAACCATTGCTCCTGCCTTTCTCAATGAAATGTCGACTTATTCCTCCTCCGAGATCGACACCTTCATGAATATGTATGCGAATGCAAACAAGAATCCGATTTTGGTAGGTTCTGACTCACTTCCTCAAGTCTTGATCCCCGTAGGCGTCAAGGAAATTTCTCCCCTCTGGCAGATAAAAGTTAGTCCTAACCCTAGCCATGATGGAGTTTTGACGCTTCAATCTGGTAAAATCAAAATTTCATCTATACAGGTATTTGACAGGGCTGGACGGGCAACTTCTGCTCTTATCAAGGAGGAAACAGGCTTTTGGAAAATAATTCTTCCGGAATTAGCTGGTATTTACTATCTTGTCATCCGGAATGGCGAAGACAGGATCGTTCAGAAAGTCTTGAAATTATAACGTTATCGTCTATCCGAAAATCAAGGGAACAACTCAACTCAATTAAAACTAACACTCATTTAAAACCATCATGAAAAAACTTTACTCTTTTGCTTTCACGATCATTAGTGTCGTGATGCTACCCTGGAGTATGAATGCTCAGACCTCCTTCAGGAATGCAAATACCAGACTAACGATGGCAACACATAGTGGTTGTCCAGTAGCTATTGTTGATTTTGATGGTGATGGGAAGGATGATATCATCCGTCTTGACCAGGGCCATATTGCTTATGTTGAAGTACAGCGTACCAACAATCAGTTTGAAAGCCGGTTGTTAGGTGATTTCGGTGGAGGTTCTCAATGGGCAATGGCTGTAGCCGATGTAGATCATAACGGATATAAAGATATTCTTGCTGGAGGATCAAACAGCACAGTAAAAATTCTGATGGTTAACAATACTGGAACTGGTGGAACATTTGTGAGTCTTCCTAATTCTGGATTCTTTCTGCAGAATGCAACCTTTGCTGATTTCAATAATGATGGTTGGGTCGATGTTTTTTGCTGTGATGATAATGCAGCAAGTCATATTTATCTGAATGATGGAGCTGGTAACATGTTACTCTCCCCTTCTACGATAAATTTCGATGTTACCAATACTGATGATTCCGGAAATTACGGAAGTGTTTGGACAGATTTTGATAATGATGGTGATATGGATCTTTACATTGCGAAATGTCGTCAAGGTGTAAATGATCCTACTGATGGTCGACGTATCAATGTATTATTTGAAAATGATGGTAGTGGAAACTTCACAGAAAATGCAGCTGCATATAATCTGAACCTTGGATGGCAATCATGGACTGCTTCTTTTGGTGATATCGATAATGATGGTGACTTAGATTTAATGATTACTAACCACGATCATGAAAGTCAGATCTTACAAAATGATGGAACAGGACATTATAGTGATATTACTTTAGCAACTGGATATGATATTACCGATATCACTCCGATTGAAAGTGTAATGGAAGATTTTGATAATGATGGTTTCACTGATATCATGGTTGCTGGGAGTAGTTCACGTTTTTATCACAACAATGGTAACGGAACATTTACTAGAATTAATGGGCTGTTTGATACCAATAACATGGAATCATTTACCATCGGCGATTTGAATCACGATGGATTTATTGACATTTTTGCGAGTTATGCAACAATCTATACTAATCCAACTAACATCGATGATGTAGTATGGATGAACGCTGGAAATAATAATGGTTTTATTACTTTAGATCTAAGAGGAACATTAAGTAATCACGGTGCCATTGGAGCAAGTGCTAAAATTTATGGTCCTTGGGGAACTCAGGTTCGTGAAGTACGTTCAGGAGAAAGTTATGGAACAGGTAACTCCGCACAATTACATTTTGGTATCGGACAAGCTACAGTTATTGATTCAGTAGTGATCAACTGGCCATCAGGATTGAATCAGACTATTATCAATCCAGAAATCAATCAATTCATAACTATAATTGAAGGAAACTGTATTTCACCAGTCGCTGCAATATCTCCAACTTTATCTCCTTATATCTGTACCGGACAAATTTTAACATTAACTGCACCGGCTGGATACAATTATGTTTGGAGTGATGCCAGCACATTACAAACGCTGGATGTAACTACCGGAGGTGAATA
Source organism: Bacteroidia bacterium (assembly GCA_038320345.1). Lineage (GTDB taxonomy): Bacteria > Bacteroidota > Bacteroidia > AKYH767-A > OLB10 > JBBQED01. The sequence goes on from JBBQED010000006.1 coordinate 206,277, forward strand.
CAATGTAGTCATCTCTCAAACTGGAAATAACTGTATTGGCGTTTCTGCAACAAGAACTATTATTCAGGATCCTGATCAAACACCGATGATTTCTGCAGTAGGTGAAACTGAAATTTGCAATGGAGGGGCTGTAGCATTAAATGGTCCTGCAGGTCAGACTTCCTACACATGGTCCAATGGAGATCAGAATCAAAACACGTCTGCTTCCACAACTGGAACCTATTCACTCACTATTCAAGGTTATTGCCAACAATGGACTTCAGCTCCAATAAATGTTACTGTACATATTGTTCCCGATGCTGTTGCACCGAATGTTAGTATTCCAAATCCTGGAACTGCAACGATCAATGCTACTGGAACGGATATCTTATGGTATGATGTGCCAAATGGTGGAGTACCTGTTGCAACTGGCCCAGCATTTAATACGCCATTCCTGAGTGCTACTACCACTTATTATGTAGAGAATTCGGAATCATTTGGTGGAGGTGTTGTACCTACTGGAATTCCTTTCCATGGTGGTGCAAGTTTGTATAGTGGTAACACTACTAATGCAACAACATTCTTTGATGTAACAAAAAATTGTACGCTTCAAACTGTAAAAGTGTATACTGATATTCCAGGTGTTCGTAGAATTGAATTAAGAGACGCCTTAAATACATTATTGAATTATGTGGATGTAAACATTGTTCCCGACACACAAATTGTAACCCTGAATTTCCCACTTACACCAGGAACAAATTACCGCCTAGGAACAGATCCTGCATTTAACCAACTGATACCAGGACTGAACGCGGTAGCACCTCGTTTAATGAGAAATAATTCAGGTGTAGCTTATCCTTACGTTGTCACAGATGGACTTTCTATCACTGGAAGTACTCAAGGAAGTGGTTTCTATTACTACTTCTACGATTGGCAAGTAGAAAAAGAATCATTAACCTGCTTCAGTGCAAGAAATAGTGTAACCGTTGATGTAGGTTCTGTTGGATTAAATGAACTGAACAATTCTGATATTAGTATTTATCCTAATCCAACACATTCGATTTTAAATATCAACCTGAACAATGCAACGAATGAAGAATTAAGCGTTAAGGTTAGAGATATTAGTGGTAGAATTGTTGTAAGTACACTCGAAGATGTTCATACTTCTCAGATTAATCAAGTGCTAGATCTTAGTCACCTCACCGCTGGAAGTTATATCGTAGAAGTTCATCAAGGTTCAAAAAACTGGCAACGAAGAGTTACTGTGAATTAAAATTAGATCAATAAAATTAAAACAAAAGAGACAATTCTTAACAGAGTTGTCTCTTTTGTTTATAGACAACTTTTTAAGAAAAGTGATAGCGTGCAGACCTGTGATGTGTTAACCGATACTTAGATCAAGTCAAAAAAATGTAGCTAGTAGAAAACCGTTGAAACCTAACCCAGCATTGAAGTAAAAATCTTTAAATTTTCAAGTTAAAAAAATACGAAGCAGCGCGCGGATGGTCCAGCGAAAAGAGCGAACCGGTGATGCGTTAACCGATACACTAACGGTAATGGTAGAACGCCGACCCGCCCCGTGCATCACCGGTTGGTTTTCGGTGGTGCCTTTCATTGCTACTTTCTTTTGCAAAAAGAAAGTAGGACCTCCGTCAGGAAATCACCGATGAAATCGGTGATATGCGAACTCAAATTATTGAGTAAGTCAAAATTCTTTCCGCGCGGACGGTGCCTTTCTTTGCTACTTTCTTTTGCAAAAAGAAAGTAGGACATCCGTCAGGAAAATCACCGATGAAATCGGTGAAACAAGAACTCAAATTATTGAGTAGACAAAAATAAATTGCAACTAGTAGAAATACTGACTTTTATTAAAGTAAGCCAATTTTAATTTTGAAGTTTAAAAATATTACGAAGCGGCGCGCGGACGGTCCAGCGAAAAGTGCAAACCGGTGATGCGTTAACCGGTACAGCAATGGTAATGGTAGAACGCCGACCCGCCCCGTGCATCACCGGTTGGTTTTCGGTGGTGCCTTTCTTTGCTACTTTCTTTTGCAAAAAGAAAGTAGGACATCCGTCAGGAAAATCTCCGATGAAATCGGTGAAACAAGAACTCAAATTATTGAGTAGACAAAAATAAATTGCAACTAGTAGAAATACTGACTTTTATTAAAGTAAGCCAATTTTAATTTTGAAGTTTAACACTATGCCGACGCGGCGCGCGGACGGTCCAGCGAAAAGTGCAAACCGGTGATGCGTTAACCGGTACAGCAATGGTAATGGTAGAACGCCGAC
>JBBQED010000007.1:0-160828 GCA_038320345.1 Bacteroidia bacterium
CCTTTACAGCAAAAATCCCGTCGATTTCGATGGGATTTTTGTTTTTATAGATTTTTCATCATCTTGCACATGCACCTTGCAAAATATTAAATGTAAAATGGAACATCCAGATCATTTTTTCCTCGGTCGAATTGTTAGAACACATGGTGTGAAAGGCGATTTGATAATGTTGATGGATACGGATAGTCCGGGCAATTACAAAAAGTTGGAATTGATTTACGTAGATATTGATGGTGTGCTGAAAGAATATGACATCACCAAAATCACGGTAAAAGAAAAAGAAAATCTAGCTACGTTCCACCTCTCAGGAATTGAAGATAAGACTACTGCTGAAACGTATGTAAAAAATGCACTCTTTCTTCCCTTGAGTAATCTCCCAAAACTCCGTGGTAAGAAATTTTATTTCCATGAAGTCATTGGATTTACCTTAATTGATAAGGAAAAAGGAGTACTAGGAATGCTTACTAACGTTTATGACTTACCGCAACATCCGGTCGGCGGATTTATGTATAAGGAAAAAGAAGTTTTATTTCCACTCATGGACCAGTTCATCCAGAAAATAGACCGCGAAGAAAAAATACTACATATCATCCTCCCGGAAGGATTATTGGAAATATACGATTAGAAAATCCTACTCTTTTTCGTGACTCACTACTCGCTTCAGTTCATAATCCCCGAACTTCAAAACGGTGACCCGTTTATTTTCTAATCCACAAGATTCACATACCGGTACATACTTGTAACCCATTTCCGGAAATTCTAAATTCGGGAGACTTAAATACTTACTATACTCTTTCTGATATTTCGCATAGTTGACAGCAATATAAGTGACTAGATCAAACGCCTGATACGCTTGCAACATTGGATCGGCATGATACTCGTCGATAAAAGCTTTCCTGAAATTCATCACACGAATATTACTCTGATCTATAAAGAGTCCATTGAAAATATGGGTGTTCAATTCTGAAAGTACGACTGGATTTACCGATTCAAATTTATCCCAAGATGGTAAACCGCAAAGTAAAAAACTATAATCCTTCTGACTTTCATCAAGCTTCAGCAATAAAGTTGAAAGATAAGATTCATCTGAAGTAGGTATAATTAGAATATTTCGCTTTTGCTTAGTCAGTTTAGCTTGCAAAGTTGGCCAAGATCCTGTCTTGTAATTCATCGAAAAACAAGTTCCCGCTTTACCTGCAAGGCTATCTATTTCAGCAGCGAAAAAGGCTGCGAGTTCATTCTCTTTTCTTTGTTCCCGGTAAATAGCAATGAAATTTGATGCGGGAAAATTTTCATAAAGGAAAGCGGCCATTTCTTTTAATTGAGTACTATTAGAAGGTCCTGCTAACCAGATATTTTTATTGACTTCCAAGAACTGACGATTGGCACTCTGTAATAAAATTACTGGAACATTCAATCGCTGTGCTGCCGAAGCTAATGACCCATTGAGATTACTCCCTGCCATCGCAATGATCGCTTGACATCCAGTTAATTGTTTACCTGCAATAATCTTAGAAACCTGCTGAGAGTCGCCGGAGCAATCAATTACTTTTAAACGAATTTTAAATTTAGGATTAGCAAAAGAATCAACTGCGGATAATGCACCTTCATAAAAATGCAATGCCGGTAAAGCATCCTCCATAATTAAAGGGTTGGTATCCGGCAATGTATCATTCGTAAAATGAGGCTCGAGTTGTAAAGGAAGAAGCAACCCAATCACTAAAGTATCCGATGCTTTCTCTTTAATTGGTTCAGGAACAGGAATTACTTTTACAGTATCTGGAGCGGTAATAGCAACAGGCTGCTTAACTATATTTTTCTTCCTAGTCGCTGAACACGAAGCAAGAAAGAATACACACACTACCAGTAAAAATTGAAGAAATCTCATAAGCTGGATTATTCCCACTCAATGGTGGCAGGAGGTTTAGAACTGATATCATAAACTACACGATTCACCCCTTTGACTTTATTTATTATTTCATTCGAAATTTTTCCTAAAAATTCATACGGCAGATGACACCAGTCCGCTGTCATTCCATCAGTAGAACTCACTGCTCGCAGTGCAACTACATTTTCATAGGTACGCTCATCACCCATTACTCCCACGGAACTTACGGGCAAGAAAATTGAACCCGCTTGCCATACTGTATCATAAAGGTTATGCTTTTTCAATCCTTCAATAAAAATTGAATCTACTTCCTGAATGATCCTAACTTTTTCTTCTGTTACATCTCCCAAAATACGAATCCCTAAACCTGGTCCTGGGAATGGATGGCGATTGAGCAGATCAGGATGCATCTCCAGTGCTTTACCTACTAGTCGTACTTCATCCTTAAATAAACTTCTTAAAGGTTCTACCACTTTAAGTTTCATAAAGTCCGGTAAGCCACCAACGTTATGATGAGATTTTATTGTAGCAGAAGGTCCTTTTACGGAAACTGATTCAATGACATCGGGATAAATGGTTCCCTGTGCCAACCATTTTACGTTCTGAATTTCATGTGCTTTTTTATCAAAAGTTTCTATAAACACACGACCAATAATTTTTCGCTTTGTTTCTGGATCAGCAACACCTTTCAGCTCACTGTAAAAAGATTTAGAAGCATCAACACCTTCGATATTTAATCCCAAATGCTGATAAGCATCTAATACTTGTTGAAATTCATTCTTACGAAGTAAGCCGTTATTTACAAAAATACAATGAAGTTTTTGTCCGATTGCCCTGTGTAAAAGCATTGCTGCAACGCCTGAATCAACTCCACCTGATAAACCCAATATTACCTGATCATCACCTAACTGCTGCTTTAGCGATGCTACCGTTTCCTCAATAAAAGAACCCGGAGTCCAGTCGCCAGTACAGCCGCAAATTTTATAAATGAAATTTTTCAGTAATTGCTTACCTCTCGTGCTATGCACAACTTCTGGATGAAATTGAACACCGTAAGTTTGTTCGCCATTTACATGATAAGCAGCCACCTTCACATCATGAGTGCTTGCAATAATTTTGAAGGAATCAGGAACTTCGGTAATTGTATCTGCATGAGACATCCAAACTTCAGATTCTCCGGTGATATCCTGAACAATGACATCTTCATGCTGTTCAACATTCAGAATCGCTCTTCCATACTCTCTCATTTTAGAAGGCTGAACACTACCTCCACCTTGCAATGCCATTAGCTGGGCACCATAACAAATCCCTAAAACAGGTCGGTTTCCACGTAATGCCAGCGTATCAATAACAGGTGCATCCTTATCTCTAACAGAAGAAGGACCTCCACTAAGAATTACACCTTTAAATGTATCAATATTATTAGGAAGGTGGTTGAATGGATGTATTTCGCAGTAGACATTAAGCTCTCTTACCCTGCGGGCAATCAATTGAGTGTACTGTGATCCAAAATCAATAATTAAAACCGACTGATGCATGGGCAAAAGTACTAAAGATATAAGATAAATCCATGAATAGTACTTAGGGAAAGTATAGACCAGAGATTGATGATTTTATCAATTTTTTTAATTACGTTTGATTCATCTAAAAAATTTCCTGCTATGAAGAAAAATCTACTATTGCTATTTTTATTAATGTTTCAAGCTTTCGGACTGTATGCTCAAAGCAGCATTCAAATGCCATTACCTCCGCAAAGTAGTACATTACAGGGTTCAGTAAGGGGTTATTGGTTTATCTCTCCTACCTGTTTTACTATCACGGGACTGGAAGCACCGCTCGATGCAAGTACAGGTTTGCAGAACATTGCAGTTGTACGCCTGGATTCCCTTCCCCCTGTTTATGGAAATACCACTAACAATTTTACACTTTTATACCTAACACAAAATGATACCACAAGTGGGATTATACCTGTAAGTATTCAGGTAGGTGTTGGTGATGTAATCGGAATTTTGGGTAACAGAGATGATAATAACTCCTATGGAATAAGCCCATTTACTTCTTCGATTAATAATTTTCCGGTTACGGTAACACGCTTAGGAATGCAATTTCCACTTAGTACTGATACCGTTCACGAAATCTGGACAGAAATTGGTGGAAGCATCAGTCGTGTATGGATGTATTATGATACCAATTATGTATTTAATATATCGCAAATTTGGCAAGGTGGCACAAGTTACTCTTTTACTAATGGTGCCGGATCTACAGCTACTTCAGTTTGGGATTACGGTGATGGATCACCGTTAGATACTGCATATAACCCAACACACATTTTCCCTTCACCCGGAGACTATAATGTGTGTTCATATATTACCGGATCTTGTGTGAGTGATACAGTTTGTACTCTAGTGATTATGTGTCCAGCTCCGGCATTGGCCAATTATAACTACGCAATCAATTTTCCGGATGTAAGTTTTACAGATAATTCTCAAAATGCAACCGCATTCTCTTGGGATTTCGGAGATGGATCTCCAGTAAGTACAATTGCAAGTCCTTCACATACTTTTCCAGCGTTAGGCTTGTATCATGTTTGTTTAACTGTCACGGATACTTGTGGAGGTATGCATACTTATTGCGAGAACATTTCTGTATGCCCCGGATTAATTCCTGTTACTTTAGGAACAGATGTAACTGCATGCGGAAGCGCAATTTTAACACCTCAATTTCCAAATGCAACTTATCTATGGAGTACAGGTGAAACCACTTCTCAGATTAACGCACTTAACACCGGATCATATATTGTTACAGTAATTGATGCAAATGGTTGTTCAGGTAGAGATACTATTGATGTCCTCATTAATCCATTACCTATTGCTCCATTTATTAATAACATTAATCAATGTGGTGACAGTATTATTTTGGATGCTTTAAATCCTGGAGAATTATATTTATGGAATACTGGTGCTACTAGTCAAACGATTAATGTAACAGTTAATGGAACATATACCGTTACTATTACAGATGGTTTAGGTTGCGTTAATACTGATGATATTGTTGTGAATCTGCTTGTAATACCTCCGGTTAATCTTGGAAATGATTTAAATATTTGTCAAGGATTGACAGCTATCAGTGGGCCAAATGGTACAGGCTATACTTATTTATGGAATGATGGAACAACTTTCGCATCATTGCTTCTAAATTCTTCAGGCACGTATTGGGTTAATGTAACTGCACCTAATGGATGTTCAGCCAGTGACACCATTGTGATTGTTATGAATGCCCCTGCAGTAAGCTACATTGAAACACAAACACTTCTTTGTTTAAATAGTTCTCCAATAACTTTAGCAGCTGGAATACCCTCAGGCGGCACTTATTCAGGATCGGGAGTAACAGGAAATGTTTTTAATCCCTCAGTAGCAGGATTAGGAAATAAAAATATCATCTACGCTGTAACTGATACCAGTGGATGTGTTGGCAGAGATACTTCAGTAATTACTGTTAGCTCATGTTCAGGAATCGCGGAAATTTTAGAAATCGGAATGCAATTATATCCCAACCCGAGTAAAGGGGTTTTCAACCTATCCTTCAGAAGTTTACCTGAACTGCTTACTATTACTGACAATAACGGTAAAATTTTACGCACTATTTTCAATGCTAATAAAGAAATGATGATAAATCTTACTTCAGAAGCCGATGGTATTTATTACCTGAATGCAACAATGGAAAAGAAACAATTCACTATTCCTTTTATCATTAAAAAATAAATATTTTAACTGAAAAAAAAAGAGCTGATCAGATTTATATCATGATCAGCTCTTTTAAATTATACTATTTGGTAAATTAATTTACCATTTTTTAAACTTATCCTTTCTAGCAGATCCACTATCAGATCCTTCACGAGGAGCAGAATAAGAGTCTGCTTTTGGCTTATCAGAATATTCCTTCTTTTTATAAGAACCGCCGCCGCCTTCTCTTTTCTGATAACCACCCGGTTTACGATTACTATCACGGTTGTTATCACGGTTGTATCCACCTTCTCTTGGCTCTCTTCTTGGTCCACGATCGCCGCGGTCACCTCCAGATTTCTCTTCAGTTACCTCGATTTTCACTGTTCTTCCGCGATATTCAGATCCATTAATTTTTTGCAGTACTACATCCAGACGATCTGGTTGAACATCTACAAAAGAGAAAACGCTTTTCACATCGATCTTACCGAAAATTGATCCACGCTCACCACTTTCATCACAAAGGAAACGTAAAAGTTTTCCTTTATCCATTCCATCCTGAGCTCCAACGCTGATGAATAAACGCGTTCCACGAACACGATCCTCACCTCCTGAGAAAGAAGGATCTCTGTCACGGTCTCTACGAGTAGTTACATCAACATTCAAATCTGGAGCCCGGCGATAATATTCTAAGAATCTGTTGAACTCGATTGATACGAAACGACGAATCAGATCTTCTTTATCAAGGTCAGCTAATTCAGAATAAATAGCAGGCAGGTAAGGGGCGATTTCTTTGTCATTCACTTCTACATCATGCACTCTCTTTACCAAGCTCATTAACTGCTTCTCACAAATCTCAATTCCGTTTGGAACAAGTTTCTTTTCAAATTTCCTGTTCAATTGACGCTCTAACTGTTGAATGCGGGAAATTTCTTTGATATTGATGATGGAAATAGAAACTCCTGATTTACCAGCACGAGCAGTACGACCACTACGGTGAGTATAATTTTCAGATTCATCAGGAAGATTGTAATGAATAACGTGTGTCACATTATTGACATCGATACCACGTGCAGCAACATCTGTTGCTACCAATAACTGCAAAGCACGTTCGCGGTAACGTCCCATTACTTTGTCGCGTTGCTGTTGGCTAAGATCACCATGCAGTGAATCTGCATTGTATCCATCGCGAATAAGATGCTCAGCTACTTCCTGAGTTTCAATTTTGGTCCGGCAAAAAACTATTGAGAAGTTATCAGGATTTGAATCCACAATACGCTTTAAGGCGAGATAACGATCCTTTGCACGAACTACATAATATACGTGTTCAATGTTGCTTGCTCCTTCTTCACGCTTACCGATACTTAATTCGATTGGATTAGACATGTAATTTTTGGAGATCGTTTTTACTTCCCTTGGCATTGTTGCAGAAAAAAGCCAGGTGTTACGATGCTCTTGAGTATTGGAAAGGATATAATCAATGTCCTCTTTAAAACCCATGTTGAGCATTTCATCGGCTTCATCGAGCACGACAAAATCAACCTTTCTTAAATCCATTGCATTACGATCGATTAAATCGATCAAACGACCCGGTGTCGCTACTACAATTTGTACTCCCTTGCGGATCGTTCTGATTTGATCCTGAATGCTTGCGCCGCCATATACAGCAACCGCGTTAAATCCCGGCACATGCGCGCCGAAATTGGTTAAGTCCTTGGTAATCTGAACACATAGCTCACGTGTTGGAGCTAATACCAATGCCTGTGGATACCTTTCGTTAGTATCGATTTTTTGAAGCAAGGGCAACCCAAATGCTGCCGTTTTTCCAGTCCCCGTTTGTGCAAGACCAATTAAATCACGGTCTTCTTTTAATAATTGAGGAATTGCCTCACTCTGAATCGGTGTCGGTTCAGTAAATCCTAACGCTTCTACGCCTTTTAATATATTGCTGTTAAGGCCCAGCTCTTCAAATGATAATGATTTCATGGCACAAAGGTAGGCTAATTAGAGGCTCCTTTTACTATTTTATTTGCATGATTATGCTCAGAAGCCATTAAAACTGAGCACGATGGGAACAAATCGATTTTCATAACGACAGATTTCGGTTATTAACAAACTACTGATAAACAACAATTTAAATCTATTCATCCTTAGTTTTCTCCAATAAAAAGCCTAATTGAACGATCTTAAATGTGCGTCCTCAGAAAAAATCCTTTGCCTTTATTTTGAGTAACTTTGCACTCGCAAAATGCAAAAAATCATGAAAGAAGTCTATATCGTATCTGCCGTTCGTACTCCTATTGGAAGTTTTGGTGGTGTTTTATCCTCAATTTCTGCAACTCAGTTGGGTGCAATTGCTATCCGCACTGCTCTCGAACGCTCCGGCCTGAAAGGAAGTGACGTAAATGAAGTGTATATGGGGAATGTTTTACAAGCAAATTTAGGCCAGGCTCCTGCTACTCAGGCGGCAACTTTTGCAGGTCTTCCCAATAACATCCCAAGTACAACAGTGAACAAAGTATGTGCTTCCGGAATGAAAGCTATTATGTTTGGAGCACAAAGTATAATGCTTGGCGATAATGATGTTGTAATCGCAGGTGGTATGGAAAACATGAGCGCTGTTCCTTATTATCTTGATAAAGCTAGAAATGGTTACCGTTTGGGTCATGGTCAGATAACAGATGGCTTAGTGAAAGATGGTTTGTGGGATGTTTACAATGATTATCACATGGGCAATGCAGCTGAACTTTGTGCTACTGATTGTAAGATCACTCGTGAAGATCAAGATGCATATGCAGTTGAGTCTTATAAACGTTCACAGGCAGCGTGGGCCAAAGGTTTATTCAAAGACGAAATTGCTCCAGTAAGTATTCCTCAAAAAGGAAAAGATCCATTAACGATTTCCGAAGATGAAGAGTATAAAAAAGTAGATTTCAATAAAATCCCTGCATTACGTCCGGTGTTTACAAAAGACGGAAGTGTAACTGCTGCAAACGCAAGTACTTTAAATGACGGAGCTGCTGCAGTAGTACTGATGAGTAAAGAAAAAGCCGATGAAATGGGGATTAAACCACTCGCAAAAATCAGAGCTTATGCAGATGCTCAGCAAGCACCCGAATGGTTTACTACCGCTCCTTCTAAAGCAATTCCATTGGCACTAAAAAAAGCTGGCCTGACTACTAAAGATGTAGACTTCTTCGAAATCAATGAGGCTTTCTCTGTGGTTTCATTAGCCAACAACAAAGAAATGGGACTTGATGCTACCAAAGTAAATGTTAACGGAGGCGCAGTTTCAATTGGTCACCCACTTGGCTGTTCTGGTGCTAGAATCATTGTTACCTTATTAAATGTTTTGCGTCAAAACAATGGTAAAATTGGTGCGGCTGGAATATGTAATGGCGGTGGTGGTGCTTCTGCAGTAGTAATCGAACTACTTTAATTCTCAAGAGAAGAATTCTTCTCGTTCATTATGTCATACGGCATTTGTAATTTAAGTATTGTACCAGTCCGACTTGAAGCCGCACATCGCAGCGAACAGGTTACTCAATTACTTTTTGGAGAGTCGTTTCAGATGATCGATAAGCAAAACGATTGGTTAAAAATCCGATTAGCCTACGATGATTACGAAGGCTGGATTCACAAAACTCAACAGGAAGAAATCGGACTTACAGATTATATAGAATTACAAAAAGCCAGTGATTTTCTCTGCTATGATCTTGTGCAGCTTTTATTAAACCATCAGATTATTTACTCCATCGTTTTAGGAAGCACCCTTCCATGGTACCGTGCTGGAAGTTGCAGAATTCTTAATAACAGTTTTATTTTTGATGGCAACGCACGTCATCCTGATCTTTCCTTAGGATCGAAAACGGTGGTAGAAAATGCTTACATGTATATGAATGCTCCTTACCTGTGGGGTGGACGTTCTCCTTTTGGAATTGATTGTTCGGGATTTACACAAATGGTATATAAACTCTGCGGAGTAAAGTTAAAAAGAGACGCTTGGATGCAGGCGGAACAAGGACAACAAGTGCATCTCTTGGACGAATCTCAATCCGGTGATCTAGCTTTTTTTGATAACGAAGAAGGAAGAATTATTCATGTCGGAATTTTAGTAGCGAAAAATAAAATCATTCACGCGCATGGAAAAGTGAGAGTGGATAATGTAGATCATCATGGAATTTTTAACGTCGACACTAAAAAATACACGCATAATTTACGGATGATTAAGCGGATGATTTAATCCGTATTTTTTATTCCATAATGCCTTGTTCAATACTCAGAATTTCTTCTTTTAAAAGATGTGCAATGGATTCGTAAGCATTCGACAGCGCTTGCAAAACTTCAATCCTTGTCTTCCACACTACCTCTGTTATTCCCTCTTCTAATTGAGGAACGGGCAGGGTAAAATCGTCACTTTTCATTTGATACCAATAAGTCTTTTTTAAGATTTTTTTGTCTTTAAAGGGATAAGTATGAAATGTGGTGCTGAGTTGCTTTCTTAGGATCAATTTACCTATCCCACACTCTTCATTTACTTCTCTTACGGCAGCTGTTTCAGGGTCTTCTCCTTGTTCGATTTTACCTTTTGGAAGATCCCATTTACCATTTCTGAAAATCATTAAAATGGCGCCTTCAGGATTCACCACTACCCCTCCGGCAGCTTCCAGAATGGAATAATTGGAACAGAATGTTTTCCAGCTATTGTCCATATCGGGAGATAACAGACTCAGCGAAGGAAATGAGAAGTCAGACTCAAAAGCAGAAACGATAACTTTTAACTGTTCAGGAGTTTCAACACCATTCAGACGGATGATATTATCTGAAGGATCAACGGGATCACTAGCAGAAATGAAGCGCAATGGGCGCTCGTTGATGTAGATTTTATACATATTTCAGGAAATGGTTTTATAATGAAAAGGGATTGGTACTTTAATCAGAATCATGTAGGTTTGTAACCTATGCAAGATGATACCGCATCAAAAGTAGCCGAATTCCTGCTTCAAATCAAAGCGATCAAGCTTCAGCCTGAGCAACCTTTTACATGGGCCTCTGGCTGGAAGTCGCCAATTTACTGCGATAACAGGATTTCCCTCTCCTATCCCCGCATCAGAACCTTTATCCGTCAGGAATTGGTTAAGCTGATTGAAGACAAATTTGGAAGACCAGATATGATTGCCGGAGTTGCTACGGCAGCGATCGCTCAAGGTGCCCTCGTTGCGGAAGCAATGGGATTACCTTTCGTGTATGTCCGTTCGTCAGCCAAGGATCATGGTCGTAAGAACACGATCGAAGGTGAAGTTAAGGAGAATATGTCGGCTGTCGTGATTGAAGATCTTATTTCTACTGGCGGAAGTAGCCTCAAAGCAGTGGAAGAGCTCCGGAATAACGGCGTAATTGTAAAAGGTCTGGTGTCTATTTTTACGTATGGTTTCGATGTTGCTGCGCAGAATTTTAAAAAGGCAGGTTGTCCGTGGTATTCTTTGAGCAATTACGATATTCTAATCCGCCAAGGTATTGCCAACGGTTACGTTAAAAAGCAGGATCTCCAACAACTTCAAGCTTGGAAATTACATCCAGATACTTGGGAACCGGGAACATAATTTATCATCTTATCAATTATTTGAGAGCATTACAAATCCACCTTTTAATTTCAGCAAAATGACACGAATCGAAAGCGACAAAGCTACCATCGGGCAATCATCCAAAGAGGTATTTATGTTTCTCTCCGACTTCAACAATATCGGCAAATTGATGCCTTCGCAAGTCGTTAACTTCGAGACTGACGGAACAACATGTCGCTTTACCATTCAGGGCATGGCTACTCTAGGAATGTCGTATGCATCACGCACTCCAAACACAGAAGTTGTGATGACACGACATGAAAAAGCACCTTTTGATTTTAATCTGATTTGCAAGATCAATGAACTAACGGCTAGCAGTACCGAACTTCAACTTTTTTTTGATGCAGATCTGAATCCATTCCTGAAAATGATGGCAGAAAAACCATTGAGAAACTTTCTAAATCTTTTATTGGATCGTTACAAAGAAATTGCCGGAAATAAGAGCTGATGAATTATTTATTCCTCATTAAAAATCTGACTTGAGGATGAGTAACTGTAATCATCAATCCATCTTTCTCTAAAACAGCGGCCCCTTCTTGATCTACTTTCTTAAAGATCGCTTCGAAGATCTGTTCTCCTTGTACAAATTCTGCTATTTCATCTCTTTTATACATCAAGTGCATGTATTGAGCATCGATACGCTCATCTTCTCCAGCCAAAAATTGCTGATACTGATTCCAGATTTTACGATAAAGCGATGAAGCTTCCTCCACAGGAGCATATTTTTTACCACTTACTATTTTGAGTGACGTTGCTTCCGTCCCGAATTCTGATGAAAAAGAACTCTGGTTTAGATTCACACCCACTCCTACGATCACCGCAGAAAGCTGACTTCCTCTTAAAGTATTTTCGATCAGCAATCCAGCCACCTTTTTTCCGTTAATAAGAATATCATTCGGCCATTTTATATGAACATCCTCATCTGTTTGTTCAGCAATATAATCAGCAACACCTACAGCAATACCCTTATTCAGCATAAACTGCCGATGAGCATGGGTAGCAGGAGGTCGTAAAATCAGTGAAAAATAGAGACCCATCACCGGCTCGCTCTCCCATGACCGGCCTCTTTGCCCCCGTCCTGATGTTTGTTCGAGGGCTAAAATCACCGTAGATTCAGGTGCTAATCCGCTTTCCAACAGCTGCTGCGCATAGTTGTTCGTAGAATCGACGGAGGGAAGAGTTATGAGATTCACGATGAGAGGGTAAAATTCCTTAGTTTTGCAGAACAAATTTAACCAAACTGAATGGTAAAAACGGCAAGGGCAATTAAAACCGTCCCCCGAACAGCCTCCGAAGCATTGACAGAGGCGATAATTAATGGATTACAAGATAAAAAGGGGAAAGAAATTGTCTGCCTAGATCTGAGTGCCATTCATGGTGCAGTAGCCGATGTTTTTATTGTATGCACCGGAGATTCCACAACGCATACTGATGCTTTGGCACGTTCCGTTGAAGATGTAGTTCTTAAACAGATTGGCGAGTTACCAGCACATATTGAAGGAAAAAACAATGCGCAGTGGGTATTACTCGACTATATCAACATAGTAGTGCATATCTTTCTAGCAGAACAACGTGATTACTTCGGCATCGAACGCCTTTGGGCAGACGCTGAAACTAGAAAAATTGAAGCTAACTATTGAGTCAGATAATTGTTAAACAATGCCACCGGAATTTATACCGGACCACAGCTTTCTAATACGAAAGAGTAAAAATGTCAGATCAGCAAAAACAAAACGAGGAGAAGAAAAAGTCTCCCTTTACTAACTTTTCTAAGCCGAAAGGCAGCGGTCCCCGCTTCAATTTCAACTTCTATTGGGTTTACGCCCTTGTGATTTTTGTCATAATTGCCATTAATTTCCTGGGTGTCGGAAATCAACCTTTAGAAGCTAGCTGGAATAAATTTTCAGCATGGGTGAAAAATGGCGATGTGGATAAAGTGGTTATCGTAAATAAGGAATCTGTAAATGTCTTTATCAAAAAAACTAGTCTTACTAAAGAAGAGTTTAAAGGCGTAGCACGAAAGTCATTCGGCAATGGTTTGAATGAAGGTCCTCATTACGTTTTCACCATTGGTGATGTCAGTTCGTTTAAAAAGGATTTAGACGAAGTTCAGAAAGATATTCCTGAACCTCTCCGGCTTAACATCCTCTATAACAATAACGACAAGAGCTATTGGGACATCCTCCTCGGATGGATCTTCCCTATCTTCTTAGTAGTGATTCTTTATATGTTCATTATTCGACGGATGGGTTCCGGCGGTGGCGGTAGTCAGATCTTTAACATCGGCAAATCAAAAGCTACATTGTTTGATAAGGATCTCCATGTGAAAGTTACCTTTAATGATGTTGCTGGTCTGGAAGAAGCGAAAGTGGAAGTAATGGAGATCGTTGACTTCCTTAAAAATCCTAAAAAATATACTCAACTCGGAGGTAAAATTCCACGTGGTGCATTATTGGTAGGCCCTCCGGGGACAGGAAAAACACTTTTAGCAAAAGCTGTTGCTGGTGAAGCACAAGTACCATTCTTCTCTTTATCAGGATCAGATTTCGTTGAGATGTTTGTTGGTGTGGGTGCATCCCGCGTTCGTGATCTTTTCCGTCAAGCAAAAGAAAAAGCACCAAGTATCATTTTCATTGATGAGATTGATGCTATCGGCCGTGCTCGTGGTAAACAACCTTCCTTCTCGGCTAATGATGAACGTGAGAGTACGCTCAATCAGCTCCTCACGGAGATGGATGGATTCGGTAGCAATTCAGGAGTTATTATTCTTGCAGCTACTAACCGTGCTGATATTCTAGATCGTGCTTTGTTACGTCCAGGTCGTTTTGATCGTCAGATCT
This sequence comes from Bacteroidia bacterium, assembly GCA_038320345.1. GTDB lineage: Bacteria > Bacteroidota > Bacteroidia > AKYH767-A > OLB10 > JBBQED01. The sequence goes on from JBBQED010000007.1 coordinate 14,075, forward strand.
ATGTGGAACTTCCTGATTTAAATGGCAGAAAAGAAATTTTTAAAGTACACGCTAAACCATTGAAATTAGATACTGGTGTTGATCTTGATTTCCTTGCAAAACAGACTCCTGGTTTCTCAGGTGCTGATATCGCTAACTTATGTAACGAAGCTGCCTTGATTGCTGCTCGTCATAATAAGCAAAGTATCAATCAGCAGGATTTCATGGATGCTGTTGATAGAATTGTTGGTGGACTTGAAAAGAAAAATAAAATTGTTTCCTTCCAAGAGAAAAAAGTGATTGCTTATCATGAATCTGGTCATGCTGCAGTGAGTTGGTTACTTGAACATACAGCACCACTTGTTAAAGTCACCATCGTTCCTCGCGGAAATTCATTGGGTGCTGCATGGTATCTTCCTGAAGAACGTCAGCTGACGACTAAAGAGCAGATTCTGGATGAAATTTGTGCGGCCTTAGGTGGTCGTGCTGCGGAGCAAGTTGCTTTCGGTACAATTTCAACAGGGGCATTAAGCGACCTTGAAAAAATCACTAAACAAGCATATGCTTCAGTTTCTATTTTTGGATTGAATGAAAAAATTGGGAACATAAGTTTCTATGATTCTTCCGGAAATACAGACTACTCATTTTCTAAACCCTACAGTGAGAAAACTGCCGAGATCATCGATCAGGAAGTAAAGAAGATGGTAGATGAAGCTTACGTGCGTACGCTAGATCTGCTGCGCAATCATCGTGAACAACTGGATCAGTTAGCCACTCGCTTGTTAGAGAAAGAAGTTATTTACAAAGAAGATCTTGAAAAGATTTTTGGTAAACGTAAATGGGAAAAAGAAGAATATCCTAAAACCGGTGAAACTGTTGTAAACACAACTTGGAACGGTTTAAATGGCAATAGTGATAAGAAAGCAGATTCAGAAGTAACTCCCATAAAAACTTCGACAGAAGAATAATAGCTGTAGAGCATGGACGAAAGTACCACCAGAGAAAAGGTGTTAAAAAAGATCAGGGCTTCGTTGCTTTCCAAAACACCGAATCCTTATCCGAAATTAGACTTTGACACCTCTGTTTTTCATCAAACTGATGAAGATCCTGTATTGGTATTCTCCGACCGCTTTAGTGAAGCTGGAGGAAAGTTTTTCCTGATAGATAATGAACTAGAGTTTGCCGAAGGACTTGTAGAATTAGGCATGCAGCATAAATGGCTGAATATTGTCTGTACTGAAGATGGTCTTTCAAACCTCCTTACTGAATGTGAATTGCCGCATCAAATGGATGTTGACGATCTCAGTAAAATGGATATAGCGGTGACTACATGCGAGTGTTTAATTGCGAGAACAGGAAGTATTATGCTTTCTTCAAAAGAACAATCTCGTACAGCTGTTGCCTATGCTCCTGTTCATGTGATTCTTGCACGTGCGAGTCAGTTGGCACTTGATATAAAAGATGCTACTACTTGGTTACGACATAAATATGCGAAATTGCCATCAGGAATAAGTATTATCACTGGACCAAGTCGCACAGCGGATATTGATGGGCAGCTGGTTTTGGGAGCTCACGGACCTAAAGATGTTTACTTGTTTTTGGTAGACGACAGAGAGTTATCTTAAATTATATGGAACAGGATTGGACGCGTATTTTTAGCAGTGATAAACCTTATCAGATAGAAATCGCAAAAGCACTTCTTGAAGAAGCAGGTATTGCTACTTTTCAAATGGATAAAAAAGATTCTGTCTATATTTTTGGAGAGATTGAATTATACGTTCCGAAAGCTGAAGAATATAATGGCAAACTAATTCTAACCGAACACGATCTCCTGTGAGTAATTTCTGGCAACGACTTATTACGGGTACCCTCTTCGTAGCAGTAATTGTTGGCTCAATACTTTTTAGTGCCGTTGCATTTCAGATAATTTTCCTATGGGTGGCATTACTAAGTCTTGAAGAATTTTACCGACTGGTAAAGTCTGATGATCGTCAGCCGGATTCCCGGATCGGTTGGATTGCAGGTGCAACAGTGTATATCCTCACAGCAGGAATCGCAACTTGGTATCTTCAACCAAAATGGAGTGCTTTAATCATGCCTGTGATGGCGCTTGTGTTTTTTGCTGAGTTATATCGAAGAAAAAATTTTCCATTTAACAATATTGCATTTACTCTTTTAGGAATCGTTTATACAGTATTGCCATTTGCCATGTTGAGTCAAATTGCTACGAGCATCGGAACAGGTGCTTGGAATTCTGGAGTTTTACTAGGGTATTTTATTCTGATTTGGTCCAGCGATACTTTTGCATACATCTTCGGGAATCTTTTTGGAAAACACAGGCTCTTTGAAAGGATCTCTCCGAAAAAATCCTGGGAAGGCAGTTTAGGTGGTGCTATTTCCTCACTGGGAATAGCTTGGATTCTCTGGAAATTCAACCCCGACCTTGCGTTGATCCATTGGATGGTTATTTCAGTCATTATTGTGATCACCGGCACACTGGGTGATCTAACGGAGTCGATGTTAAAACGGAGTCTGAATATCAAAGATTCAGGTACTATTTTACCAGGACATGGAGGATTTTTAGATCGTTTTGATGCTTTACTGCTCTCGGCACCTTTTGTATGGGCGTATCTCAAATTGATTGCCTAATTTTAAGTCTGACAAAACTCATTACACTCAACATACGTTAATTCAACCTTTTTCGTTGATCTTCGTATACGTTATCAGGTCGGAAGCCTGCCCTATGATTTATCGTCAGTTTATAACCCGTTTCATTCGCTCCTTTCCGGTTCAGCTTGTTGTTATGCACTTCAAGAAGAACCAGATCATGATGCTATACTGGTTATTACTGTTCGGCTTTATCACCGAAACTATTTCCAAGAAGTATGGAATACCCTTTCTCTTCTTAGATCCTGAATACATGGGGCATGTAGGAAACCGTGCATTCTTCATCATTGGATTATGTCTGGGTGCTTTTATCATGGCTTTTAATATCACCAGTTTTATCCTAAACAGTTTTCGCTTCCCGTTTCTTGCGACGCTTAGCAGGACTTTCATGAAATACTCGCATAATAATTTTATTATTCCTGGAACTTTCGTGCTCGTTTATTGTATTCGCATTTTCGATTTCCAACATAACAGTCAGCTGAAAGAAGTAGGTCCAATTCTCTTGAACATTTTCGTATTCTTAATTGGAATTATTTCTGTAATGTATTTCACACTGCGTTATTTTATGGTTACGAATAAAGATATCTATAAACTTTTCGGAGTAGAATATGCGGATAACGATATTACATCACCAGCCGGGCCTTATTCCACTGGGGTGAAAAAAAATGCATGGAGAGTAGATACTTATCTGGCCTTTCCATTCAAAGTAAAACTTGTAAGGGATGCGCGACACTATAAACGCTACATGCTGGAACAAGTATTTCGTCAGAATCATATTAACGCAGCTGTAGTAGAGTTAGTGGTTTTTATCACGTTCATCGTTCTAGGATTATTTAGAGATTATCCTCTTTTCAGAATTCCTGCAGGTGGTAGTGTGCTCTTGTTATTTACGATGTTATTGATGTTGAGTGGAGTTTTTCGCTATTGGCTTCGTGCTTGGGCGAATACTGCTTTGATCATTGCCTTCATCGCACTCAATTTTTTCTCACAGTTTGAATCTATTAATCCGAGGAATCAAGCTTATGGCTTAAATTACACTACTACTAAAGCAGTATATAGCAGAGAAAAACTAGAAGAACAAGTAAGTCCTGAAATACTGAAATCTGATATCAATCATACTGTCCAGATTCTTGAAAGATGGAAAAAGAAATGGGCAGATCGCGGAGTTGAAAAACCGAAAATGGTATTGCTAAATGTAAGTGGAGGTGGAGTACGTTCCTGCGTATTTACATTCCGCACATTGCAACTGATTGATAGCACGTATAACGGTTACCTCTTACCGCAAACCACATTTATTTCTGGTTCTTCAGGAGGAATGATCAGCGCGTGTTATTACCGAGAACTCTTTCTGACTTTCCATGATTCCCTGATGAAAGCGAATCAGTCCATGGATAATCGTTTTTTACTGAATACCGGAAAAGATTTACTCAACTCCATTGCCTTTAGTGCAACGGTTGCCGATTTATTCATGAATGTACAACAGTTTAGTGATGGCAAGTACAGGTATGCTAAAGACCGTGCTTACGCTTTCGAAGAACAACTGATGGAAAATACCGGTCAGTTACTCGATAAAAGATTAAGAGACTATTATCAGCCAGAAGTCAATGCCGATATCCCTATGCTAGTTATAGCTCCCACGATCATCAATGATGGAAGAGTTTTACAAATTTCTCCTCAGCCAGTGAGTTACCTATTACAGGAATATGAAAAAGAGAATGAAGATTATAATCAAGTTGCAAATGGGGTCGACTTTCAACGATTCTTTGCGGAACAAGATGCTGCTAATCTAAAAATAAGCAGTGCTTTGAGAATGAATTCTGCATTTCCTTATGTGATGCCGGCCATTTCTTTACCGAGTGAGCCTGCTATGGAAGTAATGGATGCAGGGATCCGTGATAATTACGGAATAATGAATTCCATTCAGTTTCTGTATACCTTCAGAGAATGGATTGCAGAGAATACTTCGGGAGTGGTGATGGTACAGATCCGTGACACGCATAAGAAGCCTCAGGTTGAAGATAACAGTGTAAAAACGATTATTGAAAAATTAATGGCACCGATGCGCAATTTATCGGGCAACTTTTTAATTATGCAAGATTATAGTTTCGATCGCTACTTAGGATATGCGAAGAGCTGGTATAAAGGTCCACTTGATTTCGTGGTTTTTCAGATGCCAGAAACCGATGAAAAGATTTCATTGAGTTGGCATCTTACGGAAAGAGAAAAGAAGTTTCTGAAAGGTGCTGCCCTCAATCCTGAAAACCGTAAAGCATTAGAGAAACTCAAACGTGTTTTACCTCCTGAATTTAATAATCTGCCAATTGCCTCAAAGCCGAAAGGAAACGGTCCTTCGGCAAGAAGTTCCACTCGAGAGTAGTCGACATTGGTACGGGAGTATCTAATGAGCCTATTCGTACAGGAGGAGCATCTAGAAAAGGAAAACATTTTTCAACGATCCTCGACGTTATCTCCGCACCTATGCCACCTGTAATGGTGTCTTCATGCATTACAATTACTTTCCCGGTTTTCTTTACTGATGCCATCACAGCTTCTTCATCCCATGGAAGTAAGGTTCTCAAATCGATTAAATCAGCAGCAATATCAGTGTTATTATCCAATGCCTCTATCGCCCAGTGAACACCTAAACCATAAGTTACGATGGTTAAATCTGCTCCTTCCCTTACTAGTTTCGCTTTACCAATTTCCGTTGTATAATAATCATCAGGAACATCACCACTAATACTTCTGTAGAGTGCTTTATGCTCGAAATACATGACAGGATTCGGATCTTCAATAGCAGCTGCAATTAATCCTTTTGCATCGTCCGGAAATGCAGGATATACAATTTTTAATCCCGGTACATGGAAAAACCAAGCTTCATTCGACTGAGAATGGAAAGGACCGGCGCCCGTTCCTGCTCCAGTTGGCATCCGCACAACAACATCTACATTTTGTCCCCATCGATAATGTGTCTTGGCTAGATTATTTACAATCTGATTAAAGCCACATGTTACAAAGTCGGCGAATTGCATCTCTACAATTGCTTTATATCCATTGATCGAAAGTCCTAAACCAGCTCCTACAATTGCTGACTCACACAAAGGAGTATTTCGAACTCTATCACGACCAAATTCTTCTAGAAAACCTGCGGTCAATTTAAACACACCACCATAATCGGCAATGTCCTGACCCATGATCACGAGATTTCTGTGCTTCTGCATGGCCTGACGCATTCCATCACTTATAGCATCCAAAAATCGCTTTTCTGATTTTGCAGAAGTTGCTGGAGGAATTGCAATTTTAGGAGCAGAGGCAAACAAATCATATACTTCTGTGGCCGTATCTGGTTCAATTTCTTTTTCAGCCCATGAAATCTCTAAACCACTTTCAATTTCTTCTTTGATACCAGCACGAATCATACTTACAAAATCCTCATCGATAATTTTTTCCGACAATAAATAATCTTCATAGTTTCTGATCGGATCCTTCTTTCCCCATTCTTCAAATAACTCTTGAGGAACGTATTTAGTTCCGGAGGCTTCTTCATGTCCACGCATTCTAAAAGTTAGACATTCCAAAATTATTGGACGAGGATTTTCTCTCATCGATTTTGCCAATCGATCTACCGTGCTATATACCTCGAGAATATTATTTCCATCCACCTGCACCCCTTCGATTCCATATCCAATTGCTTTGTCAATAAATTGCTTACAACGGAATTGATCGCGACTTGGTGTAGATAATCCATAACCATTATTTTCAATCACGAAGATTACGGGAAGATCCCAAACTGCTGCAACATTTATACTTTCATGGAAATCGCCTTCACTACTTGCACCATCGCCGGTAAAAACTGCGGTTACATGATTTTTCTTTTTGATAACATCAGCCAATGCAATTCCGTCGGCAACACCCATTTGAGGTCCCAAATGAGAAATCATCCCAATAATTTTATACTCCTGGGTTCCCATGTGAAAAGAGCGATCTCTTCCTTTGGTAAATCCACCTGGCTTACCTGTAAACTGAGAAAAGAGGCGATGAAGTGGGATCCCACGAACAGTAAAAACACCTAGATTACGGTGCATCGGAAGGATATACTCTTCTCGGTATAAAGCCATTGAAAGCCCTACGGAAATAGCTTCTTGACCGATTCCCGAGAACCATTTGCCGATTTTCCCCTGACGAAGGAGTACCAGCATTTTCTCCTCGATCATCCTAGGCTTTAATAATGCCTTATAAAGATTTAGAAGTGTCTCATTATCCAGACCTTCCCTATTATAGTGTATGCTCTGCTCAGTCATTAACATATCCATGTAATTCTTCCCCAAAATTACCCCTTTTTTACCCCATGATTCAAAGAGATTGCCGAAATTTGTAACAATGATTCAGAATATCATCTCCTTAGTATTAGTCTTGATCGCGTCCTTTTTTATTGGAAAGCGGTTTTGGGATACTTTTCGGCATAAAAAAACCACTGCGGGCTGCGCTAAATGCGACCTGAATACTGAAAAAAAATAACCACCGGTTTTTCCGATGGTTATTTGAATCTCACTTAAATTTTCCTGATTATCTGATTTTCTTTTTCTTGATTGCAGGTTTTTTTATGCGCTCTTGAACCTTCACAACTTTTGGCAATGCTACTTTACCATTCTCTTTATGTGAAGATGGATTTAAATCAATTTCATCCTTTACCTTTTGCGGAATTAATGCAATGCTCAACACTTCCATCATATCTTCTACATAATGAAAATGCAGATCGCTTATGTATTCAGGTTTAATATCGAGAATATCTTTTTCATTGTCCTTACATAAAATAATCTCTTTAATGCCCGCTCGTTTTGCTGCAAGTATTTTTTCCTTGATCCCTCCTACTGGCAATACTTTTCCTCTCAAAGTAATCTCTCCAGTCATTGCTAATTTATGCTTCACACGACGCTGTGTAAAAAGAGAGGCAAGCGAGGTTAACATAGTAACACCAGCAGAAGGTCCGTCCTTTGGAGTTGCTCCTTCAGGAACGTGAATGTGCACATTCCAGTTATCGAAAACTTTAGAATCTACTTTCAACTGCCCTGCATGTGCTTTCAAAAAAGCGAGTGCGATTACTGCTGATTCTTTCATCACATCACCGAGGTTACCCGTTAACGTTAGTCTTCCATTTCCTTTGCTGATACTAGATTCAATGAAAAGAATACTTCCTCCATTTGAATTCCAAGCAAGACCTGTTACAACACCTGCTACCTCATTACTGATTAATTTATTGGAAAGGAAACGTGGTGCACCTAATGCTTTCTGAATAATAGTTTCATCTACTTTAGAAGGTGCTTTTTCTTCCATGGCTACCAATTTTGCAACAGAGCGAACTACGGAAGCAATGCACTTTTCAAGAGTACGAACTCCCGACTCCCAGGTATACTGCTCAATAATTATTTTGAGCATGCCCGGAGAAAAGGTCAGAGTGTTTGGTTTTAATCCATGTGCATCGAGCTGTTTTGAAATCAGATGCTTGTGCGCAATATGAATTTTTTCTTCAAGTGTGTACCCGCTCATCTCAATAATTTCGAGACGATCTCTTAATGCTGGTTGAATTGATCCGAGAGAATTTGCAGTTGCAATGAACAAGACTTTTGAAAGATCATATTCGATCTCAACATAGTTATCATAAAATGCAGTGTTCTGTTCAGGATCTAAAACTTCCAACAATGCACTAGAGGGGTCACCATGAAAATCATTGGTCAACTTATCAATTTCATCGAGTATAAATACCGGATTGGATGATTTTGCTTTCTTGATATTCTGCATGATCCTACCAGGCATCGCACCAATATATGTTTTACGATGACCACGGATTTCTGCTTCATCACGTAATCCACCCAGCGACATCCGAATATATTTTCTTCCTAAAGCTTCTGCTATTGATTTACCAAGAGAAGTTTTACCAACTCCAGGAGGACCTACCAGACACATAATCGGAGATTTCATATCCTTCTTCAACTTAATCACAGCGAGGTATTCAAGGATTCTGTTTTTAACTTTATCGAGTCCATAATGATCACGATTGAGAATTCTCTCTGCTCTTTTCAGATCATAGATATCAGTTGTTGTTTCATCCCAAGGAAGTTCAAGCAAGAGATCAAGATAATTCATTGTTACTGAATATTCAGCAGCAGCAGGATTTATTCGTCCCAGACGATCCATCTCTTTATTAAAAACTTCTTCTACGGCGGCAGTCCATTTCTTCGACTTGGCACGCTCACGCATTTCAGTAAGTTCTTTATCCGGAGTATTTCCGCCTAATTCTTCCTGAATGGTTTTGAGTTGCTGATTCAAAAAATATTCGCGCTGCTGACGATCAATATCCGTTTTCACTTTACTCTGAATCTGATTCTTCAACTCTAGCATTTGTAACTCTTTGGTAAGATGTTCAAGTACTTTCGTTGCACGCAATTTCAGATCATTCATTTCAAGCAACATCTGTTTCTTTTCAACATCGGCATTCATGTTCGATGAAATGAAATTGATCAGAAAAGAAGGACTTTCGATATTACGAATTGCAAAACTTGCTTCAGTAGGTATATTGGGTGAACCCTGAATAATCTGCATTGAGATGTCTTTCAGAGAATCAACTATCGCACTAAACTCCTGATCACGATCTACTTTGGCATGATCCACAAAAGCCTCAATTTTTGCTTTCATATAAGGCTCCTCTTGAACCATGGATTTCAATTTAAAGCGACGTTTTCCTTGAATGATCACTGTCGTATTTCCATCTGGCATCCTCAGCATCTTCAAAATCTGAGCTACTGTACCGATTTCGTTAAGATCATTCATTTTAGGATCCTCAACACTCACATCTTTTTGAGAAACCACACCAATAATTCGGTCGGAAGCATAAGCATCTTTGATCAGACGGATAGATTTATCTCTTCCTACTGTAATCGGAATCACTACTCCAGGAAAAAGCACTGTGTTTCTTAGCGGCAGTACCGACACAATGTCCGGTAACTGCTCATTGTTCATTTGCTCCTCGTCTTCGTGCGTTAAGAGGGGAATTAATTCCGGCTCATCGTCATTTACGCTTAAAGAATTGAAAGGAAGGTCGTTATAATTGTGATCTGATTTCATAGTTAGAATGTCATTATGGCATTAAGAGCCATTAATTTAGAGGAACGGAGCCCTAGTCAAGCAATGTGCCAAAATAAAACAAGCATTATATCCAATAAATATTCGGGGTGTTTTGAAAAGATATTCGCTAGCATTCTTCAAGATTAGTCTTCAATATGTGGTGGCTGTAACTGCATTAAATAAAGATGAGAGAGTATGTTTTTATCAGCTTCTGTAAACTGAATTTTTCTCCTGCCCATCACTTTTTCTGCGAGTTCGAGTGCTTTATCAATGATAAAGAGTTCATTGGTATCGGCTCCGCCCCAAGTAAAAGAAGGTACATATTTCTCTGGAAAACCTGCGCCAAAAATATTAGCACTTACTCCTACCACAGTTCCAGTATTAAACATCGTATTGATCCCGCTTTTGCTATGATCTCCCAGAAACAATCCACAAAATTGTAAACCAGTTCCAACCAAATCCTTTGCAGGGTAATTCCATATTTTTATTTCTGAATAATTATTTTTTAAATTAGAATTGTTGCTGTCGGCTCCCAAATTACACCATTCACCAATGACGCTGTTGCCTAAGAAACCATCATGTGCTTTATTCGAATTTCCAAAGAAAACAGAATTGCTTACTTCACCTCCTACTTTAGAACCAGGACCAATCGTTGTAGCTCCATAAATCTTTGCCCCCATTTTCAATACACTCTGATCACCCAATGAAAATGGCCCGCGGATCATACTACCTTCCATCACTTCTGCTTCTTTACCAATATAAATTGGACCTGTGGTTGCATTGAGCATTGAGCATTCCACAACTGCTCCTGGCTCTATAAAAATTTGATCTGGTTTACGTGTTTGATTAGAACTTGAAATCACTTCAGAACGCCGGCCCTTGGTAACCAATATAAAATCATCTCTCAAGCATTTATCATTAAGTGTGAAAATATCCCATAAATTATTGATCATTATAGGACTCCCAGTATATAAAATGGACTCCACACCATGAAAAGGACTCACCGTTTCTTTTCCTTCTAGGAGAGAACGATCAACCCTTGCAGCAAGTAAACGATCATTATTTACGATTTGCTGACCCTGCTTTAGACCCATTATCAATCGAAAAATGGATTCATCTGGAATAAGGGCTCCATTGATAATCAAACAATCCTTATCAGGGCTGAGTTGAAATCTTCCTGACAGATAAAATTGTGTAAGTGAGCCACTTGTACCTGCTGGAATTCCTGTTAACATTTCCCATTTCTGCCGGATCGTCAGTATTCCGATACGGATATCTGCAACAGGACGAGTGAACGTGAATGGAAGTAGCTGACTTCGACGGATATCATCTGCTAAAACGAGGTTCATAACGGTGTATCATTTCTGCGAATGTAATTCAAAATCTCCCTATGAAGGGAAGAAAAATACCGAAGAAGTGCGGAAAATTAATGAAATGCAATTTCTCATGGATTTAGAAGCCTTATTTACGGGTTTATTCTGTTTCTTTGATCAAACAATTTATGCGCTTCTTATTCATCATTTTACTATTTTTTAGTGTAGCAGAATGTCAAGCTGATTATAGCTGGACGAATCGATGTGCATCAGCCTACGATTATACGATGAGGCTCAATTTTAAAAAAGCCTCCCTTTTGCTGGCGGAAGAGAAACTTGAAAACCCCGAAAATCAAATTCCAGTTTATATTGAAAGTCAGATCGATTTTTTAAAATCATTTATTTCAGAAGACCAAGAAGATATCGATGGATTAAAAAAAAGAAATGAAGTAAGAATTGAAGTATTACAAAAACATCCCGGAAAATCGCCTTACCAGCAACTTTGTATTGCTGAAATGTATTTGCAAATGGCTATCAGCAGACTAAAAGCGGAGGAGTATTTTGGGTCTGCTTATGATATTCGAAGAGCCTATAAAATTTTGGAGGATAATCAAAAAGCATTTCCGGATTTTAAGCCAAATCTCAGAGGACTCGGACTAATTCACGCGGCAGTAGGATCGATCCCTAAAAGTTATCAATGGGCCACTAATCTGATTGGACTCAATGGAACTATTCAACAGGGATTAGGTGAATTAAAAACGCTACTAGCAGCTACTTATAAGCAACCTGAGATATCTTATTTGAGAGATGAAACAATAGTTTTGCTTACTTTCTTAGAGCTGAATCTTAAAAAAGAAAAAGATAATGAGGTGATTCGAAAACGATTTTATGGCGTCAGTAATTTAGCTGAGAAACCCCTTTTACTTTTTGCAAAAAGTGTATTTCATTTTTCAATTGCAGAAAACGATAGTGTAATCTTATTACTTACTAATCGCAAACAAGATCCCGATGCATTTTATGTCAACTACCTTGATTTTATGGAAGGATCAGCCCGACTTCATCATCTCGACTGGACTTCAGAAAAACTATTTCTGAAATATGTAAATAACTACAAAGGGAAAAGCTATGTAAAATCAGCATGGCAAAGATTAGCCTGGATTCGGTTCTTACAAGGCGATCTGAATGGTTACAACAACTATATGAAGAAATGTAGTGACGCAGCTAAAAACAAAGACATAACGGATGAAGATAAAGCAGCTATCAAAGAAGCGGAATCTGGAAATCCTCCTAACCTGATTTTGCTTAGGGCAAGACTTTTATTCGACGGTGGATATTACAATTTGGCATTGGGAGAATTGGCAAATAAACCAGTAAGTAATTTCCCACGACAAAAAGATCAATTGGAATTTACCTATCGGCTGGCGCGAGTTTTTGATAAGCAAGAAAAAAAAGATAAAGCCATCGTATTTTATGAGCAAACTTTGAAAAATGGAGCCGCCCTCCCCTTTTATTTTGCAGCCAATTCCGCACTACTATTGGGGCAGTTGTATGAAGATCAAGGCAACAATGAAAAAGCCATTTTTTACTATAAGAAAACCCTGGAAATGAAAAATCACGAATTCCAAAACAGTATCGATCAAAAAGCAAAGTCAGGATTGAACCGAATGGGATTATAATATGATGCTTCTAGAAAAAAAAATTACGCTGATATCAAACAATATTAACAGCCAGCATCATGGAATTTATCGATGAAGAACTATTAAAGTATACTGAAGAGCATTCTGATAGCGAATCGGAAGTATTGAAATTACTTAACCGAGAAACAAATGCAAAAGTACTTTTTCCGAGAATGATCTCTGGGCATTTGCAAGGACGGTTTTTAAGTATGATCAGTCACATGATCAAGCCGCAGTTCATTCTGGAAATTGGTACATACACGGGTTATTCAGCAATATGTTTGGCGGAAGGATTGCAGCCACATGGTAAACTCATCACCATTGACATTAACGACGAACTAACAGATATGGTAAAGACCTATCTGGATAAAGCAGGATTATTGAACAGAGTAGATCACCTAACAGGCGATGCCATGAAAATCATCCCTGAACTTAAAACCAATTTTGATCTAGTCTTTATCGACGCTGATAAGGAAAATTACTGTAATTATTTCGAGATGGTTATTGATAAAGTAAATCATGGTGGGTACATCATTGCAGATAATGTTTTATGGAGTGGAAATGTGATAAAAGACGAAGGGGAACACGATCGTGAAACCAAAGGAATTATTGCCTTTAATGAAATGATCAGCAAAGATGAACGCGTATCAAAAGTTATGCTTCCCTTACGCGATGGACTTTACCTGCTCCGGAAATTATGATGAGCGAAGAAGAAAATAACGAAATCTCTAAGAAGAAACCGATTTACCCGGTAAGCGATGCCTTGCGTCGTTATTTATCTTGGTACGGTAGGAAAGTAAAAGCTGAAATTGAGTATCAGGATTTACTACATTTTCAGAGTGCTTTTCCACTCTATGACCGAAAAGGGAAAGATACCTTGTGGGAAACCGTGTACTATCAGCCTTCGGAAATGCAACATCTGAACAAGGCACTTACCGATATGTATGCGCAATTAAAAACCGGTGGCGATATCTCTGTAATGGAACATCTTTCAGTAGAAAGAATCGATTTCTGTACCTTTGGAAATTCGAAGCCGTTCCGCATTAGAATTATCAATAATTACAACGATAACTTCGATTATTTTTATTTGAAGCAAGCAGATGCTTCTCGGATTTATGGACTTGAGCTCGAGCATATTTTATCTCCAAACAGAATCAGTTATTTTGTACATGGAAATTCACTGGTAGAAGAACATATTGCGGGAATTCCCGGAGATATGTTTATCAAAAACTATATGCACGACAAAGACCTGAACGAAATCAGGCTTGCAAAAGAATTTGTAAAGTTCAATGAACGTTGTTTTGTACGATTGCTTGGTGACATGAGATCGTATAATTATGTGATCGATATCACTCCTGATTTTGAAGAAGTGCACTACCGGATCCGCGCTATTGATTTCGATCAGCAAAGTTTTGAAGGCAGGAGAAGCCTTTATCTTCCACAATATTTTAAAGAAAATAAAGCCATCGTAGATCTCTGCATCAAACACATGACTCCCGAAACGGTGCATCAATATAAAGTTGAAGAAAGAACGCTGATTGCAAAGCGAATTAAGGCAGCTCGCCATATGCTCAAGGAATTGCTGGATACAATGAGTAAGGATCGCATTTCGGATGAAGCTAAGGTCAAACAACTCAGAGAAGATTTGGCATATCACAATAAAAATGATGTTTTTCTGAAGTGCAAAAACATGGGGGAAATCGTTAAAACAAGTCTGAAAGAAATGATAAGGACCAATAAAACTTATCATTCACGATAAATTAAAAGGAATGTCAGTAATTTTAAAAAATTAAATGGCATTAAACTTTCCTAAATCTATGATCTCTAAAAATTAAAACGCACTATGAAAAATATCTTCAAAATTGCTGTATTCCTCTATGTAATGGGAGCTGTTCAAGGAAATATGGCGCAAGCACAAACTCCAACTGATCAACACAATGGAGCCAAAGCACAAAACATGACTCCCGAACAAAGAGTGGAGAAAAGAACCACTTACTTAACAACAAAACTTGCACTTTCCACCGAACAAACTACAAAAGTAAAAGAGGCGTTAACCAATTTCGAAAAAAACAGAACTCCCGACAAAGCCGCATTAAAGAAAAACAAAGAAAATTTCGATCAGCAAATGGCTGGAATTTTAGATCCGGAACAAATGGAAAAATACAAAGCGGTACAGGAAGAAAGAAAAGAAGAAATTAAAAAAGCCATGGATGAAAGAGAAAAAGAAAAAGCTAAATCCGGAAGTACTGAAGAAGATAAAAGTGGAAAATAAATTATAGGCATAAAAAAAGGTGAAATGAAAATTTCACCTTTTTTTATTTATTCGACTTAACAATTAGCATCATCACCCGGAAATGGACCTTTCCATTGGCTACATCTTTTCTCCCAATGATCGCGGAAACGAGCTTTATCATCAGGACTCATTTTTTCATATTTTTCTTTCCAATGTTTCTTCCACGGACCTCTACCCGACCATCCTCCGCCTGTTTTCAATAAAAGTTTTGATAGTACCAGCAATCCTAAAGCCTGCCAAAAAGAAATTACAGGAAGATTGAAAATTACAGGCATCAATTCATTCCAGAGATACATAACAGCACCACTCATTAGTGCTGCGATTGCCAGCACACCTAATACTCCCTTGATAATCCAGGACGTTTTCATTTGTTGAATATAATAATTTAAAATTTTTGCTTTTTGATTTTACTTATTGAACATTTCACCGTAGAGTGAACTAAGTTTTGTTCTCAGGAATTTAACAGCATAGTGCTTTCTAGATAATAAGGTGTTCACTGACACTTTCAAATCATCACTAATCTCTTTAAAGCTCTGTTGTTCTATTTCATGCCTGATAAATACTTCACGTTGTTCTTCTGGTAATTCTTCGAGCGCGTCGAGCAGTGCTTCACGGATTAGTTCATTATCTACTGATCTAAACCCGGGATCATCTTCGGCACCCAATAAATCTTCAATAAAACTTCTGTCTTCATCATCCTCGAGTCTGGATGTATTGAGATCTTCAAAAAGTACTGGCTTATGTTTACGGTAACGGTCAATGATTTTATTTCTCGCAACACGGAATAGCCAAGCGGCCATCTGTTCGATGGGTTGAACCCGCATCGTTTCAGTTAAATCAATATATACATCATGCAGAATGTCTTCGGCATCTTCATTCGTCGCAACCCTTTGTCGGATAAATGAATTAAGGCGGCGGCCATAAGCTGAAATCACACTTGCAATTCCCTGGTTTTGTTGCACGTGGCGAAGATCGTTAACTGAAAGAGTTTCCATAGCAAATTATACAAAGAAGTCGTTCACCACTTCAACGATATTTTAAAAATGCAAAGAAAAAGTCATTGAAAAGATTAATCATTGATCCAACAATTGAGAAATTTTTAAAGTTAGACTACTGGTATTCAAAGCAATGAAATAGTTTTTTAACGTGATTAAGCATTCTCCCTATTGGCTTGATCATCCTAAAAAAACAAGTGATTACAAATCGCTTCTAGCTTTTAAAACATAAAGCAAGCTTGATTTCGAAAGAGAAGGGTCTGTTTTTAGTATTTTCGTAGCCTGAATCAGAAACAATTCTGAACAGATATTACCACAATGGCAACTGTAGAACTTAAAATGCCCAAAATGGGGGAAAGTGTTCACGAAGCAACTATTATCCGATGGTTGAAGAATGAAGGGGACACTGTTGAAGCAGATGAATCCGTACTGGAAATTGCTACGGATAAAGTAGATTCAGAGGTTCCTTCCACTGCTGCGGGTACAATTTCCAAAAGATTGTTCAATGAAGGTGATGTAGTTCAAGTTGGAGCTATTATCGCCATGATTAATACAGGTGGTGCGGAAGCTCCTGCATCAGTGAGTAATGGGCAAGCTTCAGTAGCTGCACCTATTGCTCCAACGGTTGCTCCCGTTATGGCTGCATCATCAATTGCTTCCAATGCCACTGAACCTGTAATTTCTCAAGAAGGTCGTTTCTATTCCCCATTGGTGCGCACGATTGCCACTACCGAAGGGGTATCACAATCAGATCTTGATAGGATTTCGGGAACAGGTGCTGAGGGAAGGGTTACTAAAAAAGATATTCTGAGCTTTATTGAAGATCGGAAAAATGGCAATGGTCAAACTGTTTCTACACCAGCGCTTGCTCCAGTTTCAATTTCAAATGGCTCATCTCCGACACCTTCAGCCCCTAAGTCCAGTGCGCCTGTAACTTCTTTTTCTGGTGATGTGGAAATCGTGGAAATGGACAGAATGCGTAAACTCATTGCCGATCATATGGTGATGAGCAAGCAAACTTCTCCTCATGTTACTTCTTTTGTGGAAGCCGATGTAACTAACCTTGTATTGTGGAGAGAACGGGTGAAGAATTCTTTTGAAAAAAGAGAAGGTGAAAAAATAACCTTTACTCCTGTTTTCATAGAAGCCATTGTAAAAGCTATCAAAGATTACCCGCTTATCAATGTGAGCGTTGATGGAACAAAGATTATTATTAAAAAGAACATCAATATTGGAATGGCGGCGGCCCTTCCTTCCGGAAATCTAATTGTGCCTGTAATTAAAAATGCCGACCGTTTGAACCTAATTGGACTAACCAAAGTGGTGAATGACCTTGCGACAAGGGCACGTGCCGGTAAGCTCCAACCAGATGAAATTCAGGGAGGTACGTTTACCGTTACGAATGTTGGCACCTTCGGGAATGTAATGGGAACTCCGATAATTAACCAACCTCAAGCTGCAATTATGGCAGTTGGGGCAATCCGGAAGAAACCTGCGGTCATAGAAACCCCACAAGGCGATGCAATTGCAATTCGACACATGATGTTCCTTTCCATGAGTTACGATCATAGGGTGGTAGATGGTTCGTTAGGCGGCAGTTTTATTCGTCGGGTAGCTGACTATCTGGAGCAATTTGACTCAAATAGAGAAATTTAGAAGGATTTTTTAAATTTCTCATTAACCCTTGTCTATTAAAAAATATTGGCTACTTTTGCCGTCCGTTTCGCAGGAAACAGCCGGCCCGTTCGTCTAGGGGTCTAGGACATCTCCCTTTCACGGAGGAAACACGGGTTCGATTCCCGTACGGGCTACAAAATGTTAAAGCACTTCGGTGCTAATTATTAAAGGTAAACACAATGGCAAATCACAAATCAGCCGAGAAGCGCATTCGTTCAAATGATGTTAAACGTGAGCGTAATCGTTACCAAGCAAAAACTACACGTAACCTGATAAAGGAAATGCGTAACACTAAGGATAAAGCTAGAGCAGCAGAATTACTGCCTAAGTTATCTGGTATGCTTGATCGTCTTGCAAAAACAAATGTGATTCACAAAAATAAAGCTGCTAACCTGAAATCAGGTCTGCAACTTCATGTGAATTCGCTCTAAGAGCCGTATACAAATACTTAATAACGCCTTTCCGTAATCCGGGAAGGCGTTTTTTATTTTATTTCGCAACGCCAACCCGGGGAAACCAGTCAGCATAGATTTTTCGATGTATTCTTTGCTTCTTATTATTCCTTCCCTTGAAAGCGAAAATGCAACACCTCAATATCAAAGCATGGGCTGAAGAAGATCGCCCAAGAGAGAAATTGATCCTTAAAGGACCATCCAACCTTTCTGATGCCGAACTCATCGCCATTCTGATTCGCAATGGCACTAAAGAACATACCGCACTCGACCTAGCGCGTCAACTCACTACTATCGTTAATAACGATCTTTATACTTTGGGTAGGCAATCTGTCAGTGATCTCGCTAAAATTAAAG
Organism: Bacteroidia bacterium; assembly: GCA_038320345.1. Taxonomy (GTDB): domain Bacteria; phylum Bacteroidota; class Bacteroidia; order AKYH767-A; family OLB10; genus JBBQED01. The sequence goes on from JBBQED010000007.1 coordinate 32,606, forward strand.
GCATCGGTCAAGTAAAAGCCATAACATTGGTAGCTGCCCTTGAATTAGGTCGCAGGAGGCGTTCTACTGAGGCAGTAACACAAAAATTGGTTACAGGAAGCCAAGATGTCATTCAAGTGATTCAACCGATTCTTGCCGACCTCTATCACGAAGAATTCTGGATTATTCTTCTGAACCGCGCCAACAAAATTATTGGCAAGAAAATGATTTCTTCTGGTGGAATGGCTGGAACCGTCGTCGATCCCAGAATCATCTTCCGAGAAGCCCTTGATCAGCGAGCTTCAGGCATTATACTATGCCATAATCATCCCAGTGGGAACCCAAAACCCAGCGAAGCAGACATTCAGCTTACCAAAAAGATAAAAGATGCAGGTCAGCATTTAGAAATTACAGTCCTTGATCATTTAATCATTGCCGGTACTTCTTTTTATAGCTTTGCAGACGAAGGAGTACTCTGATTACGTTAATTGGTTTCCATCCTTCAATTGCCATCCGTTTCAACTAGCACTGCGGATGGGATCTGCCCTTATGAAGGATAACTTATTGGTTTATACCATCAAAACTACTCCGAGGCTGAGATACATTCTAGATCTAATTTTAAATGATCTGATTGGGATTGATTTTCAGATTACTCATGATGTGCATACGTTCATCGATCATAAAGGTCCTCGGTTGAGTTATTGTGATCAGGCATTAGCGGATGAACCTTTCTTTTTTGCTTCAAGATTACTTTTTGAAAAAGGAATTGAAGATCAACAGATCAATGTGTTTGAATGGAAAGGAACTCCAGTTTTTTTCGGGACTCATCCTAAATACACGATGCCTTTTGATTTGTTTGCTGCTTCTTTTTATCTGGTCAGCCGCTATGAAGAATACCTTCCTCACATCAAGGATGATCACATGCGTTTTAGTCCGCAGCAAAGCCTTGCTTTCCAGAAAGGTTTCCTAAATAAGCCGGTAGTGAACATCTGGGCTCAAGAGTTAAAAAGAATTTTACAATCGCATTATCCAGAGTTATCGTTCAGAGAAAAGCATTACAAATACATTTCAACTTTTGATATCGATAGTGCCTATGCATATTCTGAAAAAGGAATTATGCGCCATGTGGGTGCTTTTACGCTAGCAATATTTACATTTAATTTCTCAAAAATCCTTGAACGACTCCGAGTATTGCTTCAACTCGATCAAGATCCTTATGACACTTATGAATGGCAATTAAAAATTAGGAAAAAATATAATCTGCGACAGATCTATTTCTTTTTAGTAGGGGATTATGGAGAGTACGATAAGAACATCCCCGTAGAAGGAAGCCGAAAATTTCAGTCATTAATTAAATCACTTGCGGATTATACTGATGTAGGAGTTCATCCTTCTTATGGCAGTAACACTAATAAAGATCAACTCAGAAAAGAAATCCGCCGCTTGAGTAAAGTGTTGAAGAGAGAAGTGACGAAAAGTCGTCAGCATTATCTTAAAGTAACTTTCCCTGATACTTATCGGAACTTAATCGAATTCGATATTCAGGAAGATTACACAATGGGTTATGCTTCTGAAATCGGATTCCGTGCCAGCATATGCACACCTTTTAATTTTTATGATTTAGATCTTGATGTAGAAACGAGTCTTAAACTTTTTCCATTTATGCTGATGGATGGTACGATGAAGGATTATATGAAACTGAGTCCTGAAGAATCGATTGAACGTTCTAAGTCGCTGGTTGATGAAGTTAGAGCGGTCAATGGTACATTTATTACACTCTGGCATAATCAAAGTGTAAATGATCGTGATGAATGGAAAGGATGGCAGCATGTTTATGAGGCCATTGTAGAATATGCATCGCCATCTATGCCAACACCTTCAAACGCTAAAGTGTGAGTAGATTAAAACAAGTTATTTTAACATTCGCGCCAGAATTTATACTCAGGATCTTACGCAACCTGAAGAAAAAAATCCGTCGGAAAGAACTTCTACAAAGAGCGGTCTCCAAGGAATTTATTCCAGAAAATCAACTCTTGAATAATCTCAAAGCGATAGGATTAAAAGAGGGCGATTCGGTATTAGTGCATAGTAGTATGAGCAAGATCGGATTACTAGAAAAAGGACCAGAAACACTGATTGATTCGCTATTAGCTATTATAGGAAAAGAAGGCACACTCTTAATGCCGGCATTCCCAGCTAAAGGACGAAATAAAGATTATTTGATTGCAAATGCATCATTTGATATTCTGAAAACTCCTTCCAATATGGGAGTAGTAACGGAATGTTTTCGCACATTGCCAGGAGTAAAACGCAGCTTCCATCCTACTGATTCGGTGTGTGCACTAGGCCCTCTTGCTGATTATTATACTAATTCCCATTTCGGAGAACTTACACCCTATTCTAAAAATTCACCGTTTAGAAAATTATGTACTAAAAACGGGAAAATCTTAATGTTGGGCACCACGTTAAATGGAGCTTGTACGAATCTTCATACCTTAGAAGATGCGGTCGATTTTAAATATCCAGTTTATGACAATACACTTTTTACTGTTGAAATGATGAATGAGCAAGGAGAAAAATCGATCATGAAAACCAAGGTGCATAATCCAGTGTATAGCGCAAAAAGAAACTGCGATGCACTGAAGCCCCTTTTTGAAAAAGAAGGAGTACTAATAAATGGTAAGATTGGTGAAGCCGAATCCATGCTTATTGATGCAAATGCTATGTTGGATTGTATGATTCGTAATTATAACGTTTATGGAGTAACGATGTATACTCCTTATGGTGAAAAAGGAGAATTGAAATAAAGATGAATATTTATCTGACTTTCGACTATGAACTGTACTTCGGTAAAAATACCGGGACGGCGGAATGTTGTATTACCGGTCCAACACAAATGCTGTATGACATGACTGCAAAATACGGAGTGAAAATGGTTCATTTTGTAGATGCTGGGTACTTGTTGAAACTCAAAGAATTTAAAAACAAATATGCTAAAGTAGATGCGGAATATCATCTTATAAGTAATCAACTTGAATCACTTTACAGAAACGGCCATGATATCCAACTTCATATTCATCCACATTGGGAAGACAGCTTTCATGACGGAGAGAAATGGGTAATTAATGCCCACCGATACAAACTGAATGACTTTAGTTTATTGGAGGTAAATGATATTGTAAGCCGGTATAAAACTGAACTTGAAAATTACACAGGGTCTGGAAACATTTATGCTTTCAGAGCCGGAGGCTGGTGTATGCAGCCATTCTCCCACTTAAAAGATGCGCTTTTTGCAAATGGAATAAAAGTAGAAAGCAGTGTATTTGCTAATGGATGTTTTCAATCGGAACAATATAACTATAACTTTCAGGGCGCTCCGCTTAAGTGTAAGTGGAAATTTGATGACGACCCGTTGAAAGAAAATCTAGAAGGTAAATTCACTGAGTTACCTATAACTTCGATTTTCAATTCTCCTCTATTCTATTGGAGACTTTTTTTATTGGGAAGATTAAATCCCTATCATCACAAACCTTTGGGAGATGGGGTACCTATTACTGCTCCGGGCCAGCGGTTCACTATGTTATCACGATGGACACACAATACTGTTTCTGTAGATGGGTATAATGCAAGTTTATTGAACAGAGCATTACGTCAGCAACTCCGCAAAAAGGCGGATAATATGGTGATCATCGGCCACCCTAAAGCATTATCGCGATTCGGACTTGACACCTTAGAAAAATTTATCAAGAAACATAAGGAAACGCATAACTTTACCACTTTCAGAGAGGAGAAAAACAAATTCTGATGATACAACTATTTACCCGCGATAAGATAGATACCGATCGGTGGGATGATTGCATCAGTCAGAGTCCTGATGGACAAATTTTCGCATACAGTTGGTATTTGGATATTTGTTGCCCTGGGTGGATGGGATTAATCAATGACGATTACACCAGCGTATTCCCACTCGCTGGCCGTAATAAATTTGGTGTTCATTATTTATATCAACCTTTCTTTACGCGCCATTTTGGTCTTTTTTCTATTCATCCAAGCAATGCAATTGAAAGAATAGAATTTCTGAATGCAATACCTAAGAAATACCGTTACTGGGATTTTTGTTTGCATACTGCTCATCAGGAATCTCCTGAAGATAATACTGGAGAAAAAAGAATCTATCAGTTTATTGATTTGAATCAGGATTATACAACTCTTAGTGGCCGTTATCATGATAACCATATTCGGAATTTGCGGAAAGCAGAAAAAGAAGGATTGAAAATATTACCGGATTACAATCCTGACATTGTTGTTGAACATTTTAAATATCATCAAAAAGAGAAAAATCTTGGATTTGAAGAAGGTGATTTTAAAACTTTAAAGCGCCTGATGAAAATTAGTGGTAAAATGAGTGGTTCAAAATGTTGGGCAGCAGTAACTCAAGAGGGAGAAGTATTAGCCGGAGCCTTTTTCATGGAGAGTAATCAACGTATCGTTTATCTCAAAGGATTCACTACTGATAAAGGCAAAAAAATTGGTGCGATGCATTATATATTTGATCGCTTAATCAGAGCCAATGTAGGGAAAGAGATTATTTTGGATTTTGGAGGATCAAGTGTAGAAAGTGTCGCCCGTTTTTTCAAAGGATTTGGAGCATCGGATTCAGTATATTTACACCTGCGAATAAATCGCTTGCCAACACTCTTACGCTGGCTAAGAAATTAATGTATGTCGAACCGTGTTGTACTATTAACCGGAGCTTCCGGAGGATTAGGTAAAGAAATAGCATATGCTCTGGCAAATGCAGGTTTTCAAATTGCGCTCAATTTTCAACATCAGAGTGCAGAAGCTAATGAACTAATTGCTGGGTTTAAAAATATTTCATCTCAATGCAAAAGTTTTCCATGCGATCTTACCCAAGAAAACGCAGTTCAAGAAATGGTGGAAGCAGTCTATCAACATTTCGGTAGAATTGATATTGTAATCAACAACGCAGGAATTTCTTTCAGTGGGATGAGCTGGAAACAAAAGCTGGAAGATTGGGATAAAATTTTTGCCATCAACGTCACCGCACCATTTCTGGTTTGTAAGAATGCAATTCCCAAGATCAGGGAACAAGAACATGGTAGAATTATCAATATCTCTTCCATAGTTGCGCATCGTCCGCTTGTGGGAACAAGTGCCTATGCGGCTTCCAAGGCGGCCTTAGAAGGTTTTACTAAGGCTCAGGCTGTTGAGCTGTCTCGTTTTGGAATTACGGCGAATTGTATTGCCCCAGGATATTTTAATACCGGGATGATTCGGGCTATTGACGAAACGCTCAAAGAAGAATTAATTCAAACTATTCCTGCAGGAAGATTAGGGAATGCATCCGAACTCGTTTCCTGTATCCTATATTTGTGCAGCGAAGGTGCTGACTACATTACCGGTCAAACTATTCAACTTAATGGGGGTTTATATCTCTGACAAAAATAATTTATGGTACACATTCTCAGTCATTCCAACTCTATCATCAACCAGTTTCTGGCTGAAATTCGTGATGCTGAAATTCAGAAAGACAGAATGAGATTCCGTCGTAATCTGGAAAGGATTGGCGAAATTGCTGCAGTTGAAATCAGCAAAGTAATGCCTTATAAAATTAAAGAAGTAACAACACCTTTAGGAGTTGCAGAAGTTCCTGTTTTAGCTGAACAACCTGTAGTGGGAACAATACTTCGAGCAGGACTTCCCTTGCATAACGGAATACTGAATTATTTTGATCAAGCCGACAATGCATTTGTTTCTGCATACCGTCGTCATCATAAAGATGGAACTTTCGATATCCGACTTGATTATCTAAGTAGCCCGTCTTTAGATGGGAGGACCTTGATTCTTGCTGATCCTATGTTGGCAACAGGATCTTCCATGGTGGTTACCTTTAAAGCAATGTTAGCACATGGCAAACCAAAGCATACACATATTGTTGCAGTACTTGCAAGTACGGAGGGTGTTGAATACGTTAAAAAACATCTTCCTTCTGATGTAACACTCTGGATAGGAGCCGTTGATGATGAACTTACAGCTCAAGCTTACATCGTTCCTGGCCTTGGAGATGCAGGTGATCTTGCTTTTGGAATAAAAGATTAATTCATACTTATTCAAATTAAATAAAGTTTAAGGTTAGTAATTTACATTCTTTTAGATTGGGATCACCTACCTTTACAGAGTAGATGAAAAGTAAAACGCAATGAATGAATTCTGGAAGATCATTCAGGTGATTTTAATCAGTAGTGTGAAATTTGTTGCAGGTCCTCCCTTCGCATATTTTAACAACCGCTATGAATTCACTTTTCTTGAAACTGTAATTTACTGTGTAATTGGAGGAATGTTGGGTGTTTTTACATTCACTTATTTTTCCAAACCGATTTTTAACGGGTGGCACAAGTTGATCCATTCCATAAAAAATCTGTTTAAGAAACCAGAAAAGTTTTCTCCTCCCGTAGTAGATGTTGATCCAGGTGTAGAAGTACATTATGAGTATATCGAAAAAAAATCAGGTCCCGAAAAGAGGGTCTTCAGTAGTAATAGCAGAAAAATTGTTAAAGTCTGGAAGACATATGGATTGATGGGAATTGCATTTTTAACTCCTGTAATCTTATCGATTCCAATTGGAACCGTAATTGCAAATAGCTTTGAAGGTAACCGAAAAAAAATTTTTGTATATATGTTTTTTTCGATTTTACTTTGGTCGTTGGCTATGACTAGCGCCTTTGAAATTTATCATGCCAACTCTGTAAAAGAATTACAGGATCAAATTAACAAATGAAAAATATCACTCATATCTTCTTTGATTTAGATCATACACTTTGGGATACGGATCGTAATTCCGAAGAAAGTTTATCAGAACTCTATCAAGAATATAAACTCGAGAATTTGGGCATACCCTCGTTTGAAAAATTTCTCGAAACCTACAAACGACATAATCAAAGGTTGTGGGGATTATATGCTGAAAACCAGGTCGGAAAAAATGTCGTGCGTCTACATCGGTTCCAACATACTTTTCAAGATTTCTCCATTCATGATATTGAAATTTCATCAGTACTTGCTGATGCATTTATTGAACGAACTCCTAAAAAGCAGCATCTGATTGAAGGTGCTAAATTGTTGCTCGAACATTTATACGGTAAATATAAATTAGCGATTATCACGAATGGATTTCGGGAATCTCAGCATACTAAAATGGAGCTTTCAGGATTATCGAAATACTTTGACCAAGTTTATATTTCAGAAGAGGTTGGTATTCACAAGCCGGATCCTGCTATTTTTTATCATGCTGCAGAAAAAAGCGGGGCTGCTTCTACAAGTGATTGTATGATGGTGGGTGATACTTATCAAACCGATGTGATGGGGGCAATTGCTGCTGGTATGCATGCGATACATTATTCTCCCGAATCAATTCAAGATCATCCCGCTCCCGTCATCACTGTGAAAAAATTAGAAGACATTCAAACGTATTTTTAAAACCGGAAAAAGTAAAGCATAAAAAAAGGCGAATCTAATAATTCGCCTTTTCTATATAATCAAAAAGATTAGTCTTTCTTTTTTTCTTCTTTTACAGGAGTTGCTTTTGCTTCTGTATGTCCTTTCTGACAGCAAGAAGATTTACCAGCAGCGGATGCTTTTACTTCTTTGGATTCTTTTGAATCACATGATGATTTTGCACCACCTTTCTGACAACATGATTTTGCTGGAGTTGCTTCAGCTTTCTTTTCTTCTTGTGGATGCGCAGCTACAGGAACTTCCATACGATCAGAAGCTACAACTGGAGCAGGTGCTTGTGCCATTGAAGCACTTACACTGAAGAAACCAAGAAATGCTGCAATTACAAGGAATTTTTTCATGAGGATATTTTTTGTTTCGTTTTTACGAGGTTATAACGCAATATTACGAAGAATGATGCCCTAAAGCAACGTTTCGGGTATGATTTTAACCATTTCTTCAGAAAAAAAACCTTCCTAAGACTCTGCTGTCTACCTTTGAGCTGTGACTCACCGTGAAAATATCAAGATTGCTCTAACCGCTGTTAAGAGCCAATCGCTCAGAACGATCCTCACCGTTTTAATCATTGCTTTTGGAATCATGGCTTTGGTTGGGATTCTCACTTCAATTGATGCTATTCAAGGATCCCTAAACAGTAGTTTTTCGAGTATGGGTTCCAATTCCTTCACCATACGGAATTCGGGCATGAATATCAGAATCGGGAATGCTCAGAAAAAGGCCAAGCGACATAAAAAAATTACGTATTATGAAGCTACAGACTTCAGCAAACAATTTAAATTCAAGTCTTTAGTATCAGTATCTACCCTTGCCACTCCAGTAGGAACTTTGAAATTCCGCTCCAATAAATCCAATCCAAACATTACGGTAATGGGTGCTGATATTAATTATCTGGATGTAGCTGGATATAATTTGAATAAAGGGCGAAATTTTTCTCCTCAAGACCTCACTGGCGCCACCCATGTTTGTATACTAGGAAAAGAAATCGTTGAAAAATTATTTACAGGATCAGAAGAGCCGATCGATCAAATTGTGAGTGTTGGAGGTGCGCAGTATCGAGTAATTGGAACCTTAAAAGAAAAGGGTTCTAGTATGGGATTTGGAGGAGATAAAATCTGTATTCTTCCACTTACCTTAGTAAAAGAATACTATGCAACGGGTGAGAGCACCTATTCGATTACTGTTAAAGTTGATGATGTTTCAATATTGGAACCAGCCACGGGAGAGGCGATTGGATTGATGCGAAATCTGAGAAAAGATCCAATCGGACAGGAAGATTCATTCGAAATCACCAAAAGTGATTCACTCTCGGCGATGTTGTTTGATCAACTCTCCAACATTCGACTGGCAGCCATTTTTATAGGGGCAATCACCTTACTCGGAGCTGCAATCGGATTGATGAACATTATGCTGGTATCTGTTACCGAGCGAACTCGAGAAATTGGAATTCGAAAATCCTTAGGGGCAACTCAGAGTAATATCAAAGCTCAATTTTTAACGGAAGCCATCGTAATTTGTCAGTTTGGAGGTCTTGCCGGAGTGATTCTTGGGATATTAATTGGAAATCTTGTTTCCTCGGGGATGGGCGGAAGTTTTATCGTTCCTTGGAACTGGATAATCTTAGGATTCAGCCTTTGTTTCATAGTAGGCTTATTATCAGGAATTTATCCTGCAATCAAAGCTGCCAAACTAGATCCCATAGAAGCTTTAAGATACGAGTAAAACCGGTGTGATTCAGGTGTATTAATTTTGCGTTTTATATTGGTAACTAAGCCAATAAATTGCTACATTTGCCCTCCCTTTCTGAAAAGGAATTAATCAATAAAACAATAAAATGAATCACCAGTATGAAACCGTACTCATTCTGACTCCAGTTCTATTACAGGAGCAGGTTGATGAAGCGGTTGCAAAGTATCGTAAATTCCTCACCGATAACGGTGCCGTGATTGTTCATGAGAACAATTGGGGATTACGCAAACTGGCTTACCCCATTCAGAAGAAGAACACAGGGTTCTACTTCCTGTTCGAATTCAAGGCTGACACTACCTTAGTGGCGAAACTTGAAGTTGAATACAAACGGGATGAGCGTATTATGCGTTTTCTCACTCTTGCGCTAGACAAACACGCAGTTACTTACAACGAGAGGAAACGTAAAAACGCAACCCAGAAAAAACAGGAAGAAACAGTAGTTTCTTAAAACCGAACCCTAAACAATGGCATCATCACACACAGCCGGGGAAATCCGGTACCTGAATCCACCTGCAGTAGAGGTGAACAAAAAGAAATACTGCCGTTTTAAGAAAATGGGGATTAAGTACATCGATTATAAAGATGCTACTTTCTTAACCAAATTCGTAAACGAACAAGGTAAAATCCTTCCACGTCGTCTGACTGGAACTTCGTTGAAATTTCAACGCAAAGTAGGACAAGCAATCAAGCGTGCGCGTCATTTGTCGCTTATGCCTTATGTTACTGATCTGTTAAAATAAGCCGGAGGAACGACAATGGAAATTATCCTGAAACAAGACATTAAAAATCTAGGCTTTACCGATGACATCGTAAAGGTGCGTAATGGTTATGGTCTGAACTATCTGATCCCGCGCGGCTTTGGAGTTATTGCTAACGACGTTAACAAGAAAATCCATGCTGAAGTAGTAAAACAAAGAGCTCATAAAATTGACAAGATCCGCATGGATGCTGGCAAATTAGTAGCTGCTTTGGAAGGTGTAACCCTTAACATTCCAGTTAAAGTTGGAGAAAACGGAAAACTATTTGGTTCTGTTACTTCACAACAACTGGTGGAAATGTTAAATAAAATGGGATACAAAATTGAGAAAAAGCAAATCTCAATGCCTGAAGAACATATCCGCAAAACTGGAACTTATTCTGCTGAAGTGATTGTGCACCGTGATATCCGTGCAAAACTCAGCTTCGACGTAGTAGAAGGTTAAGAGTAACGATTTACAATACGGAAGGCAGGGTATACTACTCTGCCTTCTTCATTAATAACAAATTCGATCACATTTAAATAGATCAGAGATTATGGCAACTACCAGCGATGTGCACTTAGGCACTATATTACGTATAAACGGTGAACTTTGTCAAGTAATTGAATGGCAACACCGCACTCCAGGGAACTTACGTGCCTTCTATCAAGGGAAAATGCGTAACCTGATTAATGGTAAGCTGATGGAAAATCGATTTCGTTCCGGCGAGGCGGTTGATATCGCTAGAGTAGAATTCAAAACGATGGAATATCTCTATAACGACGTAGATTTTCTCGTGTGTATGGATCATGAAACCTACGAGCAGGTTTCAGTTCCAAGAGCTCTATTTGGGGAAGCCTTGAAATTTTTAAAAGAAGGTATGGAAGTAAAAGTATCTTTTGAGAGTGAAACTCCAATTATGGCAGAGCCACCAACCTTCGTAGAACTTACAATCAGCTATTGTGAGCCTGGCCTAAAAGGTGATACTGCTACCAATACCCTGAAGCCTGCGACATTGGAAAATGGAGCGGTAGTAAGTGTACCTCTCTTCGTAAATGAGGGTGAAAAAATCAAAGTAGATACCCGTACCGGAGCCTACGTTGAAAGAGTAAAATAAACTAGATACCTATTCTTATCAGAGCCGTTTCTTAGGGAGCGGCTTTTTTTTGTTTTATTTGTAGTCCGATCCCTACTACAATGAACGATGACAATCTGAAGGAAGAAATAAAAAAGGATATTCATAAAGAATTTGCGTTAGAGCGGATCATCCTTTTTAGCGATGCCGTTTTTGCAATCGTGATTACCCTGATGGCTATTGAAATTCGCTTACCCGAAACAGAAGGTCGGATGACTCCCGAAAAACTGAATGAGGCCCTCCTACATGTTTTACCAACTATTCTTGCATACTGCGTTAGTTTCAGCTTTGTTGGGGTTATTTGGTACCAACATCTGAAACTTTACAATTTGTTAAAATCATATGATAAAGGATTAGTCATCCGGAACTTGGGACTTTTATTCTTAATTGGGTTATTTCCTTTCACTAGTATGGTGGTTTCGAGGGGCCCGAAAAATGTGCTTCTTCCCGTCTTGATCTACATGATGGTAATTATTTGTTGCATTGCCATGCTGGTAGTCATTGAACACTATATTCTCTTTAAACGACCAGAACTTAGAAACAATTTAGATATCACTAAACATATTAAACGTCATAAAGAACGTAGATTTTCCTTGATCAGTTTTTCAATAGTGATCATCCTAGTTTTGATTTCAAATCATTTGATTACAGATCCAAATCTATTTTTCATCCACTCTTTTATCATTATTCTTTTACCAATTTCAGTTTTGATTTATAAACGGATAAATAAAGAAAAATGATGTTGAGGAGTGAATATTAGTCCTGGCTTAAAAAGTTAACCCATAAAAAAAGGCCGGTAAAAACCGGCCCTTACTTTATTATAATAATCTTGATTATGCTTCTTCTGAACCTGAGTCTGTAGCATCAGTTTTTGGAGCAACTTTTTTAGCACCACGACTACGACGAGTAGTTTTAGCTGCCTTTTTACCTGTTTCTTTCTGGAGGTTTTCATTGAAATCCACCAGTTCGATCATACACATTTCAGCAGCATCACCAGGACGGTTACCTACTTTAATGATTCGAGTATAGCCACCCGGACGATCAGCAACTTTCACAGCTACATCACGGAAGAGTTCAGCAACTGCTTCTTTATTCTGAAGCGTAGCGAACACTGTACGACGGGAATGGGTTGAATCATCTTTAGAACGTGTGATGATTGGCTCAACAAAAACGCGCAAAGCTTTCGCTTTAGCAACCGTAGTGAAGATACGCTTGTGTGTAATTAAGGATACGGCCAGATTGCTTAGGAGCGCATAGCGATGCCCTTCTTTACGACCGAGGTGATTATTTTTCTTACCGTGACGCATGTTTGATGCTTATTACTGAGGAGTTTTCGAATTAGGGGTATTGACTAAAGGAGATGAGTTTCCTTTTCTTTTAATCTTTATCAAGCATATACTTCGATACATTCATACCGAAAGTAAGGTTTTTGCTACGTACAAGTTCTTCTAGTTCAGTAAGTGATTTCTTACCAAAGTTGCGGAACTTTAAGAGGTCAGCTTTAGTGTAACTTACCAGATCACCTAACGTTTCTACGTCTGCTGCTTTGAGGCAGTTCAGTGCGCGAACGCTGAGATCCATATCCACCAATTTGGTTTTCAGCAACTGACGCATATGAAGTGTAGCTTCATCCAATTCTTCAGCAGGTTGCTTAGGTTTGGTTTCAAGAGTGATCTTCTCATCTGAAAACAGCATAAAGTGGTGAATCAGAATTTCTGCCGCCTCTTTAAGAGCTTCTTTCGGGTGAATAGAACCATCAGAAGTGATTTCGATAACGAGTTTTTCGTAATCGGTTTTCTGTTCTACACGATAATTTTCAATGAAGTATTTTACATTTCTAATGGGAGTGTAAATAGCATCCAAGAAAATTGTTCCGATAGGTGCAGTTGCAGTACGATTCTCTTCAGAGGGTACATAACCACGACCTTTTTCAATCGTAACATCCATCTGAATTTTTACAGAAGTCTCCATATTGCAGATAACGAAATCCGGATTCAGGACTTGGAAAGCTGTTGTATGTTTAGCGATGTCGCCAGCCGTAAAGGTCTCTTTACCGTTAATGGTAACATGCAGTTTTTCAGAATCTGTACCTTCAATCTGACGTTTGAATCGTACTTGTTTGAGATTTAGAATGATCTCAGTCATATCTTCAACAACTCCCTTGATAGTAGAGAATTCGTGATCAACGCCAGCAATTTTTACTGAAGTGATAGCATATCCTTCGAGTGAGCTGAGCAGAATTCTGCGCAGTGCATTCCCAACAGTAATACCATACCCCGGCTCCAACGGGCGAAATTCAAATTGCCCGAAGGTTTCGGTCGCGTGATTCATGATCACTTTGTCCGGTCGTTGAAAAGCCAATATTGCCATGTGTGCTTTTTAGTTTTGTAGTTAATGTTAAACCTGTTTGTTCTTTTCCGTGAACCTCTTCATTCCGAAGAGCGGTGATACTCAAAGATTACTTAGAGTACAATTCGACAATCAGTTGTTCTTTGATGTTTTCCGTGAGTTCTTCACGAGCCGGAGGATTAAGGAATTTACCGGTCATTTTAGTTCCATCCCACTCTATCCAGCCATACTTTCCAGAACGGGAAGCTATTGCTGTAGAGATCGCTTCCAGTGACTTGGATTTTTCGCGAACTGCAACTACATCACCTGAACGCAGGGTGTATGAAGCAATGTTTACTACTTTTCCATTCACGGTAACGTGACGGTGACTAACCAGCTGACGAGCAGCGGAACGGGTTGGTGCGATTCCCATACGGTAAACCACATTATCCAGCCTTGATTCAATCAGTTTCAAAAGGTTTTCCCCTGTGATTCCTTGCATACGTGATGCGCGATCGAAGATCTTAGCAAACTGGCGCTCAAGGATTCCGTACATGTACTTCACCTTTTGCTTTTCCATCAGCTGAACTGCGTATTCCGATTGCTTGGTACGTTTCTTATTGTTACCATGTTGTCCCGGAGGATAGTTACGCTTTTCAAAATTTTTGTCTGGACCAAAGATCGGCTCGCGGAATTTGCGGGAGATCCTTGATTTGGGGCCTATATATCTTGCCATTGTTAATTAGATACGCTTTTATGAATAATAATTGAATTGAACTGATTTTAAAAAATCAGATCCTTCTCTTTTTCGGAGGACGACAACCGTTATGAGGAATTGGAGTGATATCCATGATTTCGGTGACTTCAATTCCAGATCCGTGAATGGTTCGGATTGCTGATTCACGACCAGATCCTGGTCCTTTCACGAACACCTTTACTTTACGAAGGCCCATGTCGTAAGCGACTTTAGAACAATCGGCAGCTGCAGTTTGTGCGGCGTACGGTGTATTCTTTTTAGAACCTTTGAAACCCATCTTACCTGCAGATGCCCAGGAAATAACCTGACCACTCATGTTCGTAAGACTGATAATGATGTTGTTGAAAGTAGCGTTAATGTGTGCCTCACCTATGGCTTCCACTTTAACTACTTTTTTCTTGACGGCTTTCGTCTGTTTAGCCATTGTTTGGAATGGGTATGAGTAAGATAAATATGATCTATTATTTAGTTACCTTTTTCTTATTGGCAACTGTTTTACGCTTACCTTTTCGGGTACGTGTATTATTTTTTGTACGCTGACCACGAACAGGAAGACCCACACGATGACGGATACCACGGTAGCAACCGATGTCCATCAGACGTTTGATATTGAGCTGAGTTTCAGAGCGCAGAGCACCTTCTACCTTGATACTATCGTTGATAGTAGTACGGATAGCAGTAAGCTCATCATCGTTCCAATCCTGAACTTTTTTGTTCAGATCAATGTTGTTATCTCTCAAAATTTTCTGCGCCGTAGCACGTCCGATTCCGAAGATGTAGGTAAGACCGATCTCACCTCTTTTATTTTTTGGTAAATCAATACCTGATATACGAGCCATTAATTAGATATTATAGCTTAAATTTTTAATAGATATTTAACAGCGGATTAACCCTGACGCATTTTAAAGCGTGGATTCTTTTTGTTGATCACATAAAGGCGACCTTTACGGCGAACGATTTTACATTCCGCGCTGCGCTTTTTAAGAGATGGGCGTACTTTCATTTTTTATAAGAATTATTCCGTTTGTGCGGAACTGTGATTATTTGTATCGGTACGTAATTCTTCCTTTTGACAGATCATAAGGGGACATTTCCACCTTAACCCGGTCACCCGGAAGAATTTTAATATAATTCATCCTCATCTTGCCGGATATATGGGCGATAATCTCGTGACCATTTTCCAGTTCAACTCGGAAAGTTGCATTGGAGAGAGCCTCGGTGATGGTGCCGTCCTGCTCGATTGCAGATTGTTTTGACATAGATCAGATCAGCGTTTCGATGATCTCAGTTATATTTTGATTAGTACTTATTGCAAGTTCAATTTCACTGAAGGAACTAAGAATGTCAGGTGCACCTGCCGTTACAGCGATGGTGTGTTCGAAGTGTGCCGAAGGCTTATGATCATTAGTGATCACTGTCCATCCGTCATTCAATTGTTTCACGTGACGTGTTCCCATGTTAACCATCGGTTCAATAGCGAGTGTCATTCCAGATTTAAGTACGGGTCCTGAACCTTTCTTTCCATAATTCGGAACTTCTGGTTTTTCATGCAGATGACGCCCTACTCCGTGTCCTACTAATTCCCGAACTACTCCGTAACCATTGGTTTCGGCATAATCTTGAACCGCAGCACTCACATCTCCTATCCTCGCTCCCGGCATTGCTTTCGCAATTCCAAGATATAAACTCGTTTTGGTAACCCGTAACAACTTCAGGATTTCTTCGTTTACCTCTCCAATAGGAAATGTATACGCTGAATCTCCGTGAAAGCCATTCATATAGGCACCACAGTCGATAGATACCACATCACCATCTTTAATTTCCCGACTTCCAGGAATTCCGTGTACTATTTCCTCATTTACAGAAATACAAAGCGTATGCTTGTATCCATGGTATCCTTTGAAGGATGGCGTTGCTCCATGATCACGAAGAAACTCTTCCGCTATCCGGTCCAACTCTGAGGTTTTTATACCCGGCTTCAGATGACGTGCAACTTCAGCTAAGGTCTTGCCAACAAGTAAAGAACTCTTTCTTAATATTTCAATTTCATCCAGCGTTTTTAACGCAATTGTTCCGCTACTCATCGCTGGAATTTACTCATGTATTATACTGCTGCACCCACAGATGCACGTCCTTTGATTCGTCCGGTTTTCATCAGACCATCGTAATGACGCATAAGTAAGTGACTTTCAATTTGCTGTAATGTATCGAGCACTACACCTACTACAATCAGTAGTGAAGTACCACCAAAGAACTGTGCAAAGTTAGTGTTTACACCTGCTATTTTAGCAAAAGTGGGCATGATTGCCACAAATGCGAGGAAGAAAGAGCCTGGAAGCGTGATTTTTGACATCACATCATCAATGAACTCTGCAGTTTTACGTCCTGGTTTTACTCCTGGGATAAATCCACCATTCTTCTTCATATCATCTGCCATTTGATTCGGGTTCACCGCAATCGCTGTATAGAAATAAGTGAAGAGAATAATTAGTGTTGCAAATACGATATTGTAAAGTGGAGAATGAAAATCCGTAATAGCTGAAGCGAAGCCCTGCCATGAAGCAGATTCAGGGAAGAATTGAGCAACGTAAGCCGGAATAAACATGATTGCTTGAGCAAACACAATCGGCATTACACCTGCAGCATTTACTTTCAAAGGGATATATTGACGTTGACCACCATACTGTTTGTTTCCAACAATCTTCTTAGCAAACTGAACCGGAATTTTCCGTGTTCCTTGCACCAAAAGAATCACTGCTACCACAACAAAGAATAAAGCTACCATTTCCACTAAGAATAGCACTAGACCTCCACCTTCATTCAAACGAGATAAGAATTCATCACGAAGAGCGAAAGGCAAACGGGCAAGAATTCCGGTCATAATGATGAGAGAAATACCATTTCCGATTCCTTTTTCAGTGATTCTTTCTCCGAGCCACATGATAAAGAGTGTACCCGCAATAATGATCAATGTTGCACTAACCATGAAGAAAGCAGGAGAGATCGGGCTATTTTCAGCATAAGCCAGAATAGCGCCTGGAGCCTGTGCACGCAAGTTAATTAGATAACCAGGAGCTTGGAAAACAACTACGATTACGGTAAGGATACGTGTAAACTGATTTAGTTTCTTACGACCGCTTTCACCTTCTTTCTGTAATTTCTGGAAATAAGGAACAGCTATACCTAACAACTGAACAACGATAGATGCGCTGATGTAAGGCATAATACCGAGAGCAACAATGGATGCTTGGGAGAAGGCTCCACCTGCAAACATGTCTAACAGTCCCATAATACCACCACTAGTTTGGTTTTTCAAACCGCCTAGTTGGGTAGGATCAATCCCTGGCAGTACCACGTGAGCAGCAAGCCTGTAGATCAACAGGAACATTAACGTATTCACGATCCTAATTCTTAGGTCGTCAATTTTGAAAATGTTTCGAAGCGTCTGTAAGAAGTTCTTCATATGCGATTATAGGGTTGTAACTGTACCACCCAATTTTTCGATCAATTCT
This sequence comes from Bacteroidia bacterium, assembly GCA_038320345.1. Classification (GTDB taxonomy): domain Bacteria; phylum Bacteroidota; class Bacteroidia; order AKYH767-A; family OLB10; genus JBBQED01. The sequence continues at coordinate 50,333 of JBBQED010000007.1, forward strand.
TTTGCTGTAGATGAAAAAGCATGCGCTTTAACATTGATTTTCACTTTCAGTTCTCCACGTCCAAGGATTTTCACCATTTCGTTTTTAGAAGCGAGGCCTCTTTCAACAAAAACGGATTGATCGAAATCTGTGATCTTGTGATCTTCAGCAATTTTCTGAAGAACGTCGATATTGATTCCGGCAAATTCCTTACGATTGATATTCGTAAAACCGAATTTAGGAAGACGACGTTGAAGCGGCATTTGTCCACCTTCAAAACCAATCTTACGACTATTTCCGCTCCGTGAACCGGCACCTTTATGACCGCGCGTGGATGTACCACCACGACCAGATCCGGTTCCGCGACCAATGCGTTTATCTTTTTTAACAGACCCGCTAGCGGGCTTAAGATTATTCAATTCCATAATGAAACTGCTTTGTTTCCCGGTTAGTTATATAATTACTTCTCTACTACTGTTACCAGGTGACTCACTTTAGCAACCATTCCACGAATTTGTGGAGTAGCTGTGTGTTCAACGGTTTTATTGATACGTAGACCCAATGCAACCAGAGTACGTTTCTGGTTTAGTGGGCGGTTAATTCCGCTTTTTATTTGTGTAATGATCAGATTTGCCATTGCAGTATTGCTTGCTTGAACTGGTGAAATATTATCCATTAAACACTTTTGAGATATCCACTCCACGTTGAGCTGCAACAGCATGCGGGTCACGCATTTTTAGCAGCGCATCGATAGTAGCTTTCACCACATTGTGAGGATTTGAAGATCCTTTAGATTTAGCCAGAACGTCAGTTACACCAACACTCTCCAGTACAGAACGCATCGCACCACCGGCGATAACTCCAGTTCCAGGAGCGGCAGGCTTGAGGAACACACGTGCACCACCAAATTTACCATCCTGTTCATGTGGTACAGTACCTCTGTAAATCGGCACACGAACTAGATTTTTCTTGGCATCATCAATTGCTTTGGTAACAGCATCGCTTACTTCCTTTGCTTTCCCAAGACCATGACCAACCACACCTTGTTCATCACCTACCACTACGATAGCTGCGAATCCGAAGGCACGTCCACCTTTCGTCACTTTAGTTACGCGGTTCACTGCCACCAGCTTATCGTGGAGTTCAGCTTCTGTTGATTTTACGCGTTTGCTGTTCTGAATCATTGTTAATATAGTGTCTGTCGGTTCAGGTATTAGAATTTAAGGCCGGCTTCACGAGCTCCATCGGCCAGAGCTTTTACACGACCATGGTAGAGAAATCCTCCACGATCAAAAATCACTTTTTCAACTCCAGCTGCTTTTGCTTTTTCGGCAACGATTTTACCAACCATCATAGCTTGCTCTACTTTATTTGCTTTCGCAATTCCTTTTTCACGGGAAGAAGCAGCTACTATGGTATGACCTTGAAGGTCATCAATCACTTGAGCATAAATTTCCTTGTTGCTGCGGAAAACCGACAGACGAGGGCATTCTGGTGTACCGTTTAAGGCTTTCCTGATGCGGGCACGGATTTTAATCCGGCGTGTGAGTTTTTTATCTTGCATGGTTAAAAACCACTTTAATGATTACTGAAATTATTTCTTGGCAGCTGATTTACCTGCTTTTCTGCGGAGAGTTTCTCCTACGAACTTGATACCTTTTCCTTTGTATGGTTCTGGCTTACGCAATGAACGAATCTTTGCTGCCACCTGACCTAACAATTGTTTATCGAAACTCTCTAAAGTAATGATCGGATTTTGACCTTTATCCTGACGAGTCGCAACTTTTATCTCAGCAGGAAGTTCGAAAATAACGTGGTGAGAATAACCCAGTACCATATCCAGCATATTGCCAGTATTAGAAGCACGGTAACCTACCCCAACGAGTTCCTGTTCAATTTTATAACCTGTTGATACACCAATTATCATGTTATTGATAAGCGCACGGTATAAACCATGCATGGCGCGATGACGTTTCTGTTCAGTAGCACGTTCCAGTGTAATCTGGCTTCCGTCTACAAGAACTTTGATACCATCATCAACCTTTTGAGTAAGGGTTCCTTTCGGACCTTTAACAGACACTTCAGTGCCGTTCACAGATACCTGGACTCCACCTGGTACCGAGATTGGAAGTTTTCCTACGCGTGACATTTTCAGTTCTCTTGTTAAAGATTAATATACATAACAGATAACTTCACCACCAACTTTCAGCCTACGAGCTTCTTTGTCGGTCATCAGTCCTGCTGAAGTGGAAACAATTGCAATACCTAAACCATTAATAACACGTGGTAAACGATCAGCTTTCACATACTTGCGAAGACCTGGTTTACTAACTCTGCGAATAGTGGTAATGGCAGACATTTTTGTAACCGGATTGTATTTCAGGGCGATTTTGATGAGACCCTGCTTGTTATCAGAATCTTCAAATTTGTAGTTGGCAATATAGCCCTTGTCGAAGAGGATTTTAGTCATCTCACGCTTAAGGTTAGATGCTGGCACTTCAACAATACGGTGATTAGCCTTTGCCGCATTGCGGATTCGGGTAAGGTAATCAGCTATAGGATCAGTAAACATGGGCGATTGTATTCAATCTTGAATTAAATTCTTCTTTGTTATTATTTTACCAGCTTGCTTTCGTTACACCGGCAATTTTTCCTTCGAGGGCAAGTTTACGGAACATCACCCTTGAGATTCCAAACTGGCGCATATAACCACGAGGGCGGCCAGTAAGTTTACAACGGTTACGCACTCTGCAAGGACTTGCATTACGAGGTAACTTTTGCAATGCTTCATAATCATTCGCCTCTTTCAGGGCAGCACGCTTATCAGCATATTTTTCAACTGCGCGGATACGTTTGCGTTCACGTGCTTTGATGGATTCTTTTGACATCGTCGAAAGGATTATTTATTCTGGTTCTTGAATGGAATTCCAAATTCTTTGAGCAATTCCATTGCTTCACTGTCTTTGGTTGCGGTAGTCACGAAGGTGATATCCATACCTTGGATCTTATTCACTTTATCGATATCGATTTCAGGGAAAATGATTTGTTCGGTAACACCTAATGTATAATTTCCTCTTCCATCGAAACCTTTGTCGTTTACTCCACGGAAGTCGCGGATACGAGGAAGTGAAACAGAGATCAAACGATCAAGGAATTCGTACATACGCTCTCCACGAAGTGTCACACGTACACCGATAGGAACTCCTGCACGGAGTTTGAAGTTTGAGATATCCTTCTTTGATTTTGTAGATACAGCCTTTTGACCTGTGATGGTAGACATTTCGTTTACCGCGTACTCGATCAGTTTTTTATCAGCCACTGCATCCCCTAATCCCTGATTAATACAGATTTTAGTTAGGCGTGGCACCTGCATCACACTTTTGTATTGAAATTTATCGCGCAGGTTCTTAATGATATCAGCGTGATATTTCGATTTCAGACGTGGTTCGTAACTCATAATTTAATTACCTCCCCAGATTTTTTAGCATATCTTACTAATTTACCATCTACCAATTTACGACCGGTACGGGTTGGTTTTCCAGATTTTGGATCCACCAACATCAGTTTTGACAAGCGAACCGGAGCTTCTTGCTTAACGATTCCGCCCTGTGTATTTTGAGCATTAGGTTTGGTGTGCTTAGACACCATATTCACTTTCTCTACGACAGCCATACGGGTAGCAGGAATTACTTCCAATACTTTTCCCTGTTGACCTTTAGAGTCTCCGCTGATTACCTTTACAAGGTCACCTTTGCGGATGTGAAGCTTAGGTTGTTTGTTGTATTTACGTTCCATTCTCAGAGCACCTCCGGGGCTAACGATACTATCTTCATAAATTGCTTCTCACGAAGTTCACGTGCCACCGGCCCGAAGATACGGGTGCCACGCATTTCATCCTGGTTATTAAGGAGCACTACCGCGTTATCGTCGAAGCGGATGTAAGAGCCATCATTTCTGCGGACTTCTTTACTCACGCGAACCACTACCGCTTTTGACACGGTGCCTTTCTTAACGTTACCCGAAGGCAGGGCATTTTTCACGGTAACGACGATTTTATCGCCGAGGGAAGCATAACGCTTTCCTGTGCCGCCCAGCACGCGGATACAGAGCACCTCTTTGGCACCACTGTTATCGGCTACGATGAGCCGCGACTCTTGCTGTATCATATTATCAGTCCGTTTACAGGTTGTTTATCATTTTCATCAGTTTGATGAAAATATGATAATACCATTTTATTTTGCTTTCTCAATGATCTGAACCATCCGCCAGCGCTTGAGTTTGCTCATAGGGCGGGTTTCCATGATGCGAACGGTATCTCCAACACCGCACTCGTTCTTCTCATCATGAGCCATAAATCTTTTGGTCTTCTTGATGAACTTTCCGTATTTCGGGTGTTTCTCGCGGCGTTCAACGGATACGGTAACGGATTTATCCATTTTCGTACTCGTTACAACTCCGATACGTTCCTTGCGAAGCGCTCTTTCTTCCGTTTGTTCCATGGTTATTTTTCGGCAGCTGGTTGTTGTTCTGTCAATCTTTTCTGAAGTTCTGTTTCCAGACGTGCGATTAATCTGCGACTGGAGCGAAGCTTCATCGGGTTCTCAATCGGGGACACAGCGTTCGCCATTTTCATTTTAACGTAACTTGTGCGTTCATCCCTGATTTTTTCGCGGACTTCATCCGTTGTCAGGTCCTTTACAATGGACTGTTTCATGACGATGTTCTTTGTACTATTTATGCTTCGTAATCGGGTCTAACCACGAAACGGGTTGTTACCGGTAATTTTTGTGCGGCTAATCGGAGTGCTTCTTTAGCAACATCCATTGGAACTCCTTCTGCTTCGAAGATCACTGTTCCTGGTTTCACAGTAGCAACCCAGAATTCAGGTGCTCCTTTTCCTTTACCCATCCTTACCTCTAAAGGCTTACGAGTAATCGGTTTATCAGGGAATACACGGATCCAGATCTGTCCTTCACGTTTCATGAAGCGGGTTACTGCAACACGGGCTGCTTCCAGCTGACGTGAGGTGATCCAACAGGTCTCCAGGGATTTTATTCCGAATGATCCAAAGGCTAAACTGGTACCGCGGGTAGCGGTTCCGCTTGGAACCATTTTATGTTGTTTCCGGAACTTGGTCTTTTTCGGCTGTAACATGACTCTTCTGAGCTAATTTGCTTTGCAGTTTTATCTGCTTGCTGATGACTAATTGACTAATGTCCGTTGATGTTTATTTCTTAGGTCCACGGTTTCCACCACGGTTCCCACCACGATCTTTGGAACGATCTCCGCGATCAGGGCGATCTCCTCTTTCACGGCCTCCTCCACTTCTTGGTGCGTTCCCTCCGGTGCTTGTAGCAGTGCTGCTACCAACATTCGGTGACAGGTCACGTTTTCCGTAGATTTCTCCTTTGCAGATCCATACTTTTACTCCGATGATTCCGTAAGTAGTGTGAGCTTCTGCTAGGGCGTAATCGATATCGGCACGGAAAGTATGCAATGGAACGCGTCCATCTTTATACTGCTCTGAACGTGCGATTTCAGCTCCACCCAAACGTCCACTGCAAAGTGTTTTGATTCCTTCAGCACCCATACGCATGGTAGAAGCTACTGACTGTTTCATTGCACGACGGAAAGAGATCCTTGCTTCGAGCTGACGAGCGATGCCGTCTGCTACAAGTTGAGCGTCAAGTTCCGGACGTTTAATTTCGTATATGTTAATCTGAACGTCTTTACGTGTCAGTTTTTTAATCTCTTCTTTGAGTTTATCTACTTCAGCCCCACCTTTCCCGATAACGATACCTGGACGTGCAGTATGAATAGTAACTGTGATCAATTTCAAAGTACGCTCAATCACGATGCGTGATACTCCACCTTTCGCAAGACGAGCGAGAAGGTATTCGCGGATTTTTTCGTCTTCAACCAGCTTATCGGCGTAGTTTTTACCACCGTACCAGTTTGAATCCCAGCCACGGATAATTCCTAAGCGATTACCAATCGGATGTGCTTTTTGTCCCATTACTCGTTAGTTAGCTGTATTGGTTTCGGTTTTTACTTTTTTTGCAGGCTTTTCAGGCTTGGTATCTACAATCATCGTCACGTGATTTGAACGTTTACGAATGCGGTATCCACGACCTTGTGGTGCAGGGCGAAGGCGTTTCAGCATTCTACCACCATCCACATGTACTTCACGAACTACCAGTTCTTGGTCTTCGATCCGCTGACCTTCGTTTTTCGCTTGCCAGTTCGCCAAAGCGGACAACAAGAGTTTTTCGAGGCGGCCTGAGGCTTCTTTCGTGCTAAAACGGAGCATGGCTAAGGCGTGATCCACACGTTTTCCGCGGATCATATCTGCCACCAAACGCATTTTTCGCGGTGAGGTTGGGCACTCATTCATTTTTGCAACGGCGATCTGTTTCAGTTCAGCCTTGCGCGCTTCTGCTGCGGTACGTTTTCTGGCTCCCATAATTATTTCGAACCTTTGTCTTTATTTCCTGAGTGACCACGGAAAGTACGGGTGGGTGCGAATTCTCCCAATTTGTGTCCTACCATGTTTTCTGTCACGTATACAGGAATGAATTTGTTTCCATTATGAACTGCGAATGTGTTATTCACAAATTCAGGAGAAATCATTGATCTGCGTGACCATGTCTTGATCACAGCCTTTTTGCGACCTTCATTCATCTGAAACACTTTTTGCTCCAGTTTGAAGTCGATATAAGGACCTTTTTTAAGCGAACGGCTCATGTGATTTATTCTTCAGGGTCGTTAATGAAATTATTTCTTGCGACGTTCAATAATGTACTTATTGGTCGAACTATTCTTTTTACGTGTCTTGTAGCCTTTAGCCAGCAATCCTTTACGTGATCTTGGATGTCCTCCAGATGCACGTCCTTCACCTCCACCCATCGGGTGATCTACAGGATTCATCGCAACACCACGAACACGTGGGCGACGGCCAATCCAACGGTTACGACCTGCTTTACCGGCACTTACCTTATTATGATCTGCATTGGATGCTGTTCCAACTGTTGCCATACAATTCACGAGAATCATACGTGTTTCGCCGGAAGGCATTTTAATCACTGCATATTTTCCTTCGCGGGCTGCAAGCTGACCGTAAGCACCTGCGCTACGAGCAATTTTACCACCCTGACCTGGACGCAGTTCAATATTGTGAACTATTGTTCCTAAAGGGATATTCTTTAATGGAAGTGAGTTCCCTAACTCCGGAGCAGAATTTTCTCCTGAAACGATAGTCTGACCTACTTTTAGCCCATTAGGAGAAATGATATATCTTTTCTCTCCGTCTTTATAATTAATCAACGCAATAAAGCAGGTACGGTTCGGATCATACTCAATCGTCATTACCTCTCCTGGTACGTCTGTTTTGTCGCGCTTAAAATCAATAATTCGATACAGTTTACGATGACCACCGCCCATGTAGCGCATTGTCATTTTACCAGAATTATTACGACCTCCGCTTCTTTTTAATGCAACTACCAAGGATTTCTGTGGTTCACTTGCAGTAAGCTCCGCATAATCATTGCGGACCAAATGGCGTTGTCCGGGTGTAATCGGACGTATTTTCTTAGTTCCCATTGTTCAGTCTACTGTGGATTAAATATTTGCGAAGAAGTCAATGATTTCGCCTTGTTTCAGAGTAACTACGGCCTTTTTGTAATGTGGACGATTTCCAGTTACAAATCCAGTTTTAGTAGAACGGCTTTTGCTTTTTCCACGATAAATCATGGTATTCACAGATTCAACGTTCACTCCGTACATCTCTTCAACAGCTTTCTTGATTTCAATTTTATTGGCGCGAATCGCAACAATAAAACCGTATCTCGGCTGTTTTTCGGTGATCCGGTTCATCTTTTCAGTTACGACCGGCTTCTTCAGGATCTCCATTTTCCTATTATTCTATTGGTTTATCGTGCCAATGCACTTAATTAATTTAGACTGACAACCCTGGCTTTAAGCCTTCCGTTAATCCGGAAAAATTAATTGCCGAGTTGGGTATTATTTGAGCAATGTACTTTCGATTATCGGCAGTGAACTCTCTGTAACAATCAGGTTCTGCGCATTAAGAATATCGTAAGTATTTAAATCAGAGGCTGTTACAACCTTGTTACGCTCCAAATTTCGGGACGACAAATATACGTTTTTATTCGATTGAGCCAGAACAATTAACGTTTTTTTATCTGATATTGAAAGGTTTTTCACCAAATCCAACATTTGTTTAGTTTTTGGCTGATCGAAATTCAGATCTTCCAAAACCAAAATATTGTTCCCTTTTGCTTTATAAGTAAGCGCTGAAATACGAGCCAGACGCTTCAATTTTTTATTCAAGCTGAAGGAATAGTCGCGTGGTCGTGGTCCGAAAACACGTCCTCCTCCTACGAAGAGTGGTGATTTCATTGATCCTGCACGCGCTCCACCAGTACCTTTTTGACGTTTCAATTTCTTGGTAGTACCATGAACTTCGTTACGTTCTTTAGATTTATGTGTTCCTTGACGTTGATTAGCGTGATACTGTTTTACGTCGAGGTACATCGCGTGATCGTTGGGTTCGATACCAAAGACACTGCTATTCAGGCTAATCTTACGACCAGTTTCTTTGCCTGCTATGTTATAGATAGATACTTCCATGATTATTTCAATACCGTTACGTAAGAACCTTTGTGACCAGGAATCGCACCTTTGATAAGGAGAAGATTCTGTTCCGACAAAACTTTTACAATTTGAAGATTGCTTTGCTTCACACGTACATTACCTTGATGTCCGGCCATTCTCATGCCTTTCATTACGCGGGAAGGCCAAGATGACGCACCTAATGAACCTGGTGCACGCAGACGATCATGTTGACCGTGCGTAGTACCACCTACTCCACCAAAATTGTGACGTTTGATTACACCTTGGAAACCTTTTCCTTTAGAAGTACCTACCACTTCACAAAAATCACCTTCCTGAAAAATATCACACTTCACAACATCACCTGCAGCGTATTCTTGCTCGAAGTTGTTAAACTCCATGAGCTTGCGCTTAGGCGTTGTGCCAGATTTCTTGAAGTGACCCAGCAAAGGTGCTGTGGTATTCTTCTCTTTTTTCTCTCCGTAAGAGAGCTGAACAGCATAATAGCCGTCATTTTCGACAGTTTTAACCTGTGTTACAACACATGGTCCGGCCTCTACTACGGTGCAGGGGATATTATTCCCTTCTGCATCGAAGATACTTGTCATGCCGATCTTTTTTCCGATGATACCTGCCATCTTAACTAATTGTTTAGTTGTTTTGGACTTAATGTTTATAATGAGAGTCGAATATTCTGACTCTATGATTGTATTACCTGATCGATAATATGTTAAAGAACGATTGCGGCGAGCCGCGGAGTACTAACTAAACTTTGATTTCAACTTCTACTCCGCTTGGAAGTTCAAGCTTCATCAACGCGTCAACTGTTTTTGCTGTTGAACTATAAATATCCAGAAGACGTTTGTAAGAACACAACTGAAACTGCTCACGCGCTTTTTTATTTACGTGAGGAGAACGCAATACCGTGTAAATTTTCTTCTCTGTAGGCAATGGAATAGGTCCATTAACTATAGCGCCTGTCGGCTTCACGGTCTTAACAATTTTCTCAGCCGACTTATCAACGAGGTTGTAATCGTACGACTTGAGTTTAATTCTGATTCTCTGGCTCATATTCTTAAAGAACGATGTTTCTGATAAGGAATACTATAAATAACTAATACTATCTCAGTTTAAACTTTCTCTACTGATTTCCCTTTTGACTTAGCCACCACTTCATCAGCGATAGACTTAGGAGTTTCAGCATAGTGAGAGAATTCCATAGTTGAAGATGCACGTCCTGAAGTAATTGTACGCAACACTGTTACATAACCAAACATTTCAGAAAGTGGAACTTTAGCTTTAACCACTTGCACACCAGCACGGGAATCCATTCCTTCCATCATACCACGGCGACGGTTCAAGTCACCCACTACATCACCCATATTTTGCTCTGGCGTAAGTACTTCAAGCTTCATAATCGGCTCGAGAATAATTGGCTTCGCTTTAGGAAGTGATTCACGGAAAGCTGTTTTAGCACAGATTTCGAAGGATAAAGAATCGGAATCGACGTTATGATAAGAACCATCAATCAAACGAATTTTCAATGTCTGCATTGGGAAACCTGCCAACACACCATTAATCATTGCTGATTTAAATCCTTTTTCTACAGCAGGAATAAATTCACGAGGAATATTTCCACCTGAAATTTCATTTACAAACTGAAGACCACCATTTTTGTCAGTTACTTCAAAATCTGCATCTGTTGGAGAAACAACAAACTTGATATCGGCAAATTTACCGCGACCACCTGTTTGCTTTTTATATACTTCACGGTGTTCAACTGTACCGTTAATAGCTTCTTTAAAGTTAACTTGTGGAGCACCTTGGTTTACTTCCACTTTAAATTCACGTCTCAAACGATCGACGATAATTTCAAGGTGCAACTCACCCATTCCACTGATCACAGTTTGACCTGACTCTTCATCAGATTTAACACGGAAAGTTGGATCTTCTTCAGCAAGTTTACCTAATGCAACTCCCATTTTGTCCATATCGGCCTGAGTTTTAGGCTCGATCGCTAAACCGATTACAGGCTCAGGGAAGTTCATCGCTTCGAGAACGATTGGATGATCTTCAGCACACATGGTATCACCAGTTTTAATATCCTTAAAACCTACCGCTGCACCAATATCACCAGCTTCAATAAAAGGAATCTGATTTTGTTTATTGGCATGCATCTGGAAAATACGAGAGATACGCTCTTTATTTCCAGAACGCGTATTTAAGATATAAGAACCAGCATCAAGACGACCTGAATAGCAGCGGAAATATGCCAGACGACCAACGAAAGGATCAGTAGCAATTTTAAAAGCAAGCGCTGTAAAAGGCTCCTTCACACTAGGGTGACGAGTTACTTCTTCCCCGGTATCAGGATTAATTCCAATGATATTTGGTTTATCCATAGGTGATGGCATTAATTCCATCACATAATCAAGCATTGTTTGAACACCTTTGTTTTTGAAGGCTGATCCGCAAAGCATAGGAACAACTTTATTCGCAACACAGGCAGCACGAAGAGCGGTAAGAATTTCCTTCTCAGAAATCGAGTTAGGATCTTCGAAATACTTCTCCATCAATTTATCATCGAATTCAGCAATGTTTTCGAGCAATTTCTCGCGCCATTCCTTTGCTTCTTCGACCATATCTTCTGGAATTGGAATTTCCTGAAAGGTCATCCCTTGATCTGCATCATTCCAGATAATTCCACGGTTATTAATCAAATCAACAACCCCTTTAAAACTATCTTCAGAACCGATAGGTAATTGCAATGGCATAGGATTTCCACCTAATACTTCACGCACCTGCTTAACTACATTTAAAAAGTCAGCACCAGCACGATCCATTTTATTAACGAAACCAACACGAGTAACGTTATAATTATTTGCTAAGCGCCAGTTTGTTTCAGACTGTGGTTCTACACCATCCACTGAAGAGAAAAGAAACACAAGACCATCCAAAACACGCAATGAACGATTTACCTCAACAGTAAAATCCACGTGACCTGGAGTATCAATGATATTGATTTTGTAATTGTTATTACGGTAATTCCAAAAACAAGTAGTAGCAGCTGAAGTAATTGTTATACCACGCTCCTGCTCTTGTACCATCCAATCCATGGTAGCAGCACCATCATGCACTTCACCGATTTTGTGATTAACACCGGTATAATAAAGAATACGCTCAGTAGTAGTAGTTTTACCTGCATCGATATGCGCGGCAATACCAATATTACGAACGAATCTAAGATCTTTAACGTCGGCTGACATTTGATGTATTTATTTACTTAGTATAATTTATATCTAAAATTAAGCACGGAAGTGAGAGAACGCTTTATTAGCTTCAGCCATACGATGGGTATCATCTTTCTTCTTCACGGCAGCACCTTCACCTTTTGCAGCAGCAACGATTTCTCCAGCTAATTTATCAGCCATTGTTTTTTCGTTGCGTTTACGGGCATAAAGGATCATCCATTTGATTCCAACTGAAATACGACGATCAGGACGAACTTCTGAAGGGATTTGGAAAGTTGCTCCACCTACACGGCGACTTTTAACTTCTACGGCAGGCATTACGTTATTCAATGCTGTTCTCCAAGTTTCTAGTCCGCTTTCTTTAGTACGTGCTTCCACTTTATCCAATGCATCATAAAATATCTTGAAACCAGTACCTTTTCTTCCTTGGTACATCAGATTATTTACGAAACGGGTTACCAATGGATCACTAAACTTAGGATCAGGGATAAGAATTCGCTTTTTCGGTTTTGACTTCCTCATGAGGGGTATTAACTCTGTAGGTAAATAATTACTTAATTATGTTGCCTTACTTAACTTATTTTTTCTTGGCACCTTTTCCTGCTGCAGCTGCCGGAGCACCTGGTTTAGGACGTTTTGTTCCGTATTTAGAACGACGTTGATTACGTCCATCAACTCCTGAAGTATCTAACGCTCCACGGATGATGTGATAACGTACTCCTGGAAGATCTTTAACCCTTCCTCCACGGATCATCACAATCGAGTGTTCTTGCAAATTATGTCCTTCACCAGGAATATATGCTGTTACTTCGAAACCATTTGTAAGGCGCACACGGGCAACTTTACGCATAGCCGAATTAGGCTTTTTCGGTGTAGTAGTATACACACGGGTACAAACACCCCTGCGTTGTGGGCATGACTTTAGAGCTGGTGATTTGCTCTTGTCTATGAGTTTCTCGCGGCCTATCCGCACTAACTGCTGTATCGTTGGCATTCTTGCAGTGATTTCTTTATTCTGGTGTCAATTCAATGGTATACACTATCCCCTAAAAAGGGAGCGCAAAGTTACAATTCCTTTTTATTAAAGCAAGCCGATGTAGAAAATATTTTAAAACAATCAGTTAACAAGCGGAAGTATTTCTAAAATCCATGTCAAAATGACCGATTCGACGCTGCCGATATTGCTGGTGATAAATTTTAAAGTTCTGATAATTAGATATATGGAGTTTTTTTTGGCTTTATTTTACTCGATTCCCAAAATGAAAATATCTTTTCAACAAGGATCTCTAAAAATGAATTAAATCCGACTATTAGTCCCTTTTTAAGGTGATATTGTTAATCAAACACTCAGTGCTAACAAATTCCAACATCCTATTTTCCGAGCATTTTTTCTTTGTCAGCATTCCATAAAAGTACCCGAGAATTACGTAAAATCATCAATACCCTCTGTATATTTGAAATTCCAAATCATGAAAATGAAAAGCCAAATTTATAGTGTCTTAATGATACTCCTGAGTTACCAATTACCTGCCCAACATACCAATATCCTCATTAGCACAAATAATGACCCTAATGAACCATCGATTTGTATTAATCCTAAGAATACCAATGAGTTAGTAGCAGCTTCTAATATTGCCAATTACTATTATTCAACAGATGCGGGCACAACGTGGAATGAAGGAACCCTATCTTCTACTTTTGGAGTTTGGGGAGATCCATGCATCGCCGTTGACACCTTAGGAGATTTTTACTTTTTCCATCTTTCTAATCCCAACATTGGATCTTGGATCGATAGAATTGTTTGTCAGAAAACAAATTCTCCTGGCGGTACTTGGACTAATGGGACTTATACCGGATTGAATGGAACTAAAGCTCAGGATAAACATTGGGTTGCAGTTGACCGAAATTCGAATATCCTTTATACTACATGGACTCAATTTGACAGCTATGGTTCATCTCTCCAAACGGATAGTTCAGTAATTCTTTTTTCCAAATCCTTAGATCAAGGAACAACTTGGTCAACTCCTTTAAGAATCAGTGATGTTGCCGGTGATTGTATTGATTCCGATGATACCGATGAAGGAGCAGTACCTGCAGTTGGTCCAAATGGTGAAGTGTATGTTTCATGGGCAGGACCTCAGGGACTTATGTTTGATAAATCACTTGATGGTGGACTCACTTGGTTACCATCCGACATCTTTGTAAGTTCAATTCCCGGTGGATGGGATTTTGCGATTCCTGGAATTTACCGCGCAAATGGATTACCTATTACTGCTTGTGATCTTAGCGGAGGTCCGCATAATGGTACTATTTATATTAATTGGTCAGATCAGCGAAACGGAACTTTTGATACTGATATTTGGCTGGCAAAATCAACAGATGGTGGTGCTACTTGGACCAATCCAATACGGGTTAATGATGATGCTGGAACGAAAGAGCAGTTTTTTACGTGGATGACGATTGATCAAGTTACTGGATACCTTTATTTCGTTTTTTATGATCGAAGGAATTACACTTCTAGTGAGACCGATGTGTATATGGCAGTTTCTAAAGACGGAGGTACCAGCTTCCAAAATTTTAAAATCAGTCAGACACCTTTTACCCCAAATGCTGGTGTCTTTTTCGGGGACTACACGAATGTAACAGCTCACAATAATGTAGTACGACCCATTTGGACGCGACTCGATGGAACCTCATTATCAGTTTGGACTGCATTGGTAAACACTACTTTACTTGGAGTTGATCAACAAGAATCTGGACCTGGGGCATTGGAACAGAACTACCCCAATCCTTTCAATAATGAAACAGCAATTTGTTACAAACTCAGAAAATCTTCAATAGTAACTTTAAAAATCTACGATCAAACGGGAAGAATGGTGAAACTGCTTTTAAACAACGAGTCTGTCGCAGCTGGAAAGCATATTGAAAAAGTTACAGCCCAAGAGTTAGGATTAGAACCAGGTCTTTATCAATATGAGTTATTAATCAACGGAAAAGCTCAGCGAAAACCGATGTTATTAATGGAAAAATAATTTTTTTTCAGTTCACTAAATTAATAGTTGTACATTCGGGGAAGATAACCTGACCTGATTATGAACTCAAATCGTTACTTACTAATTTTCCTTTTCCTGTTTACTAGCCTTTACACAGTTGCACAATGTACCATTGATAGCACACAAACAGTACCGGGCATTTACCCAGACACATTACCCGACGGCACTGCCAATCAACCTTATAATGAAGACATCACTTTTGTAATGTTAACAGACACCCTTGGGTTTACGGTTAATACAATTCAAGTAGTGAGTATTGTAGGATTACCTCCTGGAATGACCTGGGCATGTAATAGTCCGGGAAATAGCTGCACCTATACGCCTGCTAATTCCATATACGGTTGTATCAATTTTAGTGGGACACCCCTTCTTGCTGATACTTATGCCATAACTGTTAATCTGATTGCCAATATTCAATTATTAGGCAACCAACCGTTATCGTTAGATGCACCACTTATTATTCAACCAGGCAATTCCAGCAATGGAAATTTCACTTTAAGCAATCCTTCAGGATGTAGTCCGCTTACTGTTGGAATTACCAATAACACACCTGGGCAAATTGATTATCTCTGGGATTTCGGAAATGGCGATACAAGCACGGTTGAGAATCCACCCAATGTTATTTACACCCAGGGAGGAACATATATCATTAGCTTAACCTCTACTCCTCCGGACGATAATTATTTTCTAACGGGAGTTAATATTGACAGTATTCCTGATGCTTATGGAGATTTATTTAATCTTGATGATGCTGATCTATATTTTCTAGTAAAAGATACTAGCGGAACTACAATTTTCGATTCAAGACCAGCATTAAATGCACTTTATCCTCCACAATCATTCAATACCGGATTTGTTTCACTAGGCGATCAGACCTATACTTTAGAAGTTTGGGATGAAGATGGATTTCCTTTTGGTGCAGATGATGCATTGGGAACGATCAGCTTTGCCGGACATGGATCTTCTGGTAACGCTTTAGATTCAATTTCCGGAGTTACAGGTTACCTTTCTGTAGCCTATACCATTATCAATCCAATACTTCCACCAGTCACAAGTATTGACACCGTTGTAGTGTTTGATACTCCTGCTGTTCCAGTGGTAACGGCAAGCGGTTCGCTTGATTTTTGTGATGGAGATAGTGTAATCTTGAGTAACACAGGCACCATACTGCACCAATGGTATGAAAGTAATGTGCTGATTGCAGGAGCAAACGACTCTTCATTAACCATATTAACAAGTGGTGCATATAGTCTTACAGTAAGTACTATTGATGGGTGCAATGCAACATCACCGATATATAACGTTAATGCCTATCCGAATCCCCCTAAACCTAATTTCTTTGTCAATGTAGGTGTATTGACTTGCCCTTTGACGGGTTATCAGTTAGAATGGTTATTAAATGGAGTTCTCATTGCTGGAGCAAGCGGAAGTACTTATACCCCTACTGTTTCGGGAACGTATACTTGCTTAGCTACAGACACTACTAATGCTAGTGCATGTAGCACATTATCTGATCCACTTGTATTAACGGGCGTAGGCATTGGTGAAATCAGTGAAAATGGATTTGAAGTCTATCCAAATCCTGCATCTGAATTTTTAAATGTAAAATGGAATTCAAGTACTAGTATCTCGAAATTACAAATCATGGATTTGAGTGGGAGAATGGTATTTGAAAAAAACTTGAACGCATATAGCAAAGTTGAGAAAATACTTACTGGCGAATTTGCTCGTGGTACTTATTTCATACTTCTCTTGGATAATTCAACCGTTAAATACAGTAAGAGAATAGTATTACAATAATTCATTTCCCAACTAACCAACTAAATTCACATGCATTGAAAAAGTCGATTCTATTATTTTGCATATTGATATGTTCGTGTTACACATCAATCTTTGCATCCCATTTAATGGGAGGACAAATAACTTGGACCTGCAATGGGAATGGAGAATTCGTATTTCAAGTAAAAGAATACAGAGATTGCAACGGTATACCTGGAGACCAGAGTATAACTTTAGTTACCAATGCACCTGGATTTATTAGTGGAATATTTTGCAGTAAAATATCACAAACAGATATTTCACCAGTAGGAATCGGTTGTCCTACATGTATGAATCCCATGGGCAACTTGAATGCAGTGGAGGAATTCATCTATGAATCTGCTCCTACAACTATTGTTGGCACCCCTCCATCCTCTGGATGGTATTTCTATTACAGTAGTTGTTGCAGAAATGGTAATATTATAAATCTCAGCACCAGCGGTGGAGGTAATTTTACTTTAAGAGCTTTAATGTATCCTTCCAATAATTTAACTACAAATCCATGTTATGATAATTCTCCACAATTTGCAGAGTCGCCAACAATGGCAATTTCTGCTGGTAGTGAGACTAGTTATAATGAAGCTGCATTTGATCAGGATTTAGATTCACTAGTGTATTCTTGGGGACAACCTTTGGACAATGGCTATCCGGGAAGTAATTACCCTTTCACAGCAGGATATTCCTATAGCAGTCCATTACCAGGACCATCACAAAATCCATTAAACATTGCAGCAGTTCTAAATCCGTCTACCGGAAGAATCAGTTTTACCAGTTTTACGCAAGGAGCTTTTGTAACTGTAGTAAAAGTTTCTTCCTATAGATGTAATACATTAATTGCGGAAGTATTCAGAGAAATTCAGATTGCGATAACTTCCAATTCAATTACAGCGAATAATACAATTAATCAAAATTCTCAATTATATTTAAATAGTATTCCTGCGGATTATTACGATACTTTGTTGGCAGGAGATAGTATAACAATACAAATCCTTGCCAATGATACCGACTTACTCTCTGCTACTGCAGGAGGTGGTGTGCAGACAATAACGCTTGAAGCAAAATCACCGGAGTTTGGTTATCAATATCAAAGAACAGATAGTGGTTGTGTGATTCCACCTTGTGCAGTTTTGATGAATCCATCAATGCCAATATCGAATCCTATTGTTGCTTTTAATTCAATGAACTGGGTGACAGCTTGTGCTCATGCAAGTTATATTAATGGATGTCTGCAACATCAACATACTTATTTTTTCCTATTTAAAGTTAAAGATAATATGTGCCCTGTGAATGGAATTTCTTACCGTACAGCTGCAATCACTATTTCAGGACCAGAAATTTATTTGAATGGAAATTCGATGGTTGTAAGTTACCCCGGAGTTACATTACAATGGTATTTAAATGGAGTAGCGATACCTGGTGCAACAGATACGATCTTCACCCCTATTCTAAGTGGAATTTATACGGTGATAGCAACTTCAGGAAATGGATGTGAGATGATATCAAGCGCTGTAAACAGGACATTTACAGGTACAGGTTTTGAAAATATATCATCACCAACCACACTCAGTATAAATGTAAATCCTAATCCAGTAATAAATCATCAGCTTAATTTAATTGCAGGAAGTGCAGAAGGTGATAAAGTTTTGATAAGCATCCTTGATATTACTGGAAAAACTGTTTATCAAAATACCGCTGAATTACAACGAGGATATGAACATTTAGTAATTCAAATAGGTGATTTGGTTCCTGGAATTTACCATTTAACTATGCGGTCAAGCAAAGAACAAACTGAAACAAAAATTGTGATACAATAACTTTTGTGATTCAAAATGTGATCTGTTGCAAGATTCTGTTATTAAAAAAGATTTTTTATTAGTGATCCTATCTTTTAGTGGAAAAACAATAATTCCCGAATAAGTTAAGATTTTGGGTGAATTTAATCAGCTAACTATCAATATTTTAAATAAAATGTTGATAGTTATTTCAATTATTCCCTGCTATTAAGCTAAAAACCCTAACATTTGCAGTAATTAACTATAAACCCATAAGCAATTGAAAAAATTTACTCTCCTTGCAATTGCACTTTGCGTATTTAACGGAATGTTTGCGCAAGATGCCTTAGTACGTACTAACAACGGTAAAATGAATGGCACTATTTCTACGAAACACCAAGTTTCTAACAAAAATGGTCGTCAGATAAACCCAAGCGTACAATCAATTTTTACTGAAGACTTTGCTTCAGGACTTCCAGGAACATGGCAGAGTGTGGATAACACTGGCGTAGGTGTTGAACTCTGGGTACAAACTACTACAGGATCTGCAAATGGAAACGTAGTAATAGATCCAACAGGAACTTCAGCATTAAATGGATTTATGATGTTTGACAGTGATGGCGGTGGACAAACTTCAGGTGCTGAAGATGCAGATCTGATTACACCAGCTATTAACTGCACAGGTCAGACAAGTGTATTCGTATCATTCAACCAATATTTTGCGCAATATGCAGCATCTACTGGAATCCTTTATGTAAGTAATAACAATACAACTTGGACAGACGTTTATCATGCTGAAACAGGTTTAGGACAAAATCAAGGAACTCCAAATCCTGATCAAGTAATCGTTGACATTTCTGCTATTGCTGCTAATCAGGCAACAGTTTATCTGAAATGGAATTACATTGGTAATTGGGATTACTATTGGATGGTTGATGACGTTGATGTTTATGCCCCATCTGCAGTAGATGGTCAGGCACTAAGCATTACAAATGCTGGTGGTGAATACACAATCACACCTATCAATCAAGCTGGGAACTTAACGTTCTCTGGTGAAGTTAAAAACTTAGGTACTACTACTATTACAGGTTCTTCTGCATTACTTGAAATTGTTAACGCAACAACTTCTGCAGTAGTATTTACTGAAAACGTATCGGTTCCTGCATTAGCTTCTTTCGCTACTTTAACAGTTAGTCCAACAGGAACCTATGCTGCTACAACTGCTGGAGATTACCAGTGTCGTTTAACTTACAATCCTACTGGTGATGCAAATGCAAATAACAACGTAATTACTTCTGCTATTTTCTCAATTTCTGATTCCGTATATGCACGTGATGACGATAGTGATAATGGTTCATTAGGAATTGGCGCAGGCGCTGGACAAGACGGAATTATAGGTCAGAATTTCCAAATCAACAGCACTGTTGATCTGACTTCTGTTTCTTTCTTCTTAACAGATTTAATGAATCCTAACCCAGCAGGATCTCCGGTTTACCTTACTATTCACCCACAAACTGCAGGATCAAATCCTGATGGTACAACTGTACTTGGTTCAACTGATACTTTATTAGTTACTCCAGGTCTTATTGCTGCTGGTGGACAATATTTCACATTGAATTTGTCAGGTGGCCCGATCACTTTAACTCCAGGACTTTATTATGTTGGAGCTCATGAAGTAGATTCACTTCTTACTTTAGGAAGATCTATCGGTATTGCATCACCAGGTTCTGTATGGGTGTCTTGGAATTCAATTCCAACACCTCCAGCTGTAAACGGATGGGCTGTAGCTGAAGATTTCAATTTCACCCTTGCCTATCGTTTAAGAATGAACCTTTCAGTATTCACTGCCATCAATGAAAATGCTGGTAATGGTTCTATAGAAGTTTATCCAAACCCAAGTACTGGAATCGTTAGTCTGCGTAATGTTGATTTAGGAAATAAAGCTTGCACATTGCATGTATTTAATGCATTAGGACAAGATGTATATTCTTCTAACATTCTTAACTTCAACTACACGACAATCGACCTTAGCACACAACCTGCAGGTTTATATTTCATTCAGTTGAAATCAGGTGATTCAGTGATCAATAAATCAGTAATGATTTCAAGAAACTAATCATTCAACTTAAATAATAAGAAAGGCCGCTCAATTGAGTGGCCTTTCTTATTTACTACAATTTTCAATCTGGGCAATACTTTAACATTCTTGTCTTTTATTTATTACATCACAGTATCTTCTTTTTACAAATCACAAAAAATAATTAAACCATGAATGTAACTGCTGACCCCAATATCCCATCTGCTTTTAGAGGTTATATTGAACTAAATGGAAATGATGAACTTTTAAATGCTTTAAACGAATCGTACTCAATACTAGAATCTGAAGAAATGAACCTTTTCAAAAATTTAGGTTCAAAAGTTTATGCTCCGGGTAAGTGGACTATATATGATATTCTCCAGCATCTTATCGACACTGAACGGATAATGACCTACAGAGCTGTTTGTTTTGCAAGAAAAGATTCTACACCGCTCCCCGGTTTTGAAGAGAATGATTATGCCGCCGCAAGTAATGCCAATCAACGTAGTTTCGAGAATTTACTGAATGAACTAAAGTTAATAAGGAAATCAAGTATACTTTTATTTGAATCCTTCACAGACGATATGCTCTTATCTACAGGCATAGCTAATGGAAACAAAATTAGTGTGCTATCATTAGGCTTAGTAGTATCTGGTCATCAGAAACACCATTTCAAAATAATCAGAGAAAGATATCTTCCGCTGTTATGAAATACTCCATTGGAAGTTTAGACAGTTGAAGAAAGTGGAGACCAAGTATTATTTCAGGAATAACAATCAGTGTTTTCAAAACAAATTATTTGCCTACCATCTGAAATAAAAAGGTTAAAAGAAATTAATCATTCAACAGAAAAGTATTTCAACTAAATATTTCAGGATTCCTCTCCTTGTACTTCCTGATTAATCCCACTTCTATCGAGTTTCAATTGTGTATTGGAATAACCTCTCCACTTCTCGAGTACTGCAGTAAAATCAGCAGGTAACTCAGTTTCAAAATACATTTTTCTGCCATCAGCAGGATGGGTAAATCCAAGAGAACGTGCGTGCAAAGCCTGACGAGGAATAATTTCAAAACAATTTTGTACAAACTGTTTATACTTACTAAAAACAGTTCCTTTCAGAATTTTATCACCGCCATAGGTATCATCATTAAAAAGGGAATGACCTATGTATTTCATATGTACACGAATCTGATGTGTTCTACCGGTTTCCAATTTGCATTCAACAAGTGAAACATAGCCGAACCGTTCGAGCACTTTGTAATGAGTTACGGCATGTTTACCATGAAGACCTTCTGGAAAAACATCCATGATTTTACGATCACTTAAACTTCGAGCAAGATTACCAGTAACTGTACCTTCCTCTTCTTGGAAATCTCCCCACACCAGCGCATTATAACGCCTAACAATTGTGCGATCGAAAAATTGCTTTGCAAGATGCGTTAATGCTTTTTCATTCTTCGCAACAACGATTAATCCCGAGGTATTTTTATCGATCCGGTGTACTAAACCAGGACGTACTGAATCTGCTTTAATAGGTTTATCCTTTAACTCCGGATACATATAATGCACCAATGCATTGATCAACGTACCACGGTAATTTCCATAGGCAGGATGAACTACCAAACCCGGAGGTTTATTAATGATAAACAGATCATCATCCTGATAAACGATATCGAGTTTGATATCATCAGGATAGAGTTCAATATCACGAGGAGGATGAGCAAGAACGATTGAAATTACATCACCTGGCTTTATTTTATAACTCGATTTTACATTCTTTTTATTGACGAGGATAGATCCTGCTTCGGCGGCATTTTGAATTCTGTTTCGGGAGGTGTTAGCCATCCTGTTAAACAGATATTTATCAATTCGCGTTTGTGCCTGACCATTTTCTACCACTAAACGATGATGTTCATAAAGCTCATCTTGCTCTTGGTCAGAGGGTAAATCTTTGTCTAAATCTTCATCATTACTTATCATCAGCGATCCTTTATTAAAAAAAGCAGGTAATTAAAATTACACTGGGAATTTTTTTTTAATGTTGAGTGATTATCAGTTTTCTAACAATTGAAATGCCATCGAACTGATTTATTTTAACCAGATATATCCCCGGTATAAAATCAACAGTTGAGAATGCTAGCGCAAATGGAACTTTACTAATTTCTTTTCCTTGCAGATCAGTTATTACAATATTTTCAACTTGTGTTGCATCAGCATTGCGGATACTAAAATAATGTTCTGTAGGATTTGGGAAGAGCAGATAATCATTAGCCATAATTTCCGGATTTGAAATCCCAGTAAACAAAGAAGTATCCCCCATTACAGGGCGAATCATGAAGCTACCCGTAGCAACTCCCACTGGAATCCAAGATCCATTCACATTATAAAACATCTTGCTATTAGAATTCGTATTTCTATCAAAACCAAGATGCAAACCATCAGGTAAAACCTGTTGAAATCCAACATAAATAGTTCCACTAACTGGTACAATCTGATCAAGCACATAAGTAGCAAATCCATTAATTGTATCTACATACACCGGCTTTTGATTTGTTTCCTGATAAATTAAAGTTTCAGGACTCAAACTACTCCAGATTTTGATGGTGAAAAGTTTATTAGAAACATTCAGATTTTGCTGTAAAAACATGAAGCGAACTGCGCGAAGTGTATCTGGTTTTATAATATCAAATTGCATTGCCAGCTTACCATTAGGCGCATTTACCAGATCATAGCCAACTTCTGCAGTTCCATCATCATAACTGTAGTAATTATAGAATTCTTGCTTGTAAAAAACGGTGTCATTGGTTTTTATACCAGGTGCAGAACTCAGATTTGAGAAATAGGTTTTGTACGTAAAGAAAGTACTGTCAATAGTTAGTGAAGGCGTATTCGGAAACAAACCGGAAAGTGGAAATGTATAATTCAGATTTACGTTTTTAGGACGGCCTGCGAAAATATTTCCATTGGTGATTCCAAAACTGTAAACTAATGATTCAACATAATCATAAATCCTGTTGTTGAAACCAACATCTTCATTTGAGCTGCTGTTTACTCTATAATTAACCGTAGCAGAATCTTTAATGATGGCTTGCTGATCTGGATTGCTCAAGTAAGTAAAATGATCCCATGGAATAGAAGTAAATCCTGATAAAAGTGAAGCAGCGGGTAACGTATACGCAATATCCGTAATCGTTGTATCCATCTGGTTGGTAAAATTATTATAAGCTTTATACAACCTCACATAATCTAAATGCCATTGATCAAGACTTCCTGTTTGTCCGCCATAACTACGGAACCGAAATTGAAATCCATCCGCTAAAAATGCAGGATTCGTAATTCTTACTTGAACACTGCTAAATACAGTATCGTTCCCTCCAAAGACACCCCCAACTTTAAACCATTGACGGCTCCAAAGTGTAGTAACAGGATCTAAAAACTCAAGTAATAAACTATCATTGGTGTCTGGAGCATCTCCCCAACCTTTCTTTTCGTAATAGAAACTTAGTGTAATACTATCTCCAATAGAATATTGACCACCACCTGAAGACGCAGGTTTAGTGAGGAGAAATATAGGTTTAGAAGTTAGTGTATCGCAATATCCCTGAGCAGAAGAAAACGTATTCACATATGCATTACCGTATGCATCTAGTCCATCGAATGTAGCCACGCCAATTGTGAATGGATTTCTCGGAAAATCATCATTAATGAAAACTAATTTATCCAGCCAGAGATTTGCATCTGGATATACCTCGGTGCCCGAGAAATCATCAACGAATGGAATATCTAAAGTATCTACAGCTAAGATTTTGTTAGTAGAAACAGGATTATTCAGAATGTATTTTTTGATGACTGGATTAGAATTTAAGGGAACAAGTTGCTCTTGCTGCGCCATTACTTGTGCTGAAAAAAATAATCCCAGCAATAGGAAATAGCGAAATGGAAAGAAAGGATTCATATCAATGAAAGATTATTTGAGAATTAATTTTAATGCAGATAGAGATCTATAGATTCTCCCTGTTTAACGAATACGGAATCACCGGGCATTGGAACCTGACGATAAACTTTGGCAGTGGTTGTATCAACTACAGAAGCATCGTACACTGTTGCACCCGCATTGAGTTGTGAACCTTGCAATACGAACATCACTTCTTCAAGTGTTAAACCGATGAGTTGAGGAACAGGAACATCGGTATTTCCAATTCCATCACCCAATACTAAATCAATCACTGATCCTTTCGGTAATTCATCTCCGGTCTTTAAGGTACGACCATTATTTAAAATGGTAAGTACAGCATCTTTTGCGAGATCAGGCCGATAAGTCAGTGTTCCCACTTTTAGTCCATATGAATTTAGAATAGCTTCTGCTTGGCGATGGGAAACATCAACTAGATTGGGAATTTTAACTTGAGGCGCAACGGTTCTTGTGATCGTTACATATACTGTTCTGTTTTCTTTAACCAATTCGGAGGGAGCAGGATCTTGTTCAATTACTACTCCAGGAGGTTTACCAAGAATAAAAACTGAAGAATCAGAAATTTTTATCCTCAGTGATTTATTTGAAAGAAAACTTTCAAGCTCCGAAAACTTCATCCCCCGCAAATCAGGAACAGTGATTGTTTCGCCATGATTGGTATACGTATTCAGCCAGCTATAAACTCCGAAGGTAGAGAAGAACAAAACACCTACAATGATGGATAATTGCAAGAGAAATGTTTTCGATTTCAGGAAGGACAGGATTTTTTGCATAGTTACTGAGTAATTCCTGCGGGTTGGGTATTATTTCTTCTCACTCCAAAATCAAGAATATGATCGATAAATTCGTATGGTTTGTACTGAGCAATCGCTGCCTGATGGAAAATACACGTGGCGGGTGTCATTCCTGGAAGTGAATTCACTTCAATAAAGATTACTTCTATACTTTCTTCTTCATAAATTCTCACAAAGGCATCAATGCGTGCATATCCTTCAATTTTCAATAGACGAGCAGCTTTTTCGAATTCAATTTTTATTTTTGATGAAATGATTTTATTGCTGATGGCATTTTTACTGTAACGAGCTGGAGTAATATTCTGACCTTGGCCTGCCAAGAATTTTTCTTCGAGTGATAAAATATCTCCTTCAGAAAGCGCTTCAGAAGCTTCAAAAACTTCATAGGTAAGCTTACCTTGCTCATCGAAGGCAGTGAGCATTCCGCCTGTGATCTCCAAGAAACGAGCAGCGCCATTTGCAGTGATCAGATCTTCAACCAGAATCAATTTTTTCTGAGGAAATTCTTCTTTCGGTTTAATTTTCAATTTCGCTGCACTTTCCGGATTGAGATCTGTTTCAATTCGGAAAATCAACGCAGCATAAGCAGCAAGTTCATCTTTACTACGAATAATCTTCACTGCCGAACTGCATCCATCATCCACAGGTTTCACTACAAATGGGAACGTAAAAGTTCGTGTTATAGTATCTAAATATACATCAGGATTATCTTTCCATTCATCACCTGTAAATAATTGATGTTTTGCTACATGAAAACCATGCTTACGAAGGATTTCATTGGTTTGGTATTTATCGATAGTGACTTGTGAAGAGCCAGGACCAGAACCATTATACGGCAGACGATACTTTTCCAATTGTTGCTGAACAGACCCATCCTCACCTGGGCGACCATGCAGCGCAATGAATATCACATCAAACAACTCTGCCATTTGTTCATAGGTCAGTTGCTGAGGAGACTCAATATTTTTTGCAGCACCAAAACGATCGGTGACATTTTTACATTTCGCAATGATCTCCTGAATTACAGGATGAATATGAAAGTGTTCGATTTTTTCACGGATATCATCGGCATTATCTTTCAGTAAAGTATTTACTGGTAAAGTATAAAGAAGATGATTAGAATCACTTCCTGTTAAAAAAACAGGTACCGGATCATACTTTTCACTAGAGGATAATTTTTCATAAATATTTCTGCCACTTTCTACGGAGATATGACGTTCTGAAGAATAACCTCCAAGTATAACGGCAGCGCGTATCCGTAATGTAAGACTTTTTTGTCCTTCATCAATCAATTTATCCAGCCTGCGAATGAGCAATGGAATTTTGTCATAAGCCTTCTGATCATGAAGTCTATTTTTTAATGAAGTGCTGATGATATAGGTAATAAACTGTGAAGGATTTAATCCAATCTCCGCTGCTTGATGAAAGAAGAATGAGCTAGGCATCATTCCCGATGTAGTATTCGGATCATTCAGCAATACTTTTCCATCAGCAGTAATGAAACCATCGATACGAGCGTAAACATTGAAATGAAGAGCACTATACAATTTTTCACAAGAGGAGCGAATTAGATTAATCTGCTCATCCGGCAATTGAATCGGAGTAATTTTTCTACTAAGTCCTGGGAGATATTTTGAACGATAATCAAAAAGTTCTTTTCCTTTTCTAATTTCAGTGGGAGGTAATGCAACAGGATTTCCTTTTTCATCTTCAATAACGATGCAAGAAAATTCTTTTCCTTCAATAAATGATTCTGCGATAATAGTACTTTCACCGTCAACGGCAACTAGTGTAAGTTTTTCTTCTTGATCTGCAAAAAGGTCCATCATCACAGAAAGTAATTCTTCCGGATGATAAAAAACGCGAGAGCCGATCATCAATGGCATTCCGATTCCTTCGCGGATATCAGCAATATCTCGGATTAAAGAAACTTTATCATCAAAATTAAGTTGGTCCCAAAACGATTTTCTAATCTCTCTGATGAATAAACTTTTATGAACTGCATCTATAAATTTATTCAGATCATCATCCGACAATACACTAACGCCGATGGATGAACCCTGATTAGCTGCTTTGAGTACACAGGGTAAGCCTACTTCCGTTTTTATCGTTGTAAAAAAACTGCTTTTGTCAGTTTGTTGGATCCATGACTCTCGTTCGAACGTAAAATATTTTGGAGTATCGAAACCAGCCTTCTGTATGAACTGCTTTTGAATTGCTTTATTCATTCCAATTGCAGACGACAAAATACCAGATCCCGTATATGGGATTCGTAGATATTCGAGCATGCCTTGCAATCTGCCATCTTCACCATCTGCTCCATGCAAACAAAGGAACGCCACATCAATCAAGGTAGGAAGTCCGGTCAGATCAACTTTAGCACCTATTTTATGAAAGAGTTTATATTGATCGCTCTTATCCATGTTACCAAGACTTTCAGCATATACCTGAAAATCATTAGTGCTGGAAGGAAGAAATTCTGCTGGGGGATAAAAATCACGGATACTTCCTTTGTAAACATACTCCCAACTCAGTAATACGAGATTACCGAAACTATCAACAAACAGTGGAATGGGGTCAAATATTGACTTATTGAGATTGTCATAAACTGTGCGCCCACCAGCAAACGAGACTTCCCGTTCACGAGATGCGCCACCGAAAATGACGCCGATACGAATCTTTTCCATGAAATGCAAAGTTAAGCATTTGCCTCCGCTAAAATGACCTTGCGGGAAAGGCTAAACTGAACAAGTTTTCAAGATCGTTACTTCATAAAAATTGTCACTCATCTTTGTGAAGTTGTTCTTCTAAAAATTTTACAACTAACCGTAACGCACGACTACGATGACTCATAGCATTTTTTTCCAATGAGCTCATCTGAGCAAAAGTGCGGTTTTCACCATCTGGAATAAAAATAGGGTCATACCCAAAACCATGATCGCCAATAGGCGAATTCGCAATATTGCCCTTGATAACACCTTCAAAAATATGTTCTTTTCCATTGATAATCAAAGCCATAATGGTTATAAAATAAGCACTTCTGTCTTTCATCTCAATTAACTCGGTCAGCACTTTATTGATATTGGCAGAATCATTTCTGGGTAGCCCTGCATAAAAGGCAGAATCGACTCCTGGTCGGCCATCAAGGGCATGAATGATCAGACCAGAATCGTCTGCAAGACAATTCAAACCAGTGAGTTTCCAAAATGTTCTTGCTTTCTGTAAAGCATTTCCATTGATGGTGCCTGTTGTTTCAGGCAACTCCATCGTAAAATTATTCTCATTAAGCGTTGAGAAAATGAAACCTGGAGGGGCGCTCTCACGTATTTCATTCACTTTGTGTTGGTTATTAGAAGCAATTACCAATTTGATTGCTGATTGAGCCATAACAGTACCTACCTTTGATCAACCCGAAACTAAGTAAAATGAAACATTTAATACTGATAATAGGATTACTTCTTGCCCTTAGTACAGCCATACAGGCTCAGTGTCCGAGTCCCGGTTTTTCAATTCCGGATAGTGTTTGTCCAGGGAAAACAGTACCCATCAGTAACCCATCCAGTAATGCAACTAGTTGGAATTGGGATTATAGCCTAGGTGATTTAGATTCTGTTCCTACCACATCTACGATTTCAGGAGGTGGTAGTTTGAATTATCCATCGCACATGAAAATTGTAGAAGAGAACGGAAATTATTTTGGTTTTGTTCCGAACAATGGAATCAATTATATCACCCGTTACGACTTCGGAAATTCTCCTGCGAATACTCCCACTATCACCAATCTTACTGCTGATCCCCTTTTTGCTGGATTTGCTTATGGGATTGAGATGGTAAAAGAAAATAATAAATGGATTGGATTTGTTTCCATGTTTACCGGAGGAAAAATAATCCGGATGGAGTTTGATTCTTTAACTCAAGTATCTCCTGTACTTACTGATTTAGTTAACACTAATCTTTATGGTCCCTTTGTTATAAAAATCATTGATGATTATATGTTTGTTACTAATCAATTAACTGACATAAGTCGTTTTACATTTAATGGAAGTTATTTAAATACTCCAACAGCGATTCTCCCCACAATTGCAAGTGGAAATTTCAATAATTCGGGAATTGACATAGCCTATGATTGTATCTCAGGAAAATATATAGGTTATGTAGGCGCAAGTTCTAGTGATATAATATTAAAGCTAGATTTCGGGAATGATCTTGCGAATTTACCTGTGATCACAACCGTTTATAATTTAACAAAACCTCAAGGTGTACATCTAATCAAAGAAGGTAATACATGGCATCTATTCACAGTTACCGACAACAATAAATTCTATCATTTTACACTGGGTAATTCCATCGACAATCCACTCACCTATCAGTATGATACCAATTTTGGTGCAGCATTCAGTAGTCCGAGAAATATTCAATTTGTGAAAAAAGGATCTGATTGGATTGGAATAATACCGAACACCTTATTATTTGCATTAATTAGAATTACTTTTCCTCAGTCGTCATTAATCACACCTAATTTCTCAACTGATCAAAGTCCTAACAATCTAATTTATCCTATAGGATCAACTGGGATTCACTATGTAGAATTAACAGAAACAGATTCCAATGGAAATCAAACTATTTATTTGGATAGTGTGACCACTGCAATTCTCCCCCCAGAGGCAAGTTTCACAAGTACACCTGCTTGTGAAAATAAATTAGTGCAATTTACAGATTTTAGCACTGCGTGTTCAGGCACCATCACTGGATGGAATTGGAACTTCGGAGACACTAACGGGAGTATTATTCAAAACCCGGTACACAGTTATTTAACAGGAGGAAATTATATTGTAAATCTTACTGTTTATACTTCCAATGGTGATAGTAGTTCATACCAGCAATCTATTACAGTAGCTGCAAATCCTCTAGCAAATTACACTTTTACGGATAGCATCTGTTCTGGTAGTACTGTTCTTTTTACAGACAATTCGGTTGCCAATAGCGGAAGTATTTCAACATGGGATTGGAAATTTGGCGACAATCTTACCGACAATTCTATTAATCCTTCACATATTTATCAGTCTGAAGGAATATTTCAAGCAACATTAATTGTGACGGCAAGCACTGGCTGTTTGGATTCAATTTCACAATACGTTCACATACTCACACTTCCAACTTCAGCCTTCACGGTAAGTAATTCCTGCTTAGGAGAAATTGCACAATTCAACAATACATCCTCAATAAATTCCGGAATCATTTCGTCATATTCATGGGACTTTGGAGATAATTCGACTAGTAATATTCAAAATCCAGCGCATGATTTTGGAATTATACCGGGGAATTTTATTGTAACGTTAATCAGCACTTCTGATTTTGGATGTAGTGATACGATGATGCAAAATATTAGGATTGGAAATCGACCACAGCCTTGGTTCATATTAAATACTGATACGGCTTGTGCAGGTAACAACATCAGTTGCACAGATAGTTCAGTCATAGCAGCTGGAGATTCCATTATTGCACGTTATTGGGATTTCGGTGACGGAACAACTGATTCTACTTCACTCAACCCCACCCACGCCTATCAAAATCCAGGAAGTTATACGATTACCCTTACGGTAGTATCACCAAGCTCATGCGATTCTATCATAACACGAAATATA
Source organism: Bacteroidia bacterium (assembly GCA_038320345.1). Lineage (GTDB taxonomy): Bacteria > Bacteroidota > Bacteroidia > AKYH767-A > OLB10 > JBBQED01. The sequence goes on from JBBQED010000007.1 coordinate 81,327, forward strand.
TTCGTGATTGAAAGTCCAGTTGCAAACTTTACAACAAATAATGTTTGCTTCGGATTATCCACCTCATTTCAGGATTTATCCGCGGCACCATCCGGATCATTTATTACGAACTGGAACTGGAATTTTGGCGACACGACATTATCTTCTGTTAATAATCCAACACACCTCTATTCTCTTCCAGGAAATTATACTGTAATGCTAGAAGTCATTAGCAATAAAGGATGTTTTGACACCATCTCCGTTCTCACCACGGTTTATGATATACCGGTGACAGCATTTGGCAATACAAAAGCCTGCACCGGTAATTCTGTAAACTTCATTGATAGTAGTACTGTAAATAACGCTACCATAAACAATTGGGAATGGAATTTCGGAGTACCCGGTGGAACCAGTTTGATTCAGAATCCACAATTTACCTTCAATGATCCACTTGCTTATCCTATTCAATTAATAGTAACGAGCATTTACGGATGTTCGGATACCCTTACCCGTTATCTTATTGTTGATCCATCCCCACAATTTACAATCCAGGCAAGTGACAATTGCTTCGGACTAGCTACTCCATTTGAATATATCCCTGTAGGTTTTCCAGGTAACGTTGTACCTGAGTGGGTATTTGGTGATAGCACAACTTCTAATCTGCTTAATCCTATCCATATTTATTCTGCTGCAGGAATTTATCCTGTCACACTTACTGTAACAGATTTGAGTAATGGCTGCTCGTCAGCACAATCTAATAGTATTAATATTGCCCCTAAACCAAGTGCTGCATTTCTTTCAGATTCTGCATGTATAAATTATCCTTTAAACTTCACGGATTTCAGTACAGGAAACAATGGGACTATAATTTCCTGGAATTGGACTTTGGGAACACATGGTAGTTCTACTCTCCAAAATCCAACTTTAACAATCGCCAATGCTGATTCGTTTCAAGTAAAATTGGTAGTGACCAGTGATAAAGGTTGTAAAGATTCAACCTATCGGACTGCTGAGGTTTATGGCTTACCTATTGTGAACTTTACTGCTACTCCATTTTTTGGTGCACCACCAATGCTTGTTACTTTTATCAATCAATCCAGCACTTCAGCAACTTACTTATGGGATTTTGGTGATGGAAGTACTTCATCAACTTTGTTTCAACCACAACATCAATACAGCGATACAGGATCTTTTACACCATCACTCATAGTAACCAGTGACAAAGGATGTGTTGATAGCACCACTCGCACCGTAAATGTATTAGTTCCTTATCTCGATTTAGGAATCGATGCATTAAGTTTTACAGAGGTAAACGGTCTTTGGCAGATCACGGCCAGATTAAGAAATCCGGGAAATATCGATGTGTTTAATTTTTCTATCACGACTAGGCTTGATGGCAAGTCAATATTCAATGAAAATTTTACAGACACAATTCCTTCAGGAACTTTTAAGATCATAAAATTCAAATCCAGTTTTTATGCTGACAATAACTCCAATCCCGAATATCTATGTGCAGAAATTAAGGAGGTAAATGGACAAGCGGATGATAATGCAGCGAATAACTTTAAGTGCATCACTACTAGCAATGATTTCAGTGTATTTGACATCTACCCTAACCCATTTGAAAATAATCTTAACTTAGGTATCAACATTCCAGAATCAGATATTGTAGAAATCATCATGTATGATACTGAGGGTAGAAAAGTGTTTCCTTCAACCACTCAAATACTTCCAAAAGGATACAACAGTTTGGGTATTGATACCAGAACAATTTCAGGTGGAATCTACATTCTCGAAGTAAAGTATCGTGAAAGCAGAAGTCGCATACGAGTTATGCGACAATAATTAACAATGATTAGGACTGAGCAGCGCTTTTCAAGTTCAAAAACATATACTTAATAATTGCGAGAAATCGTCGTTGAAAAACTGATGGTGCATAGTTAAATGTAGCATGACAGAGGTATTTCATGCCTTTCAAATTCTGACCAGAAAGCACTAAGTGCAATGCAATGTATGTATCACAATATGCTTCCATTTTATTTCTAGAAGAACCAAAAACTTCTTGAACCTTTAGATCTTTGAACGCATAATTCAGGGCGAGATTTTTTCGCAGCAGTAATTTATCTTCATTAATACTCAGTACGCTTCTATCATCATGAATGATCAAACAAGCTGTAATACGATCATCTGTTTTAATTCCGAAATTAGCTGCCAATCGGAGCCACAACTCCCAATCTTCAGAACCTGAAAGATTCCGATCTTCAACGAAGGGATGTAACAATGCTTCCTTTCTACGGATAAATATTCCTAAGCAACTAAGAGGATTTCCTTTCACTAGAAAATTACTATAATCACCTTTCACTTCGTTACCATAACGAACAACACTGCCATGCGCATTTTTTACCTCATATGACTGATGAAAGAATACGGGTAAATTTAGATTTATTAAACTCTCAAGAGCATAAGTAAGGTAATGCGGATAAATGAGATCATCAGAATCAACGAATGTGATATAATCACCTTTTGCCAAACGGATTCCGGCATTTCTAGCCGCTCCTCTTTCAGAATTGGGAATAGAAGTCACTCTTAAACGCGGGTCTTGTATTTTATTGATAATCTCTGTAGTATTATCAGTACTTCCATCGTCAATCACGATGACTTCAAAATTCCGATAGCGTTGCTGAAACACTGATTCTAGTGTTTCAAGAATAAAATCTGCCCTGTTATAGGTAGGAATAATAATTGAAAAGCTAAGCTCCTGCTGCATAGAGTTCTTCTAATTTTTGAATCATTATTTTGACTGGAAAAAGATCTTTCACATCTGCTTTTCCTTTTACTTGAATCTTTTTAGCCAATTCGGGATTAGCCAGTATTTTTACAAATGAGGAATAGATTTCCTCAGAATTTTTAAACGGGACTACCCAAGCATTTTTTTCATGCGTTATAAACTCCCTTGCTATTCCCGAAAGTGTAAAGATGGAAGAAACTCCAGCTGCTAATGACTCGATATAGGTTTGACCAAAGGCTTCCGACTCACTATCTACCGGCACATGAACAAATATATCAAACAAAGCGTAAAGACTGAAAATATCCTTTTCAAAAGCAATTTCTGCATATGAACCATCTGGCAATGAACGAAGAAGGGTCGTAATTTCCTTTTTATAATCACCGTTGGCATTTGCCAGAATCAATTTAGCATCAGGATAAACCACCAGCAACTCCTTAAATGCGGGGATAATGAACTGGACACCTTTCCATTCAGTATATCTGGAAATTACACCAATCACAGGATATTTTCCAGCTACCTTTAAATTAGCTTTTAAGCGATTCACCTGATTTAGATCTGGTACACCAAATTTCTCTATTTCAAAGCCATGATGAATCAAGACGATTTTTTCTGAAGGTACATTTTCCAGATCAATAAGTACCTGGGAAACATTATCAGAAATTGCTACAATCTGTGTACATTGATTATTAATAAATCGATCATATTTTACCATCGAAGGGTGATAAACATGATGATATGTAGAGTGGTGACGAGTATAGATACGTTGCTTAATACCTGCTAATCGTGAAATAGGTAAAGCGATTAACGAGGCATCGAACAAATGAGTATGGATCGTATCAGGTTTAATTTTTCTGATAATTTTATAAAGTTGGAAAGCGACGGATGGGATATTCTTCTTACCAGAGTACTTTAGAAACCATACCTGTAAACCTAAATCTTCCACTATTTTTACAAGCGTAGGTTTTTCTTGATTCAAAAACACAAAAATAAGTTCAAACCGGCTTTTATCGGTATATGACGCCAGCCATTCAAATCCAAGGCTGTAATCGATATTAGAAATTACAATTAAAATTTTTCTTCTCAAGAGAATAACTGTTTACTACAAAAATAGTCGCAATCTTTAAATAAATTCAGTTGCAACAACATAGTTAATCAACATAAACCGTTTATAACGCCAGGGTAAGATCAATGCTAAAACGCTATTTTACGGTAATGATTTGGTCTTTTGTCGAAACATTGTTCTGAAGCAATCCCACCTCCGCCTAAGGCTGAGATATCCTCAAATAATTCTAGGGAAATGACTCTTAGAAACAATATCAGCAATAAAATCTTATTACTAAGACTTTCCCTGTTCTTTATCGGTAAGTAGTCTTTTATCCAATGCTAAATTTAACTTAGAAGCCATATTTTCTGCTTGATAACTCCTACTATACTTGTTTCTATTTTCATTTCCATGATAAGGAATTTCTCCTGCTTTCCAGTCCTCCAACCATTGATTCATGATGAATGCAAATGACTCAGGAGAATCCGCAATTTTCCCAGTACCTGTTTCATTAATTAAATCATCCATCACATCATAATCACCTGGTGCTAGCAGGATATTATTTCCTGATGCTACATAGTCAAACAATTTCGTGGTATATACTCCTTTATACCCCTTCCATCCCGAATGCAATAAAACATGAGCATTCTTAACTTTCTGCATCGCTTGCTTCATCGCAACCCGATCCGTCCACTCTGTAAATTCCTCTGGAATTTTCTTCTTGAATAAATCAGAAACGACACCATTCGCCGTAAGTCCGATAAAACTAATTTTAACTTCGTCTGGACTTTTTCCTTTTAGAAACAAAAGCAAACCATCAATCATCAGATTTAAGTCTTGCTGAGGATAATAAGTACCTGATAAAGCTATACTAAAATGCGACTGTTGCTCTTTAACAAGTACTTTAAATATATCGTCGTCATACCCATTCTGAACAACCTCTCTTTGTTGTTCAAATACGATACCCAGTTTATCTGCGATGGGCTGACTAACTGTTGAACAGAAGAGTGCATCTTTCAACCATTTTTTCAGCCAGTAAAGCGTACGTTTCTCGAGAAATCCCCATAATCCACCAGGTTGATAATCCTCTTTAAGATAATCATTATTCCAGAGGTCGCGATGATCAATGACAAAAGGAATTTTGAATTTTTTATGGAGATAAGCAGCAAGACGTATTAAATTCAACGGTGGCGATGTAGCTATAATTACATCATAGTGATTATTTTGAAGGTGCTTCTTTAAAAATGGGCGGAATGAAGAATCTCCATCAGTAATGATATTCAGATAACCAAAATAATGCAAGAAGAAATACATCGCTTTACTAAAAATATTAAACTTCATCAGCGATTTTCCAAAAAAACGTAGTATCGGTAACTTGGAAGATGGCAAACGAAAAACCTCATAGTCATCATATTTTTCATGGCTGAGATCGCCTTCGTGATGAACAAGCAGATCATTCCATCCATTTTCATTTCCTGCCCAATGCCGGGTAATAATTACAGGATAAATCCCATGTTTCTTAAAATGTTTTGCCCACGACCATGCACGAAATGCGGCAACGGAATTGGCAGGAGGAAAGAAATAAGTTAGGATAAGTGCTTTTTTCATACTCAAGCGAATTGTTTAAGTAATTCACCTGCGGTCATGATTCTAAAAGCATCACCACCAGTTTCAAAATTAAAATCACCTAACACAGTCCTCATATCATTTACCTTATGCTGCATTTCTTTTGACATCATCCAGCTCTCTTGAGGCGGAGCGAATCCAATTTTATCAGTACGATTATAAATAGCCTCAGGCAGGATAGGTCGAGCAGCTTCTCGAAGAATAAACTTTGTTTTACCCTCTCTATAGATTAAATCTGAAGGAAGATTGAAAACAAATTGTACTAATTCATGAGATAAAAATGGCAAGCGCACTTCAATTGAATGAGCCATCGAATTTCTATCCGCATAGCGTAGTAGTTCACCTAAATTATTAAGCGTGTAAAACCGAAGTTGTTCTTTAAGCGACATTCCGTTTTGAAATACTGCTCTCTTTTTTCCAATCACAGAAAGTATAGGATCAGCAAGAAAGCTCCATCCTAAAGATCCAGACGTACCATAATTTTTATTGAATAAATTTCTTTCATGAAGAAACGCACGAATCTTTCCGGAACGATATAACTCCCAAAGTGCAAAATATTTTAGTTCATCATAACCTGCTAAATATTCATCAGCACCTTGACCGTCAAGCAAAACTTTAACACCATTTTGACTTACAAGTTTCATCACACACCACTGTGCATAAATCGAAGCTGTAGCGATGGGATATTCATGATGACGAATCAGCTTTGGAAATTCGTTTATCATTTCCATGGGATCTGGATAAACTGTTTTATTCGGCAAGCCTGTTTTACGGATTACTTCTTCAATCCATTTTCCTTCATCTTTAGGACCATCGAAGCGTGCTGAAAAAGTTGTAAAATCACCTGCTGCCAATCGGTGAATATATCCCACTACGGTTGAAGAATCCAATCCACCAGAAAGGCTGCTTCCATAAGGAACATCACTTCTAAGTCGGCGAGCAATGGATTTTTGGAAAAGTTGATCAAAGGAATCAACATAATCCTGAACCTGACTTAATTTAATTTCATGGTTCAGATGAATTTCCCAGTATTTCTTCAACTGAACTTTATTGTTGTCAAATACCAATGAAGTAGCCGGAGGCAAGATTTGAATTTCTTGGAAACTAGTTTCAGTATCTAGCACCTTCCTTCCATTCAACAAATAACTTTGCAACACATTACTATCCGGAATTATCCGACCAAGATATGCTTTGAGCGCTTTTATTTCAGAAGCAAAAATAAAAGAAGAATCATTAAAATAATAATAAAAAGGTTTTTCGCCGAATCGGTCACGAGCACAAAATAATTTCTTCTCCCGATCATCCCAGATGGCAAATGCAAACATTCCATCCAGGTCTCCCAAGCACTTTTCTCCTTTAAGATCAAACAATGCAAGTAAGACTTCAGTATCTGAATTTGAATTGAATCGGTACCCTTTCTTTATCAATTCCGTTCTTAATTCAATGTAGTTATAGATCTCTCCATTAAAAACGATGGTATATCTTTTATCTTGCAAATGCATTGGTTGATCACCACTGTGAGAAAGGTCGATAATAGATAAGCGACGATGTCCTAATCCGACTGTGTGATCATCATTCATCCAGTGACCTTCGCCATCTGGACCACGATGTGCGAGTTGATCAGTCATAGCCCGGAGCTTATGCAGCTCTACTGATTTTCCATGAGTACATACAATACCGGCTATACCACACATAATTCTACAATAGAGTTAATTACACTTCAAAATCAGAATAGGGATACACTCTTTTTCATCATTGAAAATCATAACAATTCACGAATAATTTTGGCAGGCACTCCTGCAATAACAACATTTGATGGAAATGATTTTGTTACGACAGAATTAGCACCAACGGTTACATTATCGCCAAGGGTGACTCCAGCAAGAATAGCCGCACCATTTCCTATCCAGCAATTTTTCCCTATGCGTACAGAATCAACTTCGTACACATCCAACTTCCCTGGTTTATGATTACCGGTTTGAATACAAATATTATATGCCCAAATTGTTCCTGCACCTACTTCTAATTTTGTTCCTTCAAACACGGTTATATATGCACCTCCACTTAAACAAAGGTTAGCTTTTACAATATCATCTTCAAAATAACAATTCTCCCATCCTGTAATTTTATTCGTGTAATTTACGGAGAATGGAACATCAGCATTCACTCGAAATATACGTTGTACAATCCAGTTAAGAAGCAACAATCCCAGAGGTATACGAACATAAAATGCTCGACCGATAAAATTATAATATTTACTAAGAATTCCTAGAGCCATTTTTTTTGTGAATAAACGTTGACAATATCGGAATACGAGATGACATTTTTGAGATTAGTTCATTTTCAATCCATCCAAACCTAAAACCAATGGTATAAACCAAGAACAGATACACAGGACCTGATAGGATAATAAACCATACATTATCATTCAGGAATTTATGCACCAGCCAAATAGGCATTGCGAAACTTAATGACAAGATTAAAACCCTTCCTATCAACGATAAATTAAAGAGCTCGGTAAAAGAACAATGCAATAATTTACAGGTTTTCCAAGTAAGAATGGCCGCATATGTAAAGAGAAAAAGAATAAACGCAAGAGCACTTCCTTCGATACCAAATATCTTGATGAGGGAATAATTCAGTAATACATTTACGATAACCATCACTACGATGACTTGAAAAATAAATCGAGTTTTACCTGAAATAATAATTACATCTTGATAATCATTTATCCTGATAAATAATGAAAGGTTGAAAATTGCGAAAACAATAGCACTCTGAGCATATTTTTCAGAAAGATAAAAAGTAACAACAGGAGTACTAAAAAGCAATAGAAATACCAGAACAGGATATACAAAAAACACTGTACCTCCAATCACTTTTCTTTTTAACTGGAGAATATCTGGTAATCGCCGATCAACAAACAATCGTGCTACTTCCGGCATAACAATAGCTGCCACAGACCCATAAAGCGAAGCAATAAAAGGAACTTCAATGGCTCCTGCTCGGTACAAAGCATAATTCGTTGTAGTAAGCATAGAGCTTATCATAATTCCATCGATATATACGACCGATCTCTCCACTATAGAGGAAACTGCTAGTGGAGTGGCCATTGCCATAAAACTTTTAGTTAGCTTTTTATCATACAATCTAAGTGTTCTAATGTTAGCTGGCACCGCAAAGTATAATAATCCTACCTGAATTAAACCTACAATACTCAATCCTCCCATCAACAGAAAAATCGAATTGTAAAAATGTATTGCAACAAACATTACTGATACTTTTAGCATATTGGTTGCAATCAAAATACTGGTTGAAGATTTAACTTTCCCATGAAAGATCAATACCGATAATAATACAGGAACTGGCACTTGCGCTGCAAGATTAAAAAGTGACAACAAGAGAATCTTTGTCAATAATGTATTATCAAATGAAATAGCAATTAGTGGGGTTGCAACTGCCATTACAATCATTGCAAATGCACTCATTGTTAAAGTTGTGCGCATCAAACTTGAAAAAACCTGACGTGGCTCGTACTCATTCCTTGCAAGATAAATATTGGCGATCTGGTTTAGATTAAAAGTAAAAAGTCCCTGTAAGAAACTGATAACAATCAATGCTTGTCCGTACGAACCATAATCAGTATAAGAAAGCGATCTTACTAAATAAGGCAAAGTCAAAAAATTGATCAGAATATTGATGCCATTACCGATGGTCAATACCAGAACTTTCATTGATTTTGCTGACGACATATTATAAGATTAGGATCTGATTATATTTTGAAACATCATTGAGGTTTTTCAAAAATCATTACCGTATTAATCCCGGTCATTTGCATAAGATAGTATTTTCCGGTCTTTCTTTCTAGCAGGCGAGAAGTTGCATGCATTTTAGTTCCAGTAACTGGACTAAAATTTCCAAGGATGGGCATGAAAGGAAAATATTGCGTTGTAGTTTGAGACAAAAATTTAAAGGGCGCTCCATTCTCAATTTTTTTCCTCCATTTACTTGGAGTCCAGTTTTTCAATTCAGCAATGAAATTCGGATACGCTCCATGGGGAGGTGGAAAAGGAAAATATTTTAATTGGGATTGCATGGAAGATTTAAGTGTTGAAGATTCATGATCTTCATTGGCATTACTTCCTTGCGAAACCTTGCTCGTTTTCAATTTATTTAACAAATGGTAAAAAGCTCTTTGCGTCAAGTAAACATAATAATTGAAAAAAGCATAAACTTTTTCAAAAGATGCAGGAACTACACAGAAATGAATCCCGCCAGGTTTAAGGACTCTATAAATTTCACGAAGTGCTTTATCCTGATCAGGAATATGTTCTAAAACATGACTAGAATACACCATATCAAAGCTATTATCCGGAAAGGGCAAACTCTCTGCTGAACAACCCAATAATTCAACATTACTGATATTTAATTGCTGATGCAAACTTTTGGCTTGAATCATTCCCGGAGTATGGGTTGCCATATCTTCGTCGGGTAAATCAGTCGCGACAACCTTTTTAGCAATTTGAGCTAGAAATGCACTTTGATAACCCACCCCGCATCCTAACTCAAGTACAGTTTCTGGATATACATCCGGTAAGAGCTCCATATAAGAAAGGAATTCTAAAAATCGACGGTCGAAATAAGAAGGCCAGCGCTCCAGTTGACTGCAGTTGTTTTTACAGTAATCCCTGATCTCCGTAAGTCGGTTTATTACTTCCTGTTTTTTATCTGGATTCACTTTTCAAAATTAGGGAAATAGACTGAGTGAAGACCCCATCAATTAACATTCAGGACATTCATTTCTTGAAAACAAGAAAATAACAGTTATGATTTAGGCTATCTTTTATCCATGTATGCAATGAAACGTTTCTTCTTCCGCTATAAAATTTCATTATCCAGCATTCAGGGTAGATTTTTAAGATTTTATTAATACTTTTATTATCGGCTCACTCCTGTTATACTTTTTGAAAGAAGTATGATGCGAAATTGATACTTAACTCTTAAGCAAGAGGATAGGTTGAGAAGGTTGGCTAATTGGAATAATTCGACTAGGTTTGAAGTCTTCCTCTCGTTTGAACCTTATATGCAGATTCCAGAAATTTCTATAGTTATCCCTCTTTACAATGAGGAAGCTGTTTTCAAACAGTTAATTACCCGTTTAAACTCCTTGATGGAGCAACAAACCATCAACATTGAAATCGTTTTAATTGATGATGGAAGCAAAGATAGAACGGTTACTTTAATCCACGAACTTTGCCTTCAAGATACTAGATATCAAGGAGTTATATTATCAAGAAATCATGGTCACCAGTTAGCTTTAAGTGCTGGACTAAGCTATGCACGCGGGACAAAGGCGATAATGGTAATGGATGGAGATCTTCAGGATCCACCGGAATTACTTCCCGATTTGTATAGTAAGATCAAGGAGGGGTATGAAGTCGTTTATGCCGTTCGCAAGAAAAGAAAAGAAAGTCTCTTTAAAAGAATGCTCTACTGGACCTATTATAGGATTCAACAATCGGTGAGTAGTTTTCATATTCCATTAGACAGTGGAGATTTTGGGATGATGAGCCGCAAGGCTGTTGATCATTTAGTAAAGATGCCAGAGCAAAGTCGATATTTACGAGGTATGCGTTCTTGGATTGGGTTCAAACAAATCGGTTTGAGTTATGAACGGGATGCGAGAGCGGCAGGAAACTCCAGTTATGGTTTCCGACAACTATTCGCATTGGCTTATAACGGAATATTTAATTTCAGTGAATTTCCAGTAAAATTTATTACCCGAATGGGGATGTATTCCATTGTTTTATCTATGGTCTATCTGGCTTATGTTATTTTCAGAAGAATTATTTACCATGATGTTCCCGCAGGCTTTACTGCACTTATCGTTGCAATTGTATTATTCAGTGGAGTACAATTGATTTCGATTGGCTTACTTGGCGAATATGTATTAAGGATTTACAATCAAGTCCGCAACAGACCACTTTTTGTAGTAGATAAAGTTATTACGGATCGGGAGGAGAGAAATGGATAGTCAGTATTTCCGAGAATACTATACGCTGGAACGCAATCATTGGTGGTTTACTGCAAGGAGTCTGATTTTAAAAGATCAAATAAGTAAAATCGCATCTGGTAGAAAACTAAAAATACTGAATGTAGGCATTGCAACAGGATCAACTACTGAAATGCTATCTGAATTTGGTGAAGTTACTTCTGTTGAATATGATAAAGATTGTTGTGATTTTTTAAGAATGGAACTCCAAATGGAAGTTACAGAAGCATCGGTAACTGCTCTTCCTTACAATGACGAAAGTTTTGATTTAGTTTGTGCGTTTGATGTAATTGAACATGTTGAAGAAGATCAGCTAGCAATCCATGAATTAAAACGTGTTTGTAAAAAAGAGAGTCATGTATTTTGTACTGTTCCTGCCTTCCGTTTTTTATGGAGTAAACATGATGAAGTTAATCATCATATCAGGAGATATACAGCGTCACAATTTGGAAAACTCTTTCATGAAAACGGCAAAATAATATTTGGTTCTTATTTTAACACCTTACTCTTTTTGCCGGTAACAGTATTTCGATTGATTTCTAAAATTCTTCCTTCGGGTTTTATGAGGAAAGGCGCAGGGTCCGATTTTACAATCACTGGAGGAAATTCTTTCTCTCCACTCCTATTTAAATTATTATCATCAGAAAGATACTGGCTCAATAAAGCCCGCTCATTACCCTTTGGGATATCCTATCTCCTCTTATGGAAGAAGTAAAGAAAAATTCAGATTGGAAGTGGCTGAAATTAATTATCCTGTTAGGGTTATTATTCAGAATTCTATTCATAGTAGTTGGTGGGAAATTTTATTTCGGAACACCAGATTTCAAAATACAGGGAGATACCTATGGATGGATAGATTCAATTATGAATCTGATTAGAAACGGCACCTATTCCAGTGATTTGAATGTTCCGAATGCGAGTTTCTTTCGCCCGCCAGGATTCGGATTTCTTATTGGGATCTTTTATTTTATTGGTGGCCAAAATATGGATACAGGATTGCAATTGCTTTCTTGGTTTCAGATTTTACTCGACACATTAGCCATATGGATGATTTATAAAATCGCCATCAATATGGGAACAAGTCCTCGGGCTTCATTGATTTCAGCTTTTTTATATGCCACTTATCCATTCATCATTGTATGGACACCGGTATTGTATGCAGAATCGAGCAGTGTCTTTTTCATGATTTCATCCTTATATTTCTTAAGCGATGCAAAGACTTATAAACGGAACTTTATTTATAGCGGAATTTTTGCAGGCATTGCAGTACTTACACGACTTCAATGTATTTTTTTAATTCCGGGACTCGCTTATTTCGCATGGAATTTATCGAATAGAAAAATCAATTTTAAATCTGGGTTAATATCGTTTTTACTTTGTTTTGGATTAGTTTATGGTTTATGGCCCGCCAGAAATTTAATCTTCCAAGATAGGCTAGTATTCTCTCAGGATTTAAGAGTTGGCAAGCATTGGTCACCTGATTATCTGGCTTTCATGGATTATATTTTTTCTATTAAGACTGATCATCAACCTGAGTATCAGCAGATCATTGAAAACCAAAAGCTCGATTGGCCACAGGACGCTTATGTTCATCCGGGAGATTCGTTCTTACTCGCAGAAACCATTGAAAAATGTAGAACTTGCGGAACAGGATTTAGCTATTTCAAGTACCATGCAGGATTAATTAAAGCACCTCTAGGACCTAATGAAAACTGCGACTCTTTAATTGAGTACAACTTCCAACAACTTACTCGCTCTCAAAAAGATAATAACAAGCTAAACTACTACATCAAGACGCCCATTTCTAACTTAAAAAAGGCTTTATTTAAATTAAGTTTGTACGGGGATAAGAGTACAGCGGTGAAAGCTGCGGGAGCGACACTTTTTTCCTATCGAACACTACTTATTCTTCTAGGAATTATTGCTTCCATCATGAATTATAGGAAAAAATGGTTCAATCCGGTGTATGGCACGATGGCACTTTCCTATTTTGTTTTATGGTATTTTTTCTTGTGCTTTGTTTATCGGAATATGGAAATCAGATATCTCTTACATTGCGATCTACTTTTATTAATTCCATGCGCGGCAATGATAGCTGGTTTTTTTTCCAAGACTGCGGTAACTAATATCCCAAAGAAAATAATTTAAGATGAGAATTCGGATCTGCCTGTTTCATAGGGTAAGTGATCAAAAAGATCCATTGTGGCCTCCAATGACCATTCAGCATTTTGAGAAAATAATTCAACATCTGAAGAAAAAATTTCAGATCATTCCACTTAATGAAATCGACTTCAATTCAACTTCTGTAAATAGTAAAAAAGCACTTGCCGCAATATGTTTTGATGATGGTTATCTTGATAATCTCCAGTTTGCTGCTCCTATTTTAGAAAAGTATAAATGTCCTGCAACTTTTTTTGTAGTAAGTGATTGTATTGACAGTGGTCACGCTACTTGGACCTTTCAATTTGACCATTCATTTAGCCATACATCGGTAAAAGAACTGCATCTTTCTGCAGAACTTCCTGCTGAATTCAAAAGCGCGTATTTTCAATCAACGGATGAAAGAATTCGATTCGCTAAAAAACTAAAGCCTTATTTAAAAACTGTTTCCAACACAATCAGAAAAGAAGTATTAGCTGAGTTACTTTCAAAATTCAATGATGTTGAGCACCCTAAAACAATGATGAATTGGAAAGAGGTAAATCAGTTACAAAGTGCTGGGCATTTAATTGGTGCGCATTCAGTTTCGCATCCTTTATTAGCGAGTATGAAGGATGAACAAGAAATCCAAGCAGAAATTTCAGGAGCTGCAGAAAAAATAAAAATTGAAACTGGTATTTTTCCTTTTGGCTTTGCCTATCCAGTTGGTTCTTATGATGAGAGGGTAAAAAAGATAACCAAAGCAGCAGGATTTAAAATGGGATTTGCCGTTGACAATAGAATTGCGGACACCTCCACGGACGATCCATTTGCATTACCTCGACTTGAGTTATACCAAGAAAACTGGTTCAAAACCCGGTTAAGAATGGCGGGGAGTATTGAAAAAATGAAATCTTTTCTGAAATGAACGATAACAGAAAAGTAATTTTATGGTGTGGGAATGCCCCGAATCAGAAAGCACTTGCCAATAAGATTGCGCAAGAGTTAAACTTAGTTGGAATCGTCATCGAAAATCATACTTCTATAAAAGAAAAAACAAAATTCGGGACTCTTTTAGGCAAAGCATTTGATCGAATTTTTTTTGCTCCCTTATACACTTCATGGAGCATCTTAATGAATCAATATCATCAAAAATTTCCCGAATGGCCATTGGTTCCAATTCTTAAAACCGATAAAATAAATACTCAGGAAGTTGTTGATTTTAGTTCAAAATTTCGACCGGATCTAATCATGGTTTCTGGAACCCGATTAATTAAAAAGAATCTTTTTAGCACTCCTACCTCTCACGGGTTCATTAATTTACATACCGGTCTTTCACCATACATCAAAGGTGGACCTAATTGTACAAATTGGTGTATAGCTGAAAAGAAATTTCATATGATAGGAAACACTGTAATGTGGTTGGATGCAGGCATTGATACTGGAAATATCATCACCACATCATGTTTGAATTTTTCGGGGAAAGAAAGTATTACAGAGATCCATGTCAGGGTGATGGAATCAGCGCATAAATTATATATCCGTGCCGCTAAATTGATTCTAGAAGATCATCCAAACATTCCTGCAATTTCACAGTCTTCGATTGATCCTGGTACAACATACTATACAAAAATGTGGGGAAGAAAACAGAAGCTCCGGTTTTTTATGAATTTATCTGAATTTCGAAAATCTGCAGCAAATGGAATTTCTAATACGAAATCCAAAGAACTAACAACCGTTCCGCTTCCGGAGTGATCACCTTCGCATGTTTACATCAGGAACATTTCATGGTGTATTAGTTAGAAATAATTTTCAGGGAAATAGTCTAGATCTACAAAAATTTAGAATTCCGTAATATTCACCCTGAATAATATGACACTCGCCACTAATTCATCAAGCCGTATATTTCAATACCTTTTTAATGCTAAATTTGTGTTCAGCATTCAAAGATGCTCTTTTACATTCACCCGGAGATTAAATAATTAAAGCATCAAGTCTGAAGTATGTGCGGGATTACCGGTTATCTTTCGTTTAATAAAAAATTCAATCGTCAAGATCTTGAAGCGATGACTCATCGACTCGAGCATCGTGGCCCTGATGCAGAAGGATTATACAATGACGAAGTATGTGGACTAGGACATCGTCGCTTGTCCATTATTGACCTTTCAGATCGCGCCAATCAGCCTATGACATCCTCTAATGGGCGGTACATCATTGTTTACAATGGCGAAGTATATAATTTCAGAGAAATAGGAGCGCGACTAAAAGAAAATCCTGGAGGACAACAATCCGTAAAACTGAAAACATCGAGTGATACGGAAGTAATTTTAGAAGCTTTTTGTCAATACGGATCTGATTTTGTTCAACACCTGAACGGAATGTTCGCTATTGGTATTTATGATACAGAACTTAATGAGATCTATTGCTTCCGCGACCGATTAGGAATCAAACCATTGATCTATTACTGGGACGGCGAAAATTTTGCTTTTGCCTCCGAAATGAAATCACTTCTCCTTTTGAAGGATATCAATAAAGAAATAAATTATCCTGCTCTACACGACTTTCTACATCTTGGATTCATTCCCGCACCTGATAGCATCTACAAGAATATTTTTAAAATGCAGCCAGGCACATGGATGAAAGTGTCAAAAAAAGGTCTTGAAATTTCTCGTTATTGGAACATCCGACAAAAGTTAACCAATAATATCATTTATGATAAAGAACAGGCATTAGTAAAAATGAGTGACTTGTTGATGAGCTCTGTTCAGTACCAGTTAAAAAGCGATGTGCCATTTGGCGTGTTTCTTAGCGGAGGTATCGATTCAAGTTTGGTAACAGCACAAGCAGTGAGTTTGTCAAGTGTTAAAGTGAACACATTTTCGATAGGTTTTGAGGAGAATAGCCACAATGAATCTGAATATGCCCGTGCCATCGCAAATTATCTTGGTACTAACCATCATGAATTTATAGTATCCTACAGAGATGCCATGAATCTCATTGACTCATTCTTTGATGCTTATGATGAACCTTTTTCTGATCCTTCAGCCATTCCAACAATGCTGGTTTCTAAACTGGCAAGTCAATATGTAACGGTAACGCTTTCCGGCGAAGGTGGCGATGAGTTATTTTTTGGATATGGTTCTTATCAATGGGCGAGAAGATTATCCAGTCCTTTGTACAAAGTAATTCGTAAGCCTATGGCGCTGCTTTTTTCGCAGATGTCATCGCGGTATCAGCGGATAGAACAGATGTTAAAATATGAAAACTCTAAGAATATTAGAAGTCATATTTTTTCACAGGAACAATATTTTTATACTTCAAATGAAATTGATAAGATTTTAAATGAACCCTTTAAATTTTCTACAACTAACGATACTAATCAGATTTACAATCTCGCTTCTGTACTTACTGAAATTTCCGGCAAACAAGGTTTAGGTGTTGAAGAGCGGAAATTGAACGCCATGGAAAAGCAGGCATTGTTTGATATACAATATTACCTGCCTGATGATTTGCTAACAAAAGTAGATAGAGCTAGTATGCGATTTTCTATTGAAACTAGAGTGCCCTATCTGGACCACCGAGTAGTTGAGTTTGCCCAAAATCTATCACCGGATTTGAAATATCATAACGGTATTTCGAAATATATCTTAAAAGAAATTTTATATCAATATATCCCAAAAAGATTCTTCGATAGACCAAAGCAAGGATTTGCTATACCCATGAATAAATGGCTGCGCAAAGAACTACGCTATCTTATTGATGAAAATTTAAATCCAGAAATTATCAAGAAGGTTGGAATTCTGAACCCTGAAATCGTAAAAGAAATGGTGAAGGAATTTTTAAGCGGTAAAGATTTTCTTTACAATAGAATCTGGCTACTTATCGTACTGCAACACTGGTTTAAAAAAAATCAAGAATAGTAGTAATTTTTCAAGACAGTTATTTCCCTATCGGTTTGGGCAAACTAAATATTTTCAAAATTCAACTGCAAGGTTTTACTCTCATCAATTTCTTTTTGTCGAAGATGACGTATAATGAATAATGCAGAAATATAGAAAGGAAGGCAAGGAATTTTATACCTCACCAAACTTCCAAAATTACTCGTGGAGATCCCTACTGAAAACGCAAAAAAGAAAGAGAAGATCAGCGAAAAAGTAAGTAAATGTTGTTTTAGGAGAAATCGGAAAATACCAATTATTCTAACCATCCACAGCACTCGGATCGTAAAAATTAAAACAATCAAATTTTCTATGGAAGAAATAAACATTACTGCATTATTAACTTCAAGAATAAATGGCCGGAAGAGGGTTGCGAAAATAGCTGCAGGCGCTTTCTGAGCCATACTGCCGATCGTCGGATCAAAATCACCAATATCGAATGAATTACCTCGATAGTAATCCATCTTAAGATCCCGTTGTTGTATTACTGCTTTTTCAAGTACAGTATCCATTGAATATTCTGCTAACTGTGAACTTAACAGATTCAGCAAGAGATAACCACTTCCTATTCCCAAAATAACGAATAAAGGGATAGCAGCAACTCTTGCAATTCCTCCTTTGATCTTCGCGAGTAAACTATGCACCATCCAAAAGATCATTCCTGGAAGAAGTCCAATAAAAATATATGGTTTTATCGAAAGAATAATAAATAAAGACAATGCAAAGGTTATAATATACCTAAACGATTTTTTTTTCTTAATAAAACTAAAGTAATAACTATGGGTCAGAAACCCGATTGCACTCAGAGTAAATGTATCCTTTAACAAACCTGAACCCCAAAAGAAAACAGACGGTATAAAGAAGATAGAAATAGCAAATTGTTTTTCAAGTTGAGGGAATTCAAGAATGAAGACTCTGTATAATCTCCATACTCCCAGAAAGGATGCTGTTGCAAGAAGAATGGTAGAGACTACAAAACTTTTAAAACTGAGTAAAACAAATGGAAATGCTAGCTTAACAACGAACCAAGTTTCTTTATCCCTTAGATATGCAGGATATCCAGTTTCTGAATTAAATAACCAGATTGAATTGGGGTCATACGGATAAAATAAAATATGAAATGCAGAACCTGGACTCTGAAGAGCAAGTTTGACGATACAAAGAGCGTCATTATAATATTGAAGTGTATCTCCACCGGGATAATAAATGGTATACACCAAGCACACACCAATGCCTCCAAACAATTTCATCCTTAATCCAGGAAGGAAATATTTAAATTCCGGATTTTCTTTAACTTTTTTAATACTGTAAACACGAGCTAGAACATAGATAATCAATAAAGCTACAGGTGCAAATATAAAATCGGTTAATGTTAGAAGCTCCATGTATTTGTTTTGCCTACTTGCAGATCAACGAAGATAAGTATTCTGATCTTATATGATAATTTCGCATCAAGGTACTACTTTAGCAAAAATGAAAATCCTATATCTATCCTACGACGGAATGACGGACCCTCTTGGTCAGTCGCAGGTACTCCCCTATCTCCGTGGTTTGGCAGCAATGGGACATCAGATACATCTAGTTAGTTGTGAAAAGCCAGCGAATTATGAAAGAAACAAAGCACTGATACAGGAAATTTGCGATCATGCAACCATTCAATGGTTTCCGATCACCTACACTAAAAATCCTCCGGTTTTAAGTACGCTTTGGGACTTATATCGCATGAAGCGCCTTTCAAAGCAACTCCATTCGAAACACCACTTTAACATCATTCATTGCCGTAGCTATCTTACAACACTAATAGGTATAGAGGTACGCAAAAGTAACGTTGCCAAAATACTGTTTGATATGCGTGGTTTTTGGGTCGATGAAAGAGTTGAAGGAGGAATCTGGAAATTGTCGAATCCTGTTTTCCGTATCATTTATAATTATCTGAAGCGAAAAGAAAAAGAAATGCTCGTCACTGCAGATGCCATTGTTTCATTGACAAATAAAGCACTTCCAATAATCAAAAGCATTCAAGGCAAAACAAATAAAGGGCAAATTATTAAAGTAATTCCTTGTTGCGTAGATACTGAGCATTTCAATATAAAAAACATCAGTGCTCTCCAGAAAAAAGAAGTTTATTCGCTTTTCAAAATCCCAGAAACATCATTCGTACTCAGTTATCTTGGCGGTATTGGCACCTGGTATCTCCCTAGTGAAATGATGGATTTTTTTGCACGACTTCTAGTTCGGTTTCCAACTGCCTTATTCTTTTTTATCACTCAGGAAGAAGCGCAACCGCTTTATGATCTTGCAAAAGAAAAAGGTATTCCAACTACTTCAGTGATTGTAACAAAAGCCACTAGAAAAGAAGTCCCTCTTTATTTAAGTATAAGTAATGCTTCTTTATTTTTCATCAAACCCTCCTTCTCCAAACAAGCCAGTTCACCTACTAAGCAGGGAGAAATAATGTCAATGGGAGTTCCGCTAATTTGTAATAAAGGAATTGGAGATACCGATCAGATTTTGATTGAAAGTGAAACGGGATCTGTTGTTGAACGCTTCGATAATGAGGAATATGATCGCATTATCAACGAACTAAATATTATTGTTAGTGAGCCAATTCATTTGAAAATTAGGTCCGCTGCCATCCACTATTTTTCATTAACCGATGGAATTAAAAAATACTCAGAAGTGTACAATTCCTTAGGTCATGAATGATGATAAGGTTCATTTCTTAAAATCGTTAAAGCTCTATAAAATTGTTCGGTAAAAATTAAGCGTACCATTTGATGAGTAAATGTCATGGAAGAAAGTGATATAGATTCATTTGCTCTTTTCCGGATTGATTCATGAAATCCATAAGCACCTCCTACCAGAAAAATTAGCTCAGAATTGACCGTAGTAAACTTCTTGTTTAACCATACAGCAAATTGCTCAGAACTGAACGACTGACCTTTATCATCCAATAAAACGAGATGGTCAGCAGGACTGATCAACGAAAGTACTTTATTCGCTTCTGCTTCTAAGATCTGTTCTTTGGTCCTCCCTTTTGGGGCTGGTGCTTCAATTTCTTTGCTTTCGAACGGAATGTATCTTTTAATCCTAGTCGTATACATCTGAATTCCTTCTTTTAACCAAAGATCCTCAGTTTTGTGAATTTGTATAAATTTGGTTTTCAATTGTTTAATTATTTTTATGGACTATTTCACAGGTTAGTTGTTGAAAATAGATGAGAAATTATCTCCGTCTATTGAGAATAACGAACTATAATTGTGTAAAATTGGAAAAAGAAAGGATGCACAGGTTTCTAGATGGAGCTTCTGGCTTGATTTTTGAAACTTTAAGAACCAATTACTACCCATGAAAAACATCCTGACGGCCATAGCATTAATTCTGGTCAGCACGTTCTCAACAACAGCATCACTCGACGTCTTTGACGACGTGGGGAATGCCCTTCGTTCAGGAGATGCGCGTTCAATCTCTCGTTTTTTTGGAAATACTGTGGATCTCACCATCGTAAATCAGGAAGAGGTTTACAGTAAAGTTCAAGCGGAGCAAATTCTACGTGATTTTTTCAGTAAAAATACCCCGCGTTCCTTTACTATCATTCATAAAGGGGAATCTAAAGAAGGAGCCCGATATGCAATTGGAAGTCTGGTAACTACCCAAGGTATTACTTATCGTACCTATTTTTATGTTAAACAACAGGGTGGCACTTCGATTATACAGGAATTAAGGTTTATGCAAGAATAAAAAAATATTCGAACACTTAAAGGGCTGCTTTTTGCGGTCCTTTATTTTTTTAGAGCCGTTGGGAATGCATAATAATTGCCAACTTTGCATTTCTAAAGCTTATGGATCTTACTCAATTTATCAGAGAATCTCTTCAAGAAGATGTTGGTAGTGGTGATCATACCTCACTTTCAACTATTCCATCCGAAAAAACTGGAAAAGCAAAACTTCTTGTAAAGGATGAAGGAGTCATTGCCGGTGTTGAACTTGCAAAACTTATTTTTTACGAAATAGATCCTGAAATTAAAATAAACATCCTTCTTCAAGATGGGGCGAAAGTCAAATCAGGAGATCTTGCATTTACTGTTGAAGGTTCGGTAAGGTCAATATTGATGGGAGAAAGATTAGTATTAAATTGTATGCAGAGAATGAGCGGAATTGCTACAACAACTGCAAAGTATGTAGCTGCGGTTGCAGGAATGCCAGTTAAAATTTTAGACACCCGAAAAACTACTCCTTTATTTCGACATCAGGAAAAATGGGCAGTGAGAATAGGTGGTGGATTTAATCATCGTATAGGGCTCTACGATATGATCCTCATAAAAGACAATCATGTTGACAGTGCCGGTGGGATTCGCGCTGCTTTGGAAAGAGCAGATAAGTATCGGAAGGAAAATAAGTTGGATATTTCTATTGAGATAGAAACAAGAAACTTGAATGAAGTTCAGCAAGTATTGGAGGCCAACATTGCGGATAGAATTATGTTAGATAATTTCCAACCTGAATTAATCAGAGATGCTGTTGCACTCATCAATAAAAAAGTAGAAACAGAAGCATCCGGTGGAATTACAATCGAGAATATTCAACAATATGCTTCAACGGGTGTTGATTATATTTCAGTGGGTGCCCTCACCCATTCTGTAAAAAGTCTAGATCTAAGTCTGAAGATTTTCAATTAAATTCCATTGATGTGAATAAGCTTCGTCATTTTCTTTTTACGCACTGGCCGTTAAAACCAGTCATTGCATTATCAAAACATTTACGACTGCCCGGATTTGATGGATTACCATTATATGATGTAACAGATTTTTTTATTCAGCGATTACAAGAGGGAGAATTACAGACCAGAGCACGATCAATGGCATTTAGTTTCTTACTTGCCTTATTTCCTGCAGTCATCTTTATTTTTACGCTGATCCCCTATATTCCAATTGATAACTTCCAATACCAGTTACTAGGGTTAATACAAGCACTCCTACCTTCCAATACCTACGAAGCTATTCGTACAACTATTGAAGATATCGTTAATCATCAACGCGGAGGGTTATTGTCCTTTGGATTTTTCTTTGCCCTTTTTGTTTCCGCCGATGGAATCCTCGCCCTCATGAATTGGTTCAATCGAAGCTTTCATGGAAAAGCACAACGATCAGGATGGCAGATGCGATTGATGGCTATTGGACTTACCATTACCCTTGCTTTTTTTGTACTGCTCGCAATCGGATTAATAGTTACCAGTGAAGTGGTATATCAATATCTTGTAAAGGAAGATGTCATCAACAATACGGTCAATATTGTCATGCTTCAGGCTGGGAAATGGTTAATTTTACTTTCACTTTGTTTTTCCGCCATCTCCCTATTGTATTATTTCGGTCCTTCGAAACATGAAAAGTTAAGGTTTATTTCGGCAGGATCTTCATTGGCCACTCTGCTAATTGTTATCACAACATTAGGGTTCAATTTCTTTGTGACTAACTTTGGCACTTATAATAAAGTATATGGATCTATTGGGACTTTGATCATCATTCTGATCTGGCTTTACATTAACTCGCTAGTACTTTTAGTAGGCTATGAACTTAATGTGTCTATCAAAAAAACACAACGCAAAATTACTCCTCTTCCCACGAATTAACATTCCCGCTAACCGTTTTCACTTCTTCCCAGTTACCAGCGGAGTTTTGCTTTTCAATTACATATTTCTCTACCCCTGTATCCCAGTCAATGTAGCGTGTCCATTTAATTTGATTTCCAAATTCAGATTCAATTTTATTCAACAATATGGATGAACTAATATTGCCAGGATTTGTAGAAGAATTGCACACATTTTGAATTTCCACTTTGTAATAATACTCTTGGTTCTGAACGTCTGTTGACATGTCTGAAAATTCATGAACAGCTGAAGGAACTGATGCGAGTAAAGAATAAGAAATATTATCCGTGGAACGATAAACAGTAAATCGATCAACCAGATAAGGAAGCAAAACTGGATTTTTCCATTCTGTTAAAACATAACTGTTGTCTACAACTGTGGACCTTACTACTTCCACTTGTTGCTGATCAATATCACTTTCCGGAATAGCCTCAGACTCATTACTCCAAGAATCGAAGTTTCCATCATTACAAATCGCAATAGCTTTTATTTTATAGATATACTTTTCAGGGCACCATGAACTCGTATCGGTAAACTGTAATGTAATAGTATCGACGATTGCAATAAGCTGAAAATTAGGATTGATTTGATCTCCTCTGTAAATTTCATAATTCGTAAAAGAACAGCCTAGATAAGGAGACCATGTCAGATCAACTTTACGTAATCCAGCAATAGTTTGCAAATTAATTGTAGTATGCTCTTTCGAAACCGAAAGTGAAGGTCGGCTACCACAAAAATCTACCGCTTGAATTTTATAAGAGTATGAATTCGCTAAAGTATTTACAGAAGAATCAACATAAGTAGGAGTGGTATTATTCATTCCGCTGGTGTTCTGAGGAACAGCAGCGATACTATCATATACCGAGGTGATGGGGTTATACCGTGATACTAAATAATAATCCATATCATTCTGAAAGCAAAAATGCCAATTAACTTCAGCAACTGTTCCCGAATTTACTGTGACTCTGTACAACTCAGTCACTGGAGGAGGAGCAGGATCATACATTGAAATATAATCGGGCATCGTTACAACAGAGGTACAGCCTCCGCTATTCGTAATTGTTAGAGTAATTGTATAATCGCCAGGTATCTGATAAAGATATGTTGGATGTTGTAAGGAAGAGGTGTCCCCATTTCCGAAATCCCATAAGTAAGTTGCATTCAACAAATTTTGAGAAGTATCTGTAAATTGCACTGTAGCAGGACTACATCCAGATTGAATATCAGAAGTAAAACCTGCAAGCGGTTGGGCATTAACAATAATGGGAATTGGGAAAGTTAAAGTATCAGTACATCCGCCAAGATTACTACCCACCATTCGGATGGAATAAACTCCAGGTAAAGAATAAGTATATGAAGATTGACTTCCATATAATACAGTACCATCTCCCATTAACCATGTTACTGAATCAGCAAAAGTTCCTGCATCATTAAGATTAACAGTAAAAGGTGTACATCCAATAGTATCTGTTGTACTAAGAACCAATAAAGGAACACTATCGACCTGAACCACAACAGGTGAAGTATAGATTGTTGAACACCCAGTGGAATCAAGTGTATAAAGTGATACGGTATAATTTCCGGGATTCATATAAACATGTACCGGATTGATTAAAGTGTCGGTAGTTCCATCACCAAAATGCCAATCCCAGCCAATTGCTCCAATAGAATTATCAGTAAATTCTACAAGTAAGGGAGCGCATCCCCTTGACGCCGACATGGAGAAAAAAGGAATCGATCCTCGAACACTGATATATGCAGGCATCACCATGGTATCACTACAACCAAACTGATTAAATACGATGAGGGTAACTGTATACACTCCAGGCTGTGTATAAATATGAGATGGAAATTGAAGATTAGAAACTCCACCATCCCCAAAATCCCATAACCATTGATTAGCGTTTATAGAAGAGTCGGTGAATGCAACTTGCAAGGGTACACAGCCTGAAAGATTATCAGCACTAAAATGAGCTTCAGCACTACTTACAACTACTAAAGAATCCCTGTTCAGTGTATCATGACAACCACTTGCTGCCTGAACGATTAACTGAACTGAATAAATTCCATTATTACTATAGATGTGATTTGGATTTTGGAGTAAAGATGTACCCCCATCACCGAAGTTCCATTCCCAGCTAACGGCATTTTGAGAGGAATCGCTGAAGGCAACACTTACTGGATTACAATTATTAATCGTATTAAACGAAAAATCAGCAACGGTAACAATTACATTTGGTTTTGAAATTGATTTATTACAGCCATTAATATCAGTAACAACAAGTGTTATTGGAGTTATCGGAGAACGCGTATATATATGAATTGGATTCTGAATATTTGATGTATCACCATCTCCAAAATCCCAATGCCATTTCACTGCATCCACACTTAGATCTTGAAATGTAACGGGAACTGGAACACAAGAAGAGGGTTGTGAATATGTGAAATCTGCAATGAGTCGAGAATTATAAATAGCGCTTGGAATGGTAATAGTGCTTGAACAAATATTACTAAACGCCGTTAAAGTAAGGTTATAAAAGCCGGCACCTGTGTAATAGTGTACTGGATTCAGCAAATTAGAAGTAGTACCATCACCAAAATTCCACAACCAAGAAGAACTTTGTAAAGATTGATTGCTACACTGAACTGTTATTGTACTACAATTAGTTGCGGTCACTGCATAATTAAATGCAGCCAGTGGATCATACACTTCTATTCGATATGCAAGTGGAAAAACCATTGCGCATCCATTGATATCTATCACTGAAAGTGAAACGGAAAAATATCCACTATCTTGATAAACATAATATGGATTTTTCATTGTAGAAACGCCTCCATCTCCGAACGTCCAAGCATAACTTGAGAAATTCATATTTCCTGTATCAAAAAAGACAGTATCACCTGCACAAATTTTTCGTTTGTTACTAGAAATTGGAGCAACGGTATTTACCGCAAATGATTTTGCAACAAATGCTCCGCACTGATTTGTATCAACGGTAGTTAAACTAATTACATAACTAGCATTCACATTCGGATAAGTATAACTCACTGTGGGCGTTGAAAAGAACTGACCATTTCCAAAATTCCAACTAAACGTATTAGCAATTCCAGAAGTACTTACATCAACTATAACACCAGAACAGGTATTTGTTGTTGTAATGTTAAAATCTGTAATAGGTTGAACAATATAATATGTCTCAGTCAACTCCATTGTATCGGGCACGCCCAACGAATCCCATGCAATTAATACCGCATTGAATGCACCGCTATCACGATATGCATGTTCAGGATCGGATTGCGAGGAAGTAATACCATCACCAAAATCCCACAGCCATGCAACAGCATCTGGAAATGGATTATAAAAACTTACATTATATGGAGCACAATGATATTCTATGACTGGCGTTACAACACCTCCACCGCCTAATGAACCACCAGTTCCTGTGGAAGAACCGAAAGTAACTGGTGGATAATTATACTGATACTGGCAAGAATCATTTCCAATAGTTAATGTGATGGTAAAGGGACCTGTAGTTGTATAAACGTGAGTAGGATCTTCCAAAGTAGACGATGATCCATCACCAAAATCCCACAACCACCAAGTTGCGTTAGAAGAATTTGCATGAAACTGCACATTAAATGGAGGAACTGTATCAGTAGTTAACACAGTTGCATTTGCACCTAGTCCTGTAATTTGCACACCACCACTTGCCACTAAAGTAGTATTACATCCACCTGGAGAAGTTGCAGTTAATGTTATATCATAACTCCCAATATTTGGGAATATATGTGTAGGGTTTTGCAATGTTGACGACCCACCATCCCCAAAACTCCATGTCCAGCCAGAAGCATTTAACGAGCTATCTAAAAAAGTGACTACGTAAGGTGGACAAGGACTAACTGTATAAGTAAAATGAGGTTCTGTACCATCAATGATGAATGTCTGGAAATTAGCAATATAATTTGCACAACCACTATTCGCACCCCATGTAGTAAGGCTCACTACAAAAGTTCCGGTTGTTTCATAAGTATGAGAAGGATTAGATACAGTTGAAGTAGTACCATCACCAAAATCCCAAAGCCATGCTACGGCTCCTGAATTATCAGCAAAATGAACCGAGTGAGGAGCACAAGCCGTAAGTGGAGCAGGCGGAACAAAATTTATTACTGGTTGATTTACGTTTATTTGTGTAGGATATACGAGGGTATCTTTACAACCTGAAGCATTTCCAATAATCAATGTAACGGTATATAATCCTGCAGTTGAATAGATATGTGTAGGAAACTGTGATGTAGATGAAGTACCATCGCCGAAATTCCATTGCCATAAGGTAGCGCCTTGTGAATAATCATTAAAATTAACTGTTAATGGTGGACAACCAGCAGTGACATCTGGAGCAAAAGAAGCAACAGGATCGTAAGTTATAACACGTGCATTCAAGGGATAACCCTGAGAACATCCATAACTATTTGAAGCGGTTAAACTGACTTGAAAACTTCCTACTGTTGTATAAGTATGTGTAGGTGCAAACAAACTAGATGTTGTACCATCACCAAAATCCCATAACCAGTTAAAACTTCCCGGTGTATTATTGATAAAATTTACGGTCAATGGTAAACAACCGGTATAATTCGTCATTGTGTACGATAGCGCAGGAGAAGGATAAACCTCAACGGGGCTAAATGATGCTGAACTAGTACATCCATTCTGATAAATTGCAGTCAGGTTTACCGTATAATTTCCAGGTGTGTAATAATGATGATACTGTGCATTTCCACTCCCTAACGTTGAATCCCCAAAACTCCATGCGAAAGAAGCTCCTTGAAATGCTGTTGTAATGAATGAAGTATTGAAAGGTGCACATCCACTACTATCAAAAACATTAATGACCGGAACCGGATTAAACCTCAAATGTACTAAGCGATTATAGCGTGAAGTATCAGAACAACCTTGTGAATTAACCACAATTAAACTTACATTAAAATATCCAGTATCCTGATAAACATGAGTTGGATTTATCAATGTAGATGTTGTTGCATCTCCAAAATTCCACTCCCAAGAAATTCCATTAACGGCTTGACTAGTAAATTGAAAAATATGATTTAAATCGCAACTAGCACTATCATTTACTGTTACAATTACTGAAGGCTTAGGATAAATAGTAATAATAGAAGATTGCGTTTTGACATTACTACATCCATACAATTTGTTGAATGCGATCAGTGAAACTGAAAATGTTCCTGCAATTGCATACACATGTGCTGGGTTATTCACTGAAGAAGAAGTTCCATCGCCAAAATCCCAAACACATGAATCAGAATTCAGCGAAAGATTTTGAAATTGGATAGGTGAGCCGCCTTGACAAGCAGTTGTTTGAGCAAACGAGAAATTAGAAACGGGAGCGGCAACTACAAGTATCTGGCGCGTAGTGGAATTTGAATTTCCATTACTACCAATCACAGTCAACGTAACCGTAAACGTTCCAGGATTCGTAAAAACGTTACTTGGGTTTGTTTGGGTAGATGTATTTCCATTTCCGAAATTCCATGAGGAGGAAACAGCAGCTGTTGAGGTATTCGTAAAGACAACATTTAATGGCTGGCAACCTTGATTAGTCGAAACCGAAAAAGAAGCTACAGGCGATTGTGCCATAGTTTCGAACTGAAACAAGAGCAACATCGCTGATAAGAGCCATGCAAAAAGATTAAAAGCCTTTGAAGCTTTCTGCTTCATATAATTTCTGAATATGGCATTAATACGGAATTCCTAGTAAAATGTTCATAGAATCACAGAAAAGATACTGGCAAGATGCTTTTAGAAGTGTTGAAAATGAAATGGGATCCTTAGATGTAAGAAAAACTAGAGAACAGTATCGATTTTACTCGCTTTTATTCAGTCAATTAGAGTGTTTACCAGCATTTTACCTAAAATACGTATTGTTCTTGCTAACTTTGGAGGTATAGATAGCGTTGTAAGGAATTAATTATATGTTTTCGGAAGAAGAAT
The DNA here is from genome assembly GCA_038320345.1 of Bacteroidia bacterium. Taxonomy (GTDB): domain Bacteria; phylum Bacteroidota; class Bacteroidia; order AKYH767-A; family OLB10; genus JBBQED01. The sequence continues at coordinate 110,545 of JBBQED010000007.1, forward strand.
GGGTTGAAGTTTACGGGGCACGCGTGCATAATTTGCAGAACGTTGACGTAACATTTCCAAGAAATAAACTAGTAGTTGTAACCGGATTAAGTGGTAGCGGCAAGAGCTCTCTCTCATTTGATACAATTTATGCTGAAGGTCAGCGAAGGTATATGGAGACCTTCTCTGCATATGCCAGGCAATTCCTTGGCAGTATGGAACGCCCTGATGTAGATAAAATCAAAGGATTAAGTCCTGTGATCTCTATTGAACAAAAAACTACGAATACCAATCCTAGGTCAACTGTTGGTACTGTAACAGAAATCTATGATTTTCTGAGGCTACTCTTTGCAAGAGCTTCCGATGCTTTCTCATCAATGACGGGTGAAAAGATGATCAGGATGACCGATGAGCAAATTCTAGATGTTATTCTGAAGCAATATGATGGAAAAAGTGTGTTGTTTCTTGCTCCAGTAGTGAAAGGAAGAAAAGGTCATTATCGAGAATTGTTTCAACAAATCATGCAACAAGGATTTGTGAGAGTACGGATTGATGGTGTTATTACAGAAATAAAAAGAGGACTACAAGCAGACCGTTATAAAACTCACGATATAGAAATCGTTGTAGATCGTTTATCGATTGAGGAAGATGCAAGAATCAGAATTGCAGATAGTATCAAGACGACATTGAAACAAGGTAAAGGTTCAATGATGGTATTAGATGAGTACGATAATAAAGTACGTCATTTAAGTCAGCATCTGATGTGTCCTACAACAGGTATTTCATACGATGAACCCGCACCGAATTCATTTTCTTTTAACTCCCCTTATGGAGCTTGCCCTAAGTGTAATGGATTAGGAACCATTCCTGAAATTGATATTAAAACCGTTATCCCTGACCCTACAAGAAGTATAAAACAGGGAGGTATTGCTCCTTTAGGTGATTATAAAGACAATTGGATTTTTCAGCAACTTTCCTCGATAGGAAAACGATTCGACTTTACTTTAACCACTCCGATTAAAGATATTTCGGAGGAAGCTATGAATGTTATTCTTTATGGTTCCAGTGAAATATTTACCGTAGATAAAGAATTTACTTCCGGATCTGTAAGTAGCTACAATCTAAGTTTTGATGGAATCGCAAGTTTCATTTCGAATCAGTTAGAAGATGAATATACTTCCTCAAAAATGAAAAAATGGGCGCAAGGATTCATGACATATGTTACTTGTACCGAATGCAAAGGCGCACGATTAAAACAGGAAGCACTTTACTTTAAAGTTGCCGATAAAAATATCGCAGAACTTGCGGATATGGATATCATTGCTTTGCAATCGTGGAGTATGGGTGCTGAGAAAAAACTTTCGAAAAAGCAACAAGTTATTGCAAAGGAAGTACTTAAAGAAATCACCAAAAGAATAAAATTTTTACTAGATGTTGGATTAGATTATCTTACTCTCAACCGCAGTGCAAGAACGCTTTCAGGAGGTGAATCACAACGAATTAGATTAGCCACTCAAATAGGCTCACAATTAGTTGGGGTAATGTATATTCTAGATGAACCAAGTATTGGATTGCATCAACGAGACAATGTTAGATTAATTAATTCACTGAAAGAACTTCGTGATTTAGGAAATTCAGTCATCGTAGTTGAACATGATCGTGAAACGATTATGGCTGCCGATCATGTGATTGATATTGGTCCGGGAGCTGGAGTTCATGGTGGTAAAATTGTAGCATCGGGGAAGCCAGAAGATATGCTACATGCAGATACTTTAACCGGAAAATACCTCTCTGGGGAACTCCAAATAAAATTCGGTGAAAGAAGATTAGGGAATGGAAAAGTACTTCAGCTAACCGGTGCTTCAGGAAATAATCTAAAAAATGTTTCGGCAGATTTTCCTCTGGGAAAATTAATTTGTGTTACAGGAGTTTCAGGCAGCGGGAAATCAACTTTAATTAATGAAACCCTCTACCCTATCCTAAACCAACATTTCTATCGTTCACTTACTCGACCATTAAAATACAAATCGATTAAAGGATTAGAATTCGTTGATAAAGTAATTGAAATTGATCAGTCTCCGATAGGACGAACACCACGTTCTAATCCTGCAACTTATACTGGAGTTTTTAGTGATATCAGAAATTTATTTTCACAAATGAATGAATCTAAAATCAGAGGATATCCTCCCGGTTGGTTTTCATTTAATGTGAAAGGTGGACGATGTGAAACTTGTCAGGGTGCAGGAATGAGAGTGATAGAGATGAATTTTCTTCCTGATGTGTATGTTATGTGCGAAGCCTGTAACGGAAAACGTTATAACAGAGAAGTACTTGATGTTAGGTATCGTGGAAAATCAATTAGTGATGTACTAAATATGAGTATTGAACAAGCTGTTGAATTCTTCGAGAATATGCCTTCTATTCTGCATAAGATAAAAACATTACAAGATGTTGGATTGGGATATATTACACTCGGCCAACAAAGTACTACATTATCTGGAGGCGAGGCTCAACGAGTGAAACTTGCCGCTGAATTGTCGAAGAAAGATACTGGAAATACATTTTATATTCTCGATGAACCCACTACAGGGCTTCATTTTGAAGATGTCAGGATCCTGCTGGATGTATTGAAGATTCTGGTCGATAAAGGCAATACTGTGCTTGTAATTGAACACAATCTCGATGTTATTAAAATGGGAGATCATATTATTGACCTAGGTCCTGAAGGTGGTTCCAGAGGTGGAAATATTTTATGTTCAGGAACACCCGAAGAGGTGCAGCACAATAAGAAATCTATCACTGCATCATTCCTCAAAAAAGAACTCGAAATGCAACATGCATAACCTATTTAAATCAGTTACGTAAAAAGCAGATAGATTTTCAAGATCATGAATTCAGAAGACGCAAAAATCAGAAGAGCATTTACAGATAAAGACTGGCAGGAAATTAAAGCACAGGATACTTGGCAGATTTTCAAAATCATGGCCGAATTCGTGGAAGGCTTTGAAAAAATGAGTCGCATCGGACCTTGTGTTTCTATCTTTGGTTCTGCTCGTACACAGTCAGATAGTCCCTACTACCATCTTGCTGAGGAGATTGCCTATAAACTTACTACGGAAGGTTATGGAGTAATTACAGGAGGTGGACCAGGTATAATGGAGGCAGCTAATAAAGGAGCCCAAAAAGCCGGAGGTAAATCTGTTGGATTGAATATTACTTTACCTTTTGAACAAACCCCAAATCCATATATCGATACTGACAAGTGTATCACTTTCGATTATTTCTTTGTACGTAAGCTGATGTTTATCAAATATGCACAAGGATTTATTGTTTTACCCGGAGGTTTTGGAACAATGGACGAGTTATTTGAATCATTAACCCTGATCCAAACGCGTAAGATTGGAAGGTTTCCGATCGTATTGGTAGGTAAGAGTTATTGGTCTGGATTAATGGACTGGATCAAATCTACATTAGTCACTGAAAAATACATTAACCCCGACGATTTAAAGTTGTTTACCGTGGCAGATACTGCCGAAGAAGCAGTAACGATGATCGACAATTTCTATTCAAAATATTTGCTTAAACCTAATTTTTAAGAGGTTAAATACGCTACTATAACGGTTGTTTTTATCTTAAAACAACCGTTTTTGCTTTGTAAGGTTTTTCGGTTTTTCGCTCATTTTATGATACCGATCTATTTTCCTGCTGTAACATCTTCACTTCTTTCTTAGTAAAATACTCTGGACCAAAAGGTCTATTCTGCTTGTACTTCAATTCAAGAAGAAATGTATATCCCATAAATTCTTGGGGAGTTAAGATGCCTTGGGACTCAGAAAATAGGAAATGATGAAGAGACATCACAATAAGCTCCATCTATAATTCTTAAGATGAAAAGAAAAATAATTGTACATAAAGATATAAGCTGATCAAAATGGAAGACAGAGCTATAAATATTTTATTAGTAGAAGATGATAGCGTAGATGTGATGAATGTTCAACGCGCTTTCAAAAAAAATAATATTACTAATCCATTACATGTTGCTTTCAATGGAGTAGAAGCATTAAACATGTTGCGAGGCGTGAATGGAAAAGCAAAGATGAATCCCTTACCAAGGATTATCCTGTTAGATATCAACATGCCGAAAATGAATGGTATTGAATTTCTAAGAGAACTACGTGCCGATCCTGAATTAAAGTCGATCACTGTATTTGTGATGACAACTTCTAATGATGAACAAGATAAATCTGATGCTTACCAACAGAACATCGCGGGGTATATATTGAAGCCTTTATCCTTTGAAAAATTCGTTCAAACGATATCCATTCTAAGTAATTACTGGAGTATCTGCGAACAACCTAATCTACAAATTGCTTATTCCTCTTAATAACCTACCTAAACTTATGAATATCAGAAAAATCAAAATTCTGGTTGTTGAAGATTGTGCAACAGACCGAATCATGATGTTGAATGCTATTGGACAATCAGGATTTAATCCTGAGGTTAGTATTGCAGAAAGCATAGATGAAGCCTTGGAAATGACCAGCACAAAGACTTTCGACTGCATCCTTTTGGATTACTACTTCCCTGAAAAAAACGGAATAGATTTTATTCGCTCTTACACTCAGAAAAAAGGGAAAGGAAGTATCATCATGGTTACTAGCCAAGATGATGTGAACATGGCTGTAGAGTGTATGAAAATGGGAGCAAGTGATTACCTAACTAAAAATCAGATTACCGCTGCCAGTGTCACCAAAAGCTTAAATTATGTTATTCAGCTTAAGCAAGCAAAAGAAAATGCTGAACGGGCTGAACAGGCCTTAATGGAAAGTGAAATAAAATTAAAAAGCATCATTGCACGTTCCCCAGTTATCATTTTTAATATAAATGATGAAGGAAAAATTACTTTATTCAAAGGAAAAGCTACTTCCTGTTTAGAAATAAAAGCTGAAAAATTAATCGGTTTAACAATACATGAAGTAACCGGCAAGACTCCGATACATATTGATGATTATAAAAAAGCATGTAAGGAAGAAGAATTACATTTTAAAAAAGAAATTAATGGGCGTCATTTCGATGTAAACTACATCCCAGTGAAAGATCAGCATAAAAACATTTCAGGAATGATGGGTGTAGCCATCGATGTTACTTCATTCCGAAAAAACGAAGAAGAATTGATTCATACGATTGCAAGTACTGAAACTACTGCAAGAATACAAGAAGAATTTCTTGCAAATATGAGTCACGAAATAAGAACCCCGATTCACGGAATAATTAGTCTGACTCAGTTCGTTTTAAACTCTGAGTTAGATGAAGATCAACGTCAGCAACTTGGCTTAATAAAAAAATCAGCAGAAACTTTATTGGTAATCGTAAATGACATCTTGGACTTATCAAAGATTGATGCTGATAAAATGACTTTTGAACAGATCAGATTCAATATCAGAGATACTATTAAAGCAGCGGTTGCTTCTTTCATCCCAAAAACCATTGAAAAAAATATTCAATTAAAAACAGAATTTGCTACTAACCTTCCTGAAGAATTAATAGGTGATCCAGTAAGACTTACTCAGATTATCAATAATCTTTTAGGTAATGCAATCAAGTTCACAGAAAAGGGACATGTTTCTATTGGTGCATCGATCATTGATCAGAACGAAGAAAATATGGTAATTGGGTTCTGCATCCGAGATACGGGAATTGGAATTCCGGCCAACAAAATGAATTCTATTTTCGAATCATTCACACAGGCTTCAGAAGATACCACCCGGAAATTTGGAGGAACGGGATTAGGATTAAGCATCACTAAAAAATTAGTCGAAAAACAAAATGGTGAAATTCATGTGCAAAGTAGTATTAATGAAGGTAGCAGTTTTACCATCAATATCCCTTACAAAATAGCAGGAATTGAAATACCCATTGAAGCCACAATAATGAAAGCAACTTCTGAATTCGATCGTCAGTTAAATATACTTGTAGCAGAAGATAATGATATCAACAGATTCATAATTGAAAAGATGCTACTTGGATGGGGAATGAAAGTCGACTTTGCAGCCACTGGAATAGAAGCCGTTCAGAAATCCTCAGAAAAGGAATTTGACTTGATCTTAATGGATGTAGAAATGCCTGACATGAATGGATATCGTGCAACTGAAATCATCAGAAACGAAAAAGATGCACCACTGTGTGAAATACCCATTATTGCCATGACTGGGCATGCTATGGCAGGTGAAAGGGAGAAATGTATAGCCTGCGGTATGGATGATTATATTTCAAAGCCCTTCAAGCAAGAAGAACTCAAAGAAAAAATAATTTTTAATGCGGCAAAAGCATTAACAATAAATACTTCCACTCCGAGCACGCTCATCAGTGATGCCATGAGTATGGAAGATATCCAGCAGAAAAATTCGGGAGCAGAGATAAAAACTGCTTCTACAAATCCATCGGATCCGGGAATGAGTCCAACTGATGATCGCTTAATTAATCTTCAGTTTTTAAGGGAGATTTCAGAAAATAACGAGCAATTCTTCCGTGAATTTATCACTATGTTTTTACTGAACACACCGAAATCGGTGAATGATATGAATGAAGCACATCAACACAATGACTGGGAACAACTTCGTCAAGCTGCACATAAAGTAAAGCCTTCGTTTAATTATGTTGGCCTGAAAGAATTAAATCAATTAAGTGCGAAAGTGGAAGAATTTGCAAAACAAAAAATAAATGCTGCTGAAATAACCATCATGCTGGCAAGAATTACTGCAATGAGTATAATCGCTTATCGCCAACTGGAAGAAGAATTAAACACCTCATCAATATCTTAAAAACACAAAATAATATGAGCACCGCAAAAATTTTTATTGTTGAAGATGATATGTTGGTAGCAACTGTTGTCCGTCAAGCATTATCAAAATACGAAAAATTTGAATTGACGCACTTTGAAACAGCAGAAGAATGCATAAACAACATGCATCTAGGACCGGATATTGTTGTTATCGATTACAATCTTCCTGGAATGGATGGATTAACGTTGATGAATACCGTCAAAAATATTAATCAGCAAACCATGGTGGTAATTTGCTCTGGACAAGAGAGTGTGGAGATCGTAATTAATTGCTATAAAAACGGAGCTAACGATTATATTCTAAAAGATGAAAATATGATCATCAATCTGGAAAATACATTGAACAATCTGACCATGAATGTAACACTTCGTAAAGAAGTAGAACTATTAAAAGATCAGATTATCGATAGAAATAAATACTCCAATATCATTGGAAACAGTAATCCAGTGTTAAGAGTTTTACGTCTAATCCAAAAAGTTGAAAAAAACAATATGATGGTGTTGGTTACTGGTCAAAGTGGGACAGGTAAAGAACTAGTAGCAAAAGCACTTCATTATAATTCACCCCGTGCACGTAAACCATTTGTTATTGTAAACATGGGTGCGATTCCGGAAGAATTGGTAGAAAGTGAGTTATTCGGACATGAGAAAGGTGCATTTACGGATGCGCGTGAACGTAGAATCGGAAAATTTGAAGAAGCTGATGGTGGTACCATTTTCTTAGATGAAATTGGCGAGATGGATCTTGGATTGCAGGCTAAACTCCTTCGCGTTTTACAAGAGAAAGAAGTTACGCGTGTAGGAAGTAACAAAACGATGAAACTTGACTTCCGATTGATCGCTGCTACCAATCGCAATATGGCAACAGAAGTTAAAGAAGGAAGATTCCGTGAAGATCTATTTTATAGATTACAAGGATTTCTAATTCACCTACCTCCGCTTAAAGAACGTGGTGATGATATCATTCTGCTTGCTAAGCATTTCCTCACAGAATTCTGCATTCAGAATAAAATTCCAACTATTATTATTTCTAAAGAAGCTTGCAAATTCATGTTGGATTATGCATGGCCTGGAAATATTAGAGAACTAAAAGCAGTGATAGAACGTGCTTCACTCATGTGTGAAAATAATGTGATCACCTTAGATGATCTCACCTTCGTAACCGCTTAAACAAATAATAACTACTGAAGTCGGATTAATCTCCGACTTCAGTAGTTTAAAGATTTAGCAACTATAGTAACAAGTGGAAGTTTTCTACGTAAAGAGCATAAAAACTTCGTGTAGATGAGCAAGAATACTAAAAATAAACATCGGAAATTACGTCAAAAGACAGTTCAAAAAATAGCATTGCGAAGGATCGTAGTTGCTGGATCGGCATTAGCGCTTGTTGCAATCACTTTTATTTATTTGAACTTCTCGAAGTCATCAGATTCACGAGCAGCCGTAATAGAAAATCAATATCGGATATCTTATCAAACAACAGACATGAATGTTCCGATGCGTCTCTTAAAAACACCAACAGCAACAGAACGTACTCTACAAAATAATTACAAAAATTCGGCAACAGCAATCAGACCATTCCAAACACGAACTCATGAGGTAACTAATATCAATGCCGAATAATATGAGCACTACAAAAGGAAGTCAACTGCAAATTATTTTTCTTCTGTTCTTAATTTTTACCGCACAGCAAACTAGTGCTGCAACTAAAACATGTACTGGAACGGGATCTTGGAATACCTCTGGAACATGGAGTCCATCTGGAGTGCCATCTTCATCAGATGATGTAATCATTACAGGGAATTTTACAGTTTCCGTGAACATCACTACAGCTACTTGTAAATCATTAAACATTAATTCTGGAAGCACTTTAACGATTCCTAACAACAAAAAACTTACTATATCAGGTGCCGCAGGAATTACAGCGAACGGTACGCTGGATATTAACTCCGGGGATCTAACTTTATCAACCTCAGGAGCAACATTCACAATCGGTGCAGCTGGAGTTGTAAACTGGTTACCCAAAACTAATACTTTAGCTGGTGCAACACTTTTCACAAACGGCACGGAAAATTTTTCATCCACCAGTACTTTAAAAATATCAAGCTGGTATAATTACGCAGTTCCTCTTAAAAATGTAATATCTGGAGGATTTGGTAATCTCACCATCACTACCTTATCCGGTGGAACGCTATACACTTGGCAAATGATGAATACTTTTCATACTAATCCGGTAGCAGGTACGCTTACAATCGATAATGGTTATGTAGTGCTGGACAATTCAAATACAATTACCACAACCACAATTGGAAATATAGTACTGAATACCGCCTTTTCCTATCTAGATTGCTATAACGGTACAAGATCAACAGCATTTACAGTAACTACTAACAATCTAACAATCACTGGCGGAGAATTGGATTGCTTTTACACTGCCGGAATAGGAACATGTACATTTAATGTCACCGGAAACCTAACGATTACCGCAGGCGGTCTCTTTATTGGAGCCAATGGAAATAACGGCACCGTAACCTTAAATGTAAGTGGAAATGCTACGCTGACAAAATCTGGAATTTATGGAGTTAATTCAGGAACTGGTAATTTTACTTTAGCAATTACTGGAAATTTCACTTTGCTAAAATCAGGGGCAACCTACAGTGAATATTACGGAATTATAGATGGAACAGGAAACACTACATTAACGGTCGGCGGAAATTTTTCTCATCAGGGATATTCTAGTTTTATTTTCAACAGTGGAGTTACTGGAATGGGAAATGGAAATGCTACTTGTACTATTGGAGGAACTTTTTCACAATCCGATGGGAATCTGAGTGGCATTTGGAACCTCACCACCTATACTGCTGGAGTTTGCAATTTCACAGCGGGCAATATAAATTTTACAGGTGGAGTCTTCATGGTACATTACGGCTGTAGTGCTGCAACCATCATCAATACATTAACCGTAAATGGAAATTTAAGTGTGAGCTATTCTAACTCCACAGATATTTTCAGAGGGATTGGTTTGAGTTCATTAAATTCGACGGATAATGGTGCTTCATTTGTGCTAGTTGTTAATGGAAATACACTTTTTTCAGGAAATCTTTCTGGAGAATTTACTTCGAGTGCGGCAACAGGAAACGAAACCATAACCACGGATGGATCATTAACTGTTTCTGGTGGAAATAATAGATTTGACTATAGTACTGGTGCAACCACATGGAATCATGGAGGAAACATTAGTGTAAGCGCTGGAACATTATTTTTATCTGCAACTACCGGAACAGCTACCATCAATGTGGCTGGAAATATAATACTAACAGGTGGCACTTCCTCCCTAAAAGGAAATACTGGAAATTGTACATTATCAGTTAATGGAAATTTCGATCAATCAGCAGGAACTTTTTTTGTATATAACAATGCAGCCAGTTCATCAACAGGAAATATTGCAACTACAATCAATGGAAATTTTTCACAAGCTGGAGGTATTCTTAATTATAGTAATAACACCTCGAATACAGGTGATTTAGATATTAATTTGAAAGGAGCCAATTACAATTTAGCAGGTACGGGAAGTATCATAACAGCTGGCGCTGGTACAGGAACACTCTTTGGGAAGTTGAATTTTAATAGAGCAGGAACGATGACATTCGCTCGAACCTCATCTACCCACAATATTCAACAAGTCAAGCAAAATGTGAAAAGTGGTTGCACTCTACAATTATCGCTTGAGGATCTTCAGATTGCATCACATAATACTGCGGCAACAGATTTTCTTAAAGTCGAAAGTGGTGGGGTACTAGATATGGGCAACGCTAGGATATATTCTAACTTAACAAATACCAATTCTGGGTGTAGAGTTGAATCTGGGGGTACACTTAAAACAGCGAATACAGAAGGACTGTACAATGGTACTAACACCGCTACTGTCAACAGTGCTGGTAATATGGATTATTATCTTGATGCAAATTCTATCGTTGAATACAACGGAATCAACAACCAAGTGGTTACCGGAATTGGTAACGGAATAGCAACTGGTGTACAACACAAATATGGCATCTTGAAAATTAATTTTCAAGGAACACCAGATACAGAGTACGCTTATCCAATTGCAGGAAATATTTTTGTAAGAACACAATTAAATTTAACTGCAGGTGAATTAAATCTTGACAATAATTATATCACCATAGAATCAGGGTCTGGAAATGCCATTACAAGAACCAATGGGTATATTAAAAGCGAAACAAATGCGGCAGTTAATGGCTCAATAATTAAATGGAAAAATATGAGTTCTGGTCTGCATGTTTTCCCATTCGGAAAGAATTCAACAACGTACATTCCAGTAAGTTTCACATTAAATACTGGTGCTGGAAATGATGTTGAAATTTCAACACGTGCTACAGGTAATGACAATACTCCATTCACCGGGGTATCTAACGTTACTGCAGTAACGAATCTCGATAAGTCAGGCTCTGATGTATCCATTTCTAATGTTATCGATCGATGGTGGATTATTAATGCCCCATCAGTAACAGCAGATATTATACTCTCCTATGCCGGAACAGAAAATACAATTAGCCCAGCAAACTTATTGGGGTCAATGATGGCGCAATCTTGGGATGGACTTCGATGGGGAACACCTTTTGGAAGCGGCACAGGAGTAACAAGTGGGGTGGGAACAGTAGCTGCACTTGGGGTTAATACCTTTTCACCAATAGTATTGGTATCGGGAAGTGGTGCATTACCAATTAAGCTCTTGAATTTTGATGTAAGAGTCGAGAATAAAATTGGTAAATTGGATTGGAGCACTTCAGAAGAAAAAGACAACGATTACTTTATCATTGAAAGATCAAAGGATGCAAAATCCTTTTCGAAGATCGGAAGAATTGAAGGAGCAGGTAATTCAAATACAGTGCAGAATTATTCCTTCGAAGATTCTCAACCTTATCCAGGAATAAATTACTACCGTTTAAAACAAACAGATTTCAATGGTGATTTTTCCTATTCACCAATAAAATCCATTCGATTAGATGACAAAATTTCATCTGAAGCGCAGATTAAGGTTAACTCCGTTGGTCCAAACCCATTTAAATCCAACTTCAGTGTTAACTACCAATCAGCAACTGAGAAACAAATTGAATTTTCACTGTATAATTCTTCAGGACAGAAAGTTTTTCATGAAAGTACGAATGCATCATCTGGAGATAATAAATTCGATTATGTTGATGAAAACCATCTGCCACCAGGTAATTACATTTTAAATGTAATATCTGGTACAGAAAAGTTAACTATTAAGTTAATAAAATCTGAATATTAAGGAAACCGATAATTAGATCTCCATTATGGCATACAAACTCCGGCAATCGCAAAAATTACGTACTCTACAAAAAGCAACCCTTATCTTCGGAGGAAGCTCAATTTTGGCACTCGTAGTTTATTTCAGTATTGTCATGAATCAAGCGAACGTAACGGACTCTATTGCAGGTAATCGTGATCTAATGGCAAATGATCCAGTGAATAATGGAGAAATTCTGTTAGGCTATTCGTGGGATGAAACAAATGTATTGAAAGCGGATGTAGGAACCGATGCATTCCAAGTCAGTCAAAACGCTGAAGTAACAAGCGGTGGAACAGACAGTACCTCAGGACTAAGTGCAGGTAATGTTTTGAAAGGTATTGACATGACTTTTAAACCTGTGAATGGTCTGAATGCTGATGGAATTGACTTTAGTGTCGATTTTAGGAGCATGGAAGAAAGCGGAAGTTTCTTCAGTCGAGGTAACACTTTTAACTTCGGAATGGAAAAAGGGAAATTATCTATTAAATATAAGTTAACATCACCTAATGGGAAATCTTATATGGTTGATGAATTAACTAGCTATGAGATCCCCGTTGATATGACTTATAGAAATTATCGCTTTATATATAATCCTGCCACAGGACGAGGAGAAGTGATGGTAAACAGAGCAACGGTATGGATGAATCAGGGAGTGGCACAAAGCCGTATGACGTGGAAAACGGATGAACCATTGGTTTTCGGAAAGGATATGAATGGAAGTGGTAAAGCAATGGCGATATTCGATAATATGCTAGTTAGAAGCATGGGAAGTGCTAATGTTTCACCAATGCAATTGCTGAGTTTTAGCGCTGAATTGCAGGGCAAAGATATTATGATCAATTGGTTTACTGGTAAAGAAGCAGGAACTGAGTTCTTTAAAATTGAAAAGAGCACCGATACAAAAAATTATACTGAAATTGGTAGAGTTAAGGCTGCTGGAACTTCTGAAACATTGAAAGCTTATGCCTTGCTGGATAAGGATCCTGTTCTTGGGATAACTTATTATCGGTTAGGACTCACAAATAGCTCAGCCCATTCTGTTTGGGTACCCGTGATTGCATTTAGGATAAAACCAGAAATGTTGACTCCAATTCCTTCGGCTAATACTACTGTAAATCAAAGCGGAACAAATTAGTAAGTTCATGCAAATTTAAATTCGAAAACAACAATCTGGCAAACGGAACTATCGGTACCGTGTAGCTGAAAATCTATACCCCATGAGCAAACCTCATGGGGTTTTTTATTTATTTTAGCCTTTCATTAAAATAAATTAAAAGCTATGGGTCTCATCAAAGAATTTAAAGACTTCGCTATGCGAGGTAATCTCATCGATTTTGCAGTCGGTGTAGTTGTAGGAGGAGCATTCGGCAAAGTAACATCTTCATTCGTAGATGGTGTTGTGATGCCGGTTGTAGGAAAAATACTCGGCGGAGCAGATTTTTCTGATCTCAAATACAAGATTCAGGATGGATCAAAAACAGTTGTGGATTCTGCAGGTAATGTAATGACTAAAGAAGTTCCTGAAGTTTTTATAAAATATGGGGAGTTCATTACTTCTATCATTGATTTTATTGTTGTAGCATTTGTAATGTTCTTAGTGATTAAAGCAATGAATAATCTAAAGAAAAAACAGGAAGATGCGCCCGCACCTCCTCCATCTAATGAGGAAGTATTGCTGAGTGAAATCCGTGATCTCTTAAAAAAATAATCATCCTTAGAAATTAGTCCTGGTAATTATCCACAGGTAATTATCAGGACTAATCAAATTAATAAATAAACACATGAAAAAAATTATACTAGCTCTCCTATGCCTTATTTTCATCAATACGACAGCAAAATCACAAGCACCTGCAGGTACAGATACACTGTGGAGAAAAGGTAGCATATTTGCATTTAACTTCAATCAAGTGAATTTTAGCAACTGGGCAGGTGGTGGTGAAAACTCCATATCCTTATCAGCATTAGGATCGATGTATGCGAATTATAAATCAGGTAGAATTGCTTGGGATAATAATCTCGAATTAGGCTACGGATTTTTAAAACAAGGTGATCTTCAACTTAGGAAAAATGAAGATAAAATCAACTTGACTACTAAAATCGGATATGATGCCACAAACAAAGCAAAGTGGTATTACACAGCACAATTTGACTTCAAATCTCAATTTACACCGGGCTATACCTATATTGACAGTAACGATACTAAAGTCGAAATATCCAAATTTGCAGCGCCTGCTTATATGCTATTCTCATTGGGTATGGATTATAAACCTAACGATAATTTCTCCGTATTTCTATCTCCTCTTACTTTAAAATTAACGATAGTTAATGAAAAAAAATATACGGAGTTCGCTCCAGCCTATGGAGTAGAACAAGGTAAAACTTCCAGGACTGAATTAGGTTCTTATTTGAATGTCAAATTTCAGAAAGAAATCTTGACTAATGTGAAACTGATTACTAAAGTGGATCTCTTCAGCAATTACAAAGATAATCCTGACCATATCGATGTCAACTGGGATCTTCTATTAGCGATGAAAGTTAATAAGGCTATTACCGTAAGCTTCTTCACGCAAGTAATCTATGACCACGATATCGAAATACCTTTGTATGAAGGTTCAGGAAGAGATAAAGTTCAAGTGGGTGTTGGTCCGCGTACTCAGTTTAAACAATCATTTGGCATAGGACTTACCTATAAACTTGAAGGATACTCTGTTAGATAAAAACTATTAACTCTTTTTTAAAGGCTTGCCTCTGGGCAGGCCTTTTTTTTTACTTTCGAAGGATGGGACTTTTAATATACCGTTCATCAGCCGGATCCGGTAAAACTTTTACGTTGGTAAAACTCTACCTGCAAAAAGTATTGCAATATCCATCATTGTACAAAAATATCCTCGCCATAACTTTTACGAATAAGGCAACGGAAGAGATGAAGACCCGAATTATTGAAGAACTTGAAATTTTGTCGAAGGGTGATGATTCAAAATACAGGTCATTTTTAATGGACGTACTTCATGTTGATGAACCTCAGATTAGAAAAAATGCAAAGGAAGTGCTCACCAGAATACTTCACGATTACTCATCGTTTGCAATTTCTACCATCGATAGTTATTTTCAAATTCTTTCTCGAACATTAGCCAAAGAATTAAATCTTCCGGTCAAATATGAAATTGAATTAGATTCACAGCGGGTATGCGCCGCCGTTAGTGATCATTTACTAGCAGATGCAGGAAGAGTTAGTACTACTACGCTTTGGTTAAAAGACATGCTGTTAGATCGCCTAGATAATAATAAGAACTGGAATCTACGACCTGATTTAAAAAAAATCAGCTATGAACTACTTTTTAGTGAGGATGCACGGGATCTAGCCCTAAAAGCTACTCCGGAATTAATTTTAGAATTGATTGCTGCATTAAAAAATATTAGAAATGAAGTAGAAGAATACATGCGAAGTTTAGGAACAGCGGCTGTAAATTCTATAGAAAAAGCTGGATTTAATGTTACTGATTTCGCATATACTTCTGGTGGACCAGTAGGTACTTTTTATAAAATCGCCAATCCACGATCAGGAAGTAAAGAATTCAAATTCGGAAAAAGAATAGCGGATGCTGTTGAAGATCCTGATAAATTGCTTACTAAAATAAATCAGAAAAATCAGAGACTAAAAGACTTGGCGCATCAGGAGCTTCACCCGCTGTTAAGTCAAGCACTAGATTATTACTCGGAAAAAAAAGAAGCCTATATTTCATCTGTAGAAGTACTCCGCATGATTTATCTTGCTGGTATTACAGGAAATCTTAATGAAAAATTGATTGCCTTCCGAGATGAGTTTCAGCTCTTCCTTCTAAGTGATACAACACGCATTCTGAGAGAAGTTATTAAGGATAATGATGCTCCATTCATCTATGAGAAAACTGGAAATCTTTTCAAACATCTTTTTATTGATGAGTTTCAAGATACTAGTAATGAACAATGGGAAATATTACGTCCCCTAGTTTCCAATTCTATTGGGAGTGGAAATGATGTATTGCTCGTTGGAGATGCCAAGCAATCTATCTATCGTTGGAGAGGTGGAAACATGCATTTGATTTTAAATGGAGTTCAGCAGGAATTAAAAAGATTTAAAGAACTGATCACTCAAGAAAATCTTAGCACTAACTACCGAAGCCTTGGAAATATTGTGAATTTCAACAATAATTTTTTTGTAAAAGCAGCAGTTTATGCTGGAAGACTCGAGAATTCTGACCCCGCTGTATTTGATCTGGCTTACAGTGAAGATGGGGTTCATCAGGCATTCCTCCCCGAGCGAAAGGATAAAGGAATAATTGAATTTGCATTTTTCAACAACCCTAAAAAGAAAAAAAATAAACCAGAAGACGACGAAGAAAATAATGAGTCTGATGAACATTGGAAAACAAAAGCGCTCAGCTATCTTGATAAAACATTGGATGAATTACATGCAAGAAATATTGCATTGAAAGATATTGCACTACTTGTCAGAACCAATACCCATGAAAAAGAAATTGCAGATTACTTATATCAAGGAAATAAATTTGCATTTATCTCTGGAAATTCATTGTTAATTTCCGCCAACCCCGCTTGTCGATTTTTATTAAACTGCTTGCGAATATTACTAAATGATGAAGAACCCTTATTACATTTAGAAATTAGTCATTTTCTGTCAGAGGTTGATCAACAAGAATCCAGCAAAGAAATACCTTTTGCAAAGAAAGAAATTTTAAATTCAAAGGATTCGTGGGCTCGTCGACAACTCTTAACACAGCGCAACTATCTCCTTTCACTTCCAGTCGATCTTGCTTTTGTAAAAATTCTTGAATTAGCAAACCTCACTAAACCAGATCCCTTTATTGATAAATTTTCGGATCTCATCATGGAATATACTGGAAAATCTGGAACAGGAATTTCTGAATTTTTGAACTGGTGGGATGAAAATGTGGATTTAAAAAAATGGAGCATTGAAATTCCGGAAAATACAAATGCTATTAGAATACTCTCTATACATCGTTCAAAAGGGTTACAATTTCCAGTAGTAATTATACCTTTCCTAGATTGGAGTTTTATTCCGAATAAAAATGAAGTTATTTGGGCACTAACAGAAAATCAACCCTTTGATATGCTTAAAAAAGTTCCAGTAAAAGCTACGAAAGCTCTTATTGATAGTTATTTTGCTCATGATTATATCGAAGAATGTAGAGAAAGTTATCTTGACAATTTAAACTTGCTTTATGTTGCCTTTACAAGAGCTGAAAAACAGTTGCATGTTTTTGGAAGTAGTTCATCTCCGAAAACTAATATCGGAAATTTTGCAATGAACACTTTACTTGAATTACCAGCATATCAGGGAAATGTTCAGCAGGATGGTTCTTACTTATTAAAAATCGGTGAGTCATATATTGAAGATGATTTGAAGGAAGCTACTCCTAAAAAATATACTTTATATGCACCAATGCCATTGGAAGCAATAACTCCGAATTATCCAGAAAATATTCATTCGGAAATTCCATCACTACAAACACGATTTGATTCAGCTCAAATAATTTTCGGGAATCAGGTACATGAAGTATTAAACAGAATGCGTACAAAAACAGATCTGAAAAATGCAGTTCATAAAATTTCACTGAAGTATAGTTTATTTCAGAAACCTGAACAAATTGCATCACTTACAAAAACAGTTTCAGAAGTTTGGGAATTGATGGAAAATTATGGCTGGACAAATCCTCAATTGCAAGTTGAAAGTGAGCCTGAAATTTGTGATAAACTCGGACAAAGTCATCGACCAGATCGGGTATTAATTGATGGTACGAAAGCTATTGTGCTGGATTTTAAAACTGGAATAGCAGACGATTTGCATCATGCGCAAGTGAAGGGATATTGTGCGCTTCTTGAAAAAGCTGGCTATAATCCAGTAGAAGGTCATCTCATTTATACTGGAGAGGTTAGGGCCGAATTTGTAACAGCCTGATAATGAAATTTTTCGTATGAAAAATTCTTTTCAAATAAGTGAGTGTATTGGTTTTTCGCTAACCGGAACAAGAGCAGTATCTTTGCGCCTCGAATCTGAATTTTAAAACATCGAATAATTATGTCAAACGGAATTTATTCTATTCAACAAGCAATCAATGAACCTGTGCTCAATTACGCACCAGGAAGTCAAGAAAGAAAAAATCTTAAAGCTGCTCTTGAAAAAATGCGTAGTGAAGTGATTCAAGTCCCAATGTATATTGATGGGAAAGCTATTCATACCGATAAGAAAAACGAAATACGCCCACCACATGATCATCAGCATTTGCTAGGTCATTATTCTGTAGGGGATGCTTCACATGTAAAATCAGCAATTGATGCTGCATTAAAAGCTCGTAAGGCATGGAGTGAAATGGAATGGGAACAAAGAGCTTCCATTTTTTTAAAAGCTGCTGATTTGCTCGCAGGGCCTTATCGTGCTACTATCAATGCAGCTACTATGCTAGGACAAAGCAAGAATGCTTATCAAGCAGAAATTGATGCAGCTTGTGAGATGATTGATTTTCTACGTTTCAATGTACAGTATGCAAGAGAAATATATCAACAACAACCTATTTCTTCCAAGGGAGTATTTAACCGCGTTGAACATCGTCCACTTGAAGGATTTGTGTTTGCATTAACGCCATTCAATTTCACAGCTATCGCAGGAAATCTACCATCGTCAGTGGCAATGATGGGAAATACCGTTGTATGGAAACCTGCATTTACGCAGATATATGCTGCAAGAGTGCTGATGGAAGTATTTATGGAAGCTGGTTTACCTGCAGGTGTTATCAATCTGATTTATGTTGGCGGGAGTGCAGCTGGAGATATCATTTTCAGTCATCCTGATTTCGCAGGTATTCACTTTACTGGGTCAACGGGTGTATTCCAAGGAATCTGGAAAACTATTGGTGAAAACATTTCGAAATACAAAACATATCCGCGAATCGTAGGTGAAACGGGAGGTAAAGATTTTATCATCGCTCATTCTTCTGCCAATGTTGCAGAAGTAGTTACTGCTTTTAGCCGTGGTGCATTTGAATATCAAGGACAAAAATGTAGTGCTGCTTCAAGAGGATATATTCCATCGAATCTTTGGCCTGCAGTGAAGGAAGGATTAACGAAGGATCTTGCCAGTATGAAAATTGGTCCAACGGAGGATTTTGGAAATTTTATTAATGCCGTAATCGACGAAAAAGCATTTGACAAAATCGCTACCTATATTGATAATGCAAAAGCAAGTAAAGACACGGAAATAATTGCAGGAGGAACATATGATAAAAGTAAAGGCTATTTCATCAGCCCAACAATTATCGTAACGAAAGATCCAAAATACATTACAATGTGTGAGGAGATTTTCGGTCCAGTATTGACATTATACGTTTATGATGAAAATAAATTCGAAGAAACTTGTGAAATCGTAGATAGCACTAGTGTATATGCATTAACAGGTGCAGTACTGGCAAAAGATCGCTACGCGATTGAAATTGCTACTAAGAAATTAGTGAATTCTGCGGGCAACTTTTACATCAATGATAAATGTACAGGTGCGGTAGTCGGTCAGCAGCCTTTTGGAGGAGCTCGTGCTTCTGGAACAAATGATAAAGCTGGCTCGTTGATTAATCTACTACGGTGGGTTTCTCCACGTACCATTAAAGAGACTTTAGTACCGGCTACGGATTACCGCTATCCATTTCTCGACAAAGAATAAGTAATTACAAGAATGCCCCGAAAATAAATTCGGGGCTTTTTTTTAATTCATCATACGTTCGGCACTCTCTGTAAGTTTGAGGAATAAATCCTCTAATTGACGACGCGACTCAATAGAAAAAACATCAAAGCCTTCGTTTAAAAACCAGCGATTTAATTCAGGTACATCAGCTAAGTGAATTTGAAACCGTATGGTATCTTGATCACTGCCTTTATAAACTGCATTCCATTTCGACATTTTAATTTTGTCTATTGCTTCAGCAACTTTGTTGATATTAACAGATACTATTCTGTCTTCATCCGACAGTAAAACTTTTAACTCGCCCTGAGCAACAGTTTTTCCTTTATTGATGATCGCAAGTCGGTTAGCAATAAGTTCCAATTCAGGGAGAATATGCGAAGAGAGAAAAATTGTTTTCCCTTTATCTTTACTCAAGGACAAAATCAAATTTCGAATATCGATAATTCCTTGAGGATCTAAACCTGTTGTAGGTTCATCAAGAATGATTAGTTCAGGATCATGTACTAATGCTTGGGCTAATCCCAACCGTTGCTTCATTCCATGAGAGTAATTTTTAACCAGATCGTCACCCCGACCGCTTAACCCAACAAATTCAAGTAATTCATCAATACGCTTTCCATTGACTTGAACTCCAGATAATCGTGCTAGAAGTTCAAGATTTTTTTTTGCTGTAAGATAACGGTAGAAGTCAGGTTTCTCAACTATACAACCAATTCGGCTCAGTATTTTTATACGGTGTGTTGATAGATCCTGATTAAATATTTTTATACTCCCAGATGTGGGTTTTATTAAAGATAAAAGCATTCGGATCGTGGTACTTTTTCCGGCTCCATTGGGACCTAAAAAACCAAAAACATCACCCCGAAAAACTTCCATATCAAGGTTATCTACAGCATGAAATTCGCCGTAGCTCTTATTTAATCCTCTTACTTCAATTATCCTTTCCATCTCAGCCAGTAATTACCGGATTCAGTGGATCAATAGCCGGGCTTAAACAAGCTATTAATTCACCATTTTCATCGATTAAATATTTGTAGAAATTCCATGTAGGTTCTTGAGCATTCCATCCATTTTTTTTAGGATCAGATAACCATTGATACAATGGATGGCGAAGACTTCCTTTTATTTCAACCTTGCGGAATAGCGGAAAAGTAACTCCATAATTGGCTTCGCAAAAAGCTGCAATTTCATGTTCATCACCGGGCTCTTGTGCACCGAAATCATTACTAGGAAATGCAAGTACTGCAACTTTTTCTGCAAAATTTTCATGCAATTTTTCAAGAGTAGCGTATTGAGGTGTATATCCACATTCGGAAGCCGTATTTACAATCAGTAATTTCTTTCCTTTATACTTTGAGAGAGAGACCGGATTGCCATTAATATCTTTCAATGAAATATCATAAATGGATGAAAGAGACTTAGCACCTTCAGGCGCAGAGATGATCGTATTATTTGACATTCTTTTTAGGATTGGATAGAATAAATTTTTCAGGAAGGCTGGAATAGGAAGTGACATCGTGGTATAACAATTAAAAATAGAAAATGTTCAGGGTAACAATTAAAAAAGTGGGTTTTAGAAGATTACCAACTCTATCATAACCCAAATCATGATTCAAGTTTCCTGATGAGTGAAAATCTTATTCAATAATTTGTTCAAAGTCGAAGGTACGGAGAAAGTCTACACTCTCCTGAATGTCTTCATAAAGAATTCGGTCCTTCTTAACGATAGATACTCTTTTTCGGAACGCCTCTACTACTTTCTGCAAACCTAAAGAAGTACTCAATGGCTCTCTGAATGCTAATGCCTGTGATGCATTCATCAATTCAATCGCTAAAATCCGTTCTACATTATTCACTACACGAATTAATTTTGTAGCTGCATTGGCTCCCATGCTTACATGATCTTCCTGCCCATTTGAGGACACAATAGAATCAACTGAAGCCGGCATACATAACTGTTTATTTTGACTAGCGATAGAAGCTGCGGTATATTGCGGGATCATAAATCCAGAATGTAAGCCAGGATCAGCTACTAAAAAAGGTGGTAATCCTCTTTGTCCGCTGATCAGTTGATATGTTCTACGCTCGCTTATACTTCCTAATTCAGATAATGCGATAGCCAGAAAATCCAGCGGTAAGGCTAAAGGCTGTCCGTGAAAATTACCGGCAGAAATAATTAAATCTTGTTCTGGGAAAACAGTAGGGTTATCAGTCACTGAATTGATCTCTGTAAAAAATGCAGCAGCAACATAATTAATGGCATCCTTAGAAGCACCATGAACTTGAGGAATACAACGAAACGAATAAGGATCTTGCACATGTTGCTTAGGATGATTGACAAGCTGACTTCCCTCTAGAAGTCTTCTGAAGCGAAGTGCTGTTGCAATCTGACCTGCATGTGGACGAATTTCATGAATGAGGTGATGAAATGGTTCAATCCGCCCATCATAAGCATCTAGCGATAGTGCACCAATAATATCCGCAATTCTTTCTAACCGATAAGCACTCAGCACCGCCCATGTTCCATATGCACTCATGAATTGTGTTCCATTTAAAAGGGCAAGACCTTCTTTAGAACGCAACTCAACTGGTTGTAATTGGAAACGTTTCAAAGCTTGATCTGCCGACATCTTCTCACCCTGCACGCGCACTTCTCCCAATCCTAATAATGGCAAACTTAGATGCGCTAATGGTGCAAGGTCACCTGATGCGCCTAAAGAACCTTGTTCATAAATGACTGGTAAAATTCCATAATTATAAAAATCCTTCAACAATTCAACTGTTTCCAATTGCACTCCTGAATTACCATACGACATCCCTTGAATTTTAAGGAATAACATTAGTCTTACAATTTCCTCCGGCACCTCCTCTCCTATTCCACAGGCATGCGACATCACAAGATTTACTTGCAAGCTTCCCAAATCATTTTTAGAAATCGACTTATTATATAATGAACCAAACCCTGTGTTGATGCCGTAAAAAACTGCATCCGTATCTTTCATTTTATTGTCCAGATAATTCCTGCAAGCTACGATCTTTGATTTAGCACTATCGCTAATCTCCAACTTAGTGTCGGTTTTTAGAATATCTCTTAAAGTTTCAAAGGTGATATGCTGGGAAGAAACGGAATAAATCATAGTCCTATTATTCGAAATTATTAATGATTTGCAGTAGCACTTAATTCCTTTTTCAGGAAAATGATCATATCGTTTAACGCAATATTTTCTTGATTGCCACTCTTCATGTTTTTAACAGATACCTTCTCCGCATTTATTTCTTCTGGTCCCGCCATTATCACGAATGGAATCTTTCTAGCGTCTGCATACGACATTTGCTTTTTCATTTTACCAGCATCTGGAAATAATTCTGCATTAATTCCAGCCGCTCTAATCGTGGTTAACACCTCTAAAGCATAAGGAACTTCCTCACCTCCGAAATTCACAATCAAAACTTGCGTGCTTTGTTCTGCATTCGCAGGAAATAATCCCGCTTCTTCTAGCACATCATAAATCCTGTCGGCGCCAAATGAGATTCCAACACCCGACATTCCTTTTAGCCCAAAAATACCAGTAAGATCATCATATCTTCCTCCGCCACAAATACTGCTAGTAAAGGAAGAGCGAACATCATCTACTTTCACTTCGAAAATTGCTCCAGTATAATAATTTAAACCGCGTGCAAGTGTAATATCAAGTTCAATTTTGCTGTGTGTTATTCTCAAGGGCTGCACAAATCTGAAGATTTCTTCAACTTCTCCAATCCCTTTCAATCCAATTGTTGAATTAGCCAATACTAATTTTAGCATCGCTATCTTCTCTATCGATGTTCCTTTAAAAGTTAGAATAGGTTCGAGTTTTTGAATCGCATCATCGGAAACAGACTTGGCTCGTAACTCTTCTTGTACTTTTTCTACTCCAATTTTATCGAGCTTATCTATAGCAACTGTAATATCGATGATCTTATCTGCTTCACCAAGAATTTCAGCTATGCCGGATAAAATTTTACGGTTATTCAATTGAATAACTACTTTCAAATCTAATGAAGCAAAGACTTCATCTATCAGCTGAATCAAATCGATTTCATTCAATAAAGATTCAGAACCGATTACATCTGCATCACACTGATAGAATTCGCGGTAACGACCTTTCTGTGGGCGATCGGCTCTCCATACTGGCTGAATCTGATAACGCTTAAATGGAAAAGTAATTTCGTTTTGATGCATCACTACATACCTCGCAAAAGGAACAGTGAGATCGTAACGCAACGCTTTTTCAGCAATTTGAGTAGTAAGTTTCTTAGAGTTCTTTGAATTTAAAAATTCATCATTCACCCCTTCAAGATAATCTCCAGAATTCAAAATTTTAAAAATCAACTTGTCTCCTTCATCACCGTACTTTCCCATCAAAGTAGAAAGATTCTCCATAGATGGTGTTTCCAATGGAAGATATCCGTACTTTTTGAATACCGAACGTATGGTATCGAAAATATAATTTCTTCTTCCCATTTCCATAGGAGAGAAATCACGCGTACCTTTTGGTATTCCGGGCTTAGCAGCCATTTGAAAGAATAATTTTTAGAGGTAAAAATATTGGAATGTTATACCGTCAATTTTTTATAACGGAATTTTTTTACTTCATTATTGCCCAGACGTTTTCTTTTGTTCTCTTCATAGTCAGTATATCCTCCTTCAAAGAAATACACTTGTGAATCACCTTCAAACGCTAGAATATGAGTACAAACTCTATCAAGGAACCAACGATCGTGAGAAATAATTACTGCACATCCAGCAAAATTTTCCAAGGCTTCTTCCAAAGCTCGAAGCGTATTAATATCGATATCGTTAGTAGGTTCATCCAGCAACAATACATTGGCACCCATCTTAAGTGTAATAGCTAAATGAACGCGATTTCTTTCACCACCAGATAATATTCCAAGTTTTTTCTGCTGATCAGCACCGCTAAAATTAAATTTAGAAATATAACTTCTTGAGTTCGCTGCTTTACCGCCAATCATCATCTGTTCTGTTCCTCCAGATATAATTTCGTAAACAGTTTTCTCAGATACCAAATCATCATGACTCTGATCAACATATCCAGCAACAACTGTTTCCCCTACTTTAAATGTTCCGGTTTCAGGTGTTTCTTGACCCATAATCATTCGAAACAAAGTAGTTTTACCAGCACCATTGGGTCCTATGATTCCCACTATACCAGCCTGAGGCAAAGAGAAACTTAAATTTTCAATTAATAACCGATCACCAAATCCTTTGCTGATATTTTCTGCTTCAATTACATTAGTCCCTAAACGTGGTCCTGGAGGAATAAAAATTTCCAGTTTATCTTCTTTCTCTTTTGTTTCTTCATGCAACATTTTATCATATGCCTGCAAACGTGCTTTTGATTTTGCATGACGAGCTTTAGGAGCCATACGCACCCAGTCGAGCTCACGTTCCAGCGTTTTCGCTCTACGGCTCTCCTGTTTTTCTTCCATCTGCAAACGCTTCGACTTTTGCTCCAACCAGCTGGTATAATTTCCCTGCCACGGAATTCCTTCGCCACGATCCAACTCCAAAATCCAGCCTGCAACATTATCAAGGAAATAACGGTCGTGGGTTACCGCAATTACAGTTCCTTTATATTGTTGCAAATGATGTTCTAACCATTCCACACTTTCAGCATCCAAGTGATTGGTAGGCTCATCTAACAAAAGAATCTCGGGTTCCTGCAATAACAATCGACATAAAGCAAGACGTCGTTTTTCTCCTCCTGATAAAACTTTAACAGAAGATTCAGGATCAGGACAACGTAATGCATCCATCGCCACTTCAATTCTATTATCAAGTTCCCAAGCATTGCTTGCATCAATCAGATCCATCAAGACTGCTTGCCGATCGATCAACTTATTCATGGCATCGTCATCCAATGGCTCGCCCAATTTATTGTTCACCTCATCATACTCTTTTAGAATATCTACGATAGGCTGAACACCTTCCATTACGATTTCGCGGGCTGTTTTCGTACCATCCAATTCAGGTTCCTGTGGCAAATAACCGACTTTAAAGCCAGGAGCAAAAACCACCTCGCCCTGAAAAGATTTGTCTAAACCAGCAATAATTTTCAACAAAGAAGACTTCCCAGAACCGTTCAAACCGAGGATTCCGATCTTCGCTCCATAGAAAAAACTGAGATAAATATTCTTAAGTACTTGTTTCTGTGGAGGATAGACTTTGCTAACCCCTACCATAGAAAAAATAATTTTACGATCGTCGGCCATTTGTAAGTGCTTGATTAATGTAACTTTAGGGTGAATATAATTGTTTAATAGAAAAAGGATTGCAAAAGTACCCCATTCTGATCAGAAGGAAAAGGGAAAAGATTCTATTTACCACCTATACCCAATAAAAAACATGAAGGCTCTACGCATTGTCATTGCTTTACTAATATTCCCAGTAATATTCGCATCTGCTCAACAGACGCGTCTCAGTTATCGATTAGCCTGTCTACTCGAAAGAGAATCTGATCCGCTAAAACCCATCAATGTACTTGTTAAAGGTGATGTAAATTATTTGAAGGAAGAGGTTAGCCGGATGGGTGGGATATTTAAATATGCCGCTGGCAATATCGCTTCCGTGAAACTAACGGTCCAGGCTATCCGAACTTTATCAGTTGATCCACGAATTATTCGCATTGAAGAAGGATCTGTAAAATTGCAGCAGTTGAATGACAAGATGTTGATCAATAATAGAATCAACCTCGTACAGCAGGGAATATCTCCACTTACACAAGGATACGATGGAGAAAATGTGGTATTCGGAATTATCGATACAGGACTTGATTTTTCTCATCCCGACTTTCAAGATACTACTGGGAAAACAAGAGTGTTATGGATCTGGGATCATCTCCTTGCAGATAGCACCAATACTCCACTACCTTATGGTTACGGGCAGGAGTTTTCAAAAAATGATATTGATTCAGGAAGAGCTTCTGCACATATAGATCAAACAGCGCATGGAACACATGTTGCGGGAATTGGCAGTAGTAATGGTCAAACGGGAATAGCCTATAAAGGTGCTGCACCAAAAGCTGATATCATTGCTGTATCTGTAAATTTTAATGTTGCTGATGATGCGTTTTTAAGTTCAGTTGCAGATGCGGTAGCATATATTTTTCATAAAGCAGATTCATTAGGTAAGCCTTGTGTAATTAATATTAGCGCTGGCTCTTATATTGGTTCACATGATGGAAAAGATTTACAGGCAGGCATGATCGATAATCTTATCACTGGACAAAATGGACATGCTGTTGTTGCAGCAGCGGGAAATCTAGGTGGATATCCTTTGCATTTACAACATAATCCTATTGTTGGTGACACTTCATTCACTTGGTTTAAAACAACTGGCAATGCACCAGTCTATATTGAATTTTGGGCAGATACTGCCAACTTAAATCAAGTACAGTTTACAATTGGTGCAGATCAAACTACACCTACTTACGATAACAGAGGATCATTACCCTGGACCAATATCAACGCGCATTTATCAGGCCTTGTGCAAGATACTTTGTACAGCACAACCGGCAATCAATTAGCCATTATTCAAACGTATGGACAATTAATCGGCGATCGATACAGTATGATTTATTATATCGAACCGGATTCAGGTACTTACAGCTGGCGACTATCTAGTACTGGAAGTGGTTCATTTGACTGTTGGAGTTTTGATTATGTATTTACGGGGCTACCAACGCCAGGAAGTTTCCCGCCTATATTAAATTACAAGATGCCGGATATTGCCCAAAACATCTGTAGTAGTTTTCAGTGCAGTGATAAAGTAATTACAAGCGGACAATATGTTAATCGGAATAATTATGTAGATGTGAATGGAAATGTACAAACGTTTCCAACTACTGTTGGTGCTAAAGCTTCTAGCTCAAGTATAGGACCGACAAGAGATGGCAGAATAAAACCGGATATCACCAGCACCGGAGAAGTTACCATGTCTGCATTAAGAGTTTCTAGTCAGGCTTGGTTTCTCGCCAATCAACCCTTCAAGCTTTCTGCAGATGGACAACATATTCGAGATGGGGGAACTTCATCGGCTGCACCTGCTATAGCGGGAGCTATTGCACTTTACTTTCAGAAAGATCCAACAGCAAGTTGGGATTACATTAAATCTAGAATTACTCAATGTGCCTTACATGATAATTTTACAGGAAATAATCTTCCGAATTCCAACTGGGGATATGGTAAACTAGATGCAATGGCTTTGATGATTGGTTGCAATATTTTGGGATTAGTTCCTGAAAGTAATAACTCAGTTTCATTGGCTCCAAATCCTTCTGCAAACCAGACTTTCCTCACCTTCCCTAGCGTGCATGCGTCTGGAAAAATTACGATCCTGAATCTGATAGGAGAAGTAATACAGGAAATTAATGTTGCTGCTAAAGACAATGAAGTAGTTATCAATCAGAATAATATTTCCAATGGAATTTACATCTTGAAAATCCAATTGGGAAATAATATCACTACAGAAAAGCTGGTATGGGAATAACTAATTCTAACGGCATTTAAATTACAAAGCCCTTCAGTTTAAACTGAAGGGCTTTGTAATTTGAGATCAATGTATCCACAGATCTACTACTATTTTTAGCTTGTATTAAGGTCGACGCAGTCTAAAGTAAAATAAGAAATTAAGGGAATTTAAGATTACCTTTTCACTAACTTTCTGCAGAATTTTTTTCCATCGATGTCGACAGTAACCAGATAAATGCCAGAATTAAATTCTGAAATATCTATTACTATCTGCAGTGCATTTAGCCTTCGGTGATAAATTGACTTTCCATTGATATCGCTGATGTCAACTATGGCATTCGATACGGATTGTTCCAACTTTAATGCGATATAATTTTCAGCAGGATTAGGATACAAAACAAAATAAGGAGTTGGTACCACATATTGAACTGAAGAGAGCAATGGATTTTGTGTGTACAACACTACTCCACCACATAAACTTCCAACTATTACATCGTATTGTCCATCACCATCAACATCATTCATAGCAGGCATTGCTCTTACAGATTCTGAAATTCCTTGGAACATAGAATCTGCAAGTGTGAATGTTCCATTTAAATTGCCATCAATAGTATTGTAATGATATAAGTATCCACTTTCAGATCCACATATTAATTCATATCCAGTTGGCGTATCAAATAAAATAGGGGATGAAAATCCTGCTGATGCAGATGCTTTCCTCACATTGACATTGCCAAAAGTACTACTACTTAGTACAAATATAGGAGCGGTTACAGTTCCGTTGTTATGATAATAGCTTAGTTCTCCAACTCTTTTTCCCACTAGCAAATCTAATTTACCATCTCTATCAACATCAATAATTTGAGGAATAGAATTATTCCCTACATCAATACTTTGATAATTATGTTGTATTAAAACAAAATTAGCTGGAGTTCCGCCTATGTTTCTGTAAAAACTAAGTTGTCCGTTATCATTACCGATAATCAAATCCTTATCACCATCACCATCAAGATCACCAAAAGCAAGTGCCATACTTACCAATCCCGATTGAGATAAAGAAGCAAAATCATCACTAACGAAACTATACGCTGGGTTAGTTAATGTTCCAGTGTTTCGATAATAAGTAACTCTAGAAAAAGTAGAATCATTTTTAAAATAAAAATCATTGGCGATGAGCAAATCATTAATTCCATCTCCATCCACATCAAAAAATACGGGATGAGCACCTGTCCCAACGTCAATAGTATTATCCACTA
Source organism: Bacteroidia bacterium (assembly GCA_038320345.1). Classification (GTDB taxonomy): domain Bacteria; phylum Bacteroidota; class Bacteroidia; order AKYH767-A; family OLB10; genus JBBQED01. The sequence goes on from JBBQED010000007.1 coordinate 140,235, forward strand.
GAAACTGCCTTGTTTGAAAAACAAAATGATGGTTTGTATTAGTGCCCGTATTTTTATAATAATACAAACACTTCAAATCTTCTCCAGAATTAGCGAAATTCCCAACCATCAGATCTTTGATGCCATCATTGTCCACATCCTGATAATACGGCGCAGCAATTTTACTCATTACTGCACTGGTATCATATACTGGAAACAAACTATCTTGAGAACAAGCAAAAGCAGAATCATACACTCCACAATTTTCTACGTACAATAAATTATGTCCTAAAACATCTCCGCCTAATAAATCAACATCTCCATCACCATCCATATCAAAAGCAACTGCCATTGATCCTCCATCTCTAACTTGAGCTGCACTACCATTAGCTGGTTCGATCAACATCCGGAATGGATTTGCAGGAAGGTAAGGACAACCAAAAGGTACAGGAGGAAGAATCGCCTTGTTAGCCGTGTTGCTTATTGCAAAATACCCCCAACAACCGGGAACATTATAAAACAATAAATTTCCGGGCACGCCGGTTGAATCCATCGAAAAATTAATATTCATTTCAAACCAACTTCCATTTATCGAAAAAGCAATTATATCCATATCGCCATCACCATCAGCATCTACTAATGCTGGAGCATCTACTCTCGATACGTATAAATTAGCACTTGAATTCCCATAATCTGTTTGAATCTGCAACTTCACCAAAGTAAATTGAAGTCCGCCTGTGCCTGCATTAAAATCATTTCGGTCATAACGGATAGCCCCTCCGTTATAACTAAACAAATCCATATCTCCATCACCATCGTAATCAAAAGTTTTTACCCAACCTTCCAGATTAGCAGGAAAATTTTTCACATATTCAGGAGCGTAAACATAATCGGGAATTCCAGGAGATCCATTATTGATCCATGTTGTTAAGCGGTATGACTTTACATCGAAAATGATCATGTCCATGATTCCGTCGTTGTTCAGATCAATTTCTGCCGGTACAGGTCCATTCAGGCCAGCTGTCCAAGGATTTTTCAACGGATTTCCATTGCGGTATGCTTTGATAATCGTATCGCGATAAAGATTTACCTGACCTATGGTCTCGATGGTACACATCAACATGAAAAAAATTGCTATCCATTGAAGAGAAAGAGCACTTTTAGAAATTTTCATTGTAGAAATTCGTAGGAACTAAGGTTCATTTTATAGTAGATCTTTCAAACGTTGTTGGCATCGAAAATCTGGAGGATATTGAATCTCTGTTGGTTCAAGAAGGACTAAGGTATGCAAATCTCGTGAATTGAATCTAGAAGGTGCAGCATATTTTTAACTTACTTTTGCAGCATCATGCTACAGAAATTAAACCATTACCTATCGCTGGTTAAATTTAGTCATACCATCTTCGCACTACCATTTGCTGCTATCGGATTTACTTTGGCAATTACCGAGTTTTCATTTTCTTTTAGTTGGGCATTGACCGGAAAAATTTTACTCTGTATGGTTTTTGCGCGCTCTGCAGCAATGGCATTTAACCGTTGGGCAGATAGAACCATCGATGCGAAAAATCCTAGAACAGCAGTCCGCGAAATTCCAGCTGGAATTATTTCAGCAAATGCAGCACTTCTATTCACCATCTTCAATTGTTTGGCTTTCATTATCACCACTTGGTTTATTAATGCCGCATGTTTTTATCTTTCTTTTCTTGCATTAACAATTGTTCTTGGTTATAGTTACACCAAACGATTTACTTCACTCTGTCATTTAGTACTTGGCCTTGGATTATCACTCTCACCCATTGGTGCTTGGATTGCGGTCACTGGATCATTTGCTATATTGCCTTTGCTTTTCTCAGCAGCAGTATTAACATGGGTAAGTGGATTCGATATTTTGTATGCATTACAAGACGAATCGTTTGATCGTTCACAAGATTTATATTCGATTCCCAGAGTTTTTGGTGCAGAAAAATCACTGTTACTTTCAAGAAATTTACAAGCAGCATCTTCTTTGTTTTTACTGGCTGCAGGATTAACTGGAGTTTTCCATTGGCTCTATTTCGCTGGATGGGGAATATTTACTGCTTTGATTATTTATCAGCAATCACTCGTTAAAGCAAATGATCTAAGTAAAATCAATCTCGCTTTCGCAACAACGAATGGGATCGCAAGTCTGGTTTTTGCAATGTTTACTATCACTGCTCGATTGCTCGTCTTCTAACAAAACCAGTAAACTGTTTACGCTTTTCCAACCAAATTCCTGAATATCCACCTGTTTCATTTACAGGGTTTTTTAACTATTTTTGTTTATAATACCTTCCTATGAATCAATCCTCTCAAAATACTAGTTTCCAGCAGCTTACATTCGAAGAATTCAAATCTGCGGTTTTGAATGATTTTAGGATAGCTGCCGAAAGCCGGCATGCAAGTCTGCTGGGAAGAAAAGAAGTGCTTACTGGCAAAGCCAAATTCGGAATTTTCGGTGATGGAAAAGAAGTGGCTCAGCTGGCTATGGCGCATGCTTTTAAAAACGGAGATTTCCGATCTGGTTATTATCGTGATCAGACTTTTATGTTTGCAGCGGGACTACTTACAATTCAAGAATTCTTCGCACAGTTATATGCACAACCAGATGTGCATGCCGAACCTTCGTCTGCTGGTCGTTTGATGAACGGACATTATTCAACGCGCTTACTCAACGAAGATGGGAGTTGGAAAGATCTAGTAAATCTGAAAAATTCTTCTGCTGATATTTCTCCAACAGGAGGACAGATGCCACGATTGTTAGGGTTAGCTTACGCATCTAAACTTTATCGTAAAAATCCAGCGCTGTCTGCTAAAATGAGTGGATTCACACTCAATGGTAACGAAGTAGCATTCGGCACTATCGGTGACGCCTCTACTTCAGAAGGAGTTTTTTTTGAAACCATTAATGCAGCAGGTGTTTTACAAGTACCTATGGCGATATCAGTTTGGGATGATGGTTATGGAATTTCCGTTCCTGCTAAATTTCAAACTACGAAACAAAATATCGCTGAAATATTGCGGGGTTTCGAACGCACCGAAGAAAAAGATGGGTACCTGATTTATGAAGGTAAAGGATGGGATTATCCAGGACTGATTGAATTATATGAAAACGGAATAGCAAGATGCAGAGAAGAACATGTTCCTGTATTGTTTCATATCAGCGGACTCACGCAACCTCAAGGGCATTCCACAAGTGGATCTCATGAACGTTACAAAAGCAAAGATCGACTTGCATGGGAAGAAGAATTTGATTGCATTCGTAAGATGCGGGAATGGATTATTGAATCTGCTTTCTCAACAAACGAAGAATTAGATGCCATCGATAAAATTGCAAAGAAAACAGTAAGTGATGCGAGGAAGAGTGCATGGGATCAGCATCAGAATGCTATTAAAGCTGAAACTAATGAAGGTGTTGAAATGATTCAGCGGCTTGCTGCTTCAAGTGCTAATAAAGTTTTTGTTGAGCGAATCGCATCCCAGTTAAAAGAAATTGCTGAACCAGAAAGAAAAGAAATTACCATCGCAATTAAAAAAGTTTTGCGCATGGTGAAAACTGAAAAATCAGCCGCCAAAGACGAACTAATTGCTTGGTTGAAAAAATATTCAACTTTGAATTCCGAACGCTATGATTCATTGCAATTCAGCGAAAGTAAATGGAGTGCATTAAAAGTTAAAGGAGTACCGGCTTCTTATACGGAAGCCTCTCCCATGGTTGATGGTAGGGAAGTTCTGCAAACAAATTTTGATGCGATCCTTACTAATCATCCTGAAGTAGTTGCTTTCGGAGAAGATGTAGGTGGAATTGGAGGAGTAAATCAAACGTATGCAGGATTGCAAGCTAAGCATGGTGATCATCGCGTAATTGACACTGGTATTCGGGAAGCTACAATTATTGGACAGGGAATCGGATTAGCATTGCGTGGATTTCGTCCGATTGCTGAAATTCAATATCTCGATTATCTGGCATACGCAATTCAGATTTTAACTGATGATCTTGCATGTTTGCAATATCGCACCAAAGGAGGACAAAAAGCGCCATTAATCATTAGTACGCGTGGACATCGTCTTGAGGGTGTTTGGCATTCGGGTTCTCCGATGCAGTTTATCCTAGGAGCTCTTAGAGGGATTCATGTGCTCGTTCCGCGAAACATGACACAAGCTGCAGGATTCTACAATACCATTCTTGCTTCTGATGAACCCGCATTGATAATAGAACCATTGAACGGTTATCGAATCAAAGAAAAACTACCAGTAAATATTAGTGACTTCAGAGTACCGATTGGTGTTCCTGAAATTTTACAAGAAGGAAATGATGTAACGATAGTAACCTATGGTGCACTCTGCAAAATTGCTCAGGATGCAGTGATACAACTTGCAGATCATGGAATCAGTTGTGAGTTGATCGATGTGCAAAGTTTACTACCCTTTGATATACATAAGATCATCAGTACTTCTTTACAAAAAACCAATAAAATTTTGTTCTTGGATGAAGATGTACCAGGTGGTGCAACTGCATTCATGATGCAACAGGTACTTGAATTTCAAAATGGCTTTCAATTTCTTGATGCGGCTCCAAAAACATTAACGGCAAAAGAACATCGACCTGCTTACGGTTCTGATGGTGATTATTATTCTAAACCAGGGAGTGAAGATATCTTCGATGCAGTGTATGATATGATGCATCAGTATCAACCTTCCTCTTTTCCTGCAATTTATTAATCATAGAAAATTAAATGGAATTCAAACGTATTACAGAGTCAGAATCTCGCTACAATCATCTAGAAGAGATGAATGTGCATGAATTACTGACCAATATTAACCGAGAAGATCAGACGGTAGCTCTGGCGGTGCAGAAAGTAATACCAGAAATTGAAAAGCTAGTTACTGTTATTACTGATAAATTAAATGCTGGTGGAAGATTGTTTTATATGGGCGCAGGAACCAGCGGACGACTAGGCATTGTAGATGCATCAGAATGTCCTCCAACCTTTGGTGTGCCTCAAGGACTAGTAATCGGATTGATCGCAGGAGGAGATAGCGCTATTCGAAAGGCGGTTGAATTTGCAGAAGATGATTTACAACAAGGATGGAAAGATTTATTAAAATATGATATCAGTAAAGACGATGTAGTAATTGGAATCGCAGCTTCAGGATCTACACCTTATGTGGTAGGTGCTATGGAGGCTTGTCGCAGAAATGAAATTGTAACGGCTTGCATCACCTGTAATTCAGGAAGTCCCTTAAGTAAAGTTGTGAATCATCCCATTGAAATAGTAACGGGACCTGAATTTGTAACAGGGAGCACAAGAATGAAAGCAGGTACTGCACAAAAACTTGCGCTGAATATGATTTCAACTGCTGCAATGATCCGCATGGGTAGAGTGATTGGCAATAAAATGGTAGACATGCAACTCAGTAATAACAAACTGATCAACAGAGGAACGCAAATGGTAATGGATGCACTTAGTATCAATGCCGATGAAGCTAATAAACTATTACTTGAACACGGAAGTGTCAGAAAAGCAATCTCTGCAAACTCTGCACTCTAATAAAATTATAATTTTCGATTTCATAAAACAGTACAAATACATTTAAAGTTAACGACAACAGAATACACGGAATGCAGGACATCGAACCATATTATGCTTGGCGGGATTTATACGCTGCTTCGGAAGATGAACTCTCTCCTTTTTACGGTCGTGAGTATAGTGAATTTGAATATAGCAATACGATTTATAATTTTTACATCCATCCTCAATGGGATGATTTTGGATCGAGTACACTTTACATTAAAGTATTGTTTGCAGATTATGCAATTGGTTTTGCCATCATTGAACTTATTGGAGAATGGAATGATGCCATTAACAATGATATCATGATGTTGAAACGTGACGTGATTGATGAAATGATCGGCAATCAAATCAATAAATTTATTATCATCGGAGAAAATGTTTTGAATTTTCATGCATCAGATGATTGCTATTATCAAGAGTGGTTTGATGATGTCGAAGACGGATGGGTGGTAGCATTAAACTTTAGAGATCATGTGTTAAATGAGTTTTCCAGAAACAATATTGATTTTTATTTGATTTTTGGAGGCGAACTCGACAATATGAAATGGCGAACTTATAATCCTAATCAATTGTTCCAACGTATAGAAGAGATTGTTCACCACCGACTTGGCTAATTTCACTTGATTTTCGTATAGATTTCATAGTACATTTACAGCCTGACTAAACTTCGGCATGCTGAAACCTATCCTACTTTGTATACCGCTGCTGCTGATAACTCTTTTGGTTCAGCCTCAGAAAAAGCCTGCCAAAGGCTTGGTAAAGCAAGGCAGAGCATCCTATTATGGTCGTGAGTTTGAAGGACGCAAAACAGCGAATGGAGAGATATTTAGTAATGCAGATTTCACCTGCGCTCATCGCACTTTACCTTTTAATAGTTATGTGAGAGCTACTAACCTTAAAAATAATCTGAGCATTACTGTTCGTGTGAATGATAGAGGCCCTTATGTAAATTCTAGAATTATTGATTTATCGGAAGGAGCTGCTAGAAGAATTGGAAGCTATCAGCATGGACTAGCCTCCGTAAAAATTGAAGTCCTCAATGTAATTCAGAAAAACAAAGAGATCGATAGTCTTTTTAATTGCTTCGATATACTGGATTGTTTAGGAAATCCGGAACAACTGAAAGGCTATTCTATTTCACTCTGGAAAACGAAAGATATCGTGCACATGCTTTATGTTGCCAATGAATTATATTTACATGAAGATATCGATAAAGTTTTTATTGTGGGGCAAGGTGCGGGAAACAACAGAATATATCACCTCATTATCTCTGAAATCCCGAATAAAAAAGAAGCTGTTTTTCAAATTGATTACTTCGAGAAAAAAGGATTTATTAAGGTAGCTTTATTCAGACCTATTTAAGCTGTCCTTCTTTCCAGTTTTCTATCAATACCTCAGCACCTTGCCGATCAACGGGAAATGTAAACTCTTCAATTTGTAGTTCATTTAATTTAATCCAACGAAAACTTTCGGTGCCATTGGTAGTAGGCTTTACAAATATTCCTCTAAACTTTTCGCTTAACATTAGTGGAGCTTTCACTAGAAAATAAATTCCTAACACCTGATGATCGCGATTAAAGGCTGATTGCACAAAAAAATCTGTGGTATGTAAATGCATCAATTCCTCAACTTCCACATCGAGTTCCTCTCTAAGTTCCCTTCGCAAACACTCTTTGGGCCCTTCTCCAAATTGCAATCCGCCTCCTGGAAATTTTTGCATAAAAGTATCATAATGGAACTCTTCTGCTACTAATACTTCATCCATTTCACTTAAAATCATTCCATACACTCTGACATTAAATCGCTTCTCGGTTTTCATTTTTATATGAATTGTGCATTCAAATATACCTAAAGCACTACATTCCTTACAGTCGAATCCTCGTTTTATTTATCTGCAAAATACAACCAAACATTATTTTTGTCAAAAACACGTCTGAAAAACAACCAATTCTAGTTATTTCCGAATAAAATTTTTCCACTTTCTTACATCACATATCAGAGTTGCGATGAATAAATTGAGATGAAGTAACCTTGTAATAATCAGGCTTAATCTTTAAACTATTATAAGCAGGTCTAGTATATATTGCAACTAATGAAAACTCTTATGAAAAACAGCATTTACTTATTTTGCCTTATTGCGATAGGGTTCGCCAGTTGCTCCAAAGATAGTGGCGGTGATAGTTCTACTCCGGTGGATCCGAATCCGATCACTCCAACAGTACCTACTACCTTTACACAAAAAGTAGTGATGGAAATCTTCACTGGAGCAGGCCAACCACAATGTCCAGATGGTTTTGTGAAAATTGACGCTATCGTTAATGCTAATCCAACGAAGATAATTCCTGTGAATGTGCATTTCAGCGATGGCATGGAAATTCCTCAGTATACCACTCTTGAAACAAACTTCTGCAGTGGTCAACCTGTAACTTACCCATCTGCTATGGTGAATAGAACGGCATCTTTAAGTATGGTATTTCTAAATCGTACTCAATGGCAATCTAATTCTGATGTAGCACGTGTTAAAACTGCAAAATGCGGTTTATCGATGAGCAGTACCATCAGTGGAACAACTGCAACAGTTACTGTTAATGCTGGTTTCAATGAAGCACTAACTGGAAATTATTCTGTTACTGTTTACTTAATTGAAAATGCTGTCAACGGGACTGGTAATTTATACGATCAAAGAAATGCTTACAATACCACAAGCGGACATACTTACTATGGACTAGGTGATCCGATTATCGGCTTCCATCATGATAACGTCTTAAGAAAAGTATTAAGTGCTGCAATGGGTGATGCTATTCCTTCTGCATCTATTGTAGCTGGAGGCAAAGAGACAAAAACGTATTCCGTAAATCTTACTGGATTCAACTCCGATGAATGTTATATTGTTGCAATGATTAATAAAGTTGGTGGCACTCCAACTACTAGTGAAGTTTTGAATGCACAAAAAGCAAAACTTGGTACTACGCAAAACTGGGATTAAAACCTCTATAGAATTTTATAAAAAGGGCTGGATCTTCCGGCCCTTTTTTATTTGTAATAGTCGCTAATGTGCTTTGCAAATTTTAAAGCACCGCTAGGAAATCACAAAATAAAATGCATATTATAATTTTCACTCTCTTTTTCAATGGTAATTATGAAGATTTTAAGAGTAAACAATATTCAGTTTGTAAGAAATCACAAATAAATGCTCACCTGCAAGATGAAGATGATAGTAACATTGTTGCACAAGGAACAAATTCAAACCACAATGAAAAAACTATTACTATTTGCAGCTACCGCCGGATTATTATTCAGCGCCTGCCAGAAAGACGAAAGCAGCAATCCGCTGTCAGATTCCAACTCCTCAGCAAACAAAACCTACACACCGCCAACAACAGGATCGGTAAGCCCTGTGCCTTCTTCTTTTCTTAAGAAAGCCATGGTAGAAGAATTTGTAGGAACTCAAGTTGCTGCTGCACCTGAAGCCAGCTTCGATTTGGAAAGTATTGTGAAAGGAAGTAATGATCGCGTTTACGCAGCATCATTACATGTATCGGATGACATGAGCACATTTCAGACTCCAAGAGTATTGAGCATGATGGGTAACAGTAACCCAACATTACCTTGCGGAATTATTAGTCGTCAAGGTTACAATGGACAGATTTTCTTTAACTCAAAACAATTCAACGGCGCATTAAATACGCTTCTGAACAAACCAGTTGATTGTGGTCTTGCCATCACATCAGTTGTATTGGTGAAAAGAATTATTGCTTCCATCCATTATGGATTTACTGCGACAATGCCCGGTACCTATAAAGTAACCGCCTATCTCATAGAAGATAAAGTACAAAGCAATAATCCTATCTTTGATCAAGCCAATGCATTTAATAATAACCCGAACAGCATTTTTTATCAAGCTGGAAATCCTATTAAATCCTACCAGCACCGCTATATCGTAAGAAATACACTTACTGCTCCAACAGGAAATGCAATCAACCCTGCAGCTAATATTCCAGGAGGCTCTGATATTATTAGTCTTCAATTTGACATGCCAGGAAAATACTCTGCTATCGGAAATTACAAAATCCTATGCTTTCTGACTGACGCTGCTACTAATGAAGTAGTGAATGTTCAGCAGGCGGATATCGGAACTACCAAAGATTGGAACTAAAAAACATTGTTGGTCTTGAAAGTTGAAAAGAAGCGTCTTCGGACGCTTCTTTTATTTTATGCTATCTCATCCTTATGAAATAACTTCCATCAGCTCACTAATCATCATAGCTGTCGCTCCCCAGATTTTAAACTCTCCGATCTGATAATAGGGTGCTTTCACTTCGTATCCTTGAGAACTCTTAAATGCAGCATCTTTCTTATTATTAGGATCCAGAAACAAACTCAAATCAGGACTTATAACTTGTTTTACTTCTTTAGTACTTAAAATAAAGTCAGGCTGACTATCTAACATTCCAACATATGGATAAACCAAAAAATTACTGGGTGGAATATATAATTTACTTAATGCACCAGTATAGATGATCAAGTTTTTATTCACTCCTATTTCTTCCTCAGTTTCTCTTATAGCAGTGTCGAGAAAATCAATATCATTAGGTTCTTTTTTACCACCAGGAAAACTAATTTGATGCGCATGCACATCCATTCCCCCTGTGCGCTCTATGAATATTATCCGTGCACGACCATCATTAGCATCAGGAAATATCAATGCCATCACTGCAGCCTCTTTATAATTGATCGCTTGATTCAAATAATGGGAAGCCGGTAGCCGATGTGGTGGCGACATTCGTTGATGCGCTTGATCACCAGGCAATCCCGCTTTCATCTTTTCATGAATTCCGGATAATAAAGTCGGGAAATAAATCATGGGAATTAATTCACAGCAACAGCCCGTGATGGAGCAGAACCAACAATATGTTTCCGTTCACCAATTTGCTGACGCCACATAGCATAATAGAGTCCTTTTTGCTCTAGCAATTCCTGATGCTTACCAGATTCAATGATATGTCCTTTCTCTAAAACGTGAATTACATCTGCATGCATGACCGTTGATAAACGGTGTGCAATGAGAATAGAAATATGATTTCTGCTATTTGAGATCTGACGTACCGTATCTGAAATTTCTTCTTCCGTTAAGGAATCCAGTGCAGAAGTTGCTTCATCAAAAACCAGTAGTGATGGATGACGCAATAATGCTCTTGCAATTGACAATCGCTGCTTCTCACCTCCAGAGACTTTAACACCACCTTCTCCGATCACAGTATCCAAACCACGGTCAGCTCTTACCAAAAGATTTTTTAAAGAAGCTTTGTTTAGCATTTCCAAACATTCTTCATCCGTTGCACCCGGCGCCACAAATTGAAGATTTTCCCGAATCGTTCCTGAAAACAATTGCGTATCCTGTGATACTAAACCTATTTGAGAACGTAACTCATCCAGATCAACTTCATCTGATCGTAGCTTATTATAAACGATGGTACCTTCTTTCGGGCGATACAAACCTACCAGTAATTTTACCAACGTTGTTTTTCCTGAACCTGACGGTCCAACAAATGCTGCTGTTTGGCCCGAATTAATGGAGAAGTTGATGTGACTAACAGCATTACCTGTTGCCGACTGATGCCGGAATGAAACATCATTGAACTCGAATCTTTCAATGGCACCCAGTGGTTTTGGATGCTCCGGACGTGGTTCCGGTTGAATAGAAAGAATGTCCTGAAAGTTTTGTAAAGACACTTCTGTTTCACGATAGATATTGATGATATTTCCAATCTCCTGCAGTGGGCCGAAAATAAAGAAGGAATAAATGAACATTGTAAAGAATTGTCCGATGGTAATCTGCCGATCGAAAATCAGATACAGCATCATAAACATAATTGCAGTACGTAATAAATTTACGCAAGTCCCTTGAATGAAACTTAAACTGCGGATGTATTTAACTTTCTTTAATTCGAGTTGCAAAATTTTCTCCGTTGTAGAATTCAATCTTACGATTTCTTGTTGTGCAAGTCCTAAACTTTTCACAACCTCAATATTACGAAGTGATTCAGTAGTTGATCCAGCAAGCGCTGTAGTCTCTGCCACAATCACCTTCTGAATTTTTTTAATCTTACGACTCAAATAAGAACTCAGAATTCCTAAAACAGGGATCGTACCGAAATAGACTGGCGCAATCGCCCAGTGTACTGTAAATGCATAAATCGAAACGAAAATAATTGCTACTAAAGAAGTAAATAAAACATTGATGAATGCACTCAACAGTTTCTCTACATCAGAACGTGTCTTTTGTAATTTTCCTAATGTCTCTCCGCTGCGTTGATCTTCAAATACTTCATATGGCAACTCCAAACTATGCCGAATTCCATCTGCATACATTTGAGCACCCAGTTTCTGGGTAATTACATTCACATAATAATCCTGAAAATTTTTAGCTAAACGACTTATAAAAGCAACACCGACTGCCGCTAATAATAGCAAGCCAACACCTTTGAAAAATTCAGGTTTCGTAAGCTGTCCAAACTTAGTAACATAATCATCAATGATATGCTTAAAAATATAAGGATCTAATAATGAGAATATCTGGTTGACAGCGGCGAGTACCAATGCCAGAATAATTAATTTCCAGTAATTTTGTAAGTACTTAAATAGCAGTTTCATAGGCACAAAGATAAATCAATTCAGGAATTAACATGTTCCTGTTACTAAGCAATGCTTCCAAAAAGAAAACTTGCTCGTAATAATTAGTAGTTTTGGTTCGTTATAACTTACAAAGACGAACTGAATCATGAAATATTTCATCATAGCAATATTTATTTTAACCGGTATTTCTGGCTTTTCACAGCATACCCTCTTTTTGAAATCAGGAGAGAAAATGAACGGAGAGGTACAATCCATTAATAACAATATTATTTCCTTCGCTTTCAAAGGCACTACCATGAGCTTTAAAGTTGCAGAGGTTAAATCCATTCTCTTTGATGCAGAATCTGCTGTAGGGTCTACCCCTACTTCGTCCGGAACAATTTCTGGGATGAAAGGAGTTGCTTATGTGATGCCGGGTAGAAAAATGATAAAACAACCTAAAATTGATAACCTCACTACCGAAAAAGGTATTGTAGTAATCGATATTACGGTGAACAAATATGGCAATGTGATTAAGGCTGAGCCAGGTGGTGAAGGAACTACAACTACCAGCCAGTACTTGCTTACTAAAGGAAAGCAAGCCGCTGAAAGTGTGATGTTCGACACTAACCCAACGATGCCCCTAGAACAAAAAGGATCTATTACAATAACTTTCTAAGTTACTCTAAATCGAAATTTTTAAGGGATAGCCTTCAGCAAGAAGTCTATCCCTTTTTTTGTTTCCCTAACTCCAAAATCGCACTTAAACTGCCAGATAATGACTGTACTAAGTCAATTTTTCAGTAATAAATTTTGATTCATGTCAATTTGACCTGATTTATCGGCATGGGGTAATTATTGATACACTGTTTTCAAATTAACAGATCATGAATTTTAACCAGTTTACAACAAAATCACAAGAAGCTGTTCAACAGGCACAGGTGATTGCTCAGTCTCAAGGACACCAGTCTATTGAACCAGGGCATCTTTTAAAAGCCTTACTGGAGGTAGATGAAAACGTAGTTCCTTTTCTGCTAGGCAAATCAAATGTGAATCTTCAAACCTTAAATAAAGGTTTAGATGAATTGATTGCATCCTACCCAAAAGTAAGTGGAGGCAATCCTTATCTCAGCAACGAAACTCAAACTTCATTGCAGAAAGCAATTTCTCTGATTAAAGAATTTAAAGATGAATATGTTTCAGTGGAGCATGTCTTGCTTGGAATTCTTAACGGAAAAGATAAAACTACGAGATTATTAAAGGAACTTGGTGCGAATGAAAAAGATCTTCGTGCTGCCATCACAGAAATGCGAAAAGGACAAAGAGTAACGAGTCCAGGTGCTGAAGAAACCTATAATTCCCTCGATAAATATGCCCGTAATTTAAATCAACTTGCTAGAGATGGGAAGCTAGATCCTGTTATCGGTCGTGATGATGAAATTCGTAGAGTGTTGCAAATTCTTTCGCGAAGAACAAAAAACAATCCTATTCTTATTGGTGAACCCGGTGTTGGTAAAACAGCTATTGCCGAAGGACTAGCACACAGAATCATCAATGGTGATGTTCCTGAAAATCTAAAAAGCAAAGTAATTTATTCACTCGATATGGGTGCTTTAATTGCAGGAGCAAAATACAAAGGCGAGTTTGAAGAACGATTAAAATCAGTAGTGAAAGAAGTCATTAGTGCGGAAGGCGAAATCGTTCTCTTCATCGATGAAATTCATACACTGGTGGGTGCAGGTGGAGGTGAAGGAGCTATGGATGCGGCAAATATTCTCAAACCTGCTCTAGCGAGAGGAGAATTGAAAGCAATTGGTGCTACTACGCTGAATGAATATCAGAAATACATTGAAAAAGATAAAGCACTCGAACGTAGATTTCAGAAAGTGATGGTGGAAGAACCGGATGAGCAAGATGCGATTTCGATCCTTCGCGGACTAAAAGAACGTTATGAAACACATCATAAAGTTATCATCAAAGATGAAGCTATTATTGCTGCCGTAGAATTAAGTAGTCGTTATATCAGTGATCGTTTTCTGCCGGATAAAGCTATTGATCTAATTGATGAAGCTGCCGCACGCTTACGATTGGAAATGGATTCTGTTCCTGAAGAACTTGATGAAATTCAACGAAGAATTATGCAACTGGAAATTGAACGTGCTGCAATTAAAAGAGAAGGTGATACCAAAAAAGTAAATGAGATTAGTGAGGAGCTAGCGAATTTGAATGAAGAAAGAAACGCAATCAAAGTTCGTTGGGATGCTGAAAAAGATATTATTAATATAATTCAGAAAGCTAAAGAAGAAATAGAAGGTCTGAAACTTGAAGCTGATCAAGCTGAACGAAGTGGTGACTATGGCAAAGTGGCTGAAATTAGATATGGTCGCATAAAACAAACAGAAGAAAGATTACAGGAATATACCCGACAACTGATCATTGCTCAGCAAGATAAGCCGATGATCAAGGAAGAAGTAGATGCGGAAGATATTGCGGAAGTGATTTCCCGCTGGACAGGAATACCAGTAAAGCGTATGCTTCAAAGTGAACGTGAAAAATTATTGCATTTAGAAGATGAACTTCATAAGCGCGTAGTTGGGCAGGAAGATGCAATTGCTGCTCTATCTGATGCAGTGAGAAGAAGTCGTGCGGGATTGCAAGATGCGCGCAGACCTATTGGTTCGTTTATCTTTCTCGGAACAACCGGAGTAGGAAAAACAGAATTAGCAAAAGCACTAGCAGATTTCCTCTTTAACGATGAAAATGCATTGACACGGATCGATATGAGTGAATATCAGGAAAGACATAGTGTAAGTCGTTTGATTGGTGCGCCTCCAGGATATGTAGGTTATGATGAAGGCGGTCAGTTAACTGAATCAGTTCGTCGTCGTCCCTACTCTGTAGTATTGCTAGATGAAATCGAGAAAGCGCATCCGGATGTATTCAACATTCTATTGCAAGTATTGGATGATGGAAGACTTACGGATAACAAAGGTCGAATTGCAAATTTCAAAAATACTATCATCATCATGACATCCAATATTGGTGCTCATGTTATCCAGGAAAATACTGCTGAAATAACTGATAAGAACAGAGAAGAAATTCTGGCTAAAACAAAACTGGAAGTATATGATATTCTTAAGAAAACTATACGTCCCGAATTCCTGAACAGAATTGATGAGGTGATCATGTTCAATCCTTTGAATAGAGATGAAATAAAAGAGATCGTACGAATTCAGTTCAATGATGTAGTGAAAATGCTCGCTAAAAACGATGTAAAAATCACCATTACAGAAGAAGCTATTGAATGGCTCTCGCAATTAGGTTATGATCCTCAATTTGGTGCTCGACCTCTGAAAAGAGTAATGCAGAAACGCGTTTTAAACGAACTAAGTAAACAAATACTAGGCGGAAGTATTACTAAGGATGATACTATAGAAATCAGTATCGACACTAAAAATAATTTTGTTTTTCGGAATGTGAAAGAAAACATACCCGCATAAATAATTAAATTAGATAAAAAAACGCATCTGAAAAGGTGCGTTTTTTTATTTACTCTTCTTCAATGAAAAAGTAAAAGTAGTCCCCTTCCCTACTTCACTGTTAACGCTAATATATTGCTGATGCGCTTCAATAATATGTTTTACAATGGCTAAGCCCAATCCAGTTCCACCTTGTTCACGGGATCTACTTTTATCAACGCGATAAAATCGTTCAAATAAACGAGGCAGATGCAGTTTTTCAATCCCTATTCCATCATCTTCAATATCTACAATAACTTTGTCTTTATCTTCTGAAAAACGAATTTCTGTGGTGCCTTCTTTTTTACCATACTTGATTGAATTCACTACCAGATTCACCATCACTTGTCGAACCATATCCCGGTCGGCATATACATAATGAGAACTATCGGGTTTATCGTTCATGATAAGTTTGACATTCTTCTCCTTACCTTGAATTTCTAGCAATTCAAATACTTCATTCACGAGCTCTTTAATATCGAATGTCCTCGGCTCCACACTCAATTCCCCAGCTTCCATTTTTGAAATAGATTCCAGATCATCAACAATATTGATAAGTCGGTCGATACTCTTGCTGGCTTTATTGAGATATAAGATATTTACCTCGGCATCTTCAATTCCTCCATCTATTAAAGTATGTACGTAACCTTGGATACTAAAAATTGGAGTCTTCAATTCGTGAGAAACATTACTCAAGAAATCACGTCGATAATTCTCGATTTGTTTTAGATGATCAATTTCTTCCCTTGATTCATTATTCCAATCAACAAGTATTCGATTAATCTCACTGGTGATATCATTCTTTTCTTCAGTAAAAGGTCGAATTGGAGCTCTAGGATCTTTAAGTCGTAAGATATTTCGATGAATTCTCGACAGATTAGAATAGATGTACTTGCCATAAATAAATCTGAAAGCAAATCCAGTAAATAAAAACCCAGCTCCGAATATGATCAAATGCACAACCCAAGGAACCGGTATTTCAAGAAAATATAAAACACCTATTTCAATCAGAGAGAGCAATCCTGCCAGTAAAAGTGAGGTGGTGAGTGCTATCCGAAGAGGTTTCATACCACAAATTTAGCGGATTATCACAATCAATTATGTAAATGATAAGTAAAAATGAAAAATCTGTTCAGGCAACATTTAAACATTATTAACCAACCTTTGTAAATCTCAAAGTATCTCTCAATAAATCATCATGAAAAAATATCGAAACTAATTTGCTTTCATTAAAAACTAAATATCGAATTTGTATCCAATGCCTTTGATAGTCTTAATAGTTTCATCACCCAACTTTTCTCTTATCTTTCTGATGTGAACATCAATAGTTCTGTCTCCTACTACAATTTCACTTCCCCAAACACGTGAAAGAATATCTTCTCTAGTAAAAACTTTTCCGGGTTTTGAAGTCAGTAAGGCAAGCAATTCAAATTCTTTTCTTGGAAATGAAATCGGCTCCTCATTATTAAAAACCAAATAGCGCTCACGATCAATTTTCAAATTGCCAATATGTACTGTCGGTGAACCTCCATTAGCAACATTACCATTTACCCTCCTTAATAATGCCTTTATCCGGCTCATCATTAACCTTGGCTTGATGGGCTTACTAATATAATCATCAGCTCCTACATCAAAACCTGCAATCTGAGAATATTCCTCATTGCGTGCAGTTAGAAAAGTTATGATAGTATGTGATAATTCAGGTATTTCACGCATTTGACGGCAGGCTTCAATTCCATCCATCACAGGCATCATTATATCTAATATAGCCAGATGCGGTTTTTCTTTCTTTGCTACTTCAATCGCTTCTTTACCGTTTTTGGCAAGATAAACCTGATAACCTTCTTTTTTCAGATTGTACTCCATGAACTCAAGAATATCGGGCTCGTCATCTACCAGTAAGATTTTAATCGCTGCGTTCTCCATATTTTTTTCTTCGCATCAAAGATGAAACAAGCGTATTACCAAATTGTTAATTCAGGATTAAGGCAAACCTAATATTACAGTAAAATTACCCATAAATAACTAAACAATTCAATAACTCTTACTTAACCTTTTCCTGCTGTTTTCGTGATTTTCGATCCACTTTTACCCTTTAAAATAGACTTCTTAACATAGAGATAACAAAAAGCTAACATTCGCTTAGAATTAGAAGAAGTCCTTTGTTAAGGAATTATAAAGCTATGAAACGGAAACTCATTCTTCTATTATTATCCTGCATATCAATGACTTACATTGCCAATGCTCAAACAGGATCGCTTAAAGGAAAAATCCTTGACAAACAAAACGGCGAAACTATTATTGGAGCAAATGTAATTATTGAAGGAACAACGATAGGTACTATTACTGATCTTGATGGAAATTTTAATATTCCATCAATTCCCGCAGGGATCTATTCAGTAAAAATCACTTTTATAGGTTATGTTACTGAAATAGTACCTTCCATCAATATCAAGGAAAATGAAACAACAGTTTTGAATTTTAAAATGTCGACCAGTGCGCTTGAATTAAAAGAAGCCAATGTTCAGTCTACTAAAATTACAAATACTGAAAATGCTGTTTTAGTAGAGACACGAAAAGCCGAACAGATTGTAAATGGCGTATCCAGCCAACAGATTTCTAAAACACAAGATCGCAATGCTACTGAAGTAATAAAACGATTACCTGGAGTAACGGTTATTGAAGATCGATTCGTAATGATTAGAGGTCTTGGAGAGCGTTACAATTCCGTTTTATTGAATGATGCATATGCACCCAGTGCAGAACCTGATAAAAGAGCGTTTTCTTTTGATATCATTCCTTCTAGTATGCTCGATCGAGTGATGATTTATAAAACTGGAGCGCCTGAATTACCTGGGGATTTCGCTGGAGGAGTTATTAAAGTTTATACTAAAAATTCTCCTGATGAAGATTATGTTACTGCTGGTTATCAGCTGAGTTTTCGTCAGAATACTACTTCAGAAGATTATTATAGAGGCTCTGCCGGTGGTACCCGTAAACTTGGTATTGATGGTGGAAGTAATACATTACCTGAATCTTTCCCAGGTTCACTCGCTGGATTATCAACAGAAGAGCAAGTTAATTTTTCGAAACTATTACCTAATTCATGGGTAGCTAAAGAACAATCTACCCCGATTGATCAAAGAATTAATGTGGGTTTTGCAAAATCCTTCCGCGTGAATAAAACTAAAATTTCTACTATCAATGGATTCTCCTATAGCAATCTTTATGAAGTAAGAAATTCCGGAAACATTAATTATAATGCTTATGATAAATTTAATGAAGTAAGTGATACGATTTACAACTACAACGACGAACTCTATCAGAACAAAGTATCATTGGGAATTATCAGTAACTGGACCTTTCTCTTAAACACCCATAATAAAATTGAATTCCGTAATTTATTCAATCAGAATGGTAGTAATAGTACAACCATCAGAACAGGGACAAATCATGAAGAAGGAAATTTGGTGAGAAATTATGCTTTCCGATATTATGAACGTACTATGTATTCCGGTCAAATTTCCGGTATACATGATTTTAATGAAGCGCGTAGTAAAATAACATGGAATACTGCGTATAGTTTAACCCGTTCCGACGAACCCGACTACCGCAGAATTAGAACGTTTAACAGCTTGCTGGATAATGATACTACTTATTATGTTCAAATAAATACTTCTGCATCACAACAAGATGCTGGTCGTTTCTTTTCTGAACTGAAAGAAAATAATTTTTCAGGTTCTGTAAATTACGAAACTGATCTTGCTAAAGTGCATGAAACAGGAATGATTAAATTAAGAACTGGATTATCTACAGAATACAAATCACGTTTCTTTAGTGCACGTTGGATGTCCTATAAAAGATCCAATTTCGACACTTTTGATTATTCTTTATTGTCGCTTCCTGTGGATCAAGTTTTCAGTGCAGAAAATATTAATACAACAACTGGATTTAAGCTCGACGAAGGAACTAATGGCACTGATAAATACGATGCTAATAATACTTTGATGGCGGCTTATGCCGGAATATCTTGGCCGATAACGGAAAAACTGAGCGTCTCTGGAGGATTTCGTTTTGAAGCTAACCGTCAATATTTATTAAGCAAAGACAATAATAATAATAAACTAGAAGTGGATAATATGGTGAACCGTATTCTTCCTTCTATGAATACTACATATAATCTTAGTGGAAAATCGTTGATGAGATTTGCTTATGCAAAAACATTAAATCGTCCGGAATTCAGAGAAATTGCGCCTTTCACCTACTACGACTTTGTGTTTAATACCGTTCTTCTTGGAAATCCTGATTTAAAAACTCCTTCTATTGATAATCTCGATTTACGATGGGAATTCTATCCAGGATCGGGTGAAATGATTTCTGTGGGTACCTTCTATAAAATATTTACAAATCCAATTGAACAGTATTTTATTCCAGGTGCAGGTTCCGGTGGAACGAGAAATTTCACATTCGGAAATGCGGATCGTTCAACAAGCTTGGGCTTGGAAGTAGAAGTGAGAAAATCTCTTCAATCATTATTTAAACAAGCCTTCCTAAGTAAATTCTCGATTGGTGCCAACGCCACAATTATTCAGAGTAAAGTTGATTTGGGTAAAAATGCAATCGGTCAAGATGCTAATCGTCCGATGATGGGGCAGTCACCATTCGCAGTAAATGCTGGTCTTTTTTATAATGATATCAAAAATAAATTCCAAGCTAACCTACAGTACAATATTATCGGAGAACGCCTCTTCGCTGTCGGTACCGATGGAACTCCGGATGTATATGAATTGCCTAGAAATGTTCTCGATTTCACAGTAAGTAAAGGAATTGGTAAACATTTTGAAATTAAAGCAGGCGTTCAAGATATCCTCAATGAATCTACAATCCT
>JBBQED010000008.1:0-152329 GCA_038320345.1 Bacteroidia bacterium
TCGATTTGCTAAATCTTTTATAATAATTCGCTTTGCGTTGAACAGAGTATTACTTTAAGTAAACAACTTTTTTGCTAAAGGAATTGGGTAAAGATCTAACTTTATTTTAATTGCATTGTCGCTTTTGTGACCTACTCTCGAACTTGATTTGGAAATGCATGATGCACTTCCAAATCAAGCATGTTACGATTTTAATCAGTTCTAAGAATTTAAACGAATATAAATAATTATCTCCCGATTAGCTATTGTTTATTCCGGAAATTTATTGCGATGTGGGATCATGGATTCCCCTTGAAGATAATAATTAGTATAAATTCATTTTTTCAATGGTTAAACTTTAAACATTTAACACGAAACATTAAACTCTTTTTTTGCGCTAGGGATAGTAGCGGTTACCCCGCAGAACGGCTTTAGCCGGGCGAGGAGTATGAGCGGATAGCCCAATGCCCTGACGCGAAAAGGTCAGGGCAAGCCCTGACGCAAGATGGACAGGGCAAGCCCCCACGCGAAAAGTTTACAGGGCGGGCCTTCACGCTAAATGGTCAGGGCAGGCGCCCTAAAGCAATTCCGAAGGAAGTTCGGGACAAGTTATGCTCCCGATCCATATCGGGATGAAAAGTATGAATTTGATCCAAATAGATATCGCCGATCGTACATCTTAAATAAAAGACTTCAAATGTCGTCATTGATCAAAAGTAGGATGAAGAAATTTTAAACAGTAAACCTATTCCATGTAAGTACGAATAATTTTTATCCCGATCCAAACATTCAATTATATTTGTATGCTCCTTGTTTAAGTCTTTATTTAATAATTATTCTTTCAATGAAAAAATTGTGTTTCTTGATATTATCAGTTATCGTTCCTACTTTAACTTTTGCTCAAAATATTACTCCTCCAAAACTTGTTGTTGGAATAGTAGTGGATCAAATGCGTCCTGATTATATTGCTCGCTACTGGAATAAATTTGGAACCCTTGGCTTTAAACGCATGCTGAAGGAGGGTTTCGAATGCAGAAATACGAATTATAATTATGTTCCAACATATACAGGACCGGGCCATGCAAGTATTTACACTGGTACCACTCCATCAGTACACGGAATAGTTGGTAATGATTGGTTTCAACGTAACGACAACGATACGGTGTATTGCGCTGAAGATAAAAATGCAAAAACTGTTGGTGCCGATAATGAAAGTGGGATGATGTCGCCTCATCGTTTACTAACGACTACCATTACCGACGAATTGCAATTAAGCACGAGAAATAAATCAAAAGTGATTGGTATCTCCTTAAAAGATCGTGGTGCTATTATGCCTGCAGGTCGTGCTGCTGATGCCGCTTTTTGGTTTGATTCATTTAGTGGAAACTGGATTACGAGTTCTTGGTATATGAATGCTTTGCCGCAATGGGTACAAGATTTCAATGCTCGTAAATGGCCACAAACTTATCTCTCACAAAAGTGGGAAACCGTTTTTCCAATCTCCACTTATACAGAAAGTGATGCCGACAGTACTCCTTATGAATCACCTTATACCGGTGAGAAGTCACCAGTATTTCCACATGATTTTCCTGCAATAAAAACTACCAACTATGAACTCGTTCGTCGTAGTCCATTTGGAAATACGATGACGAAAGATCTTGCACTTGCTGCCATAGCAGGTGAGGAAATGGGAAAAGATAGTGTCACCGATTTTTTATGTGTAAGTTTTTCTGCAACAGATTATGTAGGACATCAATTTGGAACGAATGCAATAGAAACAGAAGATACCTATATCCGACTCGATCGTGATCTGGCGGATTTATTCCAATATCTGGATAAACAAATAGGGAAAGGAAAATATTTAGTCTTTCTTACTGCCGATCATGCTGTTGCACCCAATCCACAATCATTTAAAGACCAACAATTGGAAGGTGGATTTTTTAGTACAACAACTATTGGTGATTCCACAAAAAATTTCTTGAAGAAAAATTTTGGTAAAGCAGAATACTTTCAATGTTTCATGAATGAACAGATTTATCTTAATCATGCATTGATTGAAAAAGATTCATTGGATCTTTGTATTGTAGAACAAAAGCTGGCGATGTATCTTGCAAATTCTACAACAGGGATTTCAGATGTGATCACGGCATGTAATTTACAACAACAGGAATACACACAATCTTTCCGAAATAAAATTCAGAAAGGATATTCCATCCAACGTTCCGGAGACTTGAGTCTGCTTTTTGACCCCGCTTGGATCCCCGGCAACTACGGAACAAGAGGCACTACTCACGGATCACCCTACACCTATGATACTCATGTCCCACTTTTATGGATGGGATGGAATATTCCGGCAGGAAATACTACACATGAAATCAGTATCACTGACATTGCTCCTACCCTTTCTTTCCTGCTAAATATTAGTCTTCCAAATGGTTGCACTGGCCATCCTATTCCTGAACTCGTTCATTGAACATGAACTTTTCCGTAAGAACTGAAAACCGACTCACAATAGCCAGCAAGATTCAAAAGTGATCTCTATCTTTGCCACATGATTCTGTCAATAGTATTATTTCTGGAAAGTATTGGTGGTGGAGAGCTAATGATGATTATGC
This sequence comes from Bacteroidia bacterium, assembly GCA_038320345.1. Classification (GTDB taxonomy): domain Bacteria; phylum Bacteroidota; class Bacteroidia; order AKYH767-A; family OLB10; genus JBBQED01. Next base: position 2,595 of record JBBQED010000008.1, read on the forward strand.
TCTTCGTGCTCTTATTCTTTGGCTCTAAAAAAATTCCTGATCTCGCAAAAGGATTAGGTCGTGGGATGCGCGAATTCAAAGATGCGATGAATGGAGTTCAGAACGAAATTCGTCAGAATATTAATGAAACCGAAAATGCGATGAAGGACGAAACCCCGAAAATTGCGAGTCATCCGTTATCACAACCTATTACAAAAACAGAAACTGCTGTTGAAGAAACAATAAAAGAAGTTCCTCCGGCAAATAATGCGGTAAATTAATTTCTTCACAGCTTCGAATTTTATAATCCGTAGCTAAGTCACTTTCGTAATCACACTTTTTATATGTCGCATCTTGGTCTCCCCGTTTCTGTATATCCACGCATCGTTATTGCAGGTGGAGGTTTTGGTGGAATCACTTTGGCGAAGGCACTTAAAGGAAAGCCATTTCAGGTGGTGCTCATCGACCGAAATAATTTTCACACCTTTCAACCCTTATTATATCAAGTTGCAACGGGAGGATTAGAAGCAGACTCTATTGCTTTTCCGATCCGCAAAATTTTTAGTGGCGCTACTAATGTTTTTTTTCGATTAGCAGAAATCAAACACATCCATCAAGCCGATAAAAAAATTGAAACTTCTATTGGCGAATTGCAATATGATTACTTGGTAATTGCAACAGGATCTACCAATAATTTTTTCGGAAATACGGAACTGGAACAATTCTGTATGCCCCTTAAATCGCTTACGGAAGCATTGGATTTGAGAAGCTTGATTCTACAGAATTTTGAAAAAGCCATCAATGCTACCGTAAATAAAGAAATGTATTGTAATCTCGTTGTGGTAGGTGGTGGACCAACAGGAGTTGAAGTTGCAGGTAGTTTGGCGGAATTAAAACGACATGTTATCCCCAACGATTATCCGGAATTAAAAGAGGGAAATATCCATATTTTTTTAGTGGAAAGCAGCGCTGAAATTCTCGATAATATGTCGGATCAATCGTCGAAAAAAGCATATACCTTTTTAGAAAAACTAGGAGTGAAATTAATATTGAATACTAAACTCGTTTCATTTGATGGGTCTGAAGCAGTATTAAGTAGCGGGCAAAAAATTCCAACGATGACTGTTGTGTGGTGTGCTGGTGTAAAAGGACAAACTATACCGGGACTACCTGAAATAATTGTACAGCGAGGAAATAGAATCAGTGTAAATGAATTTAATCAAGCTGTAGGTTGTAAGGATATATTCGTGATTGGTGATCTTGCAGCAACGAAGGAAGAAAAATATCCCAACGGATTGCCTATGGTAGCGCCTGCTGCTATTCAACAAGCAGAATTATTAGCGAAGAATTTAATTCGCATCTCTCAAAAAAAGGAACTCTTACCTTTCTCGTATAAGGATAAAGGATCGATGGCTACTATTGGAAGAAATAAAGCTGTTGTTGACATCGGAAAAATACATTTTCAAGGTGCGCTTGCTTGGTTTACTTGGATGGCAGTACATCTGATGACCTTAGTTGGTTTCCGTAATAAAGTAGTAGTTTTTATCAACTGGCTTTGGAATTATTTCAGCTATGACCGGGCGATACGTTTAATTGTTCGGCCATTTTTTGGAAAAACTGTGAAGAAAAACGAATAAAGTCGCGAGGAAAGGGGAAACAGTTTATTCGCTAATGACTTTTATTACGATTTTTATACGTGATTATCAATCAATTAGTCTTTTCAATAGGAAACCTTAACAATAAAAAAACACTGGAAACGATTTTTGCTTTCATAGTTTCCATAGTTTTGCAGCCTCGAATTAATACCCCAAAAAAAGTGAAACCCGAAATCCGGATCCTGGAAGGAGCTGATGAATTATTCAGTCGTTATGGTCTCAAAAGTGTGACCATGGATGATATTGCGCGCCAGATAGGAATGTCGAAGAAGACGATTTATCAAAGTTACGCGGATAAAAATGAGCTCATCATTGAAATAACGAGAATTGAACTGCAGAAGCATACAGAAATGATGCATGAGCTAGAACAGCAATCATCGAATGCTATTGAAGAAATTATTAACCTGATGCATTTTTTAGGAAAAACTTTTTCTCGCTGTAATCCGAACATGTATTACGATATGCAAAAATATCATCCTAAAGCATGGCAGCTTTTTCTAGAATTTAAAGAAAAGAAAATCATGCATGATATCACCCTGAATTTGGAAAAGGGGAAATCGCAGGGATTATATCGTTTAGATGTAAATAATAAGATTGTAGCGCGATTGAGAATGGAAGAAGTAGAAATGGCGATGAATCCAAAGGTATATCCACCTGATAAATTCAGTATTACAGATGTACAATTACAACTTCTCGATCATTACTTACATGGAATATGCACTTTAAAAGGACATAAACTAATCAATAAATACAAGGATATAAAAGATGAGGATTAATTCTTAAAATCTAAAATATTGCCATTCATCAATCGTACAATATATATCCCAAATTATTGATTTGAGTCATTAAAAACTACAGTTCAGTAAAAATTATCAACCGCCTCACCAAATTCAATACAACTTTGCACTCTCTTAACCTGTTTATTCTATTCTTATGAAAAAAATCCTGATTCTTTGTTTCTTCCTGCTAAGCTTCATCTCTTCTCAGGCACAGGATAACAAAACCAGTTTCTCGCTCAAGCAAGCCATTGATTATGCACTTACCAACGAAGGGACTGTTAAAAATGCATTGATCGATGAAGAAATCTCTCATGAAAAAGTAAAAGAATTGATTGGCTTAGGTACACCTCAGATAGAAGGTTCAGCGGATATCAATAATTTCCTTGAAATCCCTACAAGTTTTGTTCCTGCCGAATTTTTTAATGGTGAGCCTGGAACTTATGCACCCGTACAATTCGGTCAAAAATACTCTTCTACAGTTGGCCTTACTGCTACCCAACTCCTTTTTGATGGTAGTTATGTAGTTGGATTACAAGCTTCACGTGCCTATCAAGATTTAAGTCGTAAGCAAACTCATCAAACAAAAGTAGAAACGGTAGCCAAAGTAAGTAAAGCCTATTATGGAGTGCTTGTTATGGAATCACGTATGACTATTATAAATGCAAATATTGATCGGGTTAAAAAACTTGCTGATGATACAAAAGCATTGTATCAAAATGGATTTGCAGAAAAAATTGATGCTTCAAGGATTCAGTTAACGTATAATAATCTTTTGGTAGAACGTGAAAAAGTTGAACGCTTTAAAATTCTTGCTGTTGCATTACTAAAGTTCCAAATGGGATATGATCCTCTGCAACCTCTTACTTTAACCGACAACCTGAAAGATTATCCCTACGAAGCGCAAAACAACTTACCGGATTCTGCCGATTATAAAAAACTTCCACAGTATGATGTTATCATGGCTCAACATAAATTGGGAGAGTTAGATCTTAAAAGATATAAGTACACTTATTTACCAAGCTTTGTAGCATTCGGTAGTTTGAGTGCAAATGCTTCCCGTTCTGAATTCGATATTTTCGATACTTCAAAACCTTGGTATCCCACCTCAGTAATCGGTTTGAAACTTACTGTTCCTATCTGGGATGGATTACAAAAAAACTCTCGTATCTCTCAGGCTAAATTGAACCTGATGAAGATCGACAATGCATCAACAATAGTTAAAAATGGAATTCAGTTAGAATATGAAACAGCACAAGTAAATTATAAAAATAATCTAGCGGCACTGAAAACAGTTCAAGAAAATCGTGATCTGGCAGCGGAGATCTCCAGTGTTTCTAAAATAAAATATGATAATGGCGTTGGCTCCAGTTTGGAATTAGTAGATGCGGAAAGCGCCCTTCGTGAAGCAGACGCTAATTTCTTTAATACCCTCTACGATACTATTGTTTCTAAAATTGATCTAGATAAAGCATCTGGAAATATTGCCTACTAACATTAACAACCCACATTTTATTTCCTACTCTATGAAAAAATTACTTTATATTTCGCTCGCTGCCCTGTGGATTACCGCTTGCTCTACTGGTAAAGGTAACGATAAGAAAGCTGAACTGGAAAGTCTGAAAAAACAGGAAAGCGAATTACGTGACAAAATTATTAAACTTCAAGAAGACATTGCGAAAACAGATACTTCCGTCGATTCTAAATCGCGTCAAGTAGAAATCACGAGCATCGTGGCTGAAAACTTTCAACACATGATTGAAGTGCAAGCGAAAGTGGATGGTGATGAAAACGTAATGATCAGTCCTGATATGCCCGGCACTATTGTTCGGGTAAATGTAAAAGCAGGTGATCGTGTTAGTAAAGGAACTGTATTGGTAGAACTGGACAACCAAGTTTATCAGAAAAACCTTGAGGAGCTTTTGAATGCTCGTGACTTCACGAATACACTTTATCAGAAACAAAAAGCACTTTGGGATCAGAAAATTGGGTCAGAAGTACAATACCTGACAGCAAAAAACAATCTGGAATCGATGGATAAAAAGATTGCTACGGTAAGAGAACAATTAAATCTTAGTAAAGTAAAATCACCCATTAACGGTACCGTTGATCAGGTGAATGTGAAATTGGGTGAGATGTATTCTCCTGGAATGCCAGGGCTGCGTGTCGTAAATTTTGCGTCGCTGAAAGTTAAAGCTGAAGTTGCTGAAGCGTATATCTCTAAAGTGAAAAAAGGCGATAAGGTAGAAGTAGAATTTCCTGATCTCAATAAAAAGATCATGGCTACCTTAAGCTATTCTGGTAAAGTGATTGATCCAGTGAACAGAACTTTTGGTGTTGAAGTTAGCGTGAATGAAAAAGATGCTGATTTACATCCCAACATGATTGCAGTGTTGCGCATTGCAGATTACTCTTCCCCTAATGCTGTTATACTTCCCATCAATGTAGTTCAAACAACACCAGCAGGTAGTTATGTGTTCGTTGCTCAAGGAAATAAAGCAGTGAAAAGAACCGTAGTTACTGGACATAATTATAGAGGTAAACTTGAAATTAATTCAGGTTTAAATGCCGGTGATAAAGTTGTTACTACTGGATTTCAAGATCTTGTAGATGGTCAGTCGATCAAGTTCTAATTTGTATCAAAACTGATAATTTAAACCATACCTAATCCTTCAGTCATGAAAGATACTTTGAAAGAATTTAAGCCGAGCAGTTGGTCGATCGATAATAAGACAACCATTTTCATCTTAACGGTGATCATAACACTTGCAGGAATCTTAACTTATAATAGTCTCCCGAAAGAAAACTTTCCAGACATTACCTTACCGCAGATCTTTGTTACTGTTGTTCATCCCGGAACTTCTCCTGCAGATATGGAGAACTTAATTGCAAAGCCGATTGAAAAACAAATCAAAGGAGTATCTGGTGTTAAAAAAATAAAAAGTAATTCAGTTCAAGATTTTACCAGTATCCTGGTGGAATTTAATACTGATGTAAAGATTTCGGATGCCAAGCAGAAAATAAAAGATGCGGTAGATAAATCACGTACTGATCTTCCCAATGATCTCGATCAAGATCCTGCAGTAACGGATATTAATTTCAGTGAAATACCAATTCTATATGTGAACATCTCCGGTGATATTGAGTTAAATAAACTCAAGAAATATGCTGATGATGTAAAAGATAAAATTGAAGGACTGAAAGAGATTTCCCGTGTTGAAATGGTAGGTGCGCTCGATCGTGAAGTGCAGGTAAATGTAGATATGTACAAAATGCAGGCTGCAAAAATTACCATGGATGATATTGAGCGAGCGGTGAAGTATGAAAACATGACTATCTCTGGTGGTACTGTTTCTACCGATGGCGTAAAACGTGCGCTAAGTGTAAAAGGTGAATTCAAATCCGTTGATCAGCTTTCCAATATCATCATTGGTTCACAGGCAGGGGCCTTAGTTTATTTGAAAGATATCGCAGATATAAAAGATTCTTATAAGGAGCAAGAAAGCTATGCTCGTTTAGAAGGTAAGAATGTAATTACCCTCAATGTTGTAAAGCGCACCGGATATAATCTCATTGAAGCCACTGATAAAATCAAAGATATGGTGGCAACTATGCAGGAAAAAGAACTCCCTAATAGTTTGAAAATTACGATGACAGGTGATCAGAGTGATGCTACAAGCACCACCCTGCATGATCTTATTAATACGATCATCATTGGCTTCGTTTTGGTACTTATCATCCTCATGTTTTTTATGGGAACTACCAATGCTTTCTTTGTTGCAATGAGCGTTCCTTTATCCATGTTTGTAGCCTTCTTATTGATGCCTGCCATTGGATTTACTTTAAATATGATCGTTCTCTTTGCATTCCTTCTAGCATTAGGAATTGTTGTAGATGATGCGATTGTAGTTATTGAAAATACTCACCGTATTTTTAACAATGGAAAAATCCCCATTAAGAAAGCAGCGAAAATGGCTGCAGGTGAAGTATTCATGCCTGTACTGAGTGGGACGTTAACTACACTTGCCCCTTTTATTCCACTAGCCTTCTGGAAAGGTGTGATCGGAGAATTTATGTTCTATCTTCCAATCACCCTTATTGTTACGCTTACAGCCTCGTTGTTGGTAGCTTATATTATCAATCCTGTTTTTGCAGTGGCCTTCATGAAACCGCATCATGATGATGGTACTTCTAAACCAGTATGGACAAAAAACATTAAAGTAAGCACTATCATTATGGCTGTTGTTGGTGTTATTTTCCATCTTGCTGGTGCACATGCCATGGGAAATTTTGCTTTCCTTGCTGCTGTAATCAGCATTTTGAATCACTTTGTTTTACAAAAAGTAATCTGGAAGTTTCAAAATATCTCATGGCCTAAAGTAAAAAATTGGTATGTTAGAAAACTAGAATGGTGTTTACGCCGACCATGGACAATGATCCTTAGCACGGTTGCATTATTTGTAATTAGTATTATGGCATTTAATGCAAGAGCTCCTAAAATGGTATTCTTCCCAAGTGCAGATCCGAACTTTATCTATACTTACATTAAAATGCCAATTGGAACGGATCAAGCATATACCGATTCAATTTCTAAGATCGTAGAACAGCGCGTAACTAAAGTAATTGGAGCTAATAATCCAATGGTGTCTTCGATCATTACTAACGTTGCCGTAGGTACGAATGATCCGAATGAATTTGATCCAAGTGTTCAACCGAATAAAGCAAAGATTACGGTGGCTTTCGTTAAATTCTCGGAACGCGGTGGTAATTCTTCTGCCGATTATCTCGGTAAAATTCGGGAAGCTGTAAAAGGAATTCCCGGCGCAGAGATCACCGTTGATCAGGAACAAGGCGGGCCTCCCGTTGGAAAAGCAATTAATATTGAGGTGCGTGGTGATAAGTTTGATGATATCGTGATGACTTCAGAAAAACTGCTGCGCTATCTGGATTCATCAGCTGTACCGGGAGTAGAACAGCTGAAGAGTGATTTCGAAACTAGCAAGCCTGAAATTATTTTTGATATCGACCGTGAACGCGCCAACCGAGAAGGAATTAGCACAGGTCAGATTGGTATGGAAATTAGAAATGCTGTATTTGGAAATGAAGCTTCTAAATTCAGGGATGATAATGATGAATATCCAATTCAGATTCGCTATGCCTATGATCAACGGACTAACGTTGACGCCTTAAAGAACTTAAAGATTACTTATCGGGATATGAACATGGGAGGGACCATCCGCCAAGTTCCATTAAGTGCTTTCTGTGATATTAAGTACGGTACTACCTACGGTGGAATTAAAAGGATTAACCAAAAACGTGTGATTACAATTGGTTCTAATGTTTTAAGTGGGGCTGATGAAGCTGCCGTGGTTGCTAATATTCAAAAGCTTGCTGAAAATTATCCTACACCCGATGGCGTTGAAGTTAAATTAACTGGGCAACAGGAAGAACAAGCCGAAACAATGAGCTTCTTAGGAGGTGCCATGTTAACATCATTGGGTTTGATTTTCTTGATCCTTGTTACTCAATTCAACTCGCTGAGTAAACCATTAATCATCTTGACAGAAATTTTCTTTAGTATGATTGGAGTATTCTTGGGTTATGCTATCACAGGAATGACCGTATCCACCATCATGATGGGAATTGGAATCGTAGCGCTGGCCGGAATTGTGGTCAGAAATGGAATTCTGTTAGTAGAGTTCACTGATCTCATGGTAGAACAGGGAATGAATACGTACGATGCAATTATCGAAGCAGGACGAACGAGAATGACGCCCGTATTATTGACAGCGACTGCAACTATCCTCGGATTGATGCCACTGGCAGTAGGATTTAATATCGATTTCCAAGAATTACTGGCACATGGAAATCCACATATCTTCTTTGGAGGTGATAGCGTTGCCTTCTGGGGACCATTATCATGGACGATGATCTTCGGATTGAGCTTCGCAACATTCTTAACATTGATTCTTGTTCCATCGATGTACTTAATTGCAGACCGTGCGAGAAACAGATGGAATAAAATGTTGGGAAGAACTGTTGTAATGAACGGTCACGGAAATGCTGAAGATGTAAAAAATGTAATTACCTCAGAACAAAATTGAGGCTGCTATAAAGATCAGGTTAGGTTAGGTTAGGTCAGGCTCCGGTATTTTTTGCCGGGGCCTTTTTTTTAGTACGCTAATTACTTTATTTACAAATAAAGATTTAAGCACGCAGGTAATCGGATTTGAAGATTTGGCAAATTGAAAATTTGAAAATTGCTGGCGCGATTTTTTTTTGATTGATGCATTGATGAATGTAAAATTCAAAATATATTATTTTACTTTGTAATTCTCTGTGTCTCCTTGCCTCAGTGTTCAATTTATTTAATTTCCTACGAAGTAAAAAATTCCGAACAGCATAAAAACCCAATCTAAAATTTAATTCCGATAGCTATCGGAACCAAAATTTAAAATTCCTACCTCTCGGAGCTAGTAGATAAATTTAGTACTAAGCTTCTCTTTCTCAGTAACAAGTTGTACCAAGTAAACTCCCCTCGCTAAATTTTCCAAAACTACATCCGCGGCAAAATACCCGGAGTATACCTGACCTTTTTGTTCTTTTATCAAGCGACCGGTGGAATCAAAAATACGTACAAGTGCATTATTACCTTTTATTTGTTTTGCATTTACAAATAAGGTACTCCAATCATTTTTAAACCATGCCTGAAAAAATACAGGCTCATTTGCAATTTCCTTTATGGCAGTTATGGTATCACATGGACTACCTACAAGTGGACCCAATTCAAAATCCGCATTATTAGGTAAACCATAGTACGTTCTGCCTACACCTAAATTAAAACTGAACGGCTGGAAATCACAGGCAGCTCCTAAACTATCGGGTTGGTTGATCACTGATAAATTATTGTTGTAAATATTATAAAGTGAATCCGGATATTTAATATTAAATGAACCGGGTCCCATATATCTGCTAGTTAAATAAATTTTATCATCCTTGGCACGTTTAATATTGCCAGGTTGAACTGTATCGGGGTCGAACTGATAAAGAATGGTTCTTGAATTTAAGATGCTTGGTGCGGTTAAATCATATTGGTACAGTTTTGAATTACCAGTCGATAAAAATTGATAACAAGAAACATATAATTTACTACCATCCTTTGAAAAGTCGCAAGATAAATAGAATAAACCATCAGATGGAGAAAGGCTCTCTTGTTCCACTGGTGTTGTTGACAAGATTACCCCGGTGCAACGATCAAATTCGTATAATTCCAGAAGTTGCCCCCAATTGCAAATTACAAAGCGATCGCCGGAGGCTGAGAAATTCAAGCAAGCACCTCCTGTTATATGAGTTGAGCCAATGGATTGTATAAAAGGTCCAGTTACTCCCAACGGTGACAGAAGATAAATGTAAAAATCGTTATTTGGCGTTAAGTTTATGGGATCCCAATGCTGAAACACAATCCACCAATCTCTTCCATTACCATGTTTTACAGCAGCTAAAGCATCTACTGCGGGCATGGTGTTTAACATGATGTTTTTTTGCACAACAACACCTGAATCATTGTTCGCTTTGTAATTAATCACCGAATAATAAAGGCCATAGGGTCCTATATTAGCAACACCACAACCAAATAACATTAAAAGGGAATCATTGTTTGGAAATGGCAATAATTGAAGTTCATGATACCACGCTTCTCCTTCCAACCCTGTTCCATTTTGTAATAGTGTATTGTACTTGTTCCAAACCTGAACATTGGGTCCGGTTTGACCTGCTTGTGAATTTGCATACACTAATGCACCAGTGATGGTATCTAAAATAGATACGCTTCCACCTTTGTTTACAACAGACGAAGTAAATATTGAGGGGCTTGAAATATTAGACCAATTGATACCACAACTGTCGCCAAAACACCACACCGCATTGGAAAATTGCGCAGAGGCTTTCGCCCCAACAAAAAGAAAAAAAAGAAGCATTATTTTTTTCATCCTTACCTATTCTGTCTTTATAAATGTAGTAAAATAATCCTGTTCCATACCTGTAACAGTTATAAAATACATTCCATTAGTAAGCACTTTGATATTTAAAGATGGTTGGAAAGCTTGTTTTAACACAGTACGGTTTGTCACATCGGTAATAATTATTTGTTTGCCATTCAGTGAAGAGAAATTTTTGATAAACAAATAATCTGCAGCCGGATTAGGAAATACTTCCAGTTTTACAGATGTTTTAGTTTCGATTGTTCTACCAATTCTTGAACTTGATATGATTTCATCAATACCATCATTACCTGTTAAACTTCTTGCTATGAAAGTTACCTACAAGCTGTGTACGAACTTTTTTACTACCCTATTGCCGGAGGGTTCAATGGCTTCTAAAAAGTAAATGCCGGGAGAAAAATTGCTGAGTTCAATTGAAAAATTATTGTTGGTAGGATTTATTTCCAGCATCTTTCTACCTAATCCATCATGCACAATTATTTTCTCAAAAACTTTTTGACTGCGGATATTTAATACATTACTTACAGGGTTAGGGTATAAAGAAATTTCTGTTTTAGTAAACTCAGGTATACCCTGTAAACTATCTACAGGGATAACACTGACATCATCAATGTAGCAATAACTGTAATTAAAATTATTACCAAATTGAGCTATTACAGAATCATTAATTAAGGAATCATCACGAAAACATCCTACAGTGATATATTTTTCACCACCATTAGCAACAAAAGTGCCCGATACCTTCATCCAGTTCATAGTATCAGCAAGAAATACCGTATTCGGATTCTCGACTTGTGGAATGACAGAAATTACTGTGTAATTATTATTCAATAAAATAGAATTCGTAAAATAAGCCCCAATATTAGAAATAGCCAAATTGAGGCCGTTCCCGAGAGCTACGTAAAACTCAACATAATAGGATTTACCCCCAGTCAAGGTATCAATTAATTGAATTTCTGCATACTCGCGAGAGTTAGCTAACCAAATTGTGTAAACACCCACACCTATAAATGCCAGACCCGTACGTGGATATTGAAATCCCGTAAAAATATTTGGAGGAATTAAAGATATAGTCCCGCAAGGATGATATAAATCAGTAGTAGAAGGATACATGGTATTAGCATTGAACCAGCCGTGAGCATAAGATATTTGCCCTTGATTATAGGGACAAGAATCAGCTACTTCAAAACTATAATTAGGCACTAAATTTTGTGAACAAATAAATTTTGGGATGCATAGAAATAGTATGCATCCCAAAAAGAAGATTAATTGTTTATTATAAATTGCAAACATTTGTAAATTCTATTGCCCTAAATAAACGATACGGTTAATATGGGTTTTATCAGATTCTGATTTAACACAGTAAATTCCCGGTGCTATATTGAAATCCTTTAAATTCAAATCGAAAGTAAAGTTATGGATATTCTTCTGTATAAACACTTGTTTCCCTGTTAAATCATAGAGTTCGACCTGTTTTATTTCAGTTTTGCTTACTAATGTTACTTTTCCTGTGGTTGGATTAGGAAAAACTATTAAGCCATCCGCTTTCTCACTAGGTTGAGTAATAGATGCAATTCTTGAACTTGATATGATTTCATCAATACCATCATTACCTGTTAAACTTCTTGCTATGAAAGATTCCTACAAGCTGTGTACAAACTTTTTTACTACTCTATTGCCGGAGGGTTCAATAGCTTCTAAAAAGTAAATGCCGGGAGAAAAATTGCTGAGTTCAATTGAAAAATTATTGTTGGTAGGATTTATTTCCAGCATCTTTCTACCTAATCCATCGTGCACAATTACTTTTTCGAAAATAGTTTGACTGCGGATATTTAATACATTACTTGCAGGGTTAGGGTATAAAGAAATTTCTGTCTTAGTAAACTCTGGAATACCTTGTAAACTATCTACAGGGATAACACTTACATCATCAATGTAGTAATAACTGAAATTAAAATTATTACCAAATTGAGCTATTACAGAATCATTAATTAAGGAATCATCACGAAAACATCCTACAGTGATATATTTTTCACCACCATTAGCAACAAAAGTGCCCGATACCTTCATCCAGTTCATAGTATCTGCAAGAAATACCGTATTCGGATTCTCGACAACTTTCGGAAATATTATAAAGGATCAATAACCTAAACTATAATTTGTTTTTAAAATCGGAAAAGTTGATTACCACAAAACATTAAACCTTGCGCCAGGGATAGTAGCGGTTACCCCGCAGCGCGGCTTTAGCCGGGTGAGGAGTATGAGCGCATAGCCCGGTGACCGAGTGAAACGAAGGGCAGGCGCCCATTAAAAAATCACTTTGCAATTACCATCAGCTCGATCCTTCTGTTTTTTTGGCGGCCTTCGGTGGTATCATTGCTCACCTTTGGTTTATTCATTCCATAACCTATCGGAAGCAGGCGTTCGCTTTCTATGGCTTTATCCAGTAAAAAATCCTTCACTGCATTTGCTCTTTTTTGTGATAATTCAAGATTGTAGGCATCGCTCCCAACATTATCGGTATGTCCAGCAATTTCAATTTTCAACGTTGGATATTGCTTCATCAATTCCACCAATCGATTCAACTCATTCACTGAAGTTTCTTTAAGATTGAATGAAGCTGTTTCGAAGAAAATATTTTGCAGCGTGATTTCATTGCCAGCCTTTATTACTTTTAGTTTCACATTACGTTCTACTTCTTTGTAGGCAGAAGAGTCGCTGAGGTCGTAGTTTTCGGATTCAAATAAATATCCATTCGAATAGATTACGGTTCCATAATTTTTTCCTGATGGCAATGAAATTACATAACTTCCAGTTTGTGCATCATTGGAATATTTTCCGATCTGTTGATTGAGATTCAAATCGATAACTTCAATGCTGGCAGGTAATGGCAATCCAGTTTCTGCATTGGTCACTTTTCCTTGTAATAAAACCATTTTCGATACGGGTTCTTTACGAGCAGTAAATTCTATTTTATACAAATCTTTTTCTCCATATCCTTCTTTGCGATAAGAGCTATAATAGGCTTCCCTCCCATCGGTACTCACTTCAAAAGACACATCATCACCGGGAGTATTGATAGGTACGCCCATATTCACTGGCGTCGACCAAATACCTTGATCTAAGTTTGCATAAAAAATATCGAAGCCACCAATTACATCATGCCCTTTAGAAGAAAAATACAATGTGCGGCCATCAGGATGCATAAATACGCCTTCTTCATCCTCAATTGTATTAATCGTATTTCCAAGATTAACGGGTTTGCCCCATTCACTTTTTTCATTGGAACGAATACTCTTCCAGATATCTCTGCCACCAAAACCTCCGGCACGATCACTCACAAAATAAAGTGTATTTCCATCTGGCGAAAAACAAGCACTAGATTCATGACTACTGGAATTAATTTCCTTTCCTAAGCTTTCTGGCTCCGACCAGTTAAAGCCGTTATTGCTCGAAATAAATAAATCACCATTCCCAATATATCCTCTAAAAATAATAAGTTGGTGGCCATCTACAGAAAGTCCGACGGCAGCATCATGAAATTTTGAATTTACGGGTGCTCCAATATTTTGCGGTGATCCCCAACCGTTAGTTTCTTTATTGCAGTAATAGACATCTTCTAAGAATTCTCCATCATAATCATCGATCTCACCACCGGTAGTTTCTGCTCTGCGGGAGGTGAAAAACATCTTCTTTCCGTCGGCACTAATCAGCGGAATATAATCTCCATTCACCGAATTGATCTTATTTCCGAGATTCAGAATCTCAACATCCGATGGTTTAGCAGAAAGTAATTTTCCATATTCACACTCCTTAATTCTTTGTAAAGTTTTAGCTTTTTCAGAAGGATCTTTACAAGCCTGACGAAGAAGATGATCTTTGTAGTCATAAATTGCATTATCCCAATTACTGTTAAGTTGTTCGCCAAAAGCAATCAAGTAATCAATTCGTGGATCAACGTTTCGGTCTAAATTTTTTGCATCATTAAAAAAACGTAGCGCATCATACTGACGGCTGGTTTTTAATAAACAATAGCCTATATCCAGATTCAGTTCTGCATTATTCTTATTGAAGGAATAAGCTCGTTCCAGATAGGGTAATGCTAAACGAAAAGCAGATTCACCTTCATCAAATAACTGCCTACCTTTGGTGAGGTATTGCATGGCTTCTTTGAAATCAGGTTCCCTGTCACGGAAGTATTCTTTCTCGAATGGAATATTCTGAGCTTGCGCAAAGCTGAGGAGTAAAACACCCAGAATACTGAATAATAGCTTCTTCATAGCAGTTTGATGGAATAAAAATACTCAAAAAATCATAGGTTCCACCCTATTAATACTTATAAAAATATTTTGTTGATCCGATGAAACTTTTACCGAAATTTAAGCACTTACAGAGAAACAGGACCCCCATTTTATGAATTCACAGGATGATCGTCAGATGCGATTTATGCAGGCTTATAGCCCTCTGCACGACCGCCTCGTAAGATTTGTGCAGAGTATACTTTACGATAGAGAAGAAGCTCGGGATATCATTTCGGAAACGCTATTGGCGGCTTACGAACAGTTCGATCAAGTTCGAAATCCGGATACTTTTCTATATTATCTTTTTACCATTGCGAAGCGTAAAATTATTAAAAGGGAAAAGCGACAACAGAAAAGAGTATCGCTGGATGAACATACGCTTGAAATTTCTGATGACTCCGCAAATCATGCCATGCAACTTTTGCAGCATAAAGAATTGTATCGTGCTCTTGCAAAAATGGATTTTAAATATAGCGAGCCCTTAGTACTTTTTGAAATCAGTGGTTTTAGTATCCGTGAAATAAGTGAATTATTATCTATCAGTGAAAGTGGAGTGAAATCCAGATTAGTGAGAGCGAGAATTATGTTATCCGCTTTACTCGAAGGAAAACTTCACCAGTCTAAAAAAGAAGAACGTATCCATGAATAATCAATTTGAACCTCACAAAACTGGAAATCCAGAACTAGACAGTTTACTTAAGTCGGTAAAAAATGATCCATTAGTTTTCCAACTTGCTGATGCAGAAAAACTCATTCAGGGTGCAGCAGCAGTTAAAAAACCATCTGGTAATAATCAGCTTTATCTAAAAATACTCGCAGGAGTAGCCGTGATTTCAATGGGTATTTATTTCTATCTGAATAGTCAGTCAAAATCAGTTGTAGAAAATATTCCAGTTTCGAATTCCAACCTCACAGAACAATCCATACCGGTTACTACAGTTGTACCTTCCGAAAAAAATAATCCTGCCCCAGCCAATAAAAATATTTCGGAAAAAGCGATTGCTCCGGCAACAGATCAAGTTAAGGAAACCGAAAAAGTAAATCTTGCTGTAAAAAAAGAAAATTTAAAAACAACAGAGCGTTCCGTTTTAGGTGGATCCGCCACTGTTTATTTAGAGTACAAAGGATTACCTGCCACAGTGATCGTTAGTCATTCGGGAGTACAGCAATTACTGATCAACAATCAGCCAATTAGTAGTGATTCATATTCGCACTATAGTAACTTAATTCAACAAGCCTACGAAAAATCAGGCATCCATCCCGATAAAAATGCAAGTGAAGAAGCAAACAGTCCTGCTATGGCACTCACTCAGGAACTTCGTAATATGAAATTGCTGAATGGAGATGATTCTTTCGAATTTATACTCTATGGAGATTCCGCAGTGATGAATAGCATAGCACTTGCACCCGCTGAATTCCTCCGCCTTAAGAAAGTGTATGAAACAAGTTCTGGGAAAGCATTACATCCAAAGGCAAAAATCCGACTGAAACACTAAGATACTTTTTCTTTCAAAGAGTCTTTACCATCTTTGCATATACCCTGCTATATCGATGATGAAGAGTCTACTTGGATCAGTATGTTGCCTGATCAGTTTAACGATGAGTGCCCAAGAAGGAAGATTAAACAAAAGTGAACTGTTTACTATTCCTACTGAAAAATTTCAGGAAGCTTCTGGCTACAGCTTTAAAATTGCCGTAGATTCAAAGGAGATTATTGCTTTTAATGCTTGTTCTCGTCCTTACATCTTTTTTTATAATAAAGTCGGTGAACAAATCGACAGTGTAAAGTTGCCGAATACTAAATGTATCCGGGCGATAGAATATGACGAGAATGATAATTTGTTAGTGATGGATAATGATGAAAAAGAAATCTATCGTTATCAACCGCAGTATCATAAGTTAGAGGTGTTACCTTATGCTAAGCCAGAAGACTGGTACAATCTGCTAAATCATTATTACAAAAACTTTGAGATTCCCACAATACCTACTTATTACAGCAACAACGATTATCTCCAAGATTTTTATTTCACACGTTTCCCTTATTCTTATAATCTGTTTCTAAATTACAAGAATGGGTACCTCTATCAAGCACATTATAATTTCATCAAAAAAATCAGTAATCATAAAAGTTATGTGAATCTGAAAAAAGAAGACTACTGGTTATCCGATAACCTCACTCCTAAAAGTAAGATTTTGATGATTGAAGATGAAAAGAAAAGTGTGATTTACTATGATCGTTTTTATAATCTGATTTATGAAAATTTCAGCACAGGAAAACTTGTAGTGAATGCTGCACTTGCTGCTAACTCCGAACCTGCGCGTTTTGACTATTCGGTAAATATTAAGCAGGATAAAATTTATGGGATTAGCGGATTCAATAAAAAGGAAATTACTATTTCCAGCTGGAATCTTTCCGAATAAAATAAAATTGTAGTCATAAAAAAACCCCGATGTTACCATCAGGGTTTTTCAATTAGGTTAATCTTGGTTATGCTTCAGCAGTTATTTCGAACGGCTTGATGGTTACATAAGATTTCTCGTCTGATTTTTTACGGAAAACAACTGTTCCATCTACGAGAGCAAAGAGCGTATGATCTTTACCGATACCAACACCATCACCGGGATGATGTTTAGTACCACGTTGACGAACGATGATGTTACCAGCGATTGCACGCTGACCGCCAAAGATTTTAATGCCGAGGCGCTTACTGTGGGATTCACGTCCGTTTCTGGAACTACCGACACCTTTTTTGTGAGCCATTGTATAAAGGACTTAGAGAGATTCGAATTAGAGAATTATGCTGTGATCGTTTCGATCTGAATTTTTGTGAATTGCTGACGATGACCGTTCATCTTCTGATAACCTTTACGGCGTTTCTTTTTGAAGATTAAAACTTTATCACCTTTCAGATGTGACAACACTTTTGCAGTCACCTTAGCACCTGATAAAAGAGGCGCACCTACTTTTACTGAGCCATTATTATCAACCAGCAATACCTGGTCAAACTGAACCTGGTCACCTTCGTTAGCTTCGAGGCGGTGAACAAAGACAGGACTGTTTTCCTCTACTTTGAACTGCTGACCGGCAATAGATACAATTGCGTACATGATTCTTAATTATTTACGGGTCCCGATAAGGGAGGGCAAAGATAGTTCAAGGCTGTGAAATAAACAAACCTTCTGTATAATTTCAATAAACTCCTGCTAACAATTCTTTTTCGGGGCATTTTATTGATTAAGTGATCGATATTGGCGAGTTCACCTTCCTGCTTTTGTATCCTGAAGGAGACTACAATCGATATTTTTAAGAATTGTTATTCAAATAGTTATGCTATTTTTCGGATAATAGCTGCCCCAACTTTAAGGTTCTTCAACATCCTGAATGGTGGAAATTGTCCTAATTCAATTTTACAGCATCCGACATTCTATCTTTAAAAGACTTACTGCTGATGAGGGCAACTCCACCGAGAATTGCACCCATCGCCACTACATGTAACGGATTTAAGCCTTCCCCATCAGCCATCCCCCAAAACAAAGCGACCACAGGAATGAGGTAGGTAACTGCAGATGCAAACAAGGGGCTGGCGATCTTAACCATTTGAAAATAAAGCACATTAGAAACAGCGGTGCCCATAAATCCTAGTAAAGCAATGCATCCGAATGCTTGCCATGCGCCGGGAAGCGTATTCAAACGATCCACGAAATCGGTATTGAAAAGATAAATTAATGCAGGAATCCCAACAAATAATAAGGCTATCCCTGAAATCAGAATGGAATCGATATCACCCAAATATGTCTTTATCGTATTAACGCTCAATCCATAAAATAAACAAGCGATCACAATCAGGCTAGCATAACCGGCATCGGCAGACAGACCTCCATCGGATCTAATAAGAATCAAACCGGCAGCACCCACAAAGCCTACCAGCACTCCAGCAATTTGTTTCCCTTGAAATTTTGTGTGAAAGAAAAAGCTTCCAACGATCATCGTAAACAAAGGAGTAAGTGCATTCAACATTCCAGCCAAGGAACTATTGATCCGAGTTTGCGCCGTAGCAAATAAAAAGGAAGGAATTCCTGATCCAAGAATTCCAACTACTGCCATATATTTATATGATTTTAATGGAACCGATTTTAATCGACGGAAAACAATAGAAAAAGTAGCAACGCAAGCTACCGACATTCTGATAGCGGCTAACTGATCGGGTCGAAAACCATGCAATCCTTTTTTCATCAAGATAAAAGAACTACCCCAGATCAATGCTAATGCTAACAATAAAAACCATTTAGATAAAAAGAAACGATTCATTACCTCTTTGTTCTATTTTTAAATGAGCCAGCAGCGCGCTTTCTTGATTTATCAGAAGCCTTCGCGCCGGGCCTACTTTCTGCTTTGTTTCTTCCGCCTCTTAATGATTTATCCTTGGGATTAATTTTATTTTTCTCAATCTGTTTTTCGAGCTTGGCAGCATTGTGTTTGCGTTCACGTTTTTCATGAAAGGCTCCTTTAAAATCAGGATCTTCTTTTCTTCGTTGACGATCTATTTCACGCAACATTAATTGCTGTTCATCATATAATGTTTCAGGAATTTCTACTACCGATGGAATCTGTTTTTCTGGAACCGGTTGACGGATCAATTTTACAATTTCATTCAGATGATATTCATCAGCATCATTCACAAAAGTGATAGAAATCCCACTGCGTGCAGCTCTGCCAGTCCGCCCTATTCGATGGATATAATCTTCGTAAACAACAGGAGTATCAAAATTAATAACATGACTCACATCAGGAACATCAAGACCTCTTGCCGCTACATCGGTACACACTAAAATTCGAATTGGGTCGTCGCGAAAAGCTGCCATTGCATTGATACGCGATTGCTGCGTTTTATTGCCATGAATCACTTTAACATTTTCTTCACCATATCGACGTTGCATATATTTTCCAATGTCAGATGCAATCGCTTTTGTTTTACAAAACACAATAACTTTCCGAAAAGTATCTGTATCTTTCAATAAATATTCAAGTAGATTTAATTTAGCACGAAGGTTAGGAACCTTATAAAATTCTTGACTAACGGTTTCGGCTGTACGTTGTTCGGGAGTTATCTGAATAATGACTGGAAAATCGAGAAAATCGCTGGAAATTTTTTTCACCAAATCCGACATCGTTGCAGAGAACAAAAGATTCTGACGTTTTTGAGGAAGCACTTCTAAGATTCTATTGAACTGACCCATGAAACTTTTATCCATGAGACGTTCGGCTTCATCGACTACCAGATGTTTGATCCTACGTGTAGGAATATGTCCTTCTAAATAAAGTTCTAAGAATCTTCCTGGAGAGGCAACTAGAATATCTATTCCACTTTCAATATTTGCAATCTGATCCTTAGCTCCTTGACCTCCAAATACTACGGCATACCTCAATCCAGTGTATTTTCCGAGTACTTCAATCATCTGACCTACCTGTATCGAAAGCTCACGGGTGGGCACGATGATGAGTGCGCGTGGTTCGTCGCCTTGTGGAAAGTTTAATATCCGAAGTATCGGTAAAAGATAAGCGGCTGTTTTCCCCGTTCCCGTTTGCGCAATAGCCATCACATCCTGTCCGCCTAAAATGGCAGGGATTGATTTTTCTTGAATCTGAGTAGGAGCAACGTAACCCGCTTCAGCCACCGCATTTAGAAGTTGACGGTTCAATTTAAAATCGCTGAAAGAATTCACTCGGCAAAAGTAGACAATAAGGTGCTGGTAAATGGATAATCGTAGACAGATAAATGGAGCCTAAAATCCATCAGGAAAATAAAGAAGCTGAAATTCAAACTTTTATACACTTTAAAAAATTGATTATAAATACTTTATACTCAAAATTTCGTTTATAATCTTAAACATCAACTTAGAATTGTCCAAGTACTCCCCTCTTTGGTATGTTTTTTGTCCAAGTTCGCCTTCACAACAAAAGTAAACCCTTGATAAGCAGTACTTACGAATATAAAATCAGCTACAGCAAAGTGAAGATTAATCCTGTTCCGCATAATAATTCTTGCAGGAAACCTATAACAGGCGTACCTTTGCGCACGTTCAATGATAATACTTATTTTATTGTAACAGATCAGGCTTCAATTTCGTTTGACTCAGATCGGAAGCATATTTCCAAAACCATGTATAAGCTAAAATTTACTTTCTTCTTTCTTTTCATTTTACTCACTTCTTTGAAGGTGAATGCCCAACTTGAATTACCAGGTACCGTTATCACTCAGAATAAACTAATTCCTGCAGGTTCATTGATCATTGCAATGGACACGCTCAATCAAAAGCTACCGGGATATTTTAATCTTAAAGCATACGGACTTGCCAATGCATTATTGCAAAATGAAATTCCTATCCTCTGGGCGATTAAAGCAAACAAAGCAAAGAATGCCATTGATTTTACTGCCAGTGCTAGCCGGGTGTTTCCAGATACAGTAGCTGCTGTTTCACTTTCATTCCGCAGTGGTCCTTTTATTATCGACACCAATTGGGTGGATGAAGCATTACCAATCATAGCAGCTTTTGGAGGAAATGTTGCAGTTTATAAGTTAACGAGTAACGCAACGATTGATATTCGTTACACCCTCACCCATAAGCCTAAAATTGCGTTAGTTAATTCTTCAGGATTCGATACCATTACGGTGCATGTTTTACAAGAAGCTGGATTTAGTGCTGCCTCTTATCAACTTTTCACTCCGCTGGGCCAAATTTTTAATCCCTACAGTTCTTATTCTCTCGTTTCTGATTCTCACTTCACGGGTGGCGACACGGCGCATATAAATCCGATCTATCGCTACGTGACAAATCAAGGTGGAAATGCAATTGCTCAATGCGCAGCCTTAGGCGCTTTTGAAAATAATTCCTTTGCGATGACCACGTTGGGAATTGATTCCGCTATAACAGGAATTGCGGCAACAGGATATTTTAACAACGATCAAGCGATTGCTCAGATACATGGAAATTTAATTACCCCGCAAGGCGAATATAAATTTTGGGCGTTAAAACCTGGAAGTGTAATTAGAGCGAATGCTTATCAAGTTATTAGAGGAACAGGTGGCCCACAACACTATATTGTAACCGCAGCAAAATATTTTCCGAATGCTCAACGTGGTGGCAACTTGTTTTATCTACCTGGTCATGATTATTATTTCTACACGGCTCCTACTGGAGGAATTAATGATGCTAATCGGATCAATGGTAGAAGAATGTTTTTAAATTCTGTTTTTGTTCCTCCAAGTGCATCGATTCCCGATATTGATTTCACTACCGATGTAAAAATTTCTATAACTGCCGCTGCAGGTCTAGCTGTAAAATATGAACCGTTTTGTTTTACTATTGTCGCGACCAATATTGGGACAGGAAAAGCACGCAATGTTAAGATCGACGCTCTTCTTCCTGCTGGATTATTATATTCTTCGGCAATTAAAACGCGTGGCGCTTATAACCCAATAAGCGGTATTTGGAATTTAGATTCTCTTGCGAGCGGTGAGTCGGATACGTTAATCGTAACAACATTGATTAATCAGCTTGGGAATATCACTTATAATACCAACATTATTACTACTTCACTTGAATATGTAATTCCCAATAACTCCGCATCGGTAACAGTATTTGGAGTGAGTCGTCCAGATGCTAAAAATGATACACTTTATTTCCCTGGTCCCGTTTCATTTACTTACTTCAATAAGGCGAATGATATTGATGAAGATGGAGGTCCTTATGGAAACTTCAGCATCGTTGCTGGTCCGTTTCGCGGAACTGCAGCAATCACCCACCCTGATAGTATTCAATATACCCTAACCGCAACATCATGGTTCGGAACTGACAGTCTTCAATATGTAACCTGTGATCAATATCCACTCTGCGATACTGCATGGATGTTCTTTACAATTCCAAGCCCATTACCTGTTTCACTAATTGGATTTGAAGGAAAGCGTCATGATGGAGTGATTGATCTCCTCTGGCATACTCTATCTGAAAAAGACAATGCTTATTTTGCGATCGAAAAAAGTATAGAAGGACAACTTTTCACGGAGATGGGAAGAGTGAAAGGCGCAGGTAACAGCAATGATGTATTGTCTTATTCCTATCGGGATACTGATACAGGCGAATCTTACCTATACTACCGCTTAAGGCAAGTAGATTATGATGGCAGAAATTCTCCATCTAATATCCTCGTACTGCCGTTAAAAAATAGAAAAGATCTTAGCTTAACGTTATATCCAAATCCTTCTTCGGGTGAGCTAATCGTACTAAAGGCAACTGGCTTACGTGAAACCGCTACTTTCCGCATTACAGATATGCAAGGACGAATAATCTTGATGCATCAACTGAATCCTGATAATAACGGGATGATCTTAGATTTTATCAAAGAAAGTAATCTCCTTGAATCAGGATGTTATATTGCTACTGTTACGAGCGAAGAAAAGCACATATCCGTAAGATTAATCATCCGATAATTTCATTTTCAATTGTCAGGTATTAGAGCTTTAGAGAATTGGAGAATCGAATTTTTGAATGCGTGAATTTTTATCGATTGCTGTGCCCGATATTATTTCGGCACTTAATTTATCAACTAAAATTTTAAAGCTAAAATTATTGTCTACGGATAATTGCGCCAAGTTTTTGTTCAAACTGAGCCATTAATTTCTCCATTACCGTATCAATCTTTTTATCTTGTAACGTAGCTTCGTTATCTCTCAAGATAAATGAAAGTGCGTAAGATTTTTTATCTGCCCCAATTTTTTCTCCTTCGTAAACATCAAACAAATTCACTGCACGCAGTAATGATGGCTCGGTAGCAAAGGCGATTTTCTCAACTTCTGCATAATTAACTTTACGATCCAGCAACATCGATAAATCTCGACGCACCTCCGGAAATTTCGGTGGCTCGGGTGCTTGCTCATCCGTAACCGGAACGAGTTTCATCAATTCTGCGAGATGGATCTCCGCATACAAAACAGGTTGTGAAATATCCGCTGACTTCAAAACATTTTTTCCTACCACTCCAAACTGTGCGATAAGCTTCCCTCCTATTTCACAACTTAAACCTTGGCTATAAGCAATGTTTTCGATTTCCTTTATTGATACATTACTCGCTAACTTTATTCCAACCGATTCTAGCAAACTGAAAATTACAGATTTAAGATAGTAGATATCAAAATCGGGAGTTTTACCTTTCCAGAATTCAGCATTACGTGCGCCAGTTATCCAAATTGATAAAAAACGCTGCTCAATATATTTTGATCCTGCTTTCAAATAAGTTTTTCCCGTTTCGAAAAACCGAAGTTCCTGCTGACGACGATTAATATTATAGGCAATTGATTCGAGTCCGGTCTGCATCATCTGGTGACGAAGTATTCCCAGATCACTACTCAAGGGATTGAGCACTTGTACCGCTTCCGTTCCTTTAGCCGTTGGAAGAACGACTAGATTGCTCACCTTCGTAAGACTGTTAGTTAAGATTTCATTAAATCCATTATCCACCAACCATCCTGAGAGTGTAGAAAGAATTTCTTCAGCATCTGGCTTAGTGAAATGTGTAAGACTAATACTCATCTTCTTCGGTAAGCCGATCGTGTTATATCCATAGATGCGAAGTATTTCTTCAACGATATCGGCAGGACGTGTTACATCAACTTTAAATGCCGGCACTTCCAGCAATAACCAATCTGATTCATCTTCAACGATAGCGATTTGAAGATCTTTCAAGATACGAATCACTTCTGGTCGAGGAATATCATCACCTGATATTGATTTCAGATATTCAAAAGAAAGATAAATTCTATTCGCTGGAATTTTAACAGGATAAATATCTATTATTTCTGAAGCCGCTACGCCATCGGCAAGTTCTTGAATTAAAACTGCTGCTCTTTGCAAAGCAAATACTGTCATTTCAGGATCAGTACCTCTTTCAAAACGAAATGATGAATCGGTATGCAGGCTATGCGCTTTTGCGGATTTACGTACACGAACAGGATTAAAACAAGCACTCTCTAGAAAAACGGAAGTCGTATTTTCAGTCACTCCAGAACCCACTCCACCAAATACTCCGGCAATACAAAGTCCACCCTTCTCATCTGAAATCATTAATTCAGTTCCATTGAGTTTACGCTCAACATTATCTAAAGTAGTAAATAATGTTCCGGTTGGAAGACTGCCCACGATGATTGTATTTCCTTGAATTTTATCCGCATCAAATGCATGTAAAGGCTGCCCCAGATCATGCATGATATAATTCGTGATATCAACTATATTATTAATCGGTCGAATTCCAATGCTCTTCAAACGATTTTTCAACCATAGCGGCGAATCTTTTACGATAATATTTTTCAGATGCAATCCAGAATACCGAATACATCCTTCATCATCTCTGACATCAACAGTAATTTCTGATTCAGCAGTAAACTTTTTATAGTTGCTGATATCTGGCATTTTAAGAGCTACGGGAGCCTCTTTTCCAAGCAGTGCTTTCAGATCTCGACTTACTCCCAGATGCGAAGCTGCATCAGCACGATTTGGTGTTAATCCAATCTCAAAAATAAAATCAGTACTCACACTAAAGTATTCACCAGCTGGAGTTCCAACAACTGTATTTTCTGGCAGAATCATAATTCCAGCATGCGATTCACCCAAACCAATTTCATCTTCGGCACAAATCATTCCTTCCGAATTCTCACCTCTGATTTTTGATTTTTTAATTTCAAAAGGCTCACCTTTAGTTGGGAATAATTTCGCTCCTGGTAATGCCACTATTACTTTTTGTCCGGCTGCAACATTTGGTGCGCCACATACTATTTGACGAATAACACCATCTCCAGTATCAACAGTGGTAATGTTTAAACGATCCGCATTGGGATGCTTAATACATGTTAAAACTTCACCAGTTACAACACCTTGCAATCCTCCAGCAATACTCTGCCAAGCTTGTAAGTGTTCTACTTCAAGACCGCAATCGGTAAGGAGGGTGGAAATCTTTTGAGGGGTTTCGTTTATATCAAGAAACTGCTGAAGCCAGCTGAAGGAGATTTTCATATTAAAATAAGATGCTTATACTACAGCAAAAGTATGAAAATGAGACTACAAGAAGACTTTTCTGGAGTAATCAACTGATGCAGATTTGTTTTTAGTTGACACTGAAAGATATAAATAAAAAAAGGTCGCCCATTACGGCAACCTTAGGAATCTCATCACGGAGGAAATATTTATCGTCGTAGGATGACGTAGCCTGTTTTAGCGGACTCGCCGTTATTAGGATCAAAAATAAAGTAATAGGTTCCATCAGGAAGTTCCTTACCTAATTTAATCCTGTCAATATTTGAAAATCCATTAAAGGTATTATCATAATGTTTCATTTTATAAACGAGATTACCCCATCTATTAAAGATTTGCAACAGACCATCAGGATATCTTATTAATCCACCAATAACAAAGAAATCATTGATTCCATCACCGTTGGGAGAAAATCCATTCGGCACATCGAGTGTATCACATTGAACCGTTACACTAACGCTATCCATTACCGAACAACCGTTGGTATCAGTAACTTGCACAGTAAATATTGTAGTGTAAAGCGGACTAACAGTTGTAACGGATGTATTTGGACTCGAACACAACGCTGCAGGCGACCAACTATACGTATTTCCACCCGTTGCTGAAAGTGTCAGTACTGAATCGCATAAGATATTAGCAGGACTTGTAACCGTAGTTAATGGAAGAGCATTCACATTAATATTTATAGGACCTGCATTGAAATTCCCGCAACCAGCAGTTGCTTGAATACTATAATCACCAGATTGAGTTACAGTCAGTGATGTTAGTGTATCTCCGGTAACCGTTCCGTTGAGTGACCAAGCATAAGTTACATTTGAATAAACAGGGACACTTAAAATAATGCTATCTCCTTCACAGAAATTATTTCCACCACTGTTTGATAATATCAGTGCCGAGCTATCCGCAATCACAATCGTATCTACTGCAAAGCAACCATTTGAATCCGTTACTGCCACTGAATAAGTACCCGCTAATAAACTATCAATAAGTGAAAGTGTATCAGCTGTATTCCATAGGTAAGTGTAAGGACTTACGCCTCCACTAGGTGAGAGCGTAATATTTCCAAAAATACTTTCCAAACACTTCGGAGAATTCACAACAGGATTCAATACAATTGGAGTTCCTGTTGAGAAAACGGTATCTGTTAAAGTTAAGGTACAAGAATAAGCATCAGAAATAGTCACTGAATAAGTGCCAGCACTTAAGTTTCCGATGTTCTGAGCGGTATCTGTTGTGTTCCAGAGATAAGTATATCCAGGAGTACCCCCAGAAACAGCAACTTGTACACTACCACTGCTATCACCAAGGCAATAAACATCAGTATGTGTTAATGTTGCAATCAATGCACTATCCGGCTGTATGATGGTATCAGATATCGTATATACACAACCGTTAGTATCTGTAACTTGAACAGTATAAATTCCAGCAGCTAATGAATCAAGATCTTCCGTTACCTGCCCATTGCTCCAAGTAAAAGTATAAGGAGCCGTTCCTCCACTCATTTGTAAATCTATCGCTCCTGATGAATCATTATGACAGAGTACAGGTTGTAGATTTAAAATTCCTAGCAATGGAGATGTTGGACCTGCTACAGAATCAGTTAATATCATTGAACAACTATTTGAATCCGTTACAACAATAGTATAAGTTCCGGCAACAAGGCTGTCGAGATCTTCTGTTAATGCGCCCGTATTCCAACTGTATTCAAAAGGAGCATTTCCGACAACCGCAATATCGATTGTACCCGTACTATCTCCAAAACAAACTACCCCAGAAGTAACCGCTGAAATTTGTGGTGCAGGATGAACCATAATAAACACCCAAGCAGTATCACATGCTGAAGGAACTGCATTATCACAGAGTGAATAAGCTAATGAATCCAATCCACTATATCCTGAATTTGCGAGATATGTAATTTGTTGATTTGAATCTAGCACAGCAGTACCATTATAAGGACCTTGAACAATACCGACTGTTAATGTATCACCATCTAAATCTGTATCGTTAAATAATACTTTGATAAGTGCCGAATCTGCAGTACAAACCGTTACTGAATCATTCAAGGCAACAGGAGCATGATTCAATGGATTCACAGTGATAATCACAAGAGCAGTATCGCATAATCCTGGTAAAGGTATTCCGCTATCGCAGATACTATACACCAGTGTATCAATTCCAACAAATCCACTATCAGGGCAATAAGTGAGTAAGCCTGTTAATGTATCGAGTGTAAATGTTCCGTTAGCAGGACCTGTAACGATCGTCAATGAAGAAAGCAAAAGACTATTTTCTATATCAGAATCATTTAACGTAATAGCAATTGTAATACATGAATCCTGATCTGTAGATGCAGAATCATCAACCGCAAGTGGTGGATCATTTACAGGTTGGAGATTGATAAAGATCCATGCCGTATCACAATAAACTGGAATGCCACTATCACAAACGGAATAGAAAATACTATCTAGTCCGTTGAAGTTCAGATTGGGAATATAGGTAATATCACCTGTTAATGGATCTACGGATGCAGAACCATTAAATGGACCAAAAACTATTTGTACACTTCCAGGATTGATATTATTATCAGGATCAGTATCATTGCCTAAAGCAGAAATCACTACAGTGGAATCTTCATTGATCCCTATAGTATCATTCAACGCAATAGGAGGATCATTTACATACACTACAACAGTATCTGTTCCATAACAGCCAAGGCTATCCGTAACTATTAACGTATAGGATTGAGTAGCAAATAACGTTGCTAAAGGATTTGCAATGGTATCAGAATCTAGACCTAAAGAAGGTGTCCATGCATAGGTATAAGGTGGAACACCGGAAGTTCCTGAAGGAGCTCCTCCAATGGTGACAGGAGTACCTGCAGTTACGAACTGATCAACACCTGCATCGGCAATAGGATTAGGAGTGGCAACAATATAAGTCGTATCCGTATTGGAACATCCACCATTGGTAATTGTCCAAACAAATCCATTCAACCCTATAACCAATCCACTTACTGTAGAATTCGGATCTGCAGGATTATCTGCAATAGCAGCTCCTAAACTAGACCATAATCCTGAACCTATAAGTGGTGTATTTCCTCCCAACACCACACCAGCAGCATTTTCACAAGCTTGTTGATCAGCACCTGCATCGGCAACGGTTGCTAGCTGCGACACTACTACATCAACGGTATCTTCAGAAACACAACTACCATTGCTGATAGTCCAGATGAATTGATAAGTACCGATCGCTAATCCTGAAATTAAAGTATTCGGATCCGTTGGATCATTGATGATGGCAGTGCTGAAAGTTGTCCATACACCGTTTCCTAACACTGCTGTATTGGCTGCTAAATTTGCAGTAGTTTGTGTTTCACATAATAACTGATCGGGTCCTGCTAAAGCAACTTCATTGCTATCCACAGTAACATACATCGTATCTGAACTTGAACAAATTCCATTGCTCACTGTCCAAATAAATTCATAGACTCCAGATGTTGTTAAACCGGTTACGGTTGTAGCAAATGCTGATGAATCCGCAAAAACTCCACCGTTAGTGGCAGTCCACAGTCCGGTTCCTGGTGAAGGATCTACCGCACTGAGCGATAACACTCCTGGGTTGGCACAGATCACATCATCAAATCCAGCATCCGCAGCAATAAGATTGGCTACTGAAATAGATATCGTATCCGTAGAAGTACATACTCCATTTGTAACTGTCCAAACAAAATCATTAGCTCCATAACTCAACCCATTTACTGATGATAATGGATCAGTAGGATCTGTTATACTTGCCGATGAAATTGTGGTCCATGCGCCAATGCCCGGAGTAACCGTATTTCCATTGAGTGTAGATGAGAAGTTATCACATAATTGCTGATCAGTTCCTGCATTCGCAGCAATCAGACTATCAATAGTTATTAAAATTGTATCCGACGAATTACAAGCACCATTATCAATGGTCCAAACGAATTGATAACTGCCTGCGCTTAATAATCCGGAGATATTTGTAGAAGCAGAATTCACAGATGAAATAACACCTCCATTCAATGCTTGCCATGTACCAATTCCTGATGCAGGAGTATTGGCATTTATATTTATTGTGCTTCCAGAACAAAGTATTTGATCAGCACCTGCGTTAGAAATAATTAATGAATCCACATTAATGATTACCGTATCCGCTGTAATACATGTTCCATTGGTGATAGTCCAAATAAAATTATTTGCGCCATAACTTAATCCGCTCACTGCAGACAATGGATCGGTAGGATCAACGATAATTGCTCCGCTGAAATTTGTCCAGAGTCCGGTTGCTGGTGTAGGATCATTGCCGACAAGTGAAGTTGCGAAGCTCTCGCATAAAGATTGATCAGTGCCCGCAAGTGCAGGAACAGGATCACTCACATTTACAACAACAGTATCTGATGCTGTACACGATCCATTGATGATGTTCCATACAAAAGTATAAACACCAGGAGTTGACAATCCGGTGATGGTAGTTGTTTCACTTGAAACAGTTGTAATCGTTCCTCCACTTAATGCTATCCATACTCCAACTCCAGGAGCAGGAGGATTTGCACTCATGACAACTGTAGTTCCACTGCAAACCGCTTGATCAGGTCCTGCAGAAGCATTGATTAGTGAATCGATTGTTACTGCAACTGTATCAGCAGTGATACATGAACCATTAGTGATCGTCCAAATAAATAGGGATGTTCCGATTGGCAATGAACTCACACTTGTTGCTGCAGCTCCAGGACTTGCAATTATTGCTGTTGAAGTAGTTGTCCAAACGCCAGTGCCCGGAGCAGGATTACTTCCGTTAAGATTTGTTGTGGTAGCGTTACATAAATTCTGATCAGTACCTGCTGTTGCAATTACTGGTGTGCTTACTGTTATTGCAACAGTATCTCTGCTTACACAGGCACCATTGGTTATGGTCCAAACAAAGTTGTAAGTTCCTGCAGTAGATAATCCTGTAATTGTTGTTGAAGGATCTGAAGGAGTGTTAATGGTTCCTCCACTTAATGCAGTCCAGATCCCTGTTCCAGGTGAGGCAATATTCGCACTCATCGTAGCTGTAGTTCCAGAGCAAATCGCTTGATCCGGTCCAGCATTAGCAATGCGCAACGAATCAACACGAATGACAACAGTATCACTTGTAATACACGCTCCATTGGTAATCGTCCAAACTAAAGTATAAGAACCAACTGCTAATCCAGTAATCGTTGAATTAGCACTGGTAGGAGTTGTAATTATTGCTGCACTTAATGTTGACCAAAGTCCTGTTCCTGGTGAAGGATTATTTCCAGCTAACGTTGCTGAATTTGCACTACAAATTGCTTGATCTTGTCCTGCCGCCGCAATTACTGGTGTGCTTACCGTTATTGCAACAGTATCCCTGCTTACACAGGCACCATTGGTTATGGTCCAAACAAAGTTGTAAGTACCCGCTACCGAAAGTCCAGTAATTGTTGTTGTAGGGCTGGTAGGAGTTGTTATTGTTCCACTGCTGAGAGCTGTCCATAGTCCGGTTCCTGGCGCAGCTGTATTAGCATTCATAATTAAATTAGTACCAGAACAAATAGATTGATCAGGTCCTGCATTAGCATTGCGTAATGAATCGATTCGAATGATTACGGTATCACGTGAAATGCAAGTGCCGTTGGTAATGGTCCATACTAATGTATAAGACCCTACTCCAAGACCCGTAATTGTTGACGTCTGACTTGTTGGTGTTGTAATTACTGCAGAACTTGTTGTAGACCATAACCCTGTTCCTGGAGATGGATTATTTCCAGCTAGTGTTGCTGAATTTGCACTACAAATTGCTTGATCGGGTCCCGCTGATGCAATAATATTTTGATCCACACGAAGTACCATAGTATCTCGTGAAGTACAGGTTCCATTGGTTATCCTCCACACAAAAGTATAAGTACCCGCTGTTAAAATTCCGGTGACTGTTGTTGTTGCTGATGTAGGTGTAGTAATAACCGCAGTGCTTGTTGTTGTCCACAAACCTGTTCCAGGTGATGCACTATTTGCTGCCATGATGATAGAGGCAGTACCCGCACATACTTGTTGGTCGAGACCAGCATTTGCAGTGATCAATGAATCTCTTCGAATAACCACTGTATCACGTTTAACACAACTTCCGTTCGTAATCGACCAGACAAAAATATTATTACCGTATACTAAATTGTTAGCTGTAGTATTTGAGGTATTTGTACTTGTTAAAGTTGCAGTTCCTAGTGATGACCATAATCCTATTCCGGGTGCAAATGCATTCCCAGATAAACTAGCAGTTGAAGTTGTACAAAACGATTGATCGGGTCCGGCATTTGCGGTGATTGAAGAATCCACAACTACTCGCACAGTATCTTTAAGAATACAAGCTCCATTGGTTACGGTCCAGATAAAAGTATAAGTACCAGCATTCGTTAATCCACTAACGTTAGTCGTCGCATTAGAAGGTGATGCAATAATTGCAGTACTTGAAGTTGTCCATAATCCAGTTGCTGGATTGGGATTGTTTCCTGATAATGTTACAGTACTACCTTGACAAATCGACTGATCGATACCTGCATTGGATGGAATCTGAATACTAACTACTATACGCATAGTATCTCTACTTACACAAGTTCCGTTAGTAACAGTCCATACAAAATTGTGAGTACCTGTAGTAAGTCCAGTGATCGTTGTATTAAATGCAGTAGGAGTTGTAATCGTTCCTCCGTTTAGTTTTGTCCAGAGTCCAGTACCTGGTGTTGGATTATTTCCTGCAAGCGTGGTGGTAGTAGTAGTTTCACAAAGTGCCTGATCAGGTCCTGCATTTGCAGTGATGAGCGAGTCTCTCCTTACGATTACAGTATCTCTACTTACACAAGCACCGTAAGTTGTGGTATACACAAATATATTTGATCCATAAGGAATATTACTTACACTTGTAGTTGCAGTTGATGGTGTAGCAATAATTGAAGTAGAAGTTGTGGACCACAATCCAGTTCCTGGAGCAGCACTATTTCCTGTCAAAGTTGTTGTTGATGTAGTACAAAACTGTTGGTCTAATCCTGCATTAGCTACAACAGGGGCGCGCACAATAATTGTCATCGTATCTCTACTAACGCATGCACCTACCGTGATTGTCCATACAAAACTGTAAAAACCTGCTGTACTTAAACCTGTAACGGTTGTTGTTGCACTAGTAGGACTTGTAATGGTTCCACTAGTCACCGCTGTCCATAATCCAGTTCCTGGTAATGGGCTATTTCCATTCAATGTTCCTGAAGCAGTACTCGTACACACTTGAATATCTGCACCTGCATTTGCAATTCGTGGAGTGCTCACTACAATCAACATCGTATCACGTGTAATGCATGCACCATTTGTGACCGTCCATATAAATGTATTGGTTCCGGTAGTTAAACCAGCAACTGTTGCGTTAATACTTGTTGGATTTGTTATGATAGCAGCTCCAGAAGTAGTCCATAAGCCAGTACCGGGTGAAGCACTCAATGCTGCAAGCGTAGCAGTACCTGGACTTAAACAAGCTGTTTGATCGGGCCCTGCATTTGGTGTGAGTGGACTTGAAACTGTTATCAGCATGGTATCACGCGCTGTACATGATCCACTAGTGGTAGTCCATATAAAGGTATAAATACCAGCAGTAGTTAATCCAGTAATTGTTGTATTTCTATTAGATGGTGTAGTTATAATTGCAGTACTTGTAGTGGTCCATAATCCAGAACCGGGTGTAGGATTACTAGCTCCCATAATTGCTGTACCAGGAGAAGAACATATTTGTTGATCTGGACCTGCGTTTGTTGTTACGGGTTGATCAACAGTAACGGTAACCTGATCTGCATCAGAACATGTTCCATCCGACACTACCCAGAAAAATAAATAGGTGCCGCTAATTAAATTTGAAACTACTGTAGTATCATTCGCGGGACTAGCAATGATTGCGCTACTTGAAGTAAACCATGTTCCAGAAACACCAGCGATACCTGGATCAACAGATGTTAATGTTGTTGAGCTTTGCGGAGAACAAATTCGAACGGTAGATTGATTTACATGCGCCACGAGTACATATATACTATGCACTGCAGTATCTTTTGCACCATTTGCATCGGTTACGATCAACCGCACAGAATAATTTCCCCCTAATGCATAAGCATGAGTAGGATTCTGATTGGTGGAAACGCCGGCATCGCCGAAGGTCCAATCCCAATTGGTTAAAGCTGCCGAACCTGAAACCGTAAGGTCGGTGAAGAGAATAGTATTTCCAACACATACAATTGTGTCGTCGGCCTGAAATTCAGCATTAGGCGCCTGTGCCGAAGCATTCTGCACGAGGCAGAAGAGCATCAGGACTAAGGCGGCAGCTGATAGAATCGCTTTGGATCTGCGCAACATCTCAATATGGTTTTAGCGTCGTGGGACACTTTTAGATACATTTCTTACGTAAATCTTACAGAAGTTGTTACCGAAAAGACCAAACAGTTTTGAACTGAATTGATAAGGGATCCAATAAAACATAGGAGAAGTATCATGAAATCCGCATCAGGCATAGGTCTCCCGACGAGCACTTGCATGATAAAAAATACGGGAAGCCCTACAAATTAGGGAGTAAAACAAAACCCCGGCCTTACAGGACCAGGGTTTAAATTGAAAGATTGGGAAAAAATTTCGATTATCCGCCCAATAATTGTTTCACTAGGGTAGAAACGATACGGTTATCTGCTTTTCCTGCAAACTGCTTGTTAGCAGCACCCATCACCTTCCCCATATCTGCTGGGGACTTTGCTCCTACGCTCTCTATAATTCCAGTTAATGCTGCTTTAATTTCATCTTCAGTCATCATTTGTGGAAGAAATTTTTCAATAACCTGCAACTCTTCGATTTCTGTTTTTGCAAGATCATCTCTTTGCTGCTGCTGATAAATTTCCAAGGATTCCTTTCTTGACTTCACTAACTTTTGCAGGATTTTCATTTCATCATCTGCAGTAAGTTCCGTTCCTGAACCACTTGTTTTTGCATTCAGAATAGCCGCTTTAATAGCACGAAGCGCCCTTAATCCTGCTTCATTTTTTGCAAGCATAGCGGCTTTTAATTCCACCATAATATCCTGTTCTAGACTCATAATTTTCTGCTTAAATGATTAATCTACACGATCGTGAAGGAATGAATTATTAGAACGTAATTCTGGCTTTCCAGTTCCTTCATCATTTGATAAAGTAAAACGAGAAACAGAAGAATCACCTGATGCAGGAATATTTTCCAGTCTTACGTTACGACGTTTGTAGGCTGGTTCCTTTTCCAAATCAGCAATTCCGTTAGGAGAATTCATTTTGTAGCTAAGCTCTTTCAAACGTAAGATTCTTTCGCGTGAACGACGATACATTTCTTCTTCTGGAGTCGGTGCATTTTCTTCCTGTTGTTGAATTGGATCGCTATTTAAAGTATGACGAATTACTGGCTCATTGTACTCCGGTGATGGCGTTTCTTTTTCAAAAGTAACAGGTGCTTCAACAGGAGGATCAAGATCGAGAGGTAAATCTAAAACTACTGCAGTTACTTCTTCACGAACAATCAATACAGGTTCCATATTGTCTTCTTGTTCGCTAACATTCAACTGCTCCACTTGAACTTCATTTCTAGTGATGAGTGTTGGCTCCATTGAATGAATTGCAACTGGAGTGGAAGGCACAACCTCTGCAACAGTTGTAGAAGGCGCAGTAACGCTATTCACCAATGTCGACTTTTTATCATCGTTTAAAGAATATACGATTTTTTCAGGCTTTGCTTGCTCTACAGAAAGTTGATTATTGGTTTTAAATCCAGTAGCAATAATGGTTACTCCTACTTTTTCACCAAGCGCAGCGTCATGACCAATACCCATGATAATCTCCGCAGTTTGACCTGCTTGAGCTTGAATATAATCATTGATTTCGCCCACTTCATCCATCGTTACTTCAGTACTTCCACTAGTGATATTTAGTAGAATATATCTTGCACCTTCAATATGATTATCATTTAATAGTGGAGAATCCAGTGCTTGTTCGGCGGAACGTACAGCACGGTTATCACCTTCAGCAGTAGCAGAACCCATGATGGCTACACCACTTTCTTTCATAACGGTCTGGATATCCGCAAAATCAACATTCATGTGCATAGTATTGGTAATGATCTCTGCAATACTTTTTGCAGCTACTGCCAACACATCATCTGCATGACCAAATGCTTTTGTAAGATTAAGATTACCATAGATCTCGCGTAACTTATCATTGCAGATAATCAACAGCGCATCTACATTTTTTTTCATTTCTTCAATGCCGAGTTCTGCTTGCTGTCTTCTCTTTCTTCCTTCAAAAGCAAAAGGTATAGTAACGATACCGACGGTAAGCACACCTTGTTCACGGGCAATGCCAGCAATGATAGGCGCTGCACCTGTTCCAGTACCTCCACCCATTCCTGCAGTAACGAAAACCATTTTAGTATCTCCCGTCATGAGCGCTCTCAACTCATCATGATTTTCAATAGCAGCTTGCTTTCCTACTTCTGGAATTGCACCTGCACCACGTCCTTCAGTAAGGCTTGGTCCGAGTTGGATTTTCAGAGGAACAGGACTCATTTCAAGTGCCTGAGCATCAGTATTACAAACAAGGAATTCAACGCCTTTGATTCCCTGTTTAAACATATGGTTAACGGCATTACTTCCACCACCTCCAACACCAATTACTTTGATGATAGAATTCTGCTCTTTCGGCAGATCGAATGGAATTAGCGATGAAAATTCTTGCTGACTCATGGTTATAGTGTTTTTTGTTTTTTCAATGTTGGTTACTTACAATTTCAAAATTAGATCCTATCATCTTCACCTTCATCACCAAAAATTTGTGTTCCCTTTTTAAAGATATCGAACCATTTACCTTTGGTTCTTTCAGGAGCCTCCGAACTTATGGTGTTTGTTTTAGGACGACGTGCATCACGTTCAATTTCTATCAGACCTTTAATTACTAATCCTACACCTGTAGCGTACATCGGACTTTTTACTTCGTCCATTCCTTTGCCCAGATGTTCATTCGGGTAACCGATACGTGTATCCATCCCCGTAATAAACTCCACCAGTTGCGTCACATGTTTCAGTTGAGAACCTCCACCAGTAATTACAATACCGGCAATCAATTTTTTCTCAAATCCTGAACTCTTGATTTCATAATACACATTTTCAATGATCTCTTCCATCCGTGCTTGAATGATAGAAGCTAGATTTCTCACTGAAATTTCTTTAGGTTCACGACCGCGTAATCCTGGTATCGATACAATTTCATTTTCTTTCATCTGCTTAGATAAAGCAGAACCGAATTTCACTTTCAATAATTCAGCTTGATTGCGAATAATCGAACAACCTTCTTTGATATCTTCTGTAATTACATTCCCACCAAAAGGAATAACTGCTGTATGACGAATGATTCCATCTTGGAAAATGGCGATGTCCGTTGTACCACCACCGATATCAACGAGTACAACACCAGCTTCTTTTTCTTCTTCGGTCAGTACGGCTTCTGCGGATGCTAAGGGTTCAAGAATCAGATCGATAGTTTTCAGCCCAGCTTTTAGCACACACTTCTGAATATTATTAGCGGCAGTAATCAAACCTGTGATGATATGACAGTTCGCTTCGAGGCGAATGCCCGACATCCCAATTGGATCTTTAATGCCCTGCTCATTATCTACGATAAACTCTTGAGGAATCACATGAATAATCTCTTCACCCG
This sequence comes from Bacteroidia bacterium, assembly GCA_038320345.1. GTDB lineage: Bacteria > Bacteroidota > Bacteroidia > AKYH767-A > OLB10 > JBBQED01. The sequence goes on from JBBQED010000008.1 coordinate 40,167, forward strand.
GAGGCATAGCAAGTTTATACATGTCATCAATAATTGAATCGATATCTTTTTGACTGATTTCGTCGGTAACATTATGACGTGTAATCATGCCACGGTGCTGCATACTTTTGATATGTTGACCCGCAATTCCCACATGAACATCACTAATTTCAACGCCAGACTTCGCCTCAGCTTCAGCCACAGCTTCTTTGATGGATGCAACTGTTTTCTCAATATTAGCAACCATTCCTCGCATCACACCTAGTGATTCAGAACGGCCCATACCAAGTACTTCGACTTTGCCAAATTCATTACGACGACCAACGATTGCCGCAATTTTTGTGGTTCCGATATCCAGCCCGACTATGATCCCTGTGTGTTCCATCTACTATTTAATTTTGCTGCAAACTACCTGATCACGAAATTTCAGATTAATTACATTGTAATTATTCCATCCCGTTTTATTGAGACCTTGTTTATAAAATGTCATTAATCTGCTGAACTTATTGTTAAGATCTGTGGTATCACCGATCAGAATACGGTGATTGCCGACGCGCGGAATGACCTCTAACTCCTGTTGTTCGTTCACATAAATCTGTTCGGTGTTAGCCGACCAGAAGGTATCTGCCTCCAGAAATGTTGCTAGCGCATACACCTGATTTATCATCCTAGGAACCTGTAAACTATCAGTTTGGAGAGTATCAGTTACTGCAACCGCTTCTACTACTTTCATCTCTGCATAGGCATTGAAAATGTAGCCATTAGCAACAATAGCAGGTGGCGTATAATGATCAGAAACAGGCATGAATTTGCCCTCCCTATCGATATAAAATTGCTCGTCGTGCATGTTGATAATTCGTACCACAGGATCCCGCTGCCAAATATCAACATGCAGGTTTCCATCGATGGATGAATATACTTCTGCTCTGCTAACGAATGGGTTGGTCAAAATGATTTTTTCTAACAACATGGTGTTAATCGCGCCAAGCGGTTTTCCAACAACTTTTCCTTTAGAATTAACCAGTTCAAGGATGTCTTTCTGATCAATAAATTCATGCGCAACAGCATCGTCAATGTTGATCTCAACATGATCGCAACGAAGTTCGAGCTGCTTTTGATTTACAAAACTTAGCAGCACGAAAGCTGTACCGAAAGATAAAATCCATACCGTCAGGATCAGCGCTTTGCGGACTTTAGTTTTTATAACCATGTGTAAGTCTCCAGTAACTGCTTTATGGGTTGAATAAATTGATCGATATCTCCTGCACCCAAAGTGATCAATACTTCGGGCTTTTCTTTACGAAGGGCCGGAATCAATTGCTCTTTGGTGATGAGTTGTTTGTTTTTGATTTTAACTTTTTTCAGAATCATTGCTGAATCCACTCCAGGAATTGGCTCCTCTCGTGCCGGATAAATGGGCAACAAATACAATTTATCGAGAAGACTCAAACTCTCAGCGAATCCATCTGCAAAATCTCTTGTTCTGCTAAATAGATGAGGCTGAAAAATTCCAGTTATATTTTGATGTGGATATAATTCCTTTACTGAGCTGATTGCAGCCCGCAACTCTTCCGGATGATGGGCATAATCATCTATATAAACTAAATCCGGGCGACGAATATGCACTTCAAAACGACGATGAACCCCTGCATATGATTCCAGAGCAGCTTTTAACTTATCCGGCTCCAATCCACTTTCAACTGCCAATGCACATGCTGCCACTGCATTTTCTACATTATGACGACCGGGTAATCCAAGTGATAATCCTCGCAGAACAAATGCAGGTGATACCAGATTAAATTCATAACGGCCATTATTTACCGAAATTTCTTCCGCACGATAATCAGCAGTATTATCTTCAATAGAGTATGTCGCAGTTCGGGCTTTCACCTCTCCAGGATTTAACCCTGATTTATACAACAATAAACCATCTTCCTGAACCTGTGATGCAAACTCACGATACGTATTTTGCATTTCATTGCGATCACCATAAATATCCAGATGATCTGCATCCATAGAAGTTATGACTGCCATATCCGGAAATAGCGTCAGAAATGAACGATCAAATTCATCGGCCTCTACAACAACTTTGTGTCCGTGTTTAGAAGTGTCTCCTAATAATAAATTGGATCCGAAATTTACACTGATGCCCCCTAAAAATGCTGTGCAATTTACTCCGGAAGCATGGAGGATATGTGCTAGAATAGAGGACGTTGTCGTTTTACCGTGCGTACCTGCTACAGCTAATGTAAAATGCTCCTTGGTCAGCATTCCCAACACTTGTGAACGTTTCACTACTTGGTAATCATGACTCCTAAAAAACTGCAACTCTTGATGCGTTGAAGGAACAGCTGGCGTAATAATCACTAATGTTTTGTTTCGGTTAGCAGGATCTGAAATTTCAGAGCCTATTAACTCAGGATTATCTTCAAAATGAATTTGCATTCCTTCCTTTGTCAACTCATCAGTTAAGGGAGTGGAAGTACGATCATAACCAGCAACAACTTTTCCATCCGCAAGAAAATAACGGGCTAGCGCGCTCATACCGATCCCACCTATCCCTAAAAGATAGATATAACGATATTGTTTAAGTCCCGGTGGTGTGATCATTTTTTAATTTCCTGCCAATAACAAAACCTGTTCTGCAATATCTCTTGCTGCAAAAGGTCGTGCTAATGGTTTTAGATTATTACTTAACTTTATTTTCAATGCATCATTTTTCAATAAACTGATAGCTTCACTCACTAAACGAGTACCGGCTTCATCATCCTTTATCAATAATGCGGCATCTCTTTTAACCAATGCCATGCAATTTTTTGTCTGATGATCTTCTGCAGCAGTTGGCAGTGGAACCAATATCGCTGGCTTCTCAACGATACAGAGTTCTGATACTGTACTTGCGCCTCCTCTTGCAAGCACAATGTCTGCGAGGGCATAAGCTAGATCCATCCGACTTATAAAATCATAGGCTTTCATTGAACTCTCCCCTACTTCATTTAATCCCTGCACCGCATCGGTGATAAATGTTTTTCCAGTTTGCCATAATACTTGAACACCTTCCATTTTTAATTTGGGGAGTCCGGCAAGAATAGCTTTATTAATACTTCTCGCACCTTGACTTCCACCAACGATTAGCATAGTTGGCTTCGTTGCATCTAATCCGAAATAAATTCCCGCTTCTTCTTTTTTATTCTTGATATTTTTGATATCTTCTCTGATCGGATTACCAGTGAAGATGATTTTATCTTTTGCAAAAAAACGATCCATCCCTTCATAAGCCACACAAACTTTCTTAGCTCTTTTTGAAAGAATTTTATTCGTAATTCCAGGATATGAATTCTGTTCCTGAATTAAGGATGGAACACCATTGATAGATGCCATGAATAGTAATGGTCCGCTGGCATAACCACCAACGCCCACCGCCACATCTGGCTTAAACTTCCGGATTAGAGAACCTGCTTTATTCAAGCTCTTCACTAATTTCAGAGGAAACGAAAGATTATCAGCCGATAATTCACGCTTGAATCCTGCAATAGGTAATCCTTCTATCTTATATCCTGCAGATGGAACCTTTTCCATTTCCATTTTACCTACAGCACCTACAAATAATAAATCCACGGTCGGATCGATCGCTCTTAATGCATTAGCAATTGCAATCGCCGGAAAAATATGACCACCAGTGCCACCTCCGCTGATAATTATTCTCTTAGGCTGCGACAACTTCACCTCCCTCTTCTTCAGCAATAACTTTTTCAGTTTCACTACTCACACTTAAAATAATTCCTAACGCTAGACTAGTAAACCAGATTGAAGTTCCCCCCATACTCAACATGGGTAAGGGTTGTCCGGTAACAGGAAATAAATTTACTGCAACAGCCATATTGATTAAAGCCTGAAACACCAGACTAAATGCACATCCTATTGTAATTAATGCGGCGAAAGCACGCTCCGTTCGTTTCACAATTTGAATGGCTCGATAAAATAAAAGCAGATACAGAAAGAGTACAAGTACTCCACCTACCATTCCATATTCTTCAATGATAATGGCGAAGATAAAATCAGAATAAGGATGTGGTAAGAAGTTGCGTTGTGAACTATTTCCTGGCCCTTTGCCTAATAAACTTCCAGTAGCGATAGCAATCTTGGCTTGATCTACTTGATAATTTCCTTCTGGATCTCCCTCCTTAAAATTTTCAATACGTGCCTGCCAAGTTTTTATCCTTCCCTGATAACCCGTCAAATATGCAATACCGATAAACAACCCGAACATCACTACAGCAATTCCGATTAATCCGAAGATATATTTGACATTAATTCTGCCGATGAACATAATCACCAAACAAGTAGCAAATAAAACGGCAGCTGTAGAGAAATTTGCAGGAAGAATTAATCCGCAAACAATTATTACAGGCAGAAGAATTGGAAGAAAGGCTTGTTTGAAATCTTTGATGTTATCCTGTTTCTTTGAAAGCATCCTTGCTACATAAAGTATCAAAGCCACTTTTGCAAGATCCGATGTTTGGAAAGATAAATTGATAATTGGAAGTGTTAACCAACGACTGGCTTCATTGATATTGCTTCCCATTAACAGCGTAAATAAGAGCAGAGGAATCGCAACCATAATTCCGATTTTTGAAAACCGTGCATAGTAGGTATACTTTATAATATGACCGATATACATCAGTACAAATCCGAATAATAGGATGATACCGTGCTTGAAGAGATAATACTCTGTATTTCCCGACTGATACTTATATGCCAGAGTACCTGTTGAACTGTAAACAGCCAGTATACTCAGAATCGAGAGCAGGATCACAATCAGCCAGATTGTGCGGTCCCCTTTAAAATAATGTTCGAGCCAGGTCATTTTTTCAGCTGTTTTTTTTGCTGTACTGATTGAAATAATTATTTTTTGATAGCAGTAATGTTACTCACCCCTATAACCTACAGGACATTACTGTCAGTGTGAAATGCTACAAAGAGCGAACAGCAGCTTTGAATTTTCGGCCACGGTCTTCATAGTTTTCAAACAAGTCGAAACTTGCACAAGCAGGAGATAATAATACTGCATCACCTTTCTTACCTAAGCGATATGCTGCTTGAACAGCTTCTTCAGCAGTAGCAGCTTCCACAATTACAGGAATAGAATCTTTAAATGCTTCGATAATTTTTTGATTATCTACACCTAAACAAACGATCGCTTTAACACGAGACTGAACGAGTTCAGCAAGCATGCTATAATCATTGCCTTTATCTACTCCACCCGCAATCCAGATTGTAGGTTGTTTCATGTTCTCAAGAGCATACCATGTAGAATTTACATTAGTCGCTTTGGAATCATTAATAAAGTCGATACCATGAACGGTATTAACAAATTCAAGCCGGTGTTCGATGTTTTCGAAATCAGCGAAGCTTTCACGAACTACATCCTTACGGATTTCAAGTACGCGTGAGGCAATTCCTGATGCCATTGAATTGTACAGATTGTGTTTTCCTTGTAGGGCCAAATCGTGGATCGACATAGTGAAGTTTTGGTTATGGGTAGTGATTGTGAGTTGTTCGTTTTCGGTGTATGCACTCATACCTTCTTTCTTTTTGATAGAGAAGGGAAAAAGTTGCATCGCTAAATTTTTTCCGGAAAGTCCTTGTAATGTCAATTCATCATCTGCGCAATAGATAAAAGAATCTGCAGCTGTCTGATTTTGTAAAATCCTAAATTTGGAATCGATATAATTCTGTAAATTATATTCGTAACGATCGAGATGATCAGGAGTAATATTGGTAAGGATGGCAACGTCAGCTTTAAAGTTATAACAGCCATCAAGTTGAAAGCTGCTTAATTCCAAGACATAAAAATCGAAATCATTTTCTGCAACTTGACGAGCGAAACTCTTTCCTACATTTCCACCCAATCCCACATGAAGTCCTGCTTTCTGTAGCGTGTGGTAAGTCAATAATGTGGTGGTAGTTTTTCCATTCGTCCCTGTAATACAAATCATCTTCGCATCAGTATAACGACCTGCAAATTCTATTTCGGAAATAATGGGGATATGTTGATTTCTGATTGCTTTAATGATTGGCGCCTTTTCAGGAATTCCCGGACTCTTTACTATTTCTGTAGCCGCTAAAATCCTCGCTTCGCTATGCATCCCCTCCTCAAATTCTATCTCTCTCTCTTGCAATTCTTTTTTGTAATGATCAGCGATTTTACCAGCATCAGAAACAAAAACTTCTAATCCCACTTGTTGAGCGAGTATAGCAGTACCGATACCGCTTTCGGCGGCACCTAGTATGACTATTTTTTTAGAAGTGGTGTTCATTAGATGTGATAGAAGAAGGCCTTATCTTAATTTAAGCGTTATAACACTGAATACAGCAAGCATGATTCCTACAATCCAAAAACGAGTAACAATTTTGGATTCGTGATATCCTAATTTTTGATAGTGGTGATGTAATGGCGACATCTTTAAGATCCTACGACCTTCTCCATATTTTTTGCGTGTGTATTTGAAATAACTCACTTGCACCATCACGGATAAATTCTCTACTAAAAAGATTCCGCAGATGATTGGAATTAATAATTCTTTGCGAACTGCAATTGCAAATACCGCTATTATGCCGCCTAACGCCAGACTTCCAGTATCTCCCATAAACACTTGCGCCGGATATGAATTGTACCATAAGAATCCAACACAAGCCCCTACAAATGCGCTCATAAATACCATCAATTCACCTGTATTAGGGATATACATGATATTGAGATAATTTGCGAAAACTGTATTCCCTGATACGTATGCAAAAACAGCTAGTGTTGCTCCAATAATTGCTGAAGTTCCAGTTGCTAATCCGTCGATACCATCAGTGATATTAGCGCCATTAGAAACTGCAGTAACAATAAACGTTACAATCAGAATATAAAGAATTGGAAGCATCCACTTCTTATTATCTCCCGCCCAATCCAGAAGAGTGGCGTAATCAAATTCATTATTCTTTAAGAAAGGAATTGTGGTCTTCGTTGACTTTGCATTATCTCCAGAAAATAAAACTCCTTCCGATTCACGGATATCATCAATGAGATTGCTATGTTGGTGGACTGTAATTTGTGATTGCTCTAATTTTTCACGGACAATAACATGAGGATTGAAATAAAGAATAGATCCAATAATAATTCCAAGCCCTACCTGACCTACCAGTTTCGACTTAGCTCTTAGACCTTCTTTATTTTTTCTGAAAACTTTAATATAATCATCCAAAAATCCAATTAGTCCCAGCCAGATCGTACAAATAATCATCAATACGATATAAACATTATCCAGCTTCGTAAAGAGTAATGTTGGAATAAGGATTGCTGCGAGTATGATTAATCCTCCCATTGTAGGAGTGCCTTGTTTTTCTTTTTGTCCGGTTAAGCCAAGATCTCTAATGGTTTCGCCCACCTGCATATTCAAGAGTAATTGAATAATTCTCTTCCCTAATAGCAAGGTGATTACCAATGATGTAATAATCGCCATCGCCGCTCTGAAAGAAAGGAAGCGAAAAAGACCAGCTCCCGGAAGATCATAAGCCTTATCTAAATATTCGAAGAGATAATAGAGCATCGGTTTAGATTAATTGAAAGGATTCTTCAAGTACTAGTTTATCATCAAAAGGATATTTTACTCCTTTTATTTCCTGATATTTCTCGTGACCTTTTCCTGCTAGAAGAATAATATCACCAGGTTGAGCGAGTGCAGTTGCAGTACGAACTGCTTCACGACGATCTGTAATGGCAAGGGCTTTTTTAAAATGCTGGGGTGGAACTCCTGCACGCATATCGCTGATAATTTTTTCTGGATCTTCACTTCTTGGATTGTCAGAAGTTAGGATTACCTTATCACTGAATTCACAAGCAATTGCGGACATCTGCGGACGTTTACCAGAATCACGATCACCGCCACATCCAATTACCGTGATTACTTTTTCATTCCCAGTACGGATATTTTTAATCGTTTGCAAAACATTCTCTAAAGCATCTGGAGTATGTGCATAATCGATAATCCCAGTAACTTTAGTTGGACTGATAATATATTCGAATCTCCCTTCTGGAGGAGTGAGATTACTTAATGCAGTGAGCACCGTAAGTTTATCCTCTCCAGCAAGAACGGCAGCAGCATAAACAGCAAGCAGATTATAAGCATTGAAACTTCCAACCAATCGACACAGAATATCGCTGCCATCAATATTGAGTAATAATCCACCGAAATTATTTTCAAGGATTCTCACTTTGAAATCAGCAGTAGATTTCAACGCATATGTTTTCACAACAGCTTTAGTATTCTGAACCATAATACTGCTATTGCGATCATCGCCGTTGATCAGTGCAAAAGCCTGCGTATCCAGCATATCAAAGAATCCTTTCTTTGCGCGGATATACTCATCAAAAGTTTTATGATAATCGAGATGATCACGAGTAATGTTGGTAAAAATTCCTCCTGTAAAACGTACACCAGTAACGCGATGTTGAACAATCGCATGTGAACTAACTTCCATGAAACAATAGGTGCAACCTGCCTCTACCATTTTACTGAGGAGTTCATTCAACTGTAACGGATCAGGAGTGGTATGAGTAGCTTGAATCTCTTCATCAATGATCAAGTTCCTCACGGTACTTAATAATCCTGCTTTATAGCCGAGGTTTCTGAAAAGACTATGTAATAATGTTACAGTAGTTGTTTTACCATTTGTTCCGGTTACTCCTATCAGATTGAGTTTAGTGGATGGATTATCAAAATAATTAGCACAAATAAATGCCAATGCTATCGCTGCATCTTTGACTCTCACATACGTTACATGAGGTTTAGTAGCTGCTGGTAATTCTTCACAAACAATTGCTACTGCACCCTTCTCAATCACTTCATCAATAAACTGATGTCCATCACTTTTAGTACCGCGCACAGCCACGAACAAAGAACCCAACATTACTTTGCGTGAATCGAAACAGATATGCTCGATAGACGCTGAAGTATTGCCAGTCACCTCTTCGATGCCCGTCTTGTAAAGTAGATCGCGGAGTACTTTCATTATCCTAATTCAATTATGATTCTTTGACCTCTTACGAGTTTTGTTCCTGATGAAATCGATTGTTTTATCACCGTTCCTCTTCCAACAGGACTTACTTCCATACCTTGACTTTCCAAGAGATACAGCGCATCACGAAGACCCATCCCTACTACATTTGGAACTTTATCATCGGAAGGTGTAAATGGATCACGACTTACAGTATGCCATCCGTTTTGTGGAAGCTCAACAGCTAAATCAAGATTACGTACAGCTAAATTGGAAGGAGTACTTCTGCCAGCTTTAACTTTAGGAAGACCCGCAAACATGGAATCCGGAACGGTTTTCAGCTCTTCATGCATCTGCACATTCAAAGCAAAAACTTTATCTGAAATCTCTTTGAAAACAGGGCAAGCAACGGAAGCACCGTAATAAACATCAGTACCTGGAGCATATACCACAACGATACAGCTGTACTGTGGCTTATCCGCAGGAAAATAACCACAGAAAGAAGCCTGATATTTTATTTTTCCAGTTTTGTACCCACCAGCACCTTGAGCGATTTGCGCAGTTCCTGTTTTACCTGCTATGGTATACTGTGCATGTTTTATTGCAGAAGCAGTTCCATTTTTTACCACTTCTTCCAGCAACAATCTAGCTTTGGCAATCGTACGCGCTGAACAAATCGAATCACTGATGACTTTAGTAGGGAAGCTTTTCACTAACTGACCTTTATTACGAATTTCTTTTACGAAAAGCGGCTGCACCATTTTACCATTATTCGCAACTGCATTATAAAAGGTAAGTAATTGCAATGGTGACAAAGTAGATTCATATCCAATTGACATAAATGGTAAAGAAAGCTTCGACCAATCTTTATCATTTGTACCTTTTATTCTTGGTTGTGCTTCACCTGCCAGCTGTAATCCCAATGGATCACTTATATGCATACTTTTCACTCTATTAACAAACGCTTGAGGATTTTTGGAATAGTACTTCATAATCAAAGCAGAGATTCCAACATTAGAAGAAACGGCAAAAGCTTTTTTCACACTTAGCATTCCATAAAGACCTTTATGTGAATCATTCATTTTATATCCGCCAGCCAAATTCATCACGCCACCATAAGTATTTATACTATCATTTAGATCTACATAACCATCTTCGATAGCTGCCATTAACGATACCAGTTTAAAAGTGGAACCTGGTTCGCTTCCTTGTCCTAATGCATAATTAAATTCTTCAGTATAATTATCATCTTCTCCTACTCTTTTAAGATTGGCGATTGCTTTAATCTGTCCTGTTGCAACTTCCATCAGAATCGCACAACCCATATCTGCATTATGCTCTTTCAACTGACGCAACAATGCATTCTCAGCAACGTCTTGAAGATTTAAATCGATGGTGGTAACAACATCCTGACCATCCATGGGTTCGATTTCATTATCGTTATTAACCGGCTTCCATACATTACCGGCAATCTTTTGCATCAATCGTTTACCTGTGCTTCCTCTCAAACTCTTATCGAATGCACCTTCAATTCCCACTGGTGTTACTTCTGAATTATCGATCCTATATCCGATAGTTCTTGATGCAAGCATTTTAAATGGTTTCTCACGGCGACTTAATTGAGTGATGATCAACCCTCCTTTGTTCTTGCCCATGCGAAAAAGTGGAAACGTCCGAATTGCTTTCTGTTCGTTAAAAGAAATATTACGCTTCAGCAAAAAATAACGTTCCTTATCTCTCCTACCTTCTTTCAACATTCTTTTATAATCGGCTTTAGATTTATCACCAAATAATGTTGAAAGGCAAAATGCTAGTGAATCTACATTGTCATTAAAAACCTGTGCATTTTTTCCTGCAGAAACCATATCCAGATGCACATCATAACGTGGAAGAGAAGTAGCAAGAAGGCTTCCATCTGCAGAATAAATATTTCCCCGCATTGGTTCAATATTCTGATATCTTAAAGTGAGACTATCTGCCTTACGTTTCCAGTAATCGCCTTCTGCCAATTGCAAATGACCTACTCTGAAAATTATCGCCAGTCCGAAAAGCAGGAATCCCCCGAATACCAGGTAGACTCTCCAGAGAATATCATTTTTCTTTTCAGCCATTGGTTAAGCCTTGAACTGTTTTACGTTGTTTTATTGACCTTTACTGCTCCCAAACAAACTGGATATTTCCAGTTATTAATTTTCTGCCTTTGCTTTTTTGATTAGAATCTTTCTTGGTGCCTCTGTTGATTCTTTAAGTCCTTGGGGTTGGATGACTGCGGCTACTTCTGATAATTTACTTTTATAGGCGAGCTCCGATTTTCCAGTGATAAATTCGGCACGTAACTCTTTCAGTTCGCGTTCCGTTTTATCGATATCACGAATCGTTCTTTCTGCATAAAAACTATTTCCGATATAAATAATCGCAAGGGCGGTAAGAAAAAAAACAAAGGGCATCATTTTCACAATCGAGTTCCGGTCGAAATAACTGAACACATTAATTGCACTCACGAATCTCCTTGCAATTCCATCTTGTGGATTTACTTTTGCCTTCTTCGATTCCTTAACCTGAGGCGGAGTAGTTGATTTTACACGATTCATAGTTTTTCGGCGATGCGCATTTTAGCACTCCTTGAGCGCGGATTACGTTCCACTTCTGAAGCATCTGCTTCTACAGGTTTACGGGTGAGTGCTTTGAATAATAATCCAGTGACGTTGCCGTAAAAATCTTTTTTTAGTTCACCAGCAGTATTTCCGGTGTTGATGAAATTTTTAACCAATCTATCTTCAAGTGAATGATAACTGATTACTACTAATCGTCCACCTTGACGTAATACAGAAGGCGCTTGTTCGAGTAAATCTTTCAAAGCACCTAATTCATCGTTCACTTCAATTCTGAGCGCCTGAAAAATCTGTGCATAAAACGAATTTTCCTTCCCGCGTGGCGCACAAGGATTGATGACTTTCTTAAACTCATCAATAGTGCGAATAGGATTTATTTTTCTTGAAGCTGCTACTAACGAAGCAACTTTTCTAGCGTTATTAATTTCACCATACTCCTTAAAAACACGCATCAGATCATGCTCAGAATAATGATTTAGGACATCCCTAGCCGTTAGTGATGCTTGTTGATCCATTCTCATGTCCAGATCTGCATCAAACCGAATAGAGAAACCTCTGGAAGCTTCATCAAATTGATGTGATGACACACCAAGATCAGCCAGTATTCCATCTACAGGAATTACTTGCTGATTATTCAACTGAAATTCTAGATGACGGAAATTATCTTGCACTAAATTGAATCGAACATCATCAGGAACATTTTGCACTGCATCCGCATCTTGATCAAATGCAATCAGCTTGCCTTTACTCATCTGTGCAAGTATCGCACGACTATGTCCTCCACCACCAAAAGTTACATCTACATAAGTTCCATCCGGATGTATATCCAATCCATTCACTGAAGCGTCACGTAATACTGGTTCATGATATTTCACCTGCATCACCTCCCTTATTCAGTTTACCCATCACATCTTCTGCAAGCGTTGAAAAATCGTCTGGCTCATCTTTCATCAACTGTTCGAATTTCTCTTTCGACCAGATTTCAATTTTATTAGACCATGCAGAAAGAATAATCTCCTTATCAATCCCTGCATATTCAGAAAGGCGTTTCGGTAATAAAATCCGTCCCGCAGCATCCAATTCAAGTTCTGTAGCACCACGATAGAAGTACCGCGCAAATTCTCGGTTCTTCTTCACATACATGTTCAACTGGTTGACTTCAGCACTGATCTTCTGCCATTCGTTCATCGGATACAAAGCGAGACAGTTTTCAAAACCACGGTTCACCACCAACTTCTCATTCGCCTCAGGAGAGATCTGCTTCCGCAATGCCGACGGCAAACTCAAACGCCCCTTCGCGTCTAGCTTGCAATCGAACTCTCCTAGAAATTGTGTCATCGATAATGTTGTTGTCCCACAAAAGGGCTTCGGGTGGTAAAAATAATTCAATTTCTCCCACTTCCTACCACTTTATCCCACTTTGTTAAAAACTTTTCCGCCCCTCATTTTATTGTTTCAATGGTTAAAAAGAAGGTCTTTTAACGAAAAATTAGATAGCAACAAGTCTTGCCAAAATAGAGGCTATAACGAAATCATACAATTGATAAATAAACACTTACAAACAATCGTGAGTTCACAACTTAGGAAAATTGTGGTGGTTTTTAGTTTTCTGAAAATCCTGATTCCACCCACCCCAAAAGCTTAAAATCGTTGAAAAAAATATTGATCACCCTTTTTGAAGCCGGAAAACGATGAATCATGAGCAAATCTGGCTGATTTGTCATTTTGAATTGATTTTGAATTACTTATGAATATTTGAATAGCTATCCTTAAAAAATAGTCTCCCACTTTCAGACATTAATGTCTCTAATTCCACAAAAAACCGTTCTGCCCTATTCAAATTATGGGCGATGGGAGCATTTAAAGGATTAAGAACAGGTCCTAAGTCAAGTCCTTGCAAAATAAAATCCTCATTTTCAATAGTTAAGCCTCTAAAATGCTTGTTAAGCAGTAAACCACTATTTTTAGCCCTGCCCAAACTATGACAGAAGTGCCTCAAAAAGATTTCATCAACATTGAAGAAATCATCCGTGGAAAGAATCCACGATTACTGAATTTCATTCCAGGATTTCTCATTCGTTACATCAAAAGAATTGTTCATCAAGATGAAGTAAATGATTTTATCCGTCGTCATGGAGATAAAACTTCCTATGCCTTTGTAGATGAAATCATAAAAGAATATGGTCCGATAGTAACTGTTGAAGGGATGGAAAATATTCCAGCAACTGGAGGTGCTATTATCGCATCGAATCACCCATTAGGTGGACTAGATGGAATGGCTTTAGTGCAGGTGCTTTCAACCAAAAGGCATGATCAGAAATTTATAGTGAACGATGTATTACTGAACATCAAAAACCTTAATGATATTTTCGTAGGCGTTAATAAGCATGGAAAGAATTCAAATCAAGCCCTTGATCTTATCGATTCTTACTATTCAGGACAAGGATTAGTATTGATTTTCCCTGCTGGATTGGTTTCGAGGATGCAACATGGGACTAACATTCGTGACTTGGAATGGAAGAAAAGCTTTGTCACCAAATCAAAAAAGTTTAATACAGTTATTATACCGGTTCATATAGCAGGACGAAATTCTAACTTCTTTTATAAACTTGGTCGCTGGAGACAGAAATTCGGCATTAAAGCTAATATTGAGATGTTTTACTTGATGGATGAAATGTATCATCAGATGGGCAAAAACATTCATATCAAAATTGGAAAGCCCCTTTTTCCGAAAGACTTAGATTCAAAATTTACGGACTTTCAATGGGCGCAGCAGATAAAAGAACATATTTACAATCTCGGAGGCGGTGACAGAAATTATCCTTTCGAAAAATCAGTAGCTGCAGGTCTAAAACAAACTAAATAAACTATATTCATCTCGCAGATTCTTTGAAAGAATAAAATCCTGATTAGTCCGGCAACTTAAGTATAATGAAATCAATTATCGAACCTGTATCTGTTGAACTGCTGGAAAAAGAACTTTCTACGGATCGTTTTGTACGGACTTCCAATAATGGTTCCAATAAAATATATATTGTTGATGCGCATAATAGTCCTAATGTTTTAAAAGAAATTGGGCGACTTCGCGAATTAACATTTAGGGCTGCTGGAGGAGGAACTGGTCTCGATTGTGATCTGGATGAATTCGACACCATTAAAAATTGCTATCAGCAACTCATCGTTTGGAATCCATTTGAGAAAGAGATTACAGGTGGATATCGATTTATCCGTTGTGCTGATGCTGGCTATAACGAGAAGGGAGAATTACAATTAGCTACTGCAGAATTATTTCGTTTCTCGGAAAAATTTATTCAAGAATATTTTCCATATACTATTGAATTAGGTCGTTCATTTGTACAACCCAAATATCAGCCTAGTGCAGAAAATCGCAAAGGACTTTTTACCCTTGACAATTTATGGGACGGACTTGGTGCCTTACATATTGACAATCCTGATATTAAATATTTCTTCGGAAAAGTGACCATGTACCGGCATTTTAATCAGGAAGCTAGAGATATGATTCTCTATTTCATGAATTTTTATTTCCCTGATGCTGAAGGTCTCGTTACTCCGCTTCACCCTATGAATATCTCACATGATCTATCTGCATTTGCGGAAGAGCTAAACGGGAAAGATTACAAAGAAGGGCATCGGATCCTGAACCAACATGTGCGTCTCCTAGGTGAAAATATTCCACCGCTGATTAATGCCTATATGAATCTTTCTGCCACCATGAAAAATTTCGGGACCTCCATCAATGACCATTTCGGAGAAGTAGAAGAAACTGGAATTCTGGTAAGGCTCAGCGATATTTACGAAACCAAGAAAGAACGTCATATTCTCACCTATACGAAAGGCAAATAGCTGATTTTTTCCTCGTCAGGATGTTCAATTTTTAAATTTTAAAAAGAATACTATGTTTATGTAGTAGAGTGAATACCTTTGTAATCTTCTCTTTTACATGAAAATCACTTCTGCCACTTTCGTCAAAAGTTCTGCTAAACCAGATCAGTTCCCTCCAGATAATATTCCGGAATTCGCTTTTATTGGTAGATCGAATGTGGGGAAATCGTCGTTGATCAATATGCTGGTTCAGAAAAAAGAACTAGCCAAAACATCTGGCAATCCAGGTAAAACCCAAACGATCAATCATTTCCTGATTAATAAGGAATGGCATCTGGTCGATTTACCTGGCTATGGCTTTGCTCGGGTGTCACAGGATAAACGTGCCGAATGGAAGAGTTTCATGAAAACTTATCTTACCAAAAGGGAGCATTTACTTAACGTATTTGTACTCGTTGACCTCCGCATCGAACCGCAAAAAAGTGATCTCGACTTCATCAATTGGCTAGGAGAATGTGGGGTTGCCCTCTCAGTAGTTTTTACCAAATCAGATAAAATTACTCGTAATCAGGTGGCCTCGAATGTAGCTACGTTTAAAAAAGCTTTGCTCGAATATTGGGAAGAACTTCCGCCCCTTTTTATCACTTCTGCAGAAACTCGCTTAGGAAAAGAAGAGCTGCTAGCCTATATCGGCAACTGCCTTCCACTTTACGTCCCTCCAGGAAACTGATTCCAAAGAGAATTTTTGTACTGGCAGCACCTCAATTATGCTATCACCTTGGTTTTTTTTCCGAAGTTTTGCGCAAATGCCCTCATTTCTACCGCCCTCTCCTTGTCATTGGTAGCTCGTTCATAAGTATCTGCCATGCTAGCTAGCGTTTCGTAGAAAAAAAATTGCATCTCTTCTACCGACATTTCAGTTGTCCATAAATCAATACGCATCGTGCTTTTCTCTGGTTTATCCCAAAGCGCAAGCATAAATGATTTCGCACTATGATTTCCATCCATCCCTGAATCTTCTGCATGCCAGTCGATTGCAACAGGATGCTTTTCTGCATTCAGTGAAACTGTGATTTTAATATCAGACCTTTTAACTGGTGTATTATCAGCCGCCATTTCAATACTATGTTTTAATTTAAATCTACTTAACCTTTTAAACAGGATGTTCGCCTGTCATTGGGATGTCAAAAGTACATATTCGTTAGCTTGAACCATTTAAGTTACCTGCAAATTGCAACAGAAAGGAATCAAAATCGTTATTTTCGCATAGGTTTATCAATATGCAACATCGTCATTTTCCACTTCCGGTATTAATCCTCATTGGATTCCTATTTTCTACAGGGATTGCCAACGCTCAGTTCTCGCGCGGAACCCAAATGAATTTCGGGAAAAACAGAGTGCAATACAATGATTTTTTATGGAGCTTCTATCGCTTTAAAAATTTCGACACTTACTTTTATCTCGGAGGTCAGGAACTAGCCATTTTTACTGGTAGAACTGCGGATGCGGAAATTGCTGATATTGAAAAACTCTTCGACTATCGTATCAATGGCAGATTTCAATTTATGATTTATAATCGTTTGAGTGATCTCAAACAAAGTAATATTGGTTTGGATGGCGAAGAACAAAACAATAATACAGGTGGCTTAACGAAAATCATTGGGAATAAAGTTTTAATTTATTTTGATGGTGATTACCGAAATCTACGAAAGCAAATTCGTGCAGGAGTAGCTCAAGTGATGATTAACCAATTGATGTTTGGAGGTAGTATTAAAGATCGTTTGCAAAGTGCAGTATTGCTCAACCTCCCCGATTGGTATGTACAAGGACTTGTTGCTTATATTTCTGAAGGATGGACAGTAGAAAACGACAACAAGATGCGAGATGGAATTCTTGCTGGACGATTTTCAAAATTTAGCAATATAGCTGGCAACGAAGCCACATTTGCAGGTCAGTCATTCTGGAATTTTATTGTTGAAACATACGGAACAACGGCAGTTTCGAATTTGCTTTATATGACGCGTATCAATCGAAATATAGAAAGTGGTTTTATCTATGTTGTTGGTGCTTCACTCAAAGAAATCTCACACAACTGGCTAGATTATTATCAACGTTTTTATCTTGATGAAGATAAACTAAGGCAAACCATTGCTGGAAAACCAGTTTACATCAGCAAAAAACCTAATAGAATTATTGAACAAGTAAAAGTGAGTCCTGATGGAAGTCAGATTGCATTCATGAGTAATGAACTCGGCAAATACAAAATCTGGCTTTATGATTCAAAAACTAAGAAAAAGAAACGGATTGGGAAAGGTGGATATAAATCCATTAATCAGGCGAATGATCTGAGCTATCCTGTTCTTGCATGGCACCCAAGCGGTAGATATCTAGCAGCTATTAAAGAAAAGAAAGGAAAAGTTTGGCTGGATTATTATACTATGGGAAAACATATTAAAAAAGAAACCAATAAATTTTTTTACTTTGAAAAAGTACTCGATTTTTCTTACTCTTCCAGCGGTAATGAAATGGTTCTTTCTGCGGTACAAAAAGGGCAATCAGATATTTATATTTTTAATCCTCGAACAAAAGTTTATCAGCAAATCACAAAAGATCGTTGGGATGATCAGCACCCTCGATTTGTCATGAACGATCGTTTTATAGGTTTTAGTTCTACACGTTTTGAAGACTCTCTAAAAACCACCAGTTTTCGTCAGGCAGGTGAATTACTTCTTCCAACGAAATCTGATATTTTTTTATACGACTATGCCAATAGATCAGAACATTTATTACGTCTGACGAATAGTCCTTCCGTGAATGAAACACAACCGATGATGATCGACTCTTCTCACTTTTCTTATTTGAGTGATGAAAATGGAATTATCAATCGCTATGTTTCAACACTGGATAGTACCATTGCATATGTAGATACTACCATTCATTATAGATATATTGTGAATGCTAAGCCTCAGAGTAATTACACGAGGAATTTACTAGAGCACGACATTAATTACAAATCAACACGCTATGCGGAACTCACTAATTCTGGAAATAAATATCAGCTATTCCTGAGCCCTATTCCTGCCATTGATAGCACGATGAACGGTGCACTTAAGAAAACACCGCTTCGCTTTAAAATGGACCGGATTGCAATACCTGTCAAACCAAAAAGAGCCGATGCGCAGTTAACGATTCCTGAGCCTATTAAAGTCTTTGAAGAAAATAAAAAACCAACACAAGGTGATTCTTCCAAAATCGACATTAATAATTATCAGTTCCAATCAGAGTTCCCGAAAAAGAAGAAAAAAGAAGAAGCCCCAATTCAGAAAGCTACTCCTGTTACAACTGATTCGTTGACCAAACAGTCTGCAATTAATATTAACCCTGCTGAATTAGATTCTCCAGCAGTAGTGAAGAAAACAAATGCAGATTCAACGGCCTACCTGCTTCCAAAGCAAAGAAACTATGAAATTGCATTTTCAACGAGCTATCTCCTTACTCAACTTGATAATAGTCTGCTCAATGAAACCTATCAGTCTTTTACTGGAGGTGCTGTTTATTTTGATCCAGGATTAAATGCACTCATTAAAATTGGTGTGAATGATTTGATGGACGATTATAGAATTACTGGTGGGTTTAGATTATCAGGAAATCTAAATAGTAATGAATACCTTGTAAGTTACGAGAATCTTAAAAAAAGGATGGATAAACAATTTACTTTCTATCGACAAGCAAGAGAGGAAATTTCATCCAATGCGTTGTATAAAATTCATACACACGAAATCAAATACATTAACAAATGGCCATTCAATGATCTTACAAGTATAAGAGGAACTGTTTCTTATCGTAATGATCGGATTGTAAATCTGAGTACGGATCTTCAAAATCTTCAGGCGAAAAACCGCTATCAGAATTGGGCTAGCACACGTCTTGAATTTGTGTATGACAACACTCTAAACACTGGACTTAATTTGTACAATGGATTTCGTTATAAATTATTTGCAGAATACTATAATGAAATAGATAAAAAGAACTCTTACCTAAGTGTTTTAGGTGCTGATTTCCGCTATTATTTAAAAGTTCACCGTCAGATTATTCTTGCCAGCCGTTTTGCAGCCAGCACATCGTTAGGTACAAATAAATTAATTTATTATTTAGGCTCACTCGATAATGCATTTGCTCCTACCGACAATTTCAATTACAATATCCAGATCGATCGCACACAGCAATATGCATTTCAAGCAGTAGCTACTAATTTAAGAGGGTTTACTCAGAATATACGAAACGGAAATAGTTTTGCTTTAATTAACAGTGAGCTCCGCATTCCTTTATTCCAATACCTCGCAAACAAACCTATCCGCTCTGATTTTGTAAGAAACTTTCAGGTAATTGGGTTTGCAGATGTTGGTACAGCATGGACTGGTCCCTCTCCTTATAATAAAAACAATGCTTTATACACTGAAGAATATCCAGGAAACCCTATTAGCATTACGGTAACTAAAGATGTGGAACCTATTGTTGCTGGATATGGTTTTGGCTTAAGAAGCAGAGTACTTGGTTATTTTCTTCGTGCCGACTGGGCTTGGGGAATTGATGATGGTCAAGTACAACCTCGTATCTTCTACTTCTCACTTGGACTAGATTTCTAATTAGTCCAAATAAAAATTACATCACCATGAATCAGGCAGAGCGGATACGTCAGTTAGCGGATAGCCATTACCGTGATATCGTGGATATCAGAAGACATATTCACATGCATCCTGAATTGTCTTTTGACGAACATCAAACTGCACTATTTGTAGGCAACCGTCTGAAAGATATTGGCATTCCATTTAAAGATAAAGTAGCCAATACCGGTTTGGTCGGCATCATTGAAGGGAGAAATCCTGGAAAAAAAGTGGTTGCGCTGAGAGCAGATATGGATGCTTTGCCGATCACTGAAGCCAATGATGTTCCTTACAAATCACAGAACCCTGGAATCATGCATGCCTGCGGACATGATGTTCATACTGCTTCGTTATTAGGTGCTGCAAAAATTCTGCATGAATTAAAATCAGAATTTGATGGAAGTATTAAATTAATTTTTCAACCGGGAGAAGAAAAATTACCAGGAGGTGCTTCTATGATGATCAAAGAAGGTGTGCTCGAAAATCCTAAACCTAGTTCTGTAATTGGTCAGCATGTGATGCCATTCATCGATACCGGTAAAGTAGGATTTCGTTCTGGAATTTACATGGCGAGTACCGACGAACTGTATTTGAGAGTAAAAGGTAAAGGTGGGCATGGTGCAATGCCGCATTTAAATATTGACCCTGTGCTGATCACCTCGCATTTGATTGTTGCTATGCAACAGATTGTAAGTCGTGTGGCCAATCCAACAATGCCCTGTGTACTGTCGTTTGGAAAAGTAATTGCAAATGGTGCAACTAACGTAATTCCCAATGAAGTTTATATAGAAGGAACTTTCCGAACGCTGGATGAAAAATGGAGAGCAGCAGCACATGAACATATGCTTTCACTGGCTCATCAACTTGTGAACTCGATGGGTGGAACGCTTGAATTTGAAATCAGAAAAGGATATCCGGTTTTAGTAAATGAAGAACTCCTAACTGCAAGATCTAAAAAAGCTGCGATTGAATACTTGGGGAAAGAAAATGTGCTAGACCTTGACATCTGGATGGCTGCTGAAGATTTCTCTTTTTATTCTCAAAAAGCAAGCGCATGCTTTTATCGTTTGGGAACACGCAACGAAGCTAGAGGAATTATTTCTTCTGTACATACTCCAACTTTTGATATTGATGAGAATGCTCTGAAAACGGGAATGGGATTGATGGCTTATCTTGCTCTAAAAGAACTCGAAGCTTAATGGATGATAATTCTTTGCAAAAGAAAAGGGCTGCTTCTGAGAAGCAGCCCTTTTCTTTTAACTATTAATGAACTATCAATGTGCAATTAATAAACGTTGAACGAAATTACCAGCAAGCGTTTCAATTTTGATCTGATAAATTCCAGAAGGGATTTCACTCACATTGACTTGCTGAGGACTTGTAACTTGACTACCGGTAGCAAATACAACACGACCCGTAATATCCACGATACTCACAGATGCTGTTTCACTCAAATCAATAGGCCATGCGATAGTAATATCATTCATAGCAGGATTAGGGAATACCGTAATTACATCTGCATTTTCTCCTAAACGACAATTCACTGTTACTCCCTTAGAACGCGCTCCACTGATGCCACAAGGACGAACAGCTTTTACGTTTACGTTGCCTGATACATTGCCAAAAGTTACAGTTACAGTTTGTGTTCCTTGACCTGCAGTAACACTTGCTCCAGAAGGAACAGTCCATGTATACGTCCATGCACCTAAGCTGGTAGCCGCCGTAAATTGTACTCCTGTTTGTCCAGCACAGAATGTTGCAGGACCTGTAATTGTTGCAGGACTTAATGGAACACCCTTCACACCTAAATTTCTAACAGAACTATTAACGCCACAGTTATTAACGGACACCACAGATACATTTCCTGTTGTATATCCAGGATTAAATTGAATCATTACAGACAAGGCGTTATTAGCACCGATGATCGTTGCATTTGCAGGAGCAGTCCAGAGATAAGATGCAGCTCCAGTAACAGCAGAAATGCTATACGTTAATGTAGAATCACACACTCCGTTAGCAAGTCCTGATATCAACCCTGGAGTTGTAGCAGCACCTAAACCAACCGTTACTGTTTTAGATTTCACAACGCATAAATGTGTTGCAGTAACCAAAACATTTCCTCCGGTAAAAGCAGGTCCGAAATCTATCGTTGCACTTACATCACTTGAAGAGGCAATGCTTGCACCTGTTGGAGCGGTCCATACTACGGAAGCTGCCCCTTGAATAGGTTGAATATTATAAACTACTCCAAGTGTATTAGGACAAACCGTTGATAAGGGAAGAATAAACTGAGGCTGATCGATAGAATGGCGTATATAACTACGAGAAGTATCACTTACACCACATACATTGCCAGCTGCTACTGTAATAAAACTTCCTGAATTAGTAATCGTTGCTGCAAAATCATAGGTTGCATTTACGGTGTTTCCTGTTGCCGTTGCTCCAGAAGTTCCACTCCATACATAATATGTAGCACCGCTAACTGAAGCTACTGAATAAGGATTCAAGGTTGTACCAACACAAGCATCTATGGATCCCATTATTACACCTGGCTTCACCGGAATTGAAGTAACTGTTACTACTAGATTATCACTCACTGCTCCACATGGACCAGCAGGATCATTTGTTGTTAAGGTAAGCGTTATCGTTCCTGCTGTAATATCAGCCGAACCCGGAGTATATACTGCATTTAATAAAGAAGCATTATTGAAAGATCCATCACCTGATGTTGACCATGTTCCGGAAGATGCTCCTCCACCTACTGAACCATTAAGACTTGCAGTTCCTGCTGCACAGATTCCCTGATCAGCACCTGCATTGACAGTTGCAAAAGGATTGACAGTAACTATTAAATTACTGGTAGCAGAAACACAAGGTCCAGAAGGATCGTCAGTAGTTAATGTTAAAGTAACCGTTCCAGCTGTAATATCATTTGTGCCTGGAGTATAAACTGGATTTAATAGATTGACATTATCGAACAAACCATCACCCGAACTTGACCATGTTGCAGAAGAAGCTCCACCACCAATTGATCCGTTCAATGAAACTGTACTTCCAGAACAAATCGTTTGATTAGAGCCGGCACTTACGGTTGCTGCAGCATTGATGGTTATGATCACGGCATCATTTACTGCACCGCAAGGTCCAACAGGATCATTCGTAGTGAGGGTTAATGTAACCGTTCCATTAGTATTATCATTAACACCTGGAGTATAAATCGCATTTAGTAAAGCTGCATTGTTGAATGAACCATCCCCTGATGTTGACCATGTTCCTGATGATGCTCCTCCACCAATAACTCCGTTGAGTGTAGCTGAAGAATTAGAACATATTGTTTGATCAGTTCCAGCATCTACAGTGGCAAAAGGAAGAATTGTAATAACAACATTGCTGATAGCTGATTCGCAAGGACCCGTAGGATCATTAGAGGTAAGTGTTAATGTCACGGTGCCAGCCAAAATATCATTTGCACCTGGAGTATACACTGCATTTAATAAAGCTACATTATTGAATGAACCATCACCTGATGTTGTCCATGATCCAGATACTGCTCCTCCTCCAACTGCTCCGTTTAAGGATGCTGAACTATTACTGCAAATGGATTGCGCTAATCCTGCATCTGCAGTTGCAACCGGACTAATCGAAATAATCATTGCATCATTAACTGCTCCGCATGGTCCTGTAGGATCATTAGTGGTTAACGTAAGTGTAACTGTACCATTAATTTTATCATTTACTCCAGGAGTATAAATCGCATTCAATAAAGTTGCGTTGTTGAAAGTTCCATCACCTGAAGTTGCCCATGTACTAGAAGAAGCGCCACCACCAATACCACCATTTAATGTGGCTGTTGTGTTAGCACAAATGGATTGATCACTTCCAGCATTTACAGTAGCTGGTGCATTTACGGTTAGTAACGCAGCAGTAGAAGTTACTGTTCCACCTGTATTTGTAAATACTGCATGATATAAATTTCCATTATCTCCAATGACAGTAGAAAAAGAAAGTGTTCCTGTATTAGCTCCAGGTATCGGTGTCCATGTACCTCCACCATTTGTACTTACTTCCCAAGAAATTGTTGGAACAGGACTTCCACTTGCAGAGGAAGTAAATGTTGCAGTCTGACCAGCACAAACTGTTTGTGCAACTGGATTTAAGGTAACGATTGGAGGCACACTAACTGGAGTTAATGTTACACTTCCTCCTACAGTAACGTTAAGCAACTGAAATAATCCTGCTGCTGTACTTATCGCAGAAAAACCGTAGATTCTAAATATCACGGGACTATTAATGGAGAAATCAGGAACATCCCAATTGCCTGGAGTTGTTAAACCACAACCGGCATAGTTCGGTGCTTGAAATGTTGTTTGTAGATTCCATGTAGCACCACCATCGGTACTATAAGCCAGTTTTGCAATGGCAGGACCAGGACCATTTCTGCGAAGGTTAGTATTGAAATTTGTGATATTCAGATAATAACCAGCAGAAGGTGTTACCGTAAACTGAATAGCGGAATGCGAAGTGCTGAACACCCCAGAAGTTGTGAATCCTTGAGAAGTAAACCCATTCGGACATGGTGTTGCAGTTACTGTTGCACCATTTACTCTGGATAAACTAGTTCCACTGGCATTTACGGCAACGCTAAATGGATTTCCAGCGGCGTTATTCGTATACCTGTAGATCTGGGCTTGACTTCCTGTGGATAGGAAAAGCAATGCGACCACCACAAAAAGAAGCGGGTTTTTGAACAGTTTGTAAAGATTATTCATGTTGTTTAAATATAACAAGGTTAATGTTGCAAGAAAATACAAAAAAACAAGTTTTGCAAGTTAATTACCAAGTAATGAATCTATTTCACCCAAAGTATTGTCTTTACAGCCTCGATCTTTCAAATTTCAGCATTATTCTTCCCGATTCAGCAAAATTTGAAAAATAATTTGAGAGATTTTCTGGTCTTCAGGTCAAAATGAAATTAACTGTAAATCAGTGACTTAAGATAAAAAAGGTGACAACTAAGAGGATTCAATACCACACAAAAAAGCCGGAATCTAAAAATAAATCCCGGCTTGCTACTCTTAATTTTTATCTAAACAGGTTCCTCTTTATGAGCCTTTATCATCTCTTCTACCTTCGAAACCATGTCATAAGATCCTATAAATAAGGGAGTTCGCTGATGTAAGGAATCCGGCTTGATGTCCAGAATTCGACCCGTTCCATTACTTGCCCTGCCTCCACATTGCTCAATTATGAACGCTAAGGGATTGCACTCATAAAGCAATCGTAATTTTCCGTTTGGAGATTTTTTTGTTGATGGGTACATGTAAATTCCTCCTTTTAGCAAATTCCGATGAAAATCCGCCACTAAAGAGCCGATATAACGGGTAGAATATGGTCGATTGGTATTTTTATCTTCTTCCTGGCAATATTTGATATATTTCTTTACCCCAAGTGGGAAATGCAAATAATTTCCTTCATTGATACTATAGATCTGTCCGGCACTTGGAACTTTCATATCGGCATGAGAAAGACAAAACTCTCCAATGGAAGGGTCTAAGGTGAATCCATTTACTCCTTTCCCGGTTGTATAAACGAGCATCGTGCTTGAACCGTAAATAATGTAACCTGCAGCCACTTGTTGTGTTCCAGGTTGCATGAAATCTTCCATCGTAGTAGGCCCAGTACGGTCATCACGGCGACGGTAGATGGAAAAGATAGTTCCAATATTTACGTTCACATCAATATTGGAGGATCCATCTAATGGATCTATACAAACCACATATTTTGCACTGCCAGAAACTGGTCCAGTAATGTCTACTAAATCTTCGTTTTCTTCGGAAGCTACCGCCAAACATTCTCCACCTGACTTCAAAGCATGAATGAATTGTTCATTGGCATATACATCCAGTTTTTTAACATCTTCTCCTTGAACATTCACTTCTCCATGATCTCCTAGAATATCGACCAGTCCGGCCTTATTCACTTCACGATTAACGATTTTGGCAGCAATACCAAGATCTCTCAGAAGCCGGCTAAGTTCCCCTTTTGCATAAGGAAAATCTGATTGGCGCTCGATGATAAACTGTCCTAAAGTGATAAATCGGAAAGCAGGTTTATGTGTGAACATATTGTTAAGTTTGTTACAAAGATATACGCTGAAGTTCAATATTGAGTTGCATATTGAAAATGAGGTTGTTCATTATCAGGTATTTTATTCATCTCTCCTTTATTACCTAAAAGATCACCATTCATACCGAATTGGGAAGTTGGGGTTTCATCTGTTTAAAACTAAGGCTGCATGCCTTTCATTGATATCCCAGAAACCATAAACTTTGTGCTATGTCAACACGCAGTACTTCTTTCCCAAAGGAAAAAATTAAAATCTTATTGCTGGAAGGAGTACATCCAACTGCTATCGATCTCTTCAAAAAGCAAGGATATTCTAATATTGAAAGTATCACCGCTTCTTTGAATGAGAAAGATCTGATTTCGAAAATTTCTGGTGCCCATATTCTAGGGATCCGTTCAAAAACACAATTGACGGAAACGATTCTTAAAAAAGCAGATAAACTGATTGCAGTAGGCGCATTTTGTATCGGCACCAATCAGATTAACATGAAGTATGCAACAGAATCTGGAATTGCGGTTTTTAATTCTCCGTTCTCTAACACGCGTTCTGTTGCCGAACTAGTGATCGGAGAAAGTATCATGTTGATGCGTCGTGTCTTTGAAAAAAGTGAAGGGGCCCATCGTGGCTCTTGGCTTAAAGAAGCAAATAATTGTTTTGAAGTACGAGGAAAAACACTTGGTATAATTGGCTACGGACATATCGGAACACAAGTTTCTATTCTGGCGGAAGCACTTGGTATGAAAGTAATGTTTTATGACGTCATGCCAAGATTAAGCCTCGGAAATGCTGCTTCTAGTCGCTCACTCGATGAGTTATTAAAAAAATCAGATGTCATAACCTTACACGTTCCCGGAACACCGGAGACCAAAAATCTAATCAATGCAGCACGACTGAAAAAGATGAAACCGGGTGCAGTACTGCTGAATCTTAGCCGCGGAGATGTGATGGATGTATGGGCGGTAAAAGAAGCGATAGAAAAACATCATCTTGGAGGCTTGGCGGTAGATGTCTTTCCTGAAGAGCCTAAAAGTAATAAAGACCTCTTTGCCTCTCCACTACAAGGACTTCCCAATGTTATTCTTACTCCGCATATTGGGGGTAGTACTGTTGAAGCACAAGAATCCATCGGACTTGATGTTGCTGAAAAACTCATCAATTTTACGGATACCGGGAGTTCGAATGGCTCACTAACGGTTCCGGATATGAGTCTTCCAGTGTTACATAATGCACATCGGATCCTTCACATTCATCACAATGTTCCGGGAGTTTTGTCTCAAATTAATGGTGTGCTTTCTAAAATGAAAGTCAATATTCTTGGTCAGTATCTTAAAACAAATAGTTCAATAGGATATGTTGTTCTTGATATTGATACCATGAGTTCATCGAAAGTGATGGCAGAACTTAAAAAAGTAAAAAATACCATCAGAACACGAAGTCTCTATTAGCCCCATGAAAAGTGAACTACTCTATTTTAACGGAGTCGATACTCTTCCGCATAAAGCAAAAGTTGAGTTATTCAGAGATCTCAAGTTGCTACACCTCGTTTTTGAAGGAGGACAAATTGTTCCTGTTCCATTGAATGATCTTTCCATAAAATCAATGAATCGATTCAGTTTGATCTTGGAATTTAAAAATAATAGAAATCAGCAACTGGAAATTATTGACCCCCTGTTGGCATCTACTATTAAAGCTATGCTACCTGCAAATAGTAGTAATTTCAGAAACAGAATTTGGGGAAGTAGCAATTCTTATGTTGGCATAATACTCAGTATACTAGCATTGCTGATCCTATTTTATTTTTTCGCATTACCATTTCTTGCCGAAAAAGCTGTTGGTCTTTTACCAGAAAGTGCAGATAAAAAATTAGGCGGTAATCTCTATGAAGAAATAGAAAACACCGAAAAATTTGATACTGCAGCCACGAGAATTCTTACAGATTTTGTTGCTGCGTTTTATCCAGAAGGTAAAAATAAATTCATCGTTAAAGTTGTTGAAAAAGATGAATTGAATGCATTTGCATTACCTGATGGTCATATCATTGTTTACTCTGGAATCATTCGACAGATGGAGGATGAAAGTCAACTAGCAGGTTTATTGGCGCATGAGATGGCTCATGTTGAACATCGTCATTCAATGCGGATGGTCTGTAAAAGTTTATCAGGCACTATTTTACTTTCTCTGCTCTTTCATGACGTAAATGGAATCGTTGGTACTTTGATTAACAACGCTCAAGGCTTGCAACAATTGTCGTACTCCAGAGATTATGAGAAGGAAGCAGATCTTAGTGGATTTGAACTGATGAAAAAGAAAAAGCTGGATCCAGATGGGATGATCAGTCTTTTTGAAATTTTAGAGAATGAAGAAAGGCAGGAACTGCCAGGATTTTTCTCCTCACATCCATTGACGCCTGATCGTATTAGTTATCTGAAAAAAGAAATTAAAGAAAATCCTTATGCGGTTGTTCGTAATCAAAAACTAAAAGAACTTTTTGAAACCCTGTCTGATTTTACTCATCTTGAAAATTTAGAAGTGAATCCGTAGATTTTATCAAAGCGAACTTCCCGTAAACATTAGCATTTCATTAACACTTTCCGATGCGGTAATGGCGTTATCTGCATAACCTCCTATGCAATGAAACGATTCGCCGACCTTTTACATTTTGGAACTCAACAAGCATTGTGCTGTATCTTTCCCGCTTCTATTTTTATAATTCTGGGTGTTACAAAATTAATGACGATCCCTTATTTACCCCGTTATGATGTTATTCTTATAGCTTGCCTAGTAGTTCAATTCATAATGGTAAAAAGTAAACTGGAGACGTATGATGAACTCAAAGTAATTTCGCTTTTCCATGTTATAGGTCTTTGTCTTGAATGGTATAAAATCAAGATGGGCTCTTGGTCATATCCTGAACCTGCATTATCGAAAATTGCAGGCGTTCCCTTATACAGTGGATTTATGTATGCCAGCGTTGCTAGTTATATCTGCCAAGCATGGAAGAGATTATCACTTCGGTTCATTAATTGGCCCTCAGAAAAAATGAGCTATGGATTGGGGATTTTTATTTATGCAAATTTCTTTACCCACCATTTTGTCCCCGATTTTCGATGGTTAATTATTGTCCTGATTTTTTATGCTTTCCGAAAAGCATGGGTGGCGTTCACAGTAAATGCACATCCAATTTCAAACTTTATACTCCAATTTGCTTTTCCTCAGAAAAATAAATTAGCACTGGTTCCAATATATTCACCTCCTTATAAAAAAATAAGTACGCGACATACCGCCGTAAAACAATACCGAATACCGCTCATTGCTGGATTTATTTTGATTGGATTTTTTATCTGGCTTGCAGAAAATATTTCTACTTACTTTGGAGCATGGCAATATCCTGATCAGCATCTGCACTGGAAGATGGTACACATCAGTAAAATCAGTTCATGGTTCTTACTCGTAATTATTAGTATTATTCTGGTTGCCGGATTGAAAAAAATAAAATATGGAACCGCATTTTTTGCTGAAGAAAAATAATTCTATAAATTAGTTAATAGCAGACTACCAATGTAACAACGACTAATCTTGCAATTGTTCTTTGTACAACTGAACTGTTTTTTGCAATCCTAAATACAAGGCATCACTAATCAATGCATGACCAATAGATACTTCCATTAAATCCGGAATCATCCGATGAAAGAACGCAAGATTTTCTAGACTGAGATCATGTCCGGCATTTAACCCCAATCCTACTTGAAAGGCAGTATGCGCTGCTTCCATAAAAGGTTTGATAGCCATGTCAGGGTCTACTCGAAATCCTTCCGCATAACTTTCAGTATACAATTCTACTCGATCGGTACCAGTAAGCTTCGCAGCTTCAATCATCTTAGGTAAAGGATCAACGAATAATGAAACTCGTATTCCATGCTCTTTCAACGAAGCCACTACTTCTTTTAAAAAATCTTGCTGAACAATAGTATCCCAACCGGCATTAGAAGTAAGTACCCCAGGAGGATCCGGAACCAGCGTAACTTGTTCGGGCTTGACATCAATCACCATACTTAAAAAATCCAAAGAAGGAAATCCTTCAATATTGAATTCAGTATGTATAACAGGTTTAAGTTGATAGACATCACGGTAACGTATATGTCGTTCATCTGGACGAGGATGTACCGTTATGCCATCAGCACCAAACTTCTGCAGATCAATAGCCACTTGAACAGGGTTAGGAACATTCCCTCCTCTTGCATTTCTTAGTGTGGCAACTTTGTTGATATTAACACTCAGCTTTGTCATTCTCGCGCAATTTAATTCAGATGTTCAAACATCGGTATAATTATTAGTGTTCTACTGATATGTACTGTAACTCGGCAATCTATTCAAGTTAGCATCATTTAAACTGAATAACTCAACACATATTCACGTTTAAACAACATCAGGGAGCGCTCAAAAATAGTATGTTTGCGCTCAATAGAACCCGAAAGCAGTCTGTGACGTATATATTGATAACATGTTTGCTGCAAAATTAATCCGAGATAACGTTCCACCCCTGAAACCCAGTGATTTCTGTGGTCGTGCCTTGGCATGGATGGATGAACTCCAAGTAAATGCTCTTCCAGTGATTCAAGGACGAGAATATTTGGGTTTGGTGAATAAATCAAGTGTTGCCAATCCTACCCTTTCCAATACCACCTTAAAGGAAGCCGCTTTGCCATTAAACAGAGTGTTTGTATATGAAAATCAACATGTTTACGATATTGCCAAAGTAGCTTCAATCAACAAATTGGATTTGGTCCCTGTTTTAAACAACGAACAGGAATATACCGGCTTAGTAACCGTAAACGATCTGGTATCTTATTTTGCGGAAAGTAAAAGTGTGTATATGCCCGGTGGGATCATCATAATTGATCTGCTCCTGAAAAATTACACCATGAGTCAAATTGCACAGATCATTGAAAGTGAAGGTGCGCATATTCTGAGTGCAAGTGTTTCTGCTACACATGACCCTCAGCGTATTGAACTTACTCTTAAAATTGATATCGTAGATGTAAGTAGAATTCTTGCAGGTTTATATCGTTACAACTATAACGTCATCGCATCTTATCATCAGAGTGAACATTCGGATGATATGCAAAACAGATACGATTCATTGATGCATTATCTCAGCATTTAAAAATAGATTTGGGCAAGTAAAAAGGATTGATCAAAAATTGCCCGATTGCTTATTTTAAAATTGCAGCTACTTGCCGAATTTCAAAAATCCGTATGATTGTCTTGAAAAAGTTTTATTCTGCAAGCAAATTTTTTTTCTTTCTCTCCTCTTGTTTCTTACTTTTTTCTTTCGGTAAAGTATCGGCACAACAAAACGACTCTACATTAGTGGATTCGCTGACACTCGCTCCGTCTATCATCGATCGAATTATAATCACCGGTAATTATAAAACGAAAGAATATATTATTTTGCGTGAACTACTTTTTCATGAAGGAGATACGCTTCCTCCTTTTGTATTGGAAAGTACACTCAATAAAAGCAGAGATAATTTGATGAATATCGGCTTGTTCAATTTTGTGGATATTCATTACTTCCGATCTTTTCAGAACAAAGTAGATATACATATCGAACTTATTGAACGCTGGTATATCTGGCCAGTACCTGTATTTGAACTCGCCGACAGAAATTTTAATGAATGGTGGCAGAAAAGAGATTTATCACGCACCAATTATGGTGCGTATATACGTCAAGATAATTTCCGAGGCAGAGATGAAACCATAAAACTTCAACTCGTATTAGGATATTCACAAAGGCTCGGTTTGTATTACAACATTCCCTATATCAATAGGAAACAAAACTTAGGATTAACATTCGGAATATCTGCAACTAGAAATGAAGAAGTTAATTACAATACCGTAGATAATAAAATTGTTTTTTATAAAGATAAAGGTACCACAGTAAGAAATGATATGCAGTCTTATCTTACGGTGACCAAAAGAAATGGGTTATATCAATACTACAATACTACGCTGGAATACAGAAATACAAACGTAGTAGATACCATCATTGATCTAAATAGTAATTTTTTTATTGATCCTTATCCTCGTCAACAACAAATTTCTTTGAGCTGGAGTTATCGTCTTGATAAACGCGATTATCAGGCTTATGCTTTGCGTGGATATATGTTTCAGTTAGACGTTTCCAAAATAGGATTAGGACTCTTACCACATGAACCAGATCTGATGTCGATTGCTGCTAATATCAGATATTATCGTCCTGTCTCTTCAAGATTTTATACAGGTGCTTCTTTGAAAGGCAGGGTGATGCAAAGAGAATCTGGACCCTATTTTAATCAGCGCGCATTAGGATATCTCTATGACTATATTAGAGGTTATGAATATTATGTAATGAATGGTCAGGATTTTTTGTTGTTGCATACTAATCTCAAATTCGCATTACTTCCCACCAAAGTTTATGCATTGCCTGTAATTGGCAGCGAAAAATTTAAGAAAGTTCCAATTGCTATTTACCTCACCGCTTTTTATGATGGTGGTATCGTAAGTGATCAGAAATTTAATGAAAATAATCCCCTGAGTAATACCTATCAGAATGGGTATGGATTAGGTATCGATTATGTTACTTATTATGATCTCGTATTTCGCTTTGAATATGCATGGAATAAAATGGGAGAAAACGGAGTATTCTTTCATATCGGTGCTGCTTTTTAAGTATTCCTAAATGTCATGTACTGAAATCTCGTCTTTAATATTATATTAACCATTATTTCTCCTTCCTTATTCAATTCATTTTATAAATTTACCCGAACTTCTGATTATGAAAGTTGCCCTATATGCAAGGCTGGTAACCCCGGCACATTTTCCATTTATCAGCCAACTCTTTAGTGAGCTGCAAAAGCATAACTGTAAAATCTTTGTTTATCAGCCTTTTTTCAATCAGGTAAAACATTTGCTCGATAGTATTGATCAGATGGTGGTCTATAACTCTGGCTCTGAAATACGAGGGAAAGTAGATTTCCTTTTTAGCGTAGGTGGTGATGGAACAATACTCGATACCTTAACACTCGTTCAGGATAGTGGAATACCCGTACTGGGGATCAATATTGGAAGATTGGGATTTTTATCCAGTGTTTCTACGGATGAAGTGGCTGTAGCTATTGAAAGTATTGCGTTGGGAAGATTTGCATTGGATAAAAGAAGTTTACTTAGACTTGAATCCAACAGAAGTTTATTCGGTGAAGTAAATTATGCGTTGAACGAACTGACTATTCATAAAAAAGATAGTTCAAGTATGATGATCATCAATACTTTTTTAAATGGTGAATACCTAAACTCCTACTGGGCAGATGGACTGATCATCGCTACCCCAACTGGTTCTACTGGATATTCACTCAGTTGTGGAGGACCTATTGTCGTTCCCTATTCTGGTAATCTGGTGATTACTCCCATTGCTCCTCATAACCTCAATGTTCGTCCAATTGTTGTTTCCGATAAAAATGTAATCTCTTTAGAAGTAGAAGGCCGAAGTCAGTATTTTCTTGCTTCTCTTGATTCCAGATCAGTAACTATTGATTCAAGTATTTCTCTTGCGGTCAGAAAAGAAGATTTCACCATGAATCTGGTTCGCCTAGATAATGAGAACTACTTAGGCACCCTCCGAAAGAAGCTGAATTGGGGTCTGGATAGCAGAAATTAAAGATTTATCTAACGGAATCTTACAGATTTTGCCGAAAGAATAGGTAAAATGCTATTTTTGTGGAAAGGCTTCATTTGTAAGACATGAAAAAACAACTACTTGTTGGACTGTTACTATTGCTCATTCTACCGTCAATCAGTGAGGCTCAGCGTATTAGAGCCCGTTGGAAAGCATATCGTTATGAATGGAGTGTAGGTTTAGGGGCGACTAACTTCTTGGGAGAACTCGGAGGAGCTAACCAAATTGGTACGGATGGATTTCAGGATCTGGAATTAAGTCTTACCCGTCCGGCAATTTCCGCCGGTTTACGCTACAAACTAAACCCTTATCTTGCATTACACTCACACCTAACTTATGGTCAAGTTAGAGGAGAAGATAAACTCACCAAAGAATTTTTTAGAAGAAACCGGAACCTCAATTTTAAGTCAAATATTTTTGAATTAAATATGAATCTTGAAGCTTCTTTCCTCAATCAGAAAGAAGGTGGTATTTACAGACTTCGTGGTGTAAAACGTTCCTCTTCATTCGAAATGTCGGCATACGGCTTTGTAGGGATCGGTGTATTCCATTTTAATCCGAAAGGCCAGTTGAATGGCAAATGGTATGAATTACAGCCACTTGGAACTGAGGGTCAAGGAATTTCACCTGCACGTACTAAGTATAAACGCACTCAAATATGTATTCCTTTAGGATTCGGTGCCCGTTATTTCTTTAATCGTAGATGGGGTTTTGGATTTGAATTCGGGGTTCGGAAAACCTTTACCGATTACATCGACGATGTGAGTAAAACGTATTATGATAATGCTGCAATTGCTCAGAAAAATGGTCCAATTGCTGCTGCATTGGCTGATCAAGCACTAGATCTTGTGGAAGGTGGTACTAATGCCGGACAGCAAAGAGGAGATCCTAGTGATAAAGATGCTTATATGTTCGCGATTTTTAGTCTTCACTATAAACTTAGAACAGGACGTTCCAACTTCCCTATTTTCTAAGGAAGTCGATCTGGCAATAAGCAGAAATGAATTTCGTTAAGGTGCTGATGCAAAAAAAAATTGCCTCTCTTCTATTTATCGCATTACTTCTTCCCTTCCTAGTTCCTGCTCAGTCCAGGGAAATGGGGATTATGGTTGGAGTGATGGGCTATAAAGGTGATCTTAATCCTGTTATGTATAACAGTAAGACCTTTCAACCTGCCATTGGTATTGTTTACAGACGTGCTTACAGCAATCATTGGGCATTTAAAGCTGGATTCAACTATGGTCATGTTCAAGCTGATGATGCCGATGCGAAAGATGATTACAGCAAGAATAGAAACCTGATGTTTCGTTCCCCAATAGTGGAACTAACAGGTCAGTTTGAATTCAATTTCTTTCCTTATCAAACTTCGAATTCCTACACTAAAGCTTCCCCCTATATTTTTGTGGGATTAACAGCCTTTCGTTTTAACCCAAAGGCCCTTTACGACGGTGAATGGGTAGCTTTACAGCCTCTAGGAACCGAAGGACAAGGAACAAATGCTAACGGTAAAAAACCATATTCCCGTACATCAGCAGCCTTTACCTATGGTGGGGGATTCAAATTTAAACTTGGTCGTCGGTTTGGAGTGGTTCTGGAAACAGGAATCAGAAAAACGTACACCGATTATCTGGATGATGTAAGTAAAGTATATGCCGACCCAAAACTAATTCGTTTTGAATACGGGAAAAAAGCTGCCGAATTATCTGATCGCTCCTTTGATCAAGCTCCCGGAGGTAATATTGGTAGACAACGAGGAAACTCAAGAACGAGAGACTTTTATATGTTCACCGGAGTACAAATAACTTATACTCTTTCAAGAAAATACATGGATAGCTGTCGTCCGTTCAGGATTAAGCTATGGTAGACCGGTTAAAAGCCAGTTAATGACAGTTAATTCCCTCCTGCTGGAAAGGGTTTTATTACATTTGCACCCCAAATGTCGCTTAAGGAAAAAATTGATATGAAGCGCCTGCCAAGGCATATTGCCATCATTATGGATGGTAATGGTCGTTGGGCAAAACAAAAAGGAAGGATCCGGACTTTCGGACATACGCACGGGGTAACCGCAGTAAGAGATACTGTTGAAGCTGCTGCCGAACTAGGCGTGGAAGTACTCACCATGTATGCTTTCAGTACCGAAAACTGGAGTCGCCCCCGATTTGAAATTGATGCGCTAATGCAGTTACTTATTCAATCAATTTCGAAGGAAACTCCGAAGCTGATGGAAAATAATATCCGATTATTAACCATCGGGAATACTGAAAGCCTGCCTTCCAACGTTGCTAAAAAGCTAAAGAAAGCGATTTCCGATACTGCAAATAATAATAGGATGTCGGTAGTACTTGCTTTAAGCTACAGTTCCAGATGGGAAATTACACGTGCCATGCAACTCATTGCTGAAAAAGTTAAAAAAGGCGAACTGGAACCTGGAGATATCAGTGAACAAATCATTGAACAACATTTATGTACAGCGGGATTACCTGAACCTGAATTACTAATCCGCACTAGTGGAGAAGCGAGGATCAGTAATTACCTCTTGTGGCAGATTGCATATGCAGAACTTTATTTCACACAGAAATTATGGCCTGATTTCCGACGGGAAGATTTATACGAAGCGATTTTGGATTTCCAGGGACGCGAAAGAAGATTCGGACGCGTATCAGAACAACTAACACCTGACCATGCCTAATTTATTAAGAGGCCTCGCCTTCTTATTGCTCTTACTGAATTGTCAGACTCTTTCCGCACAGGTGCTGGTTAGTGGTGATGAAAACATGCTTGATTATAGCGCCCCAAAAGAATATGAACTTGCTGGTATTACTGTAACCGGAGTGAAATATCTTGATGAAAGTGTATTGATCACTTTAACTAGTTTGACAGTTGGTGAAAAATATAAAATTCCCGGGGATCAGATTTCTCAGGCTATCGAAAACTTATGGAAACAAGGAATTCTCTCCGATGTAAAAGTTGTTGCAAAACGAATTGAAGGAAAGAAAATTTTTCTCGAGTTTCAATTGCAGGAACGACCACGTCTTTCAAAATTCAAATTTGAAGGAGTCAGTAAAGGTGAAGCTGATAAACTTCGTGAGAAATTGCAATTGGTGCGTGGAAAAGTGATTACTGAAAATCTTATCACTCAATCAAAAAATACAGTAAGAGATTATTTCGTTGAAAAAGGATTTCTCTTTACTGAAGTATCCGTTATAACAGAAAAAGATTCTTTAGATGGTCCTAATAGCGAACTGATGAAAATTAGTGTCTCTAATAAACACCGCATTAAAATCAACAGTATTACTTTTCATGGGAACACCGCTTTTACCGAGAAAAAATTAAAACGTAAAATGAAAGGCAGTAAAGAAAAAGCCTTTTATAAAATTTTCGCTTCATCGAAATACAATGAAGATGCAGTAGAAAAAGATAAAGAAAAAATTGAAGCAGCGTATCAGTCTAAGGGATACCGTGATGCGCATATCGAAAGAGATACTGTTTATCGGCATGATGACCATACCGTTGATATGGAATTATGGATCTCTGAAGGTGGTAAATATTATTTCCGTAATATTTCATGGGTCGGTAATACAAAATATAATTCTGTTCAGCTGACTCAAATTCTGAATATTAAGAAAGGAGATATTTACAATCAACAGAAACTCGACGAAGGTTTATTCATGAGCCAGAGTGGAAGAGATATCAGTTCTCTCTATATGGATGATGGATATTTATTCTTTCAGGTAACTCCAGTGGAAATTCAGGTAGATGGTGATTCTATTGATTTGGAGATGCGCATGTATGAAGGTAAACAAGCAACAATCAATAAAATTACTATTAAGGGAAATACTAAAACCAATGATAAAGTTGTACTGAGAGAAATCCGGACAAAACCAGGCGAGCTTTTTAGCAGGGAAAAAATTATCCGTACACAACGTGAACTTTCTCAGCTTGGTTATTTTGATCAGGAAAAATTAGCAGTAAATCCAAAACCTAATCCTACTGATGGTACAGTAGACATTGAATATGTGGTAGAAGAAAAACCATCTGATCAGCTGGAACTCTCCGGCGGTTGGGGTGGTGGCGCTGGCGTAGTAGGTACGCTTGGTGTATCTTTTAATAATTTCTCACTGCGTAATATCTCTAAAAAAGATTCATGGGCTCCTTTGCCTTCCGGCGATGGTCAAAAACTCAGCGTGCGATTCCAATCGAATGGTCGTTTTTACCAAAGCTATAATCTATCCTTTACTGAACCTTGGCTAGGTGGTAAAAAACCGAACTCATTAAGTGTTTCTGTCTTTCATTCTATTCAAACCAATGGAAGAAAGAAAAATGATGCACTTCGTTCAGATCTCAAAATTACCGGAGGGTCAGTTGGACTTGGTCGCCGTTTAAAATGGCCGGATGATTTCTTTAGTATTTATCATGAAGCATCCTATCAATATTATAATTTAAATGCATGGACCGGAGATTTCCTCTTTAACGATGGTACTGCGAACAACCTTAGCTTCCAGCAAACTATTTCTAGAAACTCAGTGGATGGACTGATATGGATTCGTAGTGGATCACAAATTTCTTTTACCATACAGTTAACGCCGCCCTACTCTTCTTTGAACAAAAGCAAAGATTACCTGAATGCTAGTGATCAGGAAAAATATAAATGGATTGAATATCATAAATGGAAATTCAATGGTGCATGGTATAAGAGTCTTGGTTCCAAACTAGTATTATTCAGCAGAGCTCAATTCGGATATCTCGGTTACTACAATAAAGACATTGGCTATTCACCATTCGAACGTTTCTACTTAGGAGGTGATGGATTATCTGGGTTCTCTCTCGATGGTCGCGAAATTCTTGGACTGAGAGGTTACGGCAACAACTCCATTACACCTCAGGTCAAGGTTGACAATCCAAGCGGAATCGGTTATAACCTTGCCACTGTTGGAGGTACGACATACGATAAATTTACCATGGAATTAAGATTCCCTATTTCATTAAATCCTTCTGCTACCATTTATACGCTGGCATTCATTGAAGGGGGAAACAACTGGTTGGGTTCGAAGTATTTTAATCCACTTACCTTGAAGCGTTCGGCAGGTGTGGGAGTGCGGATTTTCCTTCCTATGTTTGGATTATTAGGTCTCGATTGGGGATATGGTTTTGATGAAGTGGAGAACAAACCGGGTGTAAATGGAGGACAATTCCATTTCACATTAGGACAACAATTCTAAAGGGCAATTTCGGAATTCTGAATGTTTGCTGAAGAATTTTGGATGCGTGGTGACCTAGAATTCTAGTATTTCAATAGTACATAATTGATTAGTAATTTATTAGCATAGGAATAGTCTGATATTTCAGACTTGTAAGCTCAACTAAAATGGATAACTTTGGCATGAAAATTAAGCCCGGGTATTTAAAACCCAACAACATGAAAAAAGCTCTTGCAGTACTCGTAATGGTAGTCGGTATGGTTGCCTCTTCCAGTTCTCTCTTCGCGCAGAAATATGCTTATATCGACTCTCAATACATATTAGATAATATTTCTGATTACAAAGCCGCACAACAACAACTTGATCAACTTAGTGTTTCGTGGCAAAAAGAAATCGAAGCAAAATATGCAGTGATTGATAAACTTTATAAAGACTATCAAGCTGAACAAATTCTGCTTACCGACGATATGAAAAAGAAGCGTGAACAAGAAATCACGAACAAAGAAAAAGACGTTAAGGAATTTCAAAAACAAAAATTTGGTTACGAAGGTGAGCTCTTTAAGAAAAA
The DNA here is from genome assembly GCA_038320345.1 of Bacteroidia bacterium. Classification (GTDB taxonomy): domain Bacteria; phylum Bacteroidota; class Bacteroidia; order AKYH767-A; family OLB10; genus JBBQED01. Next base: position 79,917 of record JBBQED010000008.1, read on the forward strand.
GCAAGAACTCGTTAAACCTATTCAAGATAAAATTTACAATGCCGTAAAGAAAATTGCCACAGAACAAAGTTATGCGGTAATATTTGACAAATCAGGTGATCTAATCATGCTGTATACTAATCCTAAGTATGATAAGAGTGATGACGTTCTTGCTGCAATGGGATATAAAGCAGGTGCTAAAGCCAGCAGCGGAAGTACCCCTGCAGGTGGAGCTCCCGCAGGTGGAGTTGGAACAGAACAGAAAGGAAATCCTACTCAACCTCAAACCGACGGAAAAAAATAATTTAATAAAAACCTACACAATAGGTTTTCCCTACTTACTACAATAAAATCTCTCAACTAAAACTTATTATGACCAAGTACCTTGCCCTAGTTTGTGGTTTACTGTTTTGTGCTGCCACTACTGTTAATGCTCAAACATCAACTTTGAAATTCGGACATATCAATTCCACACAGTTATTGAGTCTGATGCCAGAAACTAAAAATGCTGACTCCACCTTACAAAAATTTGGTTCCAGTCTAGAAAGCCAATTGAAAACGATGTCTGCTGAATATCAGAATAAAATTGCTGACTTTAAATCGAAAGAAAGTTCAATGGCTGAACCAATCCGTGATGCAAAGATGAAAGAGATCAGTGATCTTGAACAAAGAATTCAAGATTTCCAAGAATCAGCACAAACATCTATGCAAAAGAAAAAAGAAGAAATCTATTCTCCTGTAATTAAAAAAGCAGAAGATGCGATTAAAGCCGTAGCTAAAGAAAAAGAATTCTCTTATATCTTCGATACTAGTGTGGGTGCAGTTTTGTTTTCCCAGGATTCGGATGATATCATGCCTTTGGTTAAAGCTAAATTAGGACTGAAATAAAACGCAGGTCTGATTCTTATGAATAAACCCGGTAACTACTATAGTTATCGGGTTTTTTATTGATCTGAAACATTACCCAGTGAACTTAAAGGATTGAATCTATCCGAAGATTATCTTTGTTATATGGCTTCACGCACTCCCCCCTCCTCTCTCCCTCTCGGTATTTTTGACTCAGGTATTGGCGGACTCACTGTTGCCAGTGCAGTAAAAGAATTACTTCCAGGTGAATCCATCATTTATTTTGGTGACACTTCTCATTTACCTTATGGAGATAAATCGCCTGAAGCCATTACTAAATGGTCAATTGCAATTGCAGATTTCCTGCTGACTTTTAAATGCAAGATGTTGATCATCGCTTGTAATACTATTTCTTCTGTAGCCTTTGATCAGATAAAGAAGCATGTCGGCAATAAAGCTATTGTTGTAAATGTAATTGATCCTGTGGTGGATTATGTAACTGCCCAGAGTGCCTTAAAACATTTCGGTGTGATTGGAACAAAAACCACTATCCGCACCGATGTTTATGCGCGTAAACTTCAAGAGAAGCGTAAAAAAATAGCAGTCTCTTCTTTAGCTACTCCCTTACTTGCACCCATGATTGAAGAAGGTTTTTTCAACAATAAAATAAGTAAAACCATTATCAACGACTACCTCTCCCGACCTAAATTAAAAAATATTGACAGTTTAATTCTTGGATGTACTCATTATCCTTTGATCCGCAGAGAAATTGAACAGTACTATAAAGGAAGAGTCATGATTTTCGACTCCGCTCAAATTGTTGCGCATCATGTGCGTTGGTTATTGGATGAACAGGAATTACTCAATCCTGCAAAAACAGGAAAACATAAATTTTTTATCTCTGACTATACGCCTGCCTTTGAACAGAGCACACGTACTTTCTTCAAGGGTAGAATCAATTTGACCCAGAAAAATCTCTGGAAATAACTTAGTACAGAAGGAACAATATCGCAAGAACAAAGAAAGTACTAAACAGTCCAAGAATCATATATCCGAAAATAAGCAGAAACATTTTGATCAGCGTTTTCTTCCAACTTTGCTGATAAACTTTTTTCATGGATACTGGAATGTAGAAGATCATGTAAAAATTGGCAAGAACCGACAAATCCATTGCTGTGAGGTAATCAATAAGGTTGAGGATGCTTAGCAGCAGGAAAAAGAATGCGTGAATATGAAATGCATAAACTAGATGGTCAACAAAAAACAATTTTCTTCGGGCATATAACATCCATAATACAAAAGCGAAAACAGGCATAAGGCTAAAGACAATCCATGGGAGTTTATGTCCGATGTATTCCTTTAATCCAGCTTTCATTTTATTAAGATTAACCAATTTTAATCCTTGGGCATATAGCACTTTATTGATGAACGTTTTTTCTTTATGCAAACTGTCCAGTAAAACCTCCACGTCAGTTACTCCTTTTTTCGAAAAGTCGCGGATCCCTTCTATAGTAGCATTATCTTCATAGGATATATTAAAGTTTGTAGCATCCTTGTTAATTGAAAGTAGTTTATTTTTAGCAAGACTATCTGCTAACTCTAGTGAATCCTTTGATGCCAAATTTTCAAGAACAGCATTTCGTATGGAATCCTTGGCGATTTTTTTTTCGGGCGATATCGCTTCATCATGACTATTTCCCAGCCCTGAAATAATAACGAAGATGATCATGATGCTAATGAACATCTTTACGGGATGAAGGTAGCGTGCTCTTTTTCCTGCAATGTATTGTATGGTCAGCCAACCTGGTTTAAAAAGCAAAGGAATAATTGTTCCCATAACTTTAGAATCTAGATGTAAAAAATCGCCGACGAGATCTTTTAATAATTCAAAAGCGGTTTCTTTCTTGCTGTTATTCAGTTGACCGCAAGACGGACAAAAATTATCTTTTACCTGATCGAGCGGGGCTTCACAATTCAGGCACTTATTTTCCTTTTGAACATGTTTAACATCCATACATCATCGAAAATACAAATCCTTTATGAAATGAGAAAGCCGGAATTGAAGTTCCGGCTTTCGAAGAATTTTATTCGTGGATTAGCTTAATAGAATTTCCCACGACGATCATCGATATCTGCTTTATCACGCAGTGCATTAAACACTTCATATTGTGAACGTGCTTGAATCTGTTGACGAAGTTGAGCTGCATTTTCTTTATAATCCTTTTGTGCTGTTGGTTCAGTGAAAGAATTTACTACTACAACAAAAACACCTGATTGACCTTTCAACGGAGCTGATACCGTTCCTGGTTTCATAGTTAAGATATGACCCACTACATTTCCTTCCATTCCTGCACTACCGATATAAGGCGTTGCGAAAGAAACGTTTTCTGCAACTTGCACCTGCGTACCAGTGCCGGTAGCAATTGCATCAAGATTAGAAGAACCTGCTTTCTTTAATTTCTCCATCAACATCTCAGCCTTCTTATCTTTTCTTGCTTCTGCAGTTACCTGATCTTTCACTTGTTCCATAGTGGAATATCCTTTCTCACGGGCATCCGTCAATTTAGCAATCGTAAATCGATTACCGAATTCAAAAGCTTTAGAGATCTCATTCATTTTTGCATTAAAAGACCAACGAACCAGTTCACGTGAATTTTCAAGAGGACCTATTTGACGAGAAGACTCGGTGATATTCGTCTCTGTAAGTTTATTCAGATTCTGATCTTTTACTGCTTTATCAAAAGCTTCAGCAGTAGTATTTTTTGAAGCAAATTCATTCGCTTTTGTATAAACTGCTTGATATGTTTTTGTACTCGCTTCTATTTTACGAGATACATAAGCCACACGAACCTGACGTGATTCTTTACCAATATCTACTACATTAATAATATGAATTCCAAATTGTGTTTGAACAATTAACAAATCACCTTTAGCAGCAGAGAAACAAGCATCATTAAATTCTTTTACCATCATCCCAGGTTGAAACCATCCAAGATCACCACCTTTTGATTTAGAACCTTCATCCGTTGAGTACTGATTGGATAATGCTTCAAAATTTGCTCCGCCTTTTAATGCCGTTTTAATACTATCTGCAGTAAGCATTACTTTAGCTTGGTTAGCAGGATTATCAACACGTAATAAAATATGACTCGCTTTCACTGAATCTGGAAGCATCTTACTATCGGAAAGCTTAGCAACTTTATAAGCTCCACCCTCTTCATAAGGACCGAATACAGTACCTGCAGGTGCAGAGAACATGATAGAATCAATATTTAAAGGAAGGCTGCCTTTTTTATGATAAGTAGCATCAAAAGGACTATCACTGTTCAAGGCAACAAATGCAGAATCATTAGTTGCAGTTCTGAAATCAGCAACAATTTTATTTACATCATCGAATGATGCTTTGCGGTCGATATCTGTTGGATTTACATCAAACGTTACATACTCAATCGCTCTACTTGCAACCTGCTTGTATTTTTTCAGATTAGCATTGTAAACTGTTTTCAGTTCTGCATCGGTCACTTGTACTGAGCTATCTGAGATCGAAGAATAAGGAAGACTCACATAACGGACAGAAGCGGAACGTGCTTTATTTAAATAATCCGCCTTGGCTTCTAGAGTTGTGATATAAATTCCCTGTTTAATGAGATCGTTATATTTCTGTTGTACACGTTCCTGTTGAATAGCATCTTCAAAAACTAGCCACTGTGCCTTTGTACGACCAGTAGCATCATTGTCCATATTTTTCAAGAAATTGATCACATTCGCAGGATCAAATTTTCCAGTTTTAGGATCAGTAAATGCTTGTTTAATTTGTGGGTGAGGATTTTTTCCTTTCACCATATCGAATAACTCATCAGAAGAAACCGTAATCCCAATTTTATCAAACTGAGGTTGCATCACTTCATCATTCACCAATTGAGACCAAGCTTGCTCACGCAATTGATCCATAGTATTTTGATCAACTGTTTCAACGTTGTTATTCAGTTTATGATTAGTGACAAGTTTCTGAACTCTGTTTTCAAAATCCTGAACGGCAATTTTATTTCCGCCGATTACTCCAACATTTGAATCATTTGATTTGAGGATGCTATGATTCGAGTTAAAAAGATCTCCTAGGATGAAAGCCGCGAGGCTGAATCCTACGATACCGATCAGCAAGGTTGCTTTACTCCTGATCTTGTTTATTACTGCCATAATGCGTTGATTTTCCGATTTGAGGGTGCGAATATACGACTCTTAGCTGAACCAAGAAAGGGCTAAATCTGCCTTTACGCGATTAATTAGATTTTAATAATACAGAGGCAATCATACGTTGTAGGAGGTGCATTGTTTCTATAGCTTGAAAATCAAGGTATAAACCGCTCAGGAAAAAAACGAAAAGTCACAAATTCTTGATAATCAAGTCCTAGCTAGCAGATTCATTCTTATCCATCTGAATCCTTTGTTTGCGACGCACCATCCAGAAAATAATAGCAACAACAGTAAAAATAAAGAATCCTAATGCCGAACTGAAGCATTCGGTAGCCCATTTATAGCCTCCGAATGTCCCCCCGAGGAGAGCAATGATTAACCAGGAAATTTCTAGTACTCGGAGCATAGTTTTATTCTTTAACTGTAATCCTGCCAGTCACGTTAAAAATACGGTATTTACTGAAATCCTGATTCGCCTCGAATCCTTTGCCCATAATTATTTCTTTGGCGGATGTAATTTTAACAAATTGATCCGACGACAACAACTCTTTTCGCTCGTCCCACACTAGCTTTTCAGTATTTAGCTGATCCCCTTTTTCATTTACCACCACCACATCATTAGTTGCTTCCCAACGCTTTTCTAATTCATAATGAATGGCATATTTGGCTGATAATCTGGAAGAGGGTTGCATTTTTTCATCAAAAAACTCAATCAATAAGCCCTTAGGAAGCTCCGTTGTTGCTTTCGGCCGAGTAGCTTTCTTGAGCAGAGGAGCTGTTACCCTTACCCTAACAACTGCTGAATCGCTGTATAAAGTTTCTAGTCCTTTAATCTGCTCATTCGCATCATCGCCATTGGCAGAAACTCTTGCGATCTCATTTTTATCATTCTCACAAGCCGAAATGCTAACACCTAAAACTAATAAAAAAAGCAGGTTGACTCCCTGCTTATAAAAAAAATTCAGGACGCCCATAAGTGCATTCATTAGTCAAATTTCTGTTTTTTAAACCAAACTTCGTTAAAGGTAAGCCCGATGGAAAGTCGCAGGTATTGTTCTTTCAACAAATTATTATCAGTAGTTCCTCTTTGACCAGCTTCAAATGCAAAACTGATCATCGACTGATTTGATTTTCTCATAGGGAAACTCACCCCAGTTGATAAACCATAATCGAGAATTTTTGTGTTATTCAGATCGAGATAAGTCTGTCCAAAATAAGCGCCTAGTCGGTATGATACTCTTTTGAAATAAGTAAAACTTTTTGAGTCAGGAGTCAATTGAGCACCCAAAGAAATGCGGAAACTATTGTTCAAACTATCTTTTTGTCCGTATGATTTATAGGAGCTCCAGTCTTGATAATTAAAGTCTCCACCAATCACCCATTTATCATCCGATGAAACAGAAAAACCAAGTCCGATACGTGCAGGTAAAACCACATCTCCACGAACATCAGAAGTATAAAGAACAGTGTCTTTTATATATTCCAAAATTGATCCTCTTGTAGTATAATTCTCCCATAACTCACTTCGCTTTGCATTAATCGACTGAGCAGGGGCGCCGGTAAGTCCTACTACATATTTCATTTTATGCTTGTACTTATTACCCGTATCGTATTTCCAATTTAAACCAAACTCAAAATAAAACGAGCTTAACGTAAGCTCATCAACATATTTATTATTGATCAGGTTAGTGGTTGTATATTCCACGCGTCGGGTATTATCTGTAGTGCCGAATAAATAACTCGCATTTACACCTGCTGCAAAATATTTACCGAGGTTCAAACCTGTTCCAACAAAATATCGAGTAAAACCACCTGTACCTGAATACTGAGATTTATAACTTGTAACAGAATCTAATTGCTGTTGCGTTCTCACTTCATAGCCCGTACCGGAATAAGGAATAAAACCAAACGTCATTCCCATTTTATGTTTGATCAGTGGGAAGCCAATTGCCAAAGAATTCAGATTTGAATTTTTCAGTTTGCTTGTCCTTCCTGCTTGTGATAGTTTCACATATTCAGCATCTACACCAAACTCCAAAATCGTTAAGGTATCATTGGAATAACTTGCAGGATTATTAAAGTTGAGATGATTTTCACTCTGCATCCCTATTGAAGTTCCTCCCATTCCTTTCTGATAGGAAGTACCGGAAAATAAAAGTTCGCCCACGCCAAACCTAGAATAGGGTGACAATGTACTTGTTTGAGCTAGTAATGAAGAAGCCGGTAACAGTAATAAAATTGTTAAACCAGTCAGGTAACTAAGTAGCGATCGCCTCATTGATTAAATCGAAGGATGGAATCCAGGCCCAGTAAAGTCAAGGCAGGAGCTGCAAAGATGCGGGTTTTCAAGGTATTTAAAAAGAAACGGCTATCTCCGCCAGTAAGTATACATTGCAAATCATTTAATTGATGTTGGTACGATTCAATACTTGCATTGATTTCTCCAGTCATTCCGTTTAAAACTCCAGAATGAATAGATCCTTCTGTATTTATACCGGTAAGTTCTGTATGCTCAATCGGTTCGAGTAGCGGTAAACGATCCGTAAATTCATTTAATGAACGGTATCGCATCTTCAAACCGGGTGCAATTGATCCACCGCGGTATACTGAATTAGTATCTATCCAATCCATTTTTAAACAAGTACCCACATCTATAACAAGGACATTTTTTTTAGCAAACAATTCATTCGCTCCTGCAATATTTGCCAAACGGTCTGTTCCTAAGGTCTTTGGAGTTTGATATGCGTTGGTAAAAGGAAGTAATGTCGAATCACTCAAAACAATTTTAAATGATATGGTAGACAGATAATCTGTAACCAATTCAGGTACAGGAGCCACCGAACTTAATATAGCAGATGTGATCGGATACTTTTTTAATTTTTCTAACCAAGCATGTACTTCATCAGGAAGACATGAATCACTGAAAACCAATGTCCCCTGATCAAAAACTCCTGCTTTAAGGGCTGTATTCCCGTTATCAATTGTTAGATTCATCACAACAAAGAAAGAAGTAAAAGTGTAATAATAGAATCCTTTGCGGAAACTTGTTTTTATCTAAAAAGTATTACTTTTGCCGCCTCACTACGGTGATGTAGCTCAGTTGGTAGAGCAAAGGACTGAAAATCCTTGTGTCGGCGGTTCGATTCCGTCCATCACCACAAACGTTCAAACAGTTCGAACAAGCCTAAAATGAAAAGTAACCAAGCCCGTTACAGTAAGGTCTTGCTCATCGACGATAATGAGATTGATAATTTCATTAATGAGCGGATGATTACTTCCAGTCATTTTGCAACTACTGTTGAAGTAAAAAACTCTGCCGATGCAGCGTTAAATTTTCTCAGAAACCTGAAAGAGGGTGATGAGATTCCTAAAATTATTTTCTTGGATCTGAATATGCCTATCAAAGATGGATTTGTGTTTCTATCGGAGTTTGATGTGCTTTCAGATTTAATTCGAAGCACCTGCAAAATTGTAGTACTTTCTTCCTCTATCAGTCCGGAAGACATCAACAAAGCATCTACCAATCCACACGTGTTTAAATACGTGAATAAGCCTCTCAACGAAAAATATCTTGATGCCATCTCGATGTAATTGCAATCTGTAAAATATAAAAAGAAAGCCCCGACAATACTGCCGGGGCTTTCTTTTTATAGGATGGAGAACTTTATTCCTTGATAGGATTACTCATTCGACGTAAGATATTTTCATCCACTTTCACATAGTTGAGCACGGGGAACATTCCACGATTCATCGCTTCAAACTCAGTCCACATTTCAGTAATTTTTTTCACTTTACGGCGATAGTCGGCAGGTTTCAAAGCGGTCTTCAGCATCTTCATAAAGAAACGAGAAGAATCAAATTCAGTTTCCGTTTCACGAATTTGACGTTTCAAGCTAGAGATAATCTGCATACACAGTGCATCATCACCGAGGATACAATATTGTAATGCTTGAAATAATTTACAATCCACATCAGTATACACATAATGTTTCAGCGACATTTGATTTCTTAGCTCATTGATTTTACGAGCAGCGCCATGAAAATCACGTTGATAAAATTTCACGGTAGCTAGATATTTTTTCATGCCGATATAGTGGAAATTTTCTTCCATTTCAATATCGAGTTCTTTCTCAATCATCTCACATTGATTTTGTAGATGATCAATATTTCCATCAATAAGATATTTGAGCACTTTAGAACGCAGGAATTGCACGATAAAGAAATGCATCATATGCTTTTCCATAGCTTCCGGCATTTGCTGATGCACTCTTTGCATGTAATAATCTGCGCGGACGATATTTCCAGTACGGATATAATATTCGAAGTAGAGCATATCCGTAATGCCTTTAATATTCTGATAAAAAGTATCCATTGGATAACTCTCAAAAATCTGAGTCATTTTTTGAAGGATAGATTCGATCTCCAGTTCTCTTGATTTCAAACCATCCACTTTATGCGGAACATTACAGAGATAATAAATGCGAGCAATATTGTACAATACATACAAGCGATGTGATTCATACAACTCACAGATATTGGACAACTCACGCTTCATCATGATCACTTCTTCGAGATCGGATTCACGTTGATTAAGTTGGTAAGTTCCTAATTTTTTAATGAATTTAAAAAATAAATTTTCTGCTTTCGATGAGGCTAATGAAAAGGCAACATGCTTGCTGAATTTATTTTCATACAAATCATAATCTTCGCTATAAAGGTGGAGCTGAGCAAGCGTTTTATATACAAGTATCAGTTCAGCATTCAAGTCATACTCGATCAGTTGTTTTTCGAGTTCACGTAAGGCACGGATTGAAAACTCACGATTAGAACCAAAAAGATGCGCCGGAACTCTCGACACTTCATCCATCAACGTTTGAATGGGGTTCTGAACTTTTTTACTTAAGATCGCCGCGATTTTAGAATTTAAACGAGACTTCAGTGTATAATAAGCACTAGGGTTTACTTGTAAAATATCCATCATTTCGCTGTCTTCCACATCTCTGTTACGAGTTGTTTCAAGTACCACAAATGGTTTATTTTTCTTCTTCCCTGAAACCTCATTCAGCAATTGCTGATACTCCTCATCGGATAGTTTCTTAATTGTTTTGTTGAGAATATCCATGTGTTTTATTATTTGATTTTGCGATCATTTATTTGGCTTAATACGGCTAGAATACTTTAAGGTTCGGATTCAGGTATTGATTTTTTCAAGCTGGAGTGTGGTGACCTGAACTTTACTGAAACCTTGACTGATACCTTACGTTAGAACGGACTCACGAGTAATCATCTCATAGTAGGAATTAGTAGATCAAGACAGAAAAACCCGAACTGATCACAATACGCAGAAAACCTTACAGGGTTTCAGTGAATTGATAAAAGTCATATCATCGGGATATTAAGGAGTAATGATCAAGAAACGACCATTTATTGGCTCTCAAAAGCGAGCAGGAACCTGCTAAATCTTACAAATGGAAGAATTGCAACCTTCCCTATCCTTCTACCGTATCAGTGCCCATATATTGCATATAACCCAATAAGAAGTAAAGACCATGAAACACACTACGCACTCAGAAGACTTCTACAAAACCATCCGTGAAAACAGGATGATGATGTATTCTAAACCTAAGCGTTACTTCAATCGTGATGAACAGCAAGGATCAGCATTCAAATTTTTGTTCCTCGTTGAAGCAATTGTATTTCTAATTCTGATTGCCGCTGCAGGTACAGGAATGGCTCAAACCAATCCAAATAATGTGATGGCCACTACTGCTAATAATCAAGCAGCAATGAATATTTATAACTACAATACCATTTATAATACTGGAAAAGTATTCGTGAGCTGGACCTCCAAAAACGAACCTGAAGATTGTGTTTATGTCGTGGAACGTTCTGCTGATGGAAAAGAATTCCAATCAGTAGGTGTTAAAGAAGGTATCGGTGCTGAAATAGAATTGTATTATAGCTGGATTGATCAAACACCTCCTACAGGATTTGCTTTTTACCGTGTAAAGAAAATCACGAAAGAAGGCACTCAACTTTATAGTGCAGTAAACTCAGTAATCAATCAAGCTTCCAATTTCAACAACTACGCACAAGGCGAGGGAGAGAAATAAAAGGCTTTGATTTACCAGATATAGTTTTAGCAGTGAACACTTTCAACAAAACCAAAACTCCGCAGGATCTTCATGGACCATCCGTTTAAATATCGGAATTTTTCCTGCCTACTTGTATTCCTCCTGCTTTCTATTTTCCATTCCGTCCAGGCTCAAACACCAGTAGCTTCGTTTACAGCCGACAAAACGATAGGCTGTGCTCCGTTGATGGTAAATTTTAACAGTACCTCGAGCGGCGCAGTAAGTTATCAGTGGACCTTCGGAAATTCCAATAGTTCAACCATCCCTAATCCAAGTACTGTTTTTCTTTCTTCTGGAACATATACCGTTTCATTAACTGTTACTTCTGCGAGTGGAGTACAAAATACTGCTTCTATTACTGTCACTGTGGTAAATGATCCGGTGGCCGATTTTACGGTTAGTCCAAACAGTGCTTGTGAAGATGTCAATATCATTTCATTTACAAACACTTCTTCTTTTTCAAATACTTATACATGGGACTTTGGCGATGGTGGCACCTCCACGCTTAACAATCCAACACATACCTATCTTAATCCTGGAAATTATAACGTAAAACTTATTGCCAGTAATTTATATGGCTGTGAAGATATCATCATCAAAAATGCTATTCTTACTATTCTGGCTAAACCAAAAGCTTCGTTTAATGTAAGTCAGACTTCTTCTTGTGACATTACAACCATTTTTAGTTTTAGTGCAACAGGAGCAGGAACAACTTCCTGGAATTGGAATTTCGGAGATGGAACATTTTCTACACAACAAAATCCTGCACATCAATTTACTAATCCTGGAACTTATTCTATCACACTTGTAGTTACCAATGCTAATGGATGCTCTGATACTTTAGTAAAACCAAATTATATCAGTATTGGAAACAGTCTGGTTCCATCATTTACGATGACAGATACAGCAGGATGTGGACCGATGCCGGTAACTTTTAATTGTACTGTTCCAAATGCAACAAGTTGGAATTGGAATTTAGGAAATGGCAATACTTCAACCATACAAAACCCATCCACAACCTATACTACTCCTGGTACTTATACTATTACTTTATCCGTAACCACTTTAAGTGGATGTAATGGTACTTTAACTCTTCCAGGATTAATTATTGTAGATCCACTTCCTGTTGCCGCGTTCAGTGTTGTGCAAGATACAGGATGTGCTCCCTATGCTGCTCAGTTTACGAATTCGAGTTCAGGAGGTGCAAGTTACCTCTGGGAATTTGGGGATGGAGGAACATCAACATTAGCAAATCCTTCGCATACTTATGTGTTAGGAGGAGTTTTTAATGTAAAACTGCATGTGTACTCCGCTAATGGTTGTGAGACGATATTGAATAAACCAAATTTTATTCGAGTATACCTTCCGAATGCAAATTTCTCGGGTACACCACTCACAGGATGTCCTGGTATGTCGGTACAATTTACCGCGCTGGGATCACCCACAAATATTGCTTCATGGTTTTGGAATTTCGGCGATGGAACAACTTCAACTTTACAAAGTCCGTCGCATACGTATAATGCACTTGGAAACTATAATGTTTACTTGATCATCACTAATACATTTGGATGTATCGACACGTTTTATCGAGGTAATTATGTTCATGTAGTTCCCGGCACAATTCCATATACAGTTCCAGATACAATTCCGGTTTGTCAGGGTGAACCTTATGGATTTGTTGATCCTACCATTGGAAGTACAACATGGAACTGGAACTTTGGTAATGGATCGTCTTCTATTGTCCAAAACCCATCGGTAATTTATCCGAATACTGGTTTATATACTGTAACGTTGAATACCTCGATGCCCGGAGGTTGTTCACAGGCATTTAATCCATTTGCGATCGTAAATGTAATCGCATATAATCCCCAGCCTTTGCTCGTTAATTATATCAGCAGATGCAAACCTTATACGGTTGGATTTTCTACTAACACTCCAAATATTGTTGCCTATTCATGGGATTTTGGTGATGGAACAACTTCAACACTTCCAGCCCCAGTACACATTTTCCAGACTGCTGGAACATATATAGTAACTCTTACAATGACCATTGGTGCAGGTTGCGTAACTTCAAAATCAGTTACGGTAACCGTGGGAAATGTAAATCCGATGGTTGTTGATACCAATCAAGTTTGTAAAGGAAGTATCAATCAGTTTACATTATTAAACTCAAGTGCGTTCACTTTAGTAAGATGGTATTTTGGTGATGGCACCAATAGTATCATCAGAAATCCAACTCACGTATATGCAAGTGCAGGAATCTATACGCCAACTTTAATCACCACCGATACTTCAGGATGTAAAGACACCTTTAATCTTGCAACACCTATATCAGTTTATGATCCGATTGCCTCATTTAGTTCAACTGGCAATACAACTGCTTGCTTAAACACATCAGTTCAATTCACGAATAATAGTCAGAATGCAACTTCTTACCTCTGGGATTTTGGTGATGGAACCACTTCAACAGATAGTATTCCCTTACATACTTATACCACGGCAGGAACATTCACAGTAACATTGACTGCATTTGCTGGTCCATGTTCAAAACAACAAGTAAAAAATAATTACATAACCGTTGTAGCACCGGTATGCAATTTTAGTTTTGTCAGCAACGGACAATGTTTACCGGTGACTACTACATTTACGGATTTAAGCCCTACTGCAATTTCTTGGTTCTGGGACTTCGGAGATGGGACAACATCGAACTTTAAAAATCCAGTTCACACCTATACTACTGCACCTACAGGATCTGTTACGCTTACCATCACAGATGCTAATGGATGTACCGGAACTTATTCAGCAAATAATATCAATTACTATGCTGCTAGTGCTTCCGTTGACGCACCTACTGGATGTATTCCTCATACCGCTAATTTCAATAGTCTTTCTACACAAGCTGTCACCTGGATTTGGGATTTCGGTGATGGAACTACTTCTACTCTTCAGAACCCCACGCATACATATACAACTGATGGAGCATTCACGGTAACCTTAATTGCAACATTCCCCGGTAGCTGTATCGATACCATTTCATATCCTGCTATGGTTACCATAGATACTCCTAATGCAGACTTTTATTCTCCTACAATTGCAGGATGCTCGCCAACTGCTATCAATTTCATCAATACTTCTGCAGATGCCGCTTCGTATTTATGGAGTTTTGGTGACGGAGGAACTTCGGCCAACACTACTCCTTCTCACATTTATTACATCCCTGGATATTATACGATTCAACTAATTGCTACCAACTCTTTTGGTTGCAGTGACACATTGACTAAAATCGATTACATCAATATTCCAGGAACCTATGCTAACTTCAGCATTTCCTCAACGCTAGGATGTGAAAACTTAACTGCTGTATTTGTTGATTCTTCTATTAATGCAAATACTTGGAGTTGGAACTTCGGCGATGGCTTTATCAGTAATCAACAAAATCCAAATCATACCTACCAGGATACAGGAACTTACGTAGTTACACTGATAACACTTGATTCATTGGGATGTACTTCTTCATTCACGTATCCGGTGCCTGTAGAGATTCACTCCAATCCTGTAGCAAGTGCAAGTGTGACGGACTCCACAGGGTGTTCCTTTTACACTACTAGCTTTACAAATCTTTCACAAAATGCAAGTATTTATCTCTGGAATTTTGGTGATGGTGATACGAGCAACATTGATAATCCTACACATACTTATATTTCTGGTGGATTGTATCAGCCCTATGTTGTTGCGATTACACAATTCGGCTGCAGAGATACCTTTGACTTACCGACTACAATAAATGTATTACAAACTCCAACTGCAGCGATTACAGCATCTGACACAGTAATTTGTGAGCCCGCTACGTTAACGCTAAGTAGTTCCTCTTCACTAACTCAAAATCCTTCTTACAACTGGACATTAGGCAATGGTAATACTTCCAATGCAAATACTTTTCAAACTACTTATCCTTCAAGCGGAATGTATTCGGTTCAATTAGTCATTACCAATAGTAACGGATGTAGTGATAGTATTCAAACGAGCATAAACATTCTACCCTCTCCAACAGCTTCAGGAACATTTAGTGATAGTACAGGATGTTCGCCTTTAGCGGTTAATTTTACAAATTCAAGTAGTGGTGGAATTAACTACCAGTGGAATTTCGGAAATGGTGATAGCAGTTTAATTGCTAATTCTAATTATACGTTTACGTCGGGTGGAGTATTTAATCCGCAATTAATTGCTTATGCTGCGAATGGATGTACGGACACATTAAGCATGCCTCCTATTGATGTGTTGCAAACTCCTCAAGCATTGTTCTCGGCAAGTACACAACAAGCTTGTGCAGGAACTACAATATTATTTATCAATCAGTCGGGGTTTACACAAAATGCAACTTATAATTGGACATTCGGTTCAGATAGTTCTAAAGTAGCTGATCCCGCCATCGTCTTTTTGAATCCCGGAATATATGATGTATCGTTAACTGTTACCAATGCGAATGGTTGTTCCGACTTCATTAATTCGTTAGCCTATATTGAGATCTTCGACACACTTCCGCCTCCGGCTGATCAAGTATTTACTGCAACTGTGTTAGATGACTCCCGCGTTGAAATAACTTGGGCCAATAGTGCTGTTCCTGATCTAAAATCATATACCCTTTATCGTTACAATACCCTAACAGGTGTATATCAGCAAATTTTCCTAGATAGTAATCCTATTAATGCTAGTACAGCGCCAACATCAACATATATAGATACAAGTCTGGATACCAGAAATAATTTTTACACTTATAAACTTCAGACTACCGACCTTTGTGATTATGCCTTACCGTTAGATAGTTTAACTGCGTTTAGAACCGTTAATATCACTGCCACAAAAGCGGGATTAAATATTGCAGTATCCTGGACACCATATTTGGGATGTAGTGTTGGAACGTACGAACTCTCTAGAACGGAAATCTCGACGGGGATCTCACAACAAATAGGAATTTTCCCTTCTACCACATTGAATTATCTTGATACTACTTTAATGTGTCCTTTTGATTATGCTTACAGAGTTGTTGCAACGGATTTATGCGGAAACACGTGGACGTCACAAAGTGATACTTCTGTTTCAAGACCAGAAAATCCTATGCTGGGTCAAATCGTTAAAGTTGTTCGGTCAACAGTAGTTAATAACGAATACGTGTTAACGGAGTGGCTAGAACCTGTGATTCATCCTGAAAGAGTTGCTTCGTACTTAATTTTAAGATCTGAAGATCAGATAACTTATAATCTCATTGCGTCTGTTGCTGCTCCTGCTACTAGTTTTAGTGATATGCAGGTAGATGTCAATGAAAAAGAATATTACTACAAGGTGATTCCCCTCAACGACTGCAATCTTAACGGACTCGACAGTAAATTAGGGTCCTCCATCTTTTTACAGGGTCAAGCTATCGATAATCATGTGCTGCTGAGATGGACCAAATACACTGAATGGAACAGTGGTGTCGACTATTATCTGATTGAGCATCAGAAAATTGACGGATCATGGGAAATCATTCAATCTGTAGATGGCAATACAACGAATGTAGACGTAGAGTAAAACGATCCCTTTCTTTTCAGTTCTGTACTCTCCATCATTAAGATTAACAAATTGTATCCATTACATTTGCGTATACTGCAACTGAAATGGCACGACCGCTAGCTTTATTTTACATCTTAGTACTATACGTCTTTTTTCAATTTACATGGTGGGCCTATCTGCTCATTGATTTAAATAAGGAAGTATATACCTACCGTATTGATCTCAGTGAGCATCAATATGAAGATCCACAATCACTCCGCAATCAGAAAACGTTATTAGATGATCAACTGAAAAAGCGTTGGGCAATGGTATTGGGAGAAGGAGCTGTCTTTATGAGTTTACTGATGTTCGGAATCTATCGTACACGAGTAGCCTTTAATAGAGAATTTCAACTTGCACGTCAACAGAAAAATTTTCTGCTGTCTATCACGCATGAATTTAAATCTCCACTTGCTGCTGTCAAATTAAATTTGCAAACTATTCAGAAAAGGAATTTAGAACCTGAACAAAGAAATCAGGTAGTTCGTAGAGCATTGATAGAAACAGATCGTATACATCTACTGGTAGAAAATGCATTGATGGCATCTCGACTGGAAAGTAAAAACTATGATCTCTATTATGAAAATATCAACTTTTCAGAATTCACACATCAGATTGTATGTGATTTTATTGAACGCCAAGATCACGTACATGAATTCAATCACTTGATCACTCCTGGCATCAGTATAAAAGGCGATAAGCTTGCGTTGATGTCGATGCTCAACAATTTGCTAGAGAATGCTGAGAAATATTCTCCTAAAGGCACAAGCATCGAGGTAAACTTGAGCAGAACTAATCACGAATCAATACTAACAGTCAGAGATCAAGGAATTGGGGTTCCCGACGGAGAACGGACGAAGATTTTTCAAAAATTTTACCGCATTGGCAATGAGGATACACGCAAAACGAAGGGGACTGGTTTAGGACTATTTATCGTGCAACATGTTGTAAATCTTCACAAAGGAAAAATCACTGTCAGGGCAAATCATCCTGAAGGGACTGTTTTTGAGATCCGCTTCCCTGCAATATGATAATTATCTTGATCAGAGTTCCATCAATACCCTAACTTTGTAGCAATTAATTTTATTATTGATCTAGGGTAACTGTATTATGAAAAAAGTAGCATTAATTATTTTAGATGGATGGGGACTAGCTGCAAAATCGAAACGAAACGCTATTAGTCAGGCGAATACTCCTTTTGTAGATAGTCTGATGCAGAACTATCCACATTCTACCTTGGTTGCCTCTGGCGAAGATGTTGGATTGCCTGAAGGACAGATGGGGAACTCTGAAGTTGGTCATCTTAATCTAGGTGCAGGACGTATCGTGTGGCAAGAACTTGCAAATATTAATAAATCCATTCGTGAACATACGTTGGATAAAATGCCAGAATTAATTAATGCTTTTACGATTGCAAAAGAAAGAAATTGTAACCTTCACTTTATCGGACTTGTTTCTGATGGTGGCGTACATGCTCATATTAATCATTTAAAAAGGCTTTGTTCACTCGCAAGTGAAAATGGTGTCTCAAAAGTTTTTGTACATGCTTTTACGGATGGAAGAGATACGGATCCCAAAAGCGGTTTAGGCTTTCTAAAAGATCTAAATACGCACCTCAAATCTAGCGGCGGACAATTAGCTAGCATCACCGGACGATATTTTGCGATGGATCGTGATAAACGTTGGGAGAGGGTGAAAATCGCTTATGATGCACTGGTAAATGGAATAGGCGTACAAACTCATGATTGGGAATTATCACTACTACAATCTTATGATAATCATGTTACAGATGAATTCATCAAACCAATTATTGTAAATGGAAATGATAATAAACCTTTAGCTGTTATCGCTGAAAATGATGTAGTCATTTGTTTTAATTTCAGAACAGATCGTTGCCGCGAGATCACCGAAGTTTTAACGCAGGATAACAAACCGGAAATGCAGATGAACAAACTCAATCTGCATTATGTCACAATGACGCGGTATGATGATACTTTCAAAAATATAGATATCATTTTCGAAAAAGATAATTTAGTTAATACTCTTGGAGAAGTTCTAGAGCAGCAAAACAAGCTACAAATTAGGATTGCTGAAACCGAAAAATATCCCCATGTTACTTTTTTCTTCTCTGGAGGAAGAGAGGTTCCTTTTAAAGGTGAACAAAGAATCATGGTTGCTTCGCCGAAAGTTGCAACGTATGACTTGCAGCCTGAAATGAGTGCCCCCGAAGTGAAAGATGCAATAGTAAAAGAATTGCTGAAAGGGGAAACAGATTTCGTTTGTCTGAATTTTGCGAATGCCGATATGGTAGGCCACACTGGAGTATTTAGTGCTGCAATAAAAGCGATAGAAACTGTTGATCAGTGCCTCAAAGAAGTTGTTACTGCTGGCCTTTCTCAACAATATGCGTTCATTATCCTTGCAGATCATGGAAATGCAGATATGATGGTCAATCCTGATGGGAGTCCGAACACTGCGCATACTACCAACCTTGTGCCTTGCATTTTAGTAGATAATGATGAAAAATTCCAACTCACTCCGGGACGTTTAGCTGACATTGCGCCTACAATTCTTCACCTGATGAATCTTCCGGTTCCCGTTGAAATGACTGGAAAAAATTTAGTGACTATCGTATAATTCATCAGCATGAAAAATTGAAATGAATAAATTTAAATTGTTTTTTAGTGTATTATGTTTTTGCAGCATGTATTTTAACATGTTGAATGCTCAGTCACGATTAGGATTATTTATCGGAGGTGGCACCAATTGGTATTATGGGGATATGAATGATCGGCTATTAACACATCCGAAATTATTCCGGTATTATTTTAATGGAGGACTCATCTATACGATCAATCCTTACTTCGATGCTGAACTAGGATTTCTTGCAGGAAAAATTGCAGGTGCTGATTCTCTCGCAATACAAAGTTTTAACCTGAAAAGAAATCTCTCGTTCGTTTCTCAAATAAGAGAAATTTCTGCAAGAGTGAATTATCATCCTTTAGGATATGGCGGTAGAAATAAACCGCGGAGATTCAGTCCTTACTTATTTGCAGGAATTGGATATTTTCATCACAACCCTAAAGCAAAACTTAATGGTGAGCTGGTGGAATTGCAACCGCTCGGCACCGAAGGACAATTCATCAACGGTGATGGAAATCCGAAACCTTATAAACTCTATCAGATTTCATTGCCTTTTGGAGTTGGAATTGAAACACAGCTCTCCAGATCTTTTGCCATCCGATTGGAAGTTGCAAATCACTTTACCTTCTTTGATCATTTGGATGACTTAAGTAGTGATTATGCTGATTCTACCAAACTTGCCGCTACTCCAAACGGTCCACTTGCCGTTGAATTGGCATCCAATTTAGCTACCGGTTATCCAAAAGAAGGATTTGGCAGAGGTGATCCAAAAGATAATGACAGCTTCACCCATTTAGGAATCAGTATAATATGGAGACCTGTTTTTCACGGTAAAGGTTCAGGAGGCAACAAAAACAGTAATGGACGATCGGGAGGTAAACGCAAGAAAAAAGCGAATTGCCCTGCTTACGGATGATTTAGTTTTAAAATTCTAAGACTAGATTATTTTTAAGGGTTTCATGAACTAAACCTGACCCTGTCCGTTGTGCTTTCGTTAACTTTGCAAAGAATTATTTGTAGTGGACTTATCGGCAGTATTGAATTCTTACAGGAGGCATGGGAACACTAGCCAACTGATAAAACTTCTCACCAGCAGATCAGCGAAAAGAATCCATCTGGAAGGATTGGTTGGTTCGGCTGATGCGATGGTGCTGGCAGCGCTATATCAAGAAATGGCTCATCCTGCCCTTTTTATCCTTGGTGATCGTGAAGAAGCCGCATACTTTCAGAATGATCTGGAAAATATTTTAGGTAATCAGAAAGCCTTACTTTATCCTTCTTCCTATAAAAAACCTTATCAGTTGGAACAGCCTGATAATAGTTTGGTTTTGCAAAGAGCAGAAGTACTGACCAGGATCAGTAAAAATCCAGGACACTTTTTAGTGATTACTTATCCCGAAGCCGTTCATGAACGGGTGGTGACCAAAAAATCACTAGAGCGCAATACGATGGAGGTAAAAGTTGGTGAAGGGCTGGAAGTAGAATTCCTCACTGAATTTTTACAAGAAAATAAATTTGAGAGAAATGATTTCGTGTATGAGCCCGGTCAGTTTGCCATCCGTGGTGGAATCATCGATGTATATTCTTTCGCTCATGAACTCCCCTACCGGATTGAATTCTATGGTAAAAAAATAGAATCCATTCGTTCCTTCGATCCCTCTACTCAACTGTCAGAACAACAAATGGGATTCGTCACCATCATTCCTAATATTCAGTCAGGAATGGTAACAGAAGCACATGAATCATTTTTTGATTTTATTCCTTCCGACACTGTTGTTTACGCTCGTGATCTCGGATATACTCTCAATGCAATAGAAAGTTCCTTGCAGAAAGTGGAAGAACGATATGGGGAAACTGTGATGATTGAAGAAGAACAATTAATCAGAACAGTTGCTGATTTATTTGATACAGTTAGTCAGGTTGAATTTAAACTGGAAAATAATATTGTAGTAGAGTTCGGACATAAAACGCACTTTAATCCAGATGCAGGAATACTTTATCATATTACTTTACAACCTCATTTTAACAAAAACTTTACTTTACTCCTTGCTGATCTGTACAAAAATCAAAAGCAAGGTCTTACGAATTTGTTATTTTCAGATTCTGCACGACAAGCAGAAAGATTGTACACTATTTTTTCTGACTTACCTCGACCAGATGCATTCAAAGGCCAGGAATTGAAGTTTCATACCATACTGACTGCATTACATCAGGGATTTATCGACCAAGATTTACGATTGGTTTGTTATACGGATCATCAGGTATTCGATCGCTATCATCGCTTCCGGTTAAAGAAAAACTATAGTAAAAGTGAGGCCATCACGCTTAAGGAAATATATAGTCTCAAGCCAGGTGATTTCATCACGCATATTGATCATGGAGTAGGAAGATTTGCTGGACTGGAAACTTTAATGGTGAATGATAAACCACAAGAAGCTATTCGTCTTATCTACAAAGACAATGACATTTTGTATATCAGTATTCACTCTTTACATAGGATTGCAAGATTTACAAGTAAAGATGGAACTGCGCCTAATTTAAATAAACTCGGTTCCTCCGCGTGGAATACGCTGAAGCAAAAGACTAAGAAAAAAGTTAAGGATATTGCAAAAGATCTAATTGCGCTCTATGCAAAACGCCGAGCACAAAAAGGATTTGCGTTCACTCAAGATTCTTATATGCAAACGGAATTGGAAGCCTCCTTTATGTATGAGGATACTCCCGATCAAGTGAAATCGACAATTGATGTAAAGAAAGACATGGAGAAAGATTATCCTATGGATCGTCTGATTTGTGGTGATGTTGGGTTTGGAAAAACGGAGATCGCAATTCGTGCGGCATTCAAAGCTGCGGCAGATGGAAAACAAGTGGCGATTCTCGTTCCCACTACAATTCTTGCCATGCAACATTATCGCACTTTTAAAGAACGCTTAAAAGATTTTCCATGTACCATAGATTACATTAACCGATTTAAATCCGCAGCGCGACAAACGGAAACGTTAAAACGGTTGGCAGAAGGAAAAATCGATATCATCATCGGTACGCATCGAATTCTGAGTAAGGATGTAAAGTTCAAGGATCTTGGACTAATGATCATTGATGAAGAACAGAAGTTTGGTGTTTCCTCTAAAGAAAAACTGAAAGGCCTCCGAGTAAATGTAGACACTCTCACACTAACGGCGACGCCTATACCCCGTACTTTACAATTTTCGTTGATGGGCGCACGTGATTTGTCGGTCATCAATACAGCACCTCCCAATCGTCACCCAGTAACTACAGAAGTACATGTTTTTAATGATGATTTGATTCGTGATGCGATCGAATATGAAGTATCCAGAGGAGGTCAAGTATTCTTTGTGCACAATAGAGTGCATGACATTCACGATATGGCTGCTAAAATTCAGAAGTTGTGTCCAGATATCAGGATTGGAATTGGACATGGGCAGATGGATGGAGATAAACTGGAAGACGTATTGATGCAGTTTGTAGAAGGCGAATCAGATTTATTATTAGCGACAACCATTATTGAATCTGGTTTAGATATCAGTAATGCAAATACGATGATCATTAATAATGCTCAGAATTTCGGACTCAGCGATTTGCATCAGATGAGAGGACGTGTGGGAAGATCGAATAAAAAAGCCTTCTGTTATTTACTCGCACCTCCACTCACTGTATTAACCTCTGAAGCTCGTCAACGATTAAAAGCTATTGAAGAACATTCAGAATTAGGTAGCGGATTTAATGTAGCTATGAAAGATCTAGATATTCGTGGCGCAGGAAATCTTTTAGGCGGAGAGCAAAGCGGTTTTATTTCTGAGATTGGTTTTGAAATGTATCATAAAATTCTTGATGAAGCCATTCAGGAATTAAAAGAAACAGATTTCAAAGGTCTCTTTCCAGCAGATGCCGAACCGAAATTTGTTCAAGATTGCCAGATTGATACTGATTTGGAAATGAGAATTCCTGAAGAGTATATCGAAAACATTGCCGAACGACTTAGTTTGTATAAAGAACTCGATGAAATTGAAACCGAAGAAAAACTCTTAGCATTTGCAAATCAACTGAAAGATCGCTTCGGACCATTACCGTATCAAGCAGCGGAATTAATGAACACTATTCGCTTAAGATGGAAAGCAAGAGCTTTAGGATTTGAAAAAATTGTTTTGAAAAATCGAACCTTAAAAACCTATTTCGTCAACAATCCTCAATCGGCTTATTTCCAAAGTCCTCTCTTCGCTTCTTTATTAAGATTTGTACAGGCTAACCCGAGACTCTGTAAAATGAAAGAAGACAAGGGAAAACTTAGTCTGACCTTATTTCAAGTTGATAGTATTCGTGAAGCCTATAGCCTCCTTGAAAGGATGTTGCAATTTGAAAAAACGGAGACTCAGACATTCGTAAACCCTACTTAAAATTTATTAAAGTATTGATTTTCAGTATTTTCAAAAATATTTTTAGCTAAAATCAACCTAGATCAATAAATATTAAGCTTTAAAGTCTGGGTATGGAATCAGTCACCATTTTAAGGCATTTTCACCCCTTACCTTCCTCAATTGACCAAAAGTTAAGCAGTAAAGGAGCGATCTGCACTGACCTTTGTTCTGTAACAAAAACAAAAGCTATGTTAACGATCTCTATTATTATCATCACATCAGGAATTGGTGTAATCTGCTGGCAACAATATGTTGAAATGAAAACCAATCAAAGTAAATCTTGATGGTGAAACTTTACGCTAAAACTTTTAAGCAGTACTGATTGCTCATGTAGAATATAAGTCTGCATTCAGAATAGTGTGCTAAAGATTCAAAGGATCTTTTCCTTGCATCAGTGGATGTTCTATCTTTGCCGACCGTTCAAGAACGTGTATTTATGTTATATCTAAGAAAAAGCAATCTTCCAGGAGCCGGCAAAGGGCTCTTTACCAAACAAAAATTAACTCGTGGTGATATTGTTTGTGAATACGAAGGTGAAATTGTAACCTGGGCAGAATGTGTTCGACGTGCTAACGAAGGACATGAAGGTTATGTTTTTTTCATCACCAAAAACCGTTGTGTGGATGCTTACTTCACACCGATGGCGATGGGGCGATATGCGAACGATGCAAAAGGTGTTGGACGTGTGGCAACCTTGCGTAACAACGCTCAGTATGAAATTAAATCACGAAACGGAGAGAAAAAAGTTTTTATCGTTGCCACTCGCACAATTCATCCTAGTGAAGAAATCTTAGTAGATTATGGTCAGGATTACTGGGAAAACCTCAGTAAAACAAAGCATCTCTATGATAAGATGAAACTAGATGAAAAAGAGAAACGTGCAAAAGCAAAAGAGGCAAAAACAAAAGTAAAATCTCCATCGAAAAGAGTAAAAACTAAAAAGGCTGTTAAAACAAAAGCCGTTGCCAAGAAGAAAAAATAATTGATCTATTGAAGTTAAACATTCAGAATGGGTTCTATTTAATTTAGGAAGCAATTTTTGAAATACTCCCTTAATTCTAGAACAATCTTCAAACTATTTCTATATTTTCATTAACAAAAATCTGTTTAAATCTTAACAATTTCTTTAGACAATTTTTCGGTTCTCCGAATTTTAATTCCGATCTTTGTGGCTGTAAATTGACAAAAAAATGTTTCCTTCTATAGCTATTATTACTGTTGCTTCGGCCATCGTACTTTACACGCAGTTTTCAGAACAATTTTCAGGGAAGAAGAAAAAAGATACCGCTTCTCGATAAGGAAAAAGAGGCTGCTAATTATTTATTTTTTCTTTTTCTTTCTGATCTTATCTACTTCAATCTGCTGAAAGTTTAATTCCATTTCATTTGCATTTTTGAACATGGAACGGGTGAAATCCCTGCCTTCTATTTTTATGAAGCCTTCATGAACTCCAATTAGTATTGGTTTTTTCTGGCATAAGGCTTGTTTCCGGCTTAGCATTACCTCATTCATCTAACTAAACTAAAGGAGGAACTGTTATGAAAAAGTACATTTTTACGCTCGCAATTAGTATGCTGGTTCTGGGAAAAGCAAACGCTAACCATCAGCTTTCAGATCTTACCGTTCGTCTTCACGACTTTCATCCTGTCATCGTTGAATTCGACAATTACAGTTACAATACCCCTACTACCAAATTTATTATTAATGATATTCAACCTGGCCGTCACCGACTGATGGTTTGGGCAGTAGCAGAAAACAATTATTACTACCCTAATAACTCACCACGTTTGATGTTCAGCGGATTTGTTGACGTACTTCCTTCAGCTTTGATTAATACGATGATCACAAAAAATCATGCTTTGAAAGTTGTGCGGGTGACCCAAAAGTTTGAAGAGCCTATTGTCTATGCTCCTTATTATCCAAACTATACTCCTGCTCCATTGCCAATAGAAATGTCTTGTGTAAATTTCGAATCTTTGAAAGCTACTATTGCGAGCAAGAGTTTTGAAAGCACCCGATTAAATATTGCAAAACAAGTAATTAGTAATAATTTGGTAAGCACTAGGCAAGTTGCCGAACTCATGGATCTAATGACCTTTGAAACTACCAAACTAGAACTCGCAAAATTTGCATATCGGTACACCGTAGATCCTAGCAACTACTATCTCACTTACAATCAGTTCACCTTTGAAAGCAGTATCCACGAATTGAGTCAATATATCGATCACCATTCATAATGAGCAGTAGCCCTGCAGAATGTTACTCCCGGCCCGTAAGCCGGGTTTTTTATGGGGAGTCGATCTTGTTTGATGCGCAGGTCAGTGTTTAAAGTAGTATTTATTAACCCAAAAGAAGCTTTCAATCAGGTGTCAACTTGTACTTAGATCATTATCATTCACAAACAGAGGTACTAACCCTCCTCAATTTGGAATCTTTTTAACTGATAATCAAGCAGAACTAAAGAAGCCTGAATTAATCATGATCTTCACAACTCCTTAGAATTCAAGAAAAAATCCCGCTAAAAAAATCTGTATTTTTGTTATTATTACCTTTCAGCAGAAATTTAGAATTATGGATACAACGAACCAGGTTCTTGACCAGGTGATCATCAAATTTGCCGGAGATTCCGGGGATGGAATGCAACTTACCGGCACCCAATTTACCAATACCGCAGCTTTATTTGGAAACGACTTAAGTACGTTTCCAGATTTCCCAGCTGAAATCCGCGCCCCTTTGGGAACGATTCCGGGAGTCTCTGGTTATCAGCTTCACTTTGGAAGTGTTAATATTTTTTCACCGGGTGATGCCTGTGACGTGTTGGTAGCGATGAACGCGGCTGCACTTAAAGCCAATTTGAGGCATGTTCGTAAAGGCGGTACCGTTATCGCTAATTCTGATGGCTTCGATCCTAAAAATTTACGACTTGCCAATTATCCAGATGGTGCAAATCCATTGCATGACGGAACACTTGATTCCTTTACGGTGATCACTTTGGATGTCACTAAAATGACTCGTGCTGCATTGACCGAATCAGGATTAGGGATTAAGGAAATCGATCGTGCAAAAAATATGTTTGTGCTCGGGTTCCTCTATTGGATGTATAATCGTGAAATGGAATTCACATTAAAATTCTTGCAAGAAAAGTTCAGCAAGAAGCCGGATATATTGGATGCGAACTTAAAAGTTTTGCGTGCTGGATATAATTTTGGTGATACCAGTGAAACTTTCACCACTCGTTATACTGTAAATCCTGCTCCAATGCCTCCGGGAATTTACCGGAACATCATGGGAAATCAAGCTACTGCATTAGGACTGATAGCCGCTTCACAAAAATGCGGACTCGACATGTTTTTCGGAACATACCCCATCACACCTGCGTCTGACATTTTACATGAATTAGCGAAGTACAAAAACTTTGGCATTAGAACTTATCAAGCGGAGGATGAAATTGCAGCCATCTGTTCTGTAATCGGAGCCTCTTTCGGTGGTAAGCTTGCAGTTACTGCTTCCTCTGGACCTGGTATTGCACTTAAAGCTGAAGCGATGGGACTTGCATTGATGCTGGAACTTCCACTCGTAATTATCAATGTACAACGTGGTGGTCCATCTACTGGTTTGCCAACGAAGACAGAGCAAAGCGATTTATTTCAGGCCCTATATGGTAGAAATGGAGAAGCACCAATTCCTGTAATCGCTTCTAAGTCACCGGCAGATTGTTTTGAAACAGTTTATGAAGCTTGTAGAATTGCTTTAGAATTTATGACTCCAGTAATTTTTCTGAGTGATGGATTCTTAGCAAATGGCTCTGAGCCATGGAGATTTCCTAAAGCAGATCAGTTAAAGCCAATCGTTACTGAATTCACCAAAGAAAAGAACGATGGAGATAAATTCCTTCCGTATAAGAGAGATGCTAAACTTTCACGACCATGGGCAATTCCAGGAACGAAAGGTTTAGAACATCGTATTGGAGGATTAGAAAAGCAACATGAAACCGGTAATATTAGTTATGATCCGGAGAACCATGAATTTATGGTAAAAATGCGTGCTGCAAAAGTTCAGAAGATTGCTGATCATATTCCATTGCAAGCATTCGATAGTGGAGCTGAAAAAGGAAAGTTACTCATCGTGGGTTGGGGATCAACTTATGGTGCTATCAAAGGTGCTGCAAACGATGCCCGAATTAAAGGCTATGAAGTAAGTCATATTCAGATTCGTCATTTATTGCCGTTCCCAAAAAATCTAGGTGAAATCTTGTACAACTTCGATCAGATATTAGTTCCTGAAATGAATACAGGACAGCTCGTGAGTTTACTCCGTGATCAGTTTATGGTTCCTGCGATTGGTTTAAACAAAATCAAAGGAATGCCCTTCTCGACTTTCGAGATCCTCGATAAAATAGAAGAATTACTAAAAAAATAACCCGGCTGCTTAATTGCATCCCCTAAACCATCATCATCGCATAAGATGGAACTAAATACACAAAGCCCTGAAGCTCCAAAAATGTTGAGCAAAGATCTTGTTACTGATCAGGAAGTACGTTGGTGTCCGGGTTGCGGAGACTATTCTATTCTGAAGCAGGTACAAACAGTAATTCCTGAGTTAGGAATTGCAAGAGAAAATATCGTCTTCATCTCCGGGATCGGTTGTTCTTCTCGTTTCCCGTATTATATGGAGACTTATGGAATGCACTCGATTCATGGAAGAGCTACTGCTGTAGCAAGCGGATTAAAAGCTATTCGCCCTGAACTCAGTGTATGGATTGTTACCGGCGACGGAGATGCTATGTCGATCGGTGGAAATCACTTTATACATCTGCTTCGTAGAAATTTCAACGTAAATATTTTGTTGTTCAACAATGAAATCTACGGGCTCACTAAAGGTCAGTACTCTCCTACTTCCGAAGAAGGAAAAGTAACGAAATCTACTCCGATGGGATCGATCGATCATCCTTTCAATCCATTTGCATTAGCAATGGGAGCTGAAGGTACATTCATAGCGCGTTCTATGGACCGTGATCCTGTTCATCTCAAAGAAATGTTACGCAGATCAAATGCACATAACGGAACTTCTTTCCTTGAGATTTATCAAAACTGCAATGTATTCAACGATGGAGCTTTTGAAATCTTTACGGAGAAATCTTCCAAGAAAGAAGAAGCTATGTTTGTTGAACATGGCAAACCTTTAATCTACGGACAAAATCAAGATAAAGGAATTAAACTAGAAGGATTCAAGCCAGTCATAGTTGACCTTACTGCCAATGGAAATTCTGCCAACGACTTGTGGATTCATGATGAAACTGATCGTGCGAAGGCAGGCATTTTATCTAGATTCTTCGATCGTCACGAAGCTGGCATAGAACATTTCCCACGCCCATTTGGAGCATTTTATGTTGAACAGCGTCCTTGTTACGAAGAGATGTTGAATGCACAAGTAGAAGAAGCCATTAGCAAGAAAGGTGCAGGTGATCTCGACAAATTATTACAAGGCAGAGAGATCTGGGAAATACACTGATCAGATACTTATCTATTAACAATACAAAACCGGAAATCAAACTCCGGTTTTTTTATTTTAAGACAAGTTGAGGAAGATAAAAAAATTGGCTCTATCGTTATTTTTGGGGAATAAATAAATTGGAAAAATTTACTGCCTCGTTCTGCACCTTAAAGATGTTTTAACAAACGACGTGATCTTGGTCCGGGCTTAAAACGTTTCACATAATTCATACGAAAATTCCCAGTGCTGATTCCAACAGAGGTAGCTGCTGATGAAGTTGAAAGTGAAACATCAGAGTTCACAAAACTTAGACTAAATGCGTAGAGCGAAGAATTGTAGCCCGCAAAAAATCTCACAAAAGTATTTGGGCTGAATCCATTAGTTTTTACTGGGACATCATCACCCAGAGCTGTATTGGTTACGTAATCAAAACTTAAGGCGAGAGATCCAGTGAGAAAGAAATTTTTATGGATAACTAACGTATAGGCATATCCGATGTTTGGGCCGATCTCAAAATAATTAAAACGTGTCATTCGTTTAATCGTTCCGGTAGGATTTGCTTGAGCAGGGACAATGGAGCTATCAGCTTGGATACTTCCAAAATGAATTTCTCCACCAGCAATCACACTACCACACGATTTACGTTGCCATTCATTTTGAAGAAAAGCCGCACGGTAAGAGAATCGTTTATTGTTGAACACATATTGCACTGATGTTCCAATGGTATTAATTTTAATATCGGGACGTATGTAATAAAGATCTTTATCTGCAAAAGTACCCTTTGGGTTAAGATAATAACCGCGGTAAAATTGTCCGAAAAAATCAACAGTTACTTTTGAACCATAAAAATGCGCTTGCAAATCCAGATAATTGGTTTTCCCTTTTTCTCTGTCAGGATTAATAAATGGAAAACCGTAAGCCAGATTTAATGTTGCCCATTTATAAGTTGCGCCAATTCCAAAATTTAAATTAGTATTGGGCAAGTATGCCAAATTGTAATTCTCCTTACTATTCCTAATATTCAACCGTGAATATTTTTGCGATAAATACAAACGACCAGTAACTAATTTTGCATAAGATGTACAATACAAAGTATCGATCTGTGCCTGCACATTTTGTGCAAAGATTAAGAGAAAGAATAAAATGTATTTTTTCATGACCAGTTTAAGCGATTCGAAAATCTAAGATAAATCAACCAAGATATTTTGCAACTAGCGGCATCCGTCGTCCTCTGCCAAATGCCTTTCCTGACACTCTCAAAATGGGAGCAAACTGAAAACGTTTCCATTCATTATTATTCACCATTTTTAAAATACGCATGACTAAAGCTTCATCGAATCCTTCTTGAATGATCTGATCAGGGCCCTGTGTTTTTTCGATATAGTGATAGAGCACTGCATCTAGAACTTCATAGGGTGGTAATGAATCGGCATCTTTTTGACCGGGACGCAATTCAGCGGAAGGTGCTTTGGTGATGATATTCGAAGGTATAACTTCGACATCCCGATTAATATATTCAGCAAGCTCATAGACTTCGGTTTTATACAAATCACCAATGACAGATAATCCACCACACATATCTCCGTACAAAGTACCGTAGCCTACAGCGAGTTCACTTTTATTACTTGTATTCAATAAAATATATCCGAACTTATTACTAATTGCCATTAGTGAAGTACCACGAATACGGGCTTGAATATTTTCTTCAGCCACGTTAAAAGGAGTCCCTTCAAAATCCTTTTTCAGTGCAGCAAGAAACGCATCATACATCGGCTTTATTGGTAAAATCTCAGAGGTACACCCTAGATTTTTAACAAGGATTTCAGAATCGGTGATAGAATGCGCACTGGAAAATTCTGAGGGCATCATTACGGCATGAACATTTTCAGCACCGAGCGCTTCCACCGCTAGTACATTTACTACAGCTGAATCAATTCCTCCTGACAAACCAAGGATCGCCTTTTTAAATCCCATCTTCCCGAAATAATCACGGATACCTAGCACTAATGCCTGATGAATCTGTGCCAACTTAGAAAGTGGTGCTGTTGATGAGGAAGAAGCAACAGTAATTTTTTTTGACTCCGGATGAAACTCACACTCATAAATTTCTTCTTTGAAATACGCGGATTCCAGAACCAGATTAGCCTGTTCATCATAGATCAGTGAACCGCCATCAAAAACAATATCTGTATTTGCACCCACTTGATTTACGTAAATGAGTGGCAATTTATACTGCTTCACATTTTTCTGAAGAATAATTTTACGATCATCAGCATGATGAAAATCAAAAGGAGAAGCTGCAATGTTAATCATCAGAGCAGGTTGTTGCCTACTCAATTCTTCCATGGGCCAAAAAGTATAGAGCGGATCATCATCCATATTCCAGAGATCTTCACAAACGGTGAGGGCTATCCGAACTCCTTTGACGGTGATGCATTTGAACTCACGGTTGGATTCAAACCATCGGTATTCATCAAATACATCGTAAGTAGGTAATAATGTTTTAGAAACGATCTGTTGTATTTTCCCTTCTGCCAGCACAAATGCAGCATTAAAAAGATTCTTCCCTTTTGGATCAGGATTGATAGCTGGTCCGCCCACGATAGCGACTGTGTTTTTGCAGTATGAAGCAATACGTTCCATCTGCTCTTGACAACGGGCAATAAAATGTTTGTAATCCAGAAAATCAAGAGGAGGATAACCACAAATTGCTAATTCAGCGAACACCACAAGATCTGTTTGATCTTGCTCTGCTTTTTGAATAACCGAGATGATTTTTTCCGCGTTCGCATCAAAATTGCCAATATGGTAATTCAGCTGAGCAAGGCCTATTTTTATCATGGTACAAAGTTAGGGATTTTAATACCGGTCATAAAAAAACCCCTGAGGGAATCAGGGGTTTTAAAATCTTTAAACAACAGTTTAGAACAGAATCCCAATGTTTAACGCAAGGAAGTTAGATCCTGCTTTGTAATCTTTGCTTTGAAAAGTATCTAGAAACCCATTGTTGAATTCAATGGATGCTACTGCAACAGTGGAACCGGAAATAGTATACTCCACTCCCGCTGCAATCAATAATGAAAGCATAAATGCATTGATATCATCTTTCACATCTACATCATCCTCTGCATCTGTATCTGCTTTTGCCCGGATATTGACTCCAGGAATAAAGCCAAACTGACCAAAATATTTAATCTTATCGAACGAATTAGTTTTCATTTTTAAGGTAATGGGTACTTCTACATATTGCAAACGAAACGTTGCTTTTTCGGAGAAACCATCTTTCTTTAATATCACTGCTCCACCTCTGTAACTAGACTGTAATCCAGTACAAAAGGCGTAGTTTTCTTGAATTTTAAACTCCAATACGGCACCATAGGAAAAGCCAAGTTTTGCCCCATCTTTCTCTACGCTTTTGGATAATGGATGCATCCAAGCTAAAGTCGGCGCTATCTTAAATCCGAAGTGAAATTTTTGATCTGAACTAGGTTCAGAAGTTTGTGCTTGCAGAGATTTTCCGAAAATCAGGAAGATCGTTAATAAAAATAGTAAGCGATTATTCATGGTTATTGTAGTTTTGACCCTGCAATGATAGACAAAAAACTGTTTTGGATAATTATTTCTGTTGGGTTACTCACATTTGTTTCCTGTGGAAATGATAAAAAAAGGCCTAACCAACCTGATAAAATTGAAGTCAAGGAAACTCCATTAAAATTGACCTTTTTAAGGTTCGAGAAGGATGTTTTTGAACCCAAAGCCGATATTGACAGCTTAACAATCAAGCAATTAAAAGAGAAGTACGGTAAATTTTTCGATTTATGGTGTTTCCGATTGTCAGGGATTCTACCGCCCACGATTTCGAACCCTAGTGATGCTTATATCGCATTCAATCTCAATCAATACCGCAATGATAAATACATTAATGAAGTGTATGGAACCTGTCAGGCAAAGTTTGATAAGGATGACTGGATGCGAGAAGAATTAACACCTGCCTTCAAAATTTATGCTACTATTTTTCCAGGAAAAATTATTCCTGAAATTATTACCTACGTTTCTCCGTTTACAAGTAATATCATGGCGATGGATAGTGCTGTTGGAATTGGACTTCATTTCTATTTAGGAAACGATTACAAGTATTATCCTAGTCTTCAGATGCCGAGGTATATGACCCGTAAATTCTCCAAAGAATATATGGCTAGTGATTTATTAAGAGGATGGCTGGATAGTGAATACAACAATGATAGCGTACAGAAGAATTGCTTATCTCAAATAATTTACGCTGGAAAAAATCTCTATGCATTGGATCTCTTGCTTCCTGATACAGATGACAGCATAAAGATTGGTTATACTTCTTCACAAATCGAATGGGCGTATGCTAATGAACAAAAGATCTGGGCATTTCTTATCGATCAAAAATTATTATACAGCATGAATGCTAAATTATATATGAAGTATATTAATGATGGAATGACCACTAGCGGATTCCCTACAGAAGCTCCGGCAAAACTTGGAGCATTCATAGGCTGGCAGATCATCCGTTCTTATATGATGAATAATAAAAATGTAAGTCTTCAGGATCTATACAAAATTCAGGATGCTCAGATTATTCTGGCCTCTTCTGCTTATAAACCTACAAAACCAAAATCCTGAGATGATGCAGCTTGAACAATTTACTTTTAATCCATTTCAAGAAAATACTTATGTTCTTTATGACGAAACTGGAGAATGTGTAATTATTGATCCGGGATGTTATGATCCGGCCGAGAAAAGTGAACTCTACAATTTCATTGTAGAAAAAGAATTGAAACCCGTTCATTTACTCAATACGCATTGTCATATTGATCATGTATTAGGAAATAAATTTATCGGCGAAAGTTTTAAGTTGACACCTGAAATACATCCCTTAGAAGTGGAGGTATTGAATGCGACTTCACAATATGGACCCTTGTATGGAATTTATATGGAACCTTCACCGGAACCCTCGATCAATCTGGAAGAAGGTGGTGCAATTAATTTCGGAAACCAATCTTTAAAAATGATCTTTGCTCCTGGACATAGCCCAGGGAGTATTTGTTTTTACAATGAACAACAATTAATTTTGATTGGGGGTGATGTTTTATTCAGAGAAAGTATTGGAAGAGCGGATTTACCGGGAGGCGATATGAGAGTACTTTTGAAGAGCATCCGGGAAAAGTTATTTATTCTTCCTGATGCAGTTACCGTATATCCTGGACATGGGCCTTCAACAACTATCGCACACGAAAAGATCAATAATCCTTTTCTTCAATAACTTTATGTTTACTATGTATACATTCAGAATTTATATAACACTTTTTTTTATCCTCCTCGGCAGCATTACACTTGCGCAGAAAGTGACGATGAGTCCGGAAGATATTGAAGCCAGTGGATTAAATTACGTCAAGGTAATCGGTCAGGATGAAGATGGATTTTATTTGCTTCATAGTAACCTTTCATTTTTCTTACAGAAAGATAGAATTGGATTGAAGTCGAGGAAATATCAACTCAGTTATTTCGGTTTTGATATGAAACCCCGATGGTCGAAATTACTGACCCCTCATCCTGAAGAGGCTACTATTGAAAGTGTAGGATTTTTTAATGATCGACCATTTGTGATGGAAAGTAATTGGTCGAAGTCGGATAATTCCTTGCAATTATTTCTAGATGTTTATGATGCCAAAGGAAATCTTTTTGTACAAGGAAAAAAAATTGCAGCATTTACAACGAGTCATCCTGGAGATTTTGAAAAGCCACGTTCTATTCTTTCCACGAGTAAAAATTTGTTGGGGATTTATCTTCGAGAAGACCTAGATGCCGTTCAAAATATTCATTGCGTAAGTATCGATACCACTTACACACCATTAAAAATTAATGCGGCAGGGCTTCCCTATGCAGATAAAGATTTAGATATTACCGATCTTGCATTGAGTGATCAAAATGAATTTTTATTGCTTGCGAAATTGCTCACCAAAGATCCTGTTTCAGAAAAAAAGAAACTCCGTTTATTTCAATTGTTCCTCTTGCAACCCGGATCTAATAAATTCAAAGACTACAAAGTGAATGATGTCGGTAAGAATATGAGTGAAGCGGTGCTCGCGATCGACAAAGTAAATCACAGAGTTGCCGTAACAGGATTTTATTCTGAAAAAGAATCCTTTGCCGGAGCAGGAATACTGTTTGCCATTTTAAATTTAGACAATCCTGATGAGCTAAAATTAAGTTTGAATCCCATCACTGGTGATAATCAAATTAAATTAGTTGGTGAACGAAATAATGGAAACGGAATTAGCTTGTTTAATTATCCCGTACAAAAAGTAATCCTCAGAAATAATGGAGGCGCAGTAATTATTGCTGAAGCTGCATATTTGAGTGAGTATTCTTATTATGATTATTTCACGCAGAGTTTTAATAGAAGAGTAGAATATCACTTCGATAATATTGTGGTGTTTTCTGTTCGTGCGGATGGGAGTATTGAATGGACTCAAGTTATTAGAAAAGATCAGGCCTCTATGGACGATGAAGGATTGTATTCATCATTTACCTATGCCCTAAATGCAGATGAGATGATAGTAGTTTACAACAATGACATCGGCAGAAATAATGAAATTGTCAGTTACCGCATAAATAGTGTCGGACAGATGACCAATAAAAAACTCACGAAAATCGGAGATAATATTTCTTTACTTCCAAGATTCGGGCGTCAAGTGGATGCAGGTAGGATAGTAGTTCCGGCTATAAATAAAAAGAAACTTTACCTGTTAAAACTGGATTTCGAGAATTAAAGAATGGGTAAAATCAGGCTTAACAAGTTAGAAATACAGAACCCAAATTCTTCCGAATTTCCATTTTACCCTGGGTTCTATGACAATTAAGGTGTTTAGCGTTTAAAAAAATATCGTAAATCACTGAAATTCAATGATTAAATAAAATAACTCAGTTCATAAATATTACTGTTGGATACACTTAAGATGAATTGTAAACATTAATTTTGTGATCACTATGGCAAAAATCACCTTTAACAACCGTCAAAGTCCGTTTTTTGACGCGTTACGCGAGAAAATTGATAACTACTTCGCTGAGAAAAAAGTAGACCAGACTGGGAATTCGAAATTGTATTTAAAGACAGCCATCCTAGCGGGATCTGCGGTTACGTTATATGTGCTACTTGTTTTTGTTGATTTACCAAATTGGCTGGCACTTTCGTTATGCGGATTATTGGGAGTTGGATTTGCATCCATCGGCTTCAATATTATGCATGACGGTGCACACGGTTCTTACTCGAACAATAAACAGGTAAACAACTTGGCTGCTTATTCATTGAATCTGATGGGCGGTTCTAGTTTCATGTGGAAAATCAAACACAATATCATTCACCACACTTTTACAAACATTGAAGGTGTAGATGATGATATTGATGTAAGACCTTTACTTCGCTTGAATGATCAACAACCAAAATATTGGTTTCATCGATTTCAGCATTATTATGCGATGGTATTGTATGGAGCTACTTATTTCATCTGGGTATTCTGGAAAGATTACGAAAAATATTTTAGTCGCCGTGTAGGTGTTACACCCATCCGTAAAATGAAAACTACGGAGCATGTTGGATTTTGGTTCAGCAAAATTTTATACATCGCATTGTTCTTGGGAATACCTGCCTATACAAAAGGAATTGCAGATACCCTGATCGGTTATTCAGTATTGTTGTTCTTCTGCGGATTAGTGATTGCGGTTGTATTTCAATTAGCACATACAGTTGAAGGAACGCACTTCCCTCAACCGAATCCAGACTCACAGAAAATTGAAGAAGAATGGGCTGTACATCAGATCCAAACTACTGCTAACTTCGCTACACAAAGTAAAATTGCAAGTTGGTTCATGGGTGGATTAAACTTTCAAGTAGAACATCATTTGTTTCCAAGAATAAGTCATATTCACTATCCTGAATTAAGTCGCATTGTACGTGAAACGTGCAAGGAATTTAATTTGGATTATATTGAATACCCAACTGTGTGGAGTGCAATTGGCGCTCATTTAAGACATTTAAAAACACTAGGGAAACCGGGGCTTGCATAAAAAATAGTTGCTCTAAGATTTACGATGAAGCTAGCCTAAATCGGTTTTTATTTTCTAACGTTTACTGTTGAGTGATACTTTATAAAATTCCATTTACGATTGAAAATTCGTAAATGGAATTTTTATTTTATAACGATCGTATCAATTATATCTGCGAAAGCTTCGAGAGTAAACTTCCCTACTTTCTTGTTTAAAGTTCCTTGTTTATCACATCTACTAATCTGAAATAGGTTGCCTTTATTAATTAATGTGGAAGGATAATTTGTATTGTTATCGTGAATGACGTGAACAAAATCAAGAACTATATTGGGTGATCCTAAGTGAGAAGAGGGCACTAAAAAGATTGTCAGCTCTCGATAAATTTTGACGATTTACAATTCAGGAATCCAAGCTTAAAGCATGCTTATAAAAGAAACTACGTCTGCACTAAAAAAAGAACAAGGCTCTAATGTTCACGGATCATCAGACTTTTTGCGAGTTCGCGCAGGGCGGTCTTTTCTTCTTGTGATGCAACAATGGCATCAAGGTGGGTTAATGCTAATTCGTAGGAAGATTGCATTTGCGTTTCGGCATATTCGCGAACATTTAAACGATTATAAATTTGCTTAACCGCTTCCACTTTTTGATAAGCATTCGCTGCATCTACTGGCATTAAAAGTGAATTCGCTAACTCAACGCTTAAATCGCCTGAAGCAGATGCTATCGCATACAGCAACAATAAAGTCTTTTTATTAGCGATAATATCACCTCCTACTTGCTTACCAAATTTTGCAGCATCACCATAAACATCTAAGATATCATCTTGCAATTGAAAAGCAATACCCAGATTTACTCCAAAGTCGTACAAGTGCTGTGCAGCTTTATCATCCGCACCAGCGATAATCGCACCTACCTCCAAACTACAGCCTACTAACACGGCAGTTTTGAGTCTAATCATGTCGAGATAACGGTCGATATTTACTGAAGGTTCGGTTTCAAAATCCATATCTAGCTGTTGCCCTTCGCAAACTTCTAATGCCGTACGGTTAAATACTTCCATTACTTTTCGCACAGCATGATCGGGAACATCCATCATTAGCTGACAGGCTTTCACAAACATTGCATCCCCAGAAAGAATCGCAATATTGCTATTCCATTTGGCATGTACAGTAGGCATTGCACGACGCAGCGGTGCATTGTCCATGATATCATCATGCAATAAAGTAAAATTATGAAAGACTTCTATTCCTGTTGCTGCAGATAAAGCTTGCTTTAAATCTCCCTTAAAAAGTTCAGTACCCATGAGCACTAATACGGGACGAATTCTCTTTCCTCCTAATGCCATCATGTAACGAATAGGCTCGTACAAGGTAGCAGGATCACCGGAAAAATTTAACTCTTGCAAACGCTGGTTAATTAATTCCTGCAATTTAGAAGGCGAAGTCATACGAAATGAATCAGGCAGAAATATATTGCTTAGCGGCTATCAGTTTATTAATTCCATCTTCTAGCGTTGTCATCTTACGATTTAACAAGGAACGCATAGCGGTAATATCCGGACAACGTCGTGTCATATCACCTTCTTTAAGTGCAGGAAGAAAAACAATATTTGATTTTGAGCCTGACACCTCAATAATTTTGCGTGCAAGATCAAGAATTGTCATTTCATAATCGCTTCCGATATTCGCAACATCATTTACGATCTGATTATTATAAAGAGCATTCAAACACGCGTCCACATTATCATCGATATAACAGAAAGTACGCGTTTGACTTCCATCACCATAGATCGTGATATCCTGATTATTTAGTGCTGCACT
The DNA here is from genome assembly GCA_038320345.1 of Bacteroidia bacterium. Taxonomy (GTDB): domain Bacteria; phylum Bacteroidota; class Bacteroidia; order AKYH767-A; family OLB10; genus JBBQED01. The sequence goes on from JBBQED010000008.1 coordinate 119,124, forward strand.
TAAGAACTTCGACATTACAAAGTCGGTACTTTGTTTTGGACCGTAGGTATTGAAGAAACGGAAGATGGTAAATTCCAAACCATATTCTTGAGAGTAACCACGAAGGTAAGCTTCCCCAACATTCTTCACGATAGCATAAGGCAACCGCGAATTCAATGGAGTGGTATGTTCATTTTGCGGAAACTCTACGGGTTCTCCATACACTTCTGAACTCGAAGAATAATACATTCTCTTCACGCCAGTGTTCTTACAAAGATTGAGGATATTACGAATTCCATTAAGATCGTTAAGTACAAGAACAGGATTAGCGAGTGTACGCTTAACCCCTACTACGGCTGCATAATGAAAAACGAAATCAAAGGAAAAGGCATGAAATATCGCCGAGATATCATTCAAGTCATTTACATCGGCCTTTATAAATCTGACATTCCCATGTACTGATATGGGGAGTTTACTTTCAGAACCGGTGAGTAGATTATCTACTACAACTACCTGATTTTCAGGATTATCAGCTAGTTTTTGGGCAAGGCAGCTTCCTACGAATCCAGCTCCGCCTGTTACGAGTATACGTCGTTGCATAAAGTTCAATTTAAGGATAAATACTAAACGATGAATAAATAATTGGCTGACACCAGCAAACTCCCTGTGAAGAGTTATTTTTTATGTATTCAATAGTATTTACGAGATACGGGTGTAAAGGGATTTCCCGTATTTAGTCTTCCATCAAAGTTAATAAATATTTCCCGTAGCCGCTCTTCACCAAGGGATCTGCCAACTTAAAAAGCTGATCTTTATTTATATAACCATTCCGATACGCGATTTCTTCAATGCAGCCAATTTTTAAACCTTGGCGTTCTTCAATAACCTGAACGAATTGACTTGCTTGCATGAGGGAAGCAAAAGTACCAGTATCCAGCCAGGCAGTGCCTTTATCAAGGATTCCTACTTTTAATCTACCCATTTCGAGGTAAGCTTTATTTACATCAGTGATTTCATATTCACCACGGGGACTTGGCTTGAGATCCTTAGCGATTTTAATCACATCATTATCGTAAAAATAAAGACCAGGAACTGCGTAGTTCGATTTTGGTTTGAGTGGCTTTTCTTCGATACTAATTGCATTCATTGCTTTATCGAATTCAACAACGCCATAACGTTCGGGGTCTGAAACATGGTAAGCAAAAACCACACCACCTTCTGGTCGAACATTTTGTTGCAAGATCTGTTGGAGACCTGTTCCATAAAAAATATTATCTCCAAGAATAAGTGCTACTTGATCATTGCCAATAAATTTTTCTCCGATAACGAATGCTTGCGCTAATCCGTTGGGAGTATCTTGAATAGCATATTGAAAATTACAACCCAACAGCTTTCCATCGCCGAGTAATTTCTGAAACATCGGCTGATCGTGAGGAGTTGTGATAATCAGAATTTCATTCATGCCCGCCATCAGCAGCACACTGAGTGGATAATAAATCATCGGCTTATCATACACCGGCATCAGCTGCTTACTTACGGCAAGTGTTAAAGGATGTAAACGTGTTCCTGAACCTCCTGCGAGAATTATACCTTTCATTGAAATTAAAATAATTTGGGTTGAGCTGTTGTACTAAACAACATTGTTTTATTGGATAGTTTACTCTTCAAGACTCATCCGATGGTTTACGGATTTCAAGTTCATCGAGATCGATATCGTTGTCTTCGTTATGTGTTTCAAACAAAGGTTCTGACAGAAATGCTTTCGTAATTAATCTACGTTCAAGACTCATCAGAAATGCAGGAAGCAAAACAAGATTGGAACACATCGCAACGAGCAATGTTACACTCAGCAATTTTCCCAATGCCGCTGTACCGCCGAAGCTAGAAGCACTGAAGATGAAAAATCCAAAGAATAAAATCACTGCTGTGTAAATCATACTGACTCCAGTTTCACGAATAGTAAGTGTAACTGCATTTGAAATACTCATGACAGGATTTGCACGAAGTTCCTGTCGATATTTAGTGAGAAAATAAATTGTTTGATCAGAGGCAATTCCAAAAGCAATACTAAAAATAAGAATTGTAGAAGGCTTGAGGGAGATATTAAAGAAACCCATCAGACCTGCTGTAATAATAAGAGGAACCAAACTCGGAACAATAGAAATCAAGATCATCCGTAGTGACATAAATAGCGTCACCATGATCAAGGAAATCAGAAAAATGGCAAGTACAATACTCTCCAGAAGATTCTTAAAAAGATATTCATTTCCTTTTAAGAAGATGAGACTATTTCCTGTGATGGTGGTAGTAAATTTATCAGGAGGGAAAATTGAATCGACCCTTGGACGAAGTTCATTCACAAGCTTACCCATTTCTACAGAGCCGATATCTGCCATAGAAACACTTACACGAGTAACTTGCTTATTACTATCGATGAAACTCTTAAACATCTGCTCTCTTCCTTTCGTTTCTCCAACAAAAGATGACATCTCTGCCAACTCGAGTGTCCCAGGAAGGATATAGTATTTAGGATCATGATTATTAAATGCTTGATAACTAAATTTAATTCCATCAACGACAGATAATGGTTTTGAAAGTTGAGGATATTGAGTCAATGTACGTTCGAGTCGGTTTATTTTTTGCAGCATTGCAGGTTTCAACGCACCGCCTTCTTTTTTAGAATCGATTGCAAATTCGAGTGGAAGCACTCCTTTGAAATTCCGTTCGAAGAATTTCATATCTACATATACTGGATCTTTCTTCGGTAAATCATCAACTACATATCCAACAGTATTTAGTTTCGACATTCCATAAAAACTAACCACCATAATTATCACCACAATTGCATACACTACTTTAGTATGTAGTCGCACCCAATTCTCAACATACACTAACACTTTATTAATGCGCGGTGCTTGCAGGTGCTTCATGTGTTTCACTCTTGGAGGAGCTAAGAAACTGAAGACAATAGGAATGAGAATTAAAGAAACGAGCCAAGTGGACATTACATTAAATGCTGACACCAAACCGAACTCCATCAGCAATCTACTTTCTGTAAAATACAAAACAAAGAAACCAATAGCAGTAGTTACGTTAGCTAGAAATGTAGTTAATCCAATGCTCTGCACCATGCGAGCGAGACCTTTTGCCTGATTACCATGACGACTGAATTCGATCTGGTATTTATTGAGCATGAAAATACTATTCGGAATTCCGATAACAATAATTAACGGAGGTATTAAACCACTAAGAATAGTAATTTTATAATGAAGCAAGGCAATTGTTCCGAGGGACCATACCACACCAACCGCAACTACGATCAGTGAAAAGAATACAACTTGAAAAGAGCGGAAGAAAACGAAGAGCACAATTGCTGTTACAAGGACGGCAAGAATCATAAACATTTTCATTTCCTTCACTACTTTTCCAGTGATGGCGGTACGGATATATGGTAATCCACTGAGATGTACTTCGAGATGATTGGCGATACCGTAAGCTTCTGCTTTCTCACGAATCACATCAATAATTTCAATCCGGTTCTTGGTATTTAATTTGGCTTTATCAAAAGTGACGGCCATTACAGTTGCGCCCGTTTCCTTATTCAGGATAAAACCATTATAAAATGGGAGACTATCAATCACCATTTTAATACTATCCATTTCTGCTTGAGAAGTTACTTTGCCATTCACAATTGGCTTCAGTACGAACTTCTTTAAGGAGTCATTTTTATTAACGGTGTATAACTTGGCAACAGAAACGACAGCCTCAATGCCATCAATTTTACGGATCTCTTCACCGAGCTCCCACCAGCCATTAAATTTTTCGACGGTATAAAAATTTTTATCTTCTACACCCATCACCATCACACTACCATCTTCTCCAAACATCTCCTTAAACTTAGCATACGCTTTATAGTCAGGATCAGTAGCGGGAAGAATTTTCGCGAAATCGTAAGAAAGCTGAATGTCAGTAGCTTTCCAACCCATGAAAATAGTAATCAAACCAACTACCACAACTAATGGGTAACGTTGTCGTAGTATAAAACGAGAAAGCCAGTTAAACATAGGGCGTAAATGTATCAAAAAATGAGTCCTCACCCGAATTTTAGGGAATTGAAAAAATTATACAAAAGCAATTAAAGATTGTAATTCCTGAGCTCCTACTTCGTAACTTAGCACTACCCTATGAACAGGAATTTCCGCGACGGTTTAAATTTCATTTCTAAAGCCAGTCCCCGCCGTATAATTAATGCTGCCAAGGTCCTAAGTAGCTACTATGCAGCTCGTTGGACCGGCAAGGCAACGCAGTGGGGACTTCCAATAGCTTTATCTTTTGAGCCAACAACCTCCTGTAATTTACGCTGTCCTGAATGTCCGAGCGGACTTAGATCCTTCACTCGCCCCACGGGAATGCTGGAATCCAAACTTTTTCAAAAGGTAATTGATGAACTACACAAAGATTTATGGTACTTAATTTTTTATTTTCAGGGCGAACCTTACTTGCATCCTGAATTTACTGAGTTAGTAAAATATGCTTCTGGTAAAGGAATTTATACCGCAACCTCTACGAATGCTCATTATCTAACGGACGTGAATGCCCGAAAAACGGTAGAATCTGGATTAGATCGATTGATTATTTCTATTGACGGCACTACTCAAGAAGTTTATGAGCAATACCGGATCGGTGGAAAATTGGAAAAAGTTCTCGAAGGTGCGAGGAATATTGTGAAATGGAAACGTGAGCTCAGATCAAGTACTCCCCATATTATTTTTCAGTTCTTGGTAGTTCGACCTAATGAACATCAAATAGCGGAAGTGCAACAACTCGCCAAAGAAATTGGTGTAGATGAAGTAGGATTGAAAACAGCACAGGTTTACGATTACGAACATGGAAATTCGTTAATCCCCACTGAAGACAAATACTCACGGTATCGCCTTGGAGAAGATGGGAAATATACCATCAAGAACGGACTCGATAACCATTGTTGGAAACTCTGGCATTCCTGTGTAGTAACGTGGGATGGAAGTGTGGTTCCTTGTTGTTTTGATAAAGATGCTTGGCATAAGATGGGTAATTTGCAGGAAACAACTTTTGCTACCCTTTGGCAAGATAAAGCATACCGAGAATTTAGAAGTAGCTTATTACGTTCGAGAAGTGAAATTGAAATGTGCAAAAACTGCACAGAAGGAACGAAAGTGTGGAGTTGACTTAATTTGCTAATCTCGAGTTAAACTCGGGACAAATTATGTTAGTGTGCTAATGAATCAAAAATGAGAGAATATGATCCGTTACTGAACAATAATTTTTTGAGTTTCCACTTTTGAGTTTTCACTAATTATCTGCAAGAAATACATCCCGGGTGACATTGTACTTTTATTGAGTATTAATTGCGTACCTGAAAAACTGATGTTCTTTATTTCATTTCCTAACATATCAATTAGTTTCAGATTAGAATTGTGTTGAGCTTCATTAAAATTTATTGTAGTTTCATATTGAAAAGGGTTTGGCGCAATTGAAATTTTCGAATTATTAGGACAATTATATAGAGTATCGATTTTCGCATAAAGTTTAGTGAACCTTAATCCTTATTTATAGTAGTTATAATGATACAGTAATTTGCTATTAAAACGTATCGGGAAAATAATTTGTTTAAAAACACTATCGAAAAGAATTATTAAAAATTAAAAATAAAACATGGCGAAATAAATTATTTCATTGCTGTCATACTTAATTATTTTATCGACAAATTTTCGCCTTATAACTGCGGTTTTCCATTCGCATAAACGGTAATCAGCAAGGGAGACTTATAAATTTCTAATGGGGTAATTACTTTTTCGTTGAGTGGAATATTTTTTCCGTAGCGTTCATATAATTTTTCTTGAACTAACGGAACAGAAAGGTTCAAAGAGACTAAGGGTTGCAATTCACCTATGCTTAATCCAGTAGCCTGCTTATAAATTTTCCAGACTAATTCAGAACAATAAATTTGTTCGTCCGACCAACCAAAATAATTGTCATCATCTTTTCCCAGATACTTCTCACCTTCGGCTTTCATTTTAAGGATAGTAGCAGGTGTTAGAATTTTATCTGCATCTTTCAAACGACGCACCTGAAAACGTCCCCCTTCTCCACGTGCTATCCATTCGTTGAAAGGCGTTAATCGTACAGGTTGTACTGCTTCATAAACATAGAGCTGATTACTATCGTTATAAATGATGCCGCAATGACTATAATAAGAATCCGTAGCCATGCGAATTGCAATTGCCTGTTCTGATTTTGATGATTGAAAGATAATATCTCCGCTATGAAAAAAGGAGTTATCTATTTTCCCAACCGCTTTAGCAGGAGCACGATTAATCGCAAACCGAAAGATGTATGAAATGGCAGCAATAGTCATCACAAAAATCAGTAGGTACTTTTTTATATTCAATTTTCGGGAAGTGGTCATGGGGCTTTAATAGAAGGCGCAAATTTACTTAAAACACAGTAGTAGCAGCTGATCCTTCTGAAATAACAAAAGCGCTACAGAGAGCGCTTTTGTTAGGGAAGCATTTAGTTTTTTTCAAGCATGACGAGCTTCAGCAGCTTCGCGCATTGCTTCTTCGATATCTTCAACTTCTACAGGGATAGCAGACATGAGATCGATTTGTTCTTTGCTGGTGATCAGGATATCATTTTCGAGACGAATTCCGAGACCTTCTTCAGGAATATAGATCCCCGGTTCACAAGTGAAAATCATCCCAGCCTGCATAGGCTGATAACGATCTCCAATATCATGAACATCTAAACCAAGGAAATGAGAAGTACCATGCATAAAATACTTCTTATACAAAGGCATGTCCGGATTTTGCTTTTTCACTTCATCCTTATTCAACAATCCTAATCCAATCAGTTCACCTTCCATGATTTTACCCACTTCTAAGTGATACTTTTCGATTGTGTTTCCAGGAACTAACATTTTTGTAGCTTGACGCATTACGCGCAATACCGCATTATATACATCGCGCTGACGCTCGGTAAACTCTCCACTAACTGGCACACAACGCGTCATATCAGCAGCATAATTTGCGTACTCCGCACCAAAATCCATCAGAATAACTTCACCCGCTTTACACTCCATATTATTATCGATATAATGCAACACATTAGCATTATTACCGGAAGCAATGATAGGAGTATAGGCATGACCGTTAGCCCGTTTACGGATAAACTCGTGCGTAATTTCGGCTTCGATTTCATACTCCATCACACCGGGCTTCACAAAACGCAACACTCTACGAAAAGCTTTTTCGGTGATATCCATCGCACGCTGCATGAGTTTAATTTCAATATCATGTTTAATGCTGCGAAGAGTAGCCATCAAAGGACCTGAACGTTCGTAATGATGACCGGCATAGCGTTTTTTCATCTCCTTCGCAAAGCGCATCTCCCGATAAGGAACATCACTTGCGAAGCGATCATTTTCATTAAGATTCAGGTAAACGGTAGTGCAATGATTCATCAGCATAGGAATGATGCTTGCATAATCTTCGAGCCAGTAAATGCTCTGAATGCCTGAAGCTTGACGCCCTTCTTCCTTGCTGTATTTATGTCCTTCCCAAACGGCAATATGCTCGTTAGTTTTACGTAGGAATAGCATCTCCCTATACTTGGGAATTGGAGCATCTGGAAACAACACTAAAACTGTTTGCTCCTGATCAATTCCACTCAGATGAAATAAGTCGGAATGTTGACGATAAGGGAAATTACAATCACCATTGCGAGGCATTTCATCATTAGCATTAAAAAATGCGATGGATCCTGGCTTCATATGAGCTACGAAGCGCTTACGGTTCTCAATAAATAAAAGAGAGTCGATGGGAGTATATTTCATGTTTACAGGGAGTGATATTTAAGTGACGAATTTAGGGAATGGACTTGAGCAATCACAGGATCCTGAACGAAAAATTAGCTGATTTAGATCAAATCCAGATTTGACCAGACCAACCAGATCCAATACTCCATAAAGACTCTCTTATCTTCTAACTCTAAAAGCCATCAAATGGTCCTTCTTAAAAAAACAATTTCCAGTGAAAAACAGGAGTCCAAATGGAGTACCTATCAAAAGAAAAGCGAAGAGAATTGAAAAAGGAAAGGTCTAAAGTCATGAGAAAGTAACGTATGTCATTGAAAAACGCATCCTTAGCCAAAATATTAGAATCTCTCTAAATAGTTCCCAAAACCCTTGTCGCTAACCTTGACCGAGTTAAATTTGTCCTCCTGTAAACTCTTACTACAACCTTCTGTTATAATATCTGCTATGAGTAAATTCTTTGAGTTTCTAAACTCATCGGTTGGCCGGAAATGGCTAATGGCGCTAACCGGTCTGTTCCTTTGCCTCTTTGTGACTGTTCACATGTCGGGCAATTTGTCATTGTTTAAAAACGACAATGGCCAATCATTCAATCAATATGCAGTATTCATGACGACCTTTCCACCCATCAAGGTGATATCGTATTTGAACTATGCATTCATTTTATTACATGCGTTGAACGGATTTTATCTAGTGTTAAGGAACCGTAAAGCACGACCAGTTAAGTATGAGAGTAAAAAAGACGCACGATCTGCTTCATGGTCATCGCGAAACATGGGGATCTTAGGAAGCATATTATTTGTATTTATCATTGTGCACATGGGGAATTTCTGGAGAGAATTTCACTGGTTCCCGATGGAAGTATTGCGTTACTCAACGGACATGAACACAGGAGTGACGGAAATAAAATCCGTTCCTTATGAGTCCTTCACGGGTCCTAAAGATTATTACGAAAATGGAACTAGAATTGTAGAGGTAAAAAACCTTTATGGAGAAGTAGCGGAAGCATTCAAATCACCCTTGTATGTTTTATTCTACGTGATTGCGATGTTTGCATTATCCTACCATTTAGTACATGGATTTCAGAGTGCATTCCAGACACTGGGAATTCGTTTCAAGACTTATGAAAAAATTATCAGAGGTGTAGGTACAGTAGTATATGCACTCATTATTCCTGCATTATTTGCAGCGATGCCAATTTACTTTCTCTTCTTTAAATAATTCCGGGACAATATGCTCGACGCTAAAATACCTGCCGGCCCACTCGGTGAGAAATGGGACCGTCACAAGTTCAATCTGAAACTGGTTAATCCAGCCAACAAACGCCGCTATGATGTAATCATCGTAGGTACTGGTCTTGCAGGAGCTTCTGCTGCTGCTTCACTTGCAGAGTTAGGATACAATGTAAAAACATTTTGTTTTCAGGATAGCCCACGCCGTGCACACAGTATTGCAGCACAAGGTGGAATCAATGCTGCGAAAAATTACCGTAATGATGGTGACAGTGTTTACCGTTTATTTTACGATACCATCAAAGGTGGTGATTATCGTTCGCGCGAAGCAAACGTACATCGGCTCGCACAAGTGAGTAACAACATCATTGATCAGTGTGTTGCTCAGGGTGTACCCTTTGCACGGGAATATGGCGGACTGCTCGACAACCGATCTTTTGGTGGAGCGCAGGTATCCAGAACATTCTATGCAAAAGGACAAACTGGACAGCAATTATTACTTGGTGCTTATAGTGCAATGAACCGACAAATAGGTTCAGGAAATATCAAAAGTTTTACGCGTCACGAAATGCTAGAATTAGTAATGATTGACGGACAAGCCCGTGGTATCATTGCACGTGACATGGTAACGGGAGAACTTGAGAGACATAGTGCGCATGCCGTTGTGTTATGTACTGGCGGATATGGAAACGTATTTTACTTAACAACCTATGCACGAGGATCTAATGGAACTGCCATCTGGAGAGCCCATAAAAAAGGAGCTTATTTCGGCAATCCTTGCTTCACGCAAATTCATCCAACCTGTATTCCGGTATCAGGAGATCACCAGTCGAAGTTGACTTTGATGTCGGAATCGCTGAGAAATGATGGACGTATTTGGGTACCCAAAAAGAAAGGAGATACACGCAGTCCTGAAAGTATTCCAGAAGAAGAAAGAGATTATTATCTCGAGCGTTTTTACCCTTCGTTCGGCAACCTCGTACCACGAGATATTGCATCACGTAAAGCCAAAGAAATGTGCGATCAAGGCTTCGGTGTTGGCAATACTGGTCTTGCTGTTTATCTAGATTTCTCGGATGTAATTAATCGTCTTGGCGCAAGTGGTGTTGCTGCAAAATATGGTAACCTGTTCGACATGTACAAACAAATTACCGGACAGGATCCATACAAAACACCAATGATGATTTATCCTGCAGTTCACTATACTATGGGTGGTCTTTGGGTAGATTATAATCTGATGACTACCATTCCAGGTTTATATGCCTGTGGTGAAGCTAACTTCAGTGATCATGGCGCCAATCGTTTGGGAGCTTCTGCATTGATGCAAGGACTTGCTGATGGATACTTTGTATTACCATTTACGATTGGAGATTATTTAGCAGGAACTGAACGCAAACCTATTGCGAATGACGGACCTGAATTCATAGCAGCTGAACAATTAGTAAAAGAAAGACTAAGCAAACTTTTATCCATCAAAGGCAAGAAAACAGTACATGAGTACCATCGTGAATTAGGATTGCTGATGTGGAATCACTGCGGAATGGGGAGAACAGCAAAAGGACTTCAAGAAGGCATTGATAAAATAAAAGTACTACGCGCTGAATTCTGGCAAAACCTATTAGTACCGGGTACTGATCAGGAATTAAATCAGAATCTAGAGAAAGCAGGACGTGTTGCTGACTTCTTAGAACTAGGAGAACTCATGATGGTAGATGCACTCGATCGCAATGAAAGTTGCGGAGGACATTTCAGAGAGGAATATCAAACACCTGAAGGAGAAGCGCTACGCGACGATGATAACTATGCTTACGTTGCTGCATGGGAATACAAAGGCGAAAATCAGCCAGAGCAATTGCATAAGGAAGCGCTTAATTATGAGTTTGTGAAACTTACTCAACGATCATACAAATAACATTTACCCGGAAGAAAACTTCCGAATATTATTATCACTATTAAAAAATTCTTCCTGCTATGAGCGGAAACATGAATTTAACACTGAAAGTCTGGAGACAGAAAAACGCCAAAGAAAGTGGACGTTTTGAAACTTATCAGGCAAAAAATATTTCACCAGATATGTCATTCTTAGAAATGATGGATGTGGTGAACGAAGATCTGATTAAAGAAAGTAAAGATCCAATTGCATTTGATCATGATTGCCGCGAGGGAATCTGTGGTATGTGCAGTATGTATATCAATGGCCGAGCACATGGACCTGTACAAGGGGTAACTACTTGTCAGTTGCACATGCGCAGCTTTAAAAATGGCGATACTATTATTGTTGAGCCGTGGAGAGCCGCTGCATTTCCTGTACTAAGAGATCTGATAGTTGATCGCAAAGCATTTGATAAGATTCAGCAGGCGGGAGGATTTGTAAGTGTGAATACGGGATCTGCACAAGATGCGAATGCTATTTCTATTTCCAAAAAAAATGCAGACGAAGCATTTAGTTCAGCAGCTTGCATAGGATGTGGAGCCTGCGTTGCTGCCTGTACTAATTCTAGTGGAATGCTATTCCTTTCTGCCAAAGTTTCTCAGTATGCGCTGTTACCACAAGGACAAGCAGAACGTAAACTCAGAGTTTTAAATATGCTTAAAACTCATGATGAAGCAGGGCTTGGTGCTTGCACAAATACCGAAGCATGTGAAGCAGAATGCCCGAAAGGAATTTCTGTAACAAACATCGCAAGATTGAATAGAGATTATGCAGCTGCAATGATGAGCAGTGAGTAAGATGTGGATGAAACGTAGCCTCAGAGGTAATATGAAGGCTTCATTTTCGTTACCTTTGTAATATGCTAATCCGGCTACGCTATCTTTTTCTGCTATTAACACTGACTCTAGCGAGAACTCCTGTTTCTGCTCAAGGTCCATGTATTGACCCGCTCGTTTTTCCACAACCTACTTATAGTTGTCCGCCCGACTATTACCCCGTTTGTGGATGTAACGGTGTTACTTACCGAAATCCATGCGAAGCAACGTACAGGGCAGGATTGCAATATTATGCGGAAGGAAGTTGTACAAGTTTCGATTTTGATTTTTTACCCACATACACTAACTATTACCTTAATCTAAAAATTTACAAGAGGGAACGAGGCTATGTGTTAATTAACATCTGGGATGTTTATGGTATCAACAAGCTCATTGATCAGGTAAATATTCCGCAAGGACTTCCTCCTTATGAATATGCTTTGAATGTTTCACAATTAGAAACTGGAATTTATCTTCTTGAAATTTATTCGGGAGGAGATAATCTGGTAAAGAAATTTTACAAATATTAAGCGGTATTACAGCGTAAGTGCCGCGACGAATAATCGCAACTCTTGGAAAAAATCTGTGAATTCCTTTTCGTACAAAGCATAATCCTTTTCCAAGGCTAGATGTGCATTTTCCATCCCTGAGATAAATTTTGTACGGCGAGATAATCCGGTGAGAGCTTTCTGCATACCTTCCATCTTAGCATACCCCAGCAACCAATTCTGAGGCTCCATATAACTCAACATATTTTTCGCACGTTCCGGCAGAATAGCATCATAGCGATGAAGAATTTCATAGGTCTGCGTACTGAAAAGATCCAATGATTTCCCATGATACTGTTGCCAGTCGCGGGCTAGAAAGTGATCATAAAAAATATCGACTATTACTGGAGCATATTTTCTGAATTCAACGCGGAGGCGTGCTTTACTTAATTCGACTACGGGGTGGCTATCCGTAAATTGATCGATGGCTCGATGTAAAATAATACCAGCTTTTATTTCCTCCTTAAACTGCTGAATCATTGAACCCTTTACATGATCGGCAATAAAATTTCCAACCATGAGATCTTGGTTATCGCCACTGAGGTAAATATGTGCGAGATAGTTCACCCTGATTTTTATTTCTAAAAGAGTTCTTAAAAGAAAAGAGGCCACCAGAATTACTGAAGGCCTCTACTCCTATTTATCAATCACCTTAATGAGTATGCTCTACGTTTTCGTATTCACTAATATCGGGACACGTACAAACAAGATTACGATCACCATAAGCATTATCTACCCTTTTCACGGTTGGCCAGAATTTATTCTCAGCGATCCAGGGAGCCGGGAATGCTGCTTCACGTCGTGTGTAAGGATATTGCCAATCATCAGCCGTTAATTCAGCTGCCGTATGTGGAGCATTCACCAACACGTTATTAGCTCTGTCAGTGCGTCCTTCTTCCAGATTACGAATCTCTTCACGAATTGCAATCATCGCATCACAGAAACGATCTAGTTCTATCAGCGATTCACTTTCGGTAGGTTCTACCATCAATGTTCCAGCAACGGGGAATGCAACTGTTGGTGCATGATATCCATAATCCATCAAACGCTTAGCGATATCCGTTACTTCAATACCTGCACTTTGTTTAAAGGCACGACAATCTAAAATCATTTCATGAGCAACATGTCCGTTGGTTCCTTTGTAAAGAATCGGATAATGGCCTTCGAGACGCGACTTCATATAATTCGCATTCAGGATTGCATAAATAGTTGCTTTTTTCACACCTTCTGCACCTAGCATACGGATATAGCCATAACTAATTAGCAGAATAAGTGCACTACCCCAAGGAGCAGCACTAACGGCGGTGCCTTGCCGTTCTTGACCAGAATTGATAACAGGATGACCAGCGAGATAAGGAGCGAGATGTGCTGCAACACCAATAGGTCCCATTCCAGGGCCACCACCACCATGAGGAATCGCAAATGTTTTATGCAGATTCAAGTGACATACATCAGCACCGATCATACCCGGACTTGTTAAACCCACTTGAGCATTCATATTCGCACCATCCATGTAAACTTGTCCGCCATGCTCATGAATAATTTTGGTAAGCTCACGAATTCCTTCTTCGTACACACCATGAGTACTTGGATAAGTCACCATGAGGGTCGCAAGATTATTTTTATACTTATCCGCTTTATGCGTAAGATCAGCAAAATCAACATTACCACTTTCATCACATTTCACTACCACCACATGCCATCCTGCCATAACTGCTGAAGCTGGATTAGTGCCGTGCGCCGACTGAGGAATCAAAACAATATTTCGATGACCTTGACCTTTTGCAATCAAGTAACCACGAATCGCCATTAGTCCTGCATACTCACCTTGAGCACCGGAATTAGGTTGTAAAGAAACTGCATCGAAGCCTGTAATTTTACAGAGGTACTCTTCGAGTTCACGTATAATTTGCATGTAGCCCTGCGTTTGAGAAAGCGGAGCAAAAGGATGAATGCTATTCCATAGTGGCCAACTCAAAGGCATCATTTCACTAGTCGCATTTAGTTTCATTGTACATGAACCCAGTGCAATCATAGAATGATTTAAGGAAAGATCTTTATTCTCCAGACGTTTAATATAGCGCAACATATCTGTTTCGCTGTGATACTTATTGAAGACTGGATTTTCGAGGAATGCAGTTTTCCTACTCAGATTCAACTGATCATTAATTATTGGTTGAATTCCTGCATCAACACCATTACGTTTATAGTTAAACCCAGCAACAGTTGCGAAGAGATGAATGATTTCGGTAACATCATCATGCAAAGTTGTTTCATCCAAAGCGATGGTAATATTTCCATCTTTCGAATAGCGAAAATTAATTTTCGCCTTCAATGCAGCGGCTTGAATCACACTTAATTTTTCTCCCACATGCACTTTTACGGTATCAAAAAACTGATCATGAACAATAGCATATCCATGTTTACGTAAACCTTCTGCAAGCGTCACAGCACGAAGATGAATATCAACGGCAATTGCTTTCAAACCTTTTGGACCATGATACACGGTATACATCGAAGCCATGACCGCCAATAAAACTTGTGCGGTGCAAATATTAGAAGTGGCTTTATCGCGTTTAATATGTTGTTCGCGTGTTTGCAATGCCATACGCAAGGCTTGTTTTCCACTTGCATCAATACTCACCCCGATGATTCTTCCTGGAATATCGCGTTTGTATTCTTCTTTCGTTGCAAAAAATGCAGCATGAGGACCACCATAACCCATCGGCACACCAAATCGTTGTGAACTTCCTACAACTACATCGGCACCCCATTCACCAGGAGGTGTTAAAAGTACTAATGCCATCAGATCAGTTGCAACAACTACACGGACACCAGCAGAATGACATTGAGCAGTAAGATTTTTATAATCTACAATTTCACCATCGAGGCCTGGGTATTGCAATATCATCCCGAAAAAAGAATCGTCCGGATTAAATTTTCCTGCATCACCAATTACGAGTTCAATTCCGATTGGAGCAGAACGTGTACGCAATACATCGATAGATTGAGGATAACAATTTTCTGCAACAAAAAATTTATGCGCACCGGCTTTAATTGCTTCTTTACTTCGGGAATGAAACAACATCGCCATAGCTTCTGCAGCTGCAGTTGATTCATCCAACAAAGAAGCGTTTGCTAATTCCATTCCAGTCAAATCGCAGATCATCGTCTGGAAATTTAGCAGTGCTTCCATCCTACCTTGAGCGATTTCCGCTTGATAAGGAGTGTATGCTGTATACCAACCCGGATTCTCAAAAATATTTCGTTGGATGACACCGGGAATAATAGTGTTATAATAACCGAGGCCGAGATAAGAACGATAAATTTCATTCATCGCAGCAACTCCGCGTAATTCACGCAAGTAAGTTGCTTCATCTTGTGCAGCAGGAATATCTAAATCTTGTTTAAGCCGAATATCGGCAGGAATTGTTTCATTAATAAGCTGATCAACCGATTCAACGCCGATAGCCTTAAGCATCGTAATTGTTTCAAGGTTGTCGGGACCAATATGACGGTCGGTAAATTGATGATAGGCCATAGGGAAGAATTATAGTTACAAAGGTAAGGATCAGCGGGAGAAATAAAAGAACAAGATTGAAGGCAAAGAGTTAATTGAAACTATAATTTATCAATAAAAGTGTTCAAAATCAGCAAAGAATTGATACAGTGGGCTTCTCCCTTAAAAATATTAAAAAGGATTTTCATAGATTTGGAAACATGAACCGAAAAAACTGTCTGCGAATCTCTTTGATCATCCTGATCAGCCTCTGCTGGCTACCCGGGAAAAGTCAGAATAAAATCCTCCTTATTAACGGTAAAGTTATTGAGGCTGAAACATATAGTATTGGTGATCTGTTTGTGACTTATAAAAAAGCCGGCGATTCCAGATCAACACCTAGAGCTGTTGACCGTTACGATGTATTTTCAGTTATCAGAAGAGACAGTACTGAAGAAATCGTTTACACTCCCGACAGTCTTGATTTCACCCTCGAAGAAGCAAGGAGTTATATCAAAGGGGAGCAGATTGCGCTAGCTTACTATCGACGACCATCAACATCAATTTCATCTGCAATCCTTGGAGCAGGATCAAGTATCCTTTCCTTTTATGCACTTCCGGTTCCATTCTTATATGGGGTGATCCTCAGTCGTTTTAATCCAAAGCCTTCTAAATTTCAATTGCCGGAAAATATGGACCGTGCTATTGTGAATGATGAACCATTTAAGCTGGGATATCAAAAGGCCGCTAGAAATTTGAAAATTCAGAAATCCTTAAAGTGGGGATACATTGGTTTAGGCGTGGGATTAACCACACTAATCATTTACGGAGCTAATCATTAGCAACAGCAATCGTTAGTTGTGAGGTCAAGTCCACTTTTTTCAGGATTAGGTAGTGGGGGTAAATTTTAAAACGGCAACTTTACTAAAATTGATGCCCTTAGTCATATTTTACTGAAATTCGCCGAAGTGAAACATAAGATCACCAGTTGGCAAGCACAGTTAGTCCACCATTTATTGCTGGCAGTTACGAGCATGTCATTAGCAGCATCTTCGTCCATACAGTTATTGGGTGTTTATCCTCCACTGCAACTTTTACTCTTTATTTTTTCAGGAACCTTTCTCGCCTATCGTTTTGCTGCCTGGAAAATATATTTACAAGTAAAACCTTTGCGCATTGGATTTCAAGAACGACCTGGGATCGTTGCTTTTTTGATTCCATTTATCCTAACCATTATTCCTTTATTATCATTGCATTCCAGAGCAATATTTTGGGCATTGGGGATTGCCCTTTTCAGCAGTTTATATTTTCTGCAATGGGGACAAAAAGGAGCATTGAAAAACGGATTACGCTCTGTACCCCTTTTAAAAAATGTGTTACTCGCAGGTGCTTGGTCGGTTACAACGGTATGGTTTCCCTGTTATGAACAAGGTTGGAGTTCAGGAACGTGGTATTTATTTATCACTCGATTTATTTTCATTTTGGCGATATGTTTCGGAGTTGATTTAAGAGATCTGGATACCGACCGTAGTCAGCAGTTGAAAACCTTACCTGTACTTTTTGGTTATCGTGCTATAAAAATTATTTGTTTGATACTTTTTGCGCTCTTCATAGCGTTAGTATTTTTAAAACCTGCTGATGTACTCATTCCCTTTAGGAATCCTGAGCAAAAAACAGCATTAGTAGTGTCCTGTGTAATCACTTCCATAGCCCTCATCTTGCTGAAAAGAAATGATTCCACATTAAAATACACCCTGTTACTCGATGGAAGTATGTTATTACAGGCGCTGATGATCATTGCGGTTGCCTGATGAAAACTTTCAAATAAACATCTACAAACACTACCATTCTGAAGATTCCGAATATTACCTTTGTTATCATGTCAAGGTTTAATTTAATCCTGCTCTTCGTACTTCTATCTTTCCATCTTTTTGGAGGACCTCCAGATGAGAATGTCAAAAAAAAGATTGCACCTTATTTTCTCTTGGATACTTACTATTCCTTTATTGGTGATCGCGGCGCTGATGTGTGGGGTTTTAAAGTAGGTATTGAATGGAAGGAACAATGGAGGCTCGCATTAGGTTTCAATAAAATCAAATCCGATATTGTCGAATACAAGGCGCTACCTCAGGATGAGATTGAACATGCAATCAACGATACTGTGAAAGCACAGTTATATCTTCGGTATTATCCTGTTATGGCAGAATATGTTTTTTACGATCATGATCCTTGGCAGTTGTCGGCACCACTTTGCTTGGGTTATGGAAGATCTTATTTCCAATATTTCGATAAAGAAAATAAAACGCGTAATTTCTTTAATCATGGAGTGCTGATTAGTGATGTTGGTGTGAATGCACAATATAAAATTCTGAAATGGGTAGGACTAGGTGCTGGAATCGGATACCGGATCATGTTGGTTAATAACCCAGAGGTAAGTACAGATTTCAGTTCTCCGCTCTTTTCAATACGGATCAAACTTTTTCTAGGTGAAATTGTTCACTCTCTATTACCTCATGCAAAATTCCCTGAATAAATGCTGAAGTTTCAGAGGGAAAAGAAGGCTTTGAGCCTGCTTGGCGCTCAATCATTATCTTTGCACGGATGAACCGTCCCAGTTTCGATGATATTTATATGGATCTAGCCTCCAGTCTGGCTAAGAAATCACATTGTGTAAAAGCTAAAGTTGGAGCTGTGCTATCTAAAGACACGCGCATTGTTTCTTTAGGATATAATGGACCACCAGCTGGAACACATAATTGTGACCAAGAATGGCCAGAAACAGGCTGTGCAAGAGATCGGAAAGGAGGATGTTCACTAGCATTACATGCAGAAGCAAATGCTATTTTGTATGCTGCAAAAAATCAAATTACGTTAGAAGGAGCTACCTTATATGTTACTCTTTCACCATGCTTACCGTGCGCAAGAATTATTTTTACTACTGGCATAAAACGCGTTGTGTATTTGGATTCGTATGCAGCCTTTAAAGGATTGGAAATAGAAGAAGGTGTTGAATTTTTACAACGCTTTGGCGTCGAAGTTTTACATTACAATAAAGTGGCTGAATAAAGCCTATCCTGAACCAAGAAAAGAAATGAAAAAAATAATAGTGTTGCCTTTAGTGCTGGGAATTGTTTTAGCTATAGGGATTTACCTTGGAAGTCGTTTAGTCCCTTCTCCCCGCAGTTCTGGGTACAATAAAATTTCTGATGTACTGGATTATGTGCAGCAGGAATATGTAGATACTGTAAACCGAAAGCAACTCGTAGATGAGTCGATTGAAAAAATACTAGAACAACTTGATCCGCATTCGGCATATATCCCTGCAGAAGATTTGCAACAAGCGAACGAACCACTGGAAGGGAATTTTGAAGGTATAGGAATTGAATTTCACATTCAAGAAGATACCATCATGGTAGTAACTGCCATTTCTGGAGGACCTAGTGAGCAAGTGGGTATTTTATCAGGCGATCGTATTGTTAAGGTCGATGGTAAAAAAGTTGCTGGTATTAAGATCAGCAATGAACAGGTCTTTAAATCACTTCGGGGTAAAGGCGGTACCGTTGTAACGGCTACGATATACCGAAGAGGAAATCCAAAGCTGATAGATTATAAAATCACACGTGGTAAAATTCCAATTTACAGTATTGATGTAGCCTATATGGTAGATCAAGAAACTGGATTCATCAAAGTAAGTCGCTTTGCCGCTACTACTTATGAAGAATTCATGGAAGCATTGGCAAAACTGAAGAAGCAAGGTATGACACGCCTTATCCTTGACTTGAGAGGAAATCCTGGTGGATTCTTGGATGCCGCCACCCGCATGGCAGATGAATTTATCGGCGGTAAAAAGATTTTAGTATATACACAAGGCAAAGCTCGTCCAAGAGCTAATTACTACTCTGAAAAATCGGGAGAGTTTGAACAAGGAAAATTGGAAGTATTGATTGACGAAGGATCAGCCTCTGCCTCAGAAATTGTTTCGGGCGCTTTACAAGATTGGGATCGGGCAACGATTATTGGAAGAAGATCTTTTGGAAAAGGATTAGTACAAGAGCAAACTGAATTTCCTGATGGATCTGCCATGCGCCTTACGATCGCAAGATATTACACTCCTACCGGAAGGTCGATTCAGAAATCATATGGTAAAGGATATGCCGCCTATGAAGAAGAATTAAATGATCGATTTAAGAATGGAGAACTCATCAACAAAGACAGTATTCACTTCACAGATTCGTTAAAATTCAAAACTCCTGCTGGAAAAATTGTGTATGGTGGTGGTGGAATCATGCCGGATATTTTTGTTCCCTTAGATACCGCTTATGAAAGCATGTATCTCAATAAACTATATGCTGCTGGAGCATTGAATCAATTTGCTTATGATTATTTCGATAAACATCGTTCGTTCTTCAAGGAATATAAATCAGCAGAAGATTTTCGAAAAAACTTTACTGTAGATGATGCCTTGCTTAATACTTTCATCAGCTATGCAGTTACAAAAGGTGTTGAAAAAGAGGAGAAGGGATTAGCAAAATCATCTACATTTATCCGGCTTCAGATTAAAGCATTATTAGCACGTTTGAAATGGCAGAACGAAGGTCTTTACCCTATCTTGCATGAGAACGACAAGACCTTCCAGAAAGCACTTGAACTGATTCGTAATAAAGGATGATCAACGGAGACAACAGAAAAATTTTCTGGTTAACTCTCCTCCTACTTATTTCGAGGCTTCCATTTTTATTCGATGGCTACGGTGCGGAAGAAGATGCTTGGGCGATGCCGTTAGTTGCCGAACGAATTGCAACTACTGGTGTTTATGAAGTTTCTCGATTGCCCGGTCATCCTGTTCAAGAGCTAACGTACGCTCTAATGTGGAATGCTGGTCCAGTAGCGTATAATTTCGTGACCTTACTTTTAAGCACGATCGGAATTCTATTTTTTATGCTGGCACTCCGAAATTTTGGGGTCAGGAATTATTTAATTGCTGGAGCAGCACTTGCCTTTACTCCAATTGTGTACATCAATAGTACCAATGCACTAGATTATACATGGGCAATGTCGTTTATCTTGATTTCATTTTGGGGCCTATCAAAAAGATTAACGTTACTGGCTGCAGGATTTATTGCACTTGCTGTAGGTTGCAGAATTACCACCGGAGCAATGTTGATTCCATTTGCTTACTTGTTATGGAACACTTCTTTACCACAAGAAAAATTAAAAACTGTGATTACCTTTTCCATCGCCGTACTCATAGGATCACTGGTAGTTTTCACCCCCGTAATGCTCACTTACGGAATTGATTTCTTTACTTACTATGAACACTTTCCTATTCCAGGTTTTGCAAAAAACTTCTACAAAGGAACAATAGCCGTTTGGGGTGTTCCAGGATGTATTGCATTGTTGCTTGTTGTATTTTTTCTGATCACACAACAGAATAAAATAACAGAACACTCCTCAACAATCTATAGGAAAGCGTTACTCAACACTTCCCTCATCGTTATTGGTCTGTATACGATTTCGTTTATTAAGGTTCCATTAAAATCGGCATTTATGATTCCGCTAGTTCCATTTGTTTGGATATGCACTAGCCTCCTTCTTGATGAAAAAAAACAAAAAATGCTACTTGCAACCTTCGTGATTTCGTGTTTTCTGGTGGGCATTAATTTGTCGGATCCTTTGCGTGGATCAAAGGAAACGGCATTCACTCTACATGCTTCTATTTCAGGACAGCCTATTGCGTTGGATGCATTCGCTGGTCCGGTGACTGCGGATCTCACGAAGCGGCAGCAACGAACAACTTATGCGAAATCGGTATTAAGCATCACCCAAAATATCAGTGAACGCACTTTTATTATTGCAGGATGGTGGCTTGCTGATTTACTAGTTTTGCAACGCGGTACTGAAAATGAGAATGTTTTATTCAGGTATTATACTGATGAAAAAGAACTCCAGTGGTACCGACAACAAGGTTATCGGATTTATTTTTTACCCGAGCAAGACACTTACAATGATCTCCGCTTTCATAAAAAGTTTACGGGACAGTATGCAACAATACTACGTACGGAAATTACCTCAGGCAATTAATCCTTCAAATTGCTCCGCTTTTTCTCTCCAAGTTGATGGGACAGGAATCGTTTGGTTAATTTCATAATTAAAACAAACCTGTACCGATTTTCCTGTGGCACAAATTACCGCTGATCCGCTTTGCATTTTTACAATAATATAATCCACTTCAAAACTCTTAGAACCGAAACGATTGATTTTGGAATATACCCAAATTTCATCATCCAAGAGAATCGGAATTTTGTAATCAATTTCCATATGAGCCAGGATAATTCCTTGTTTACTCCAA
Organism: Bacteroidia bacterium; assembly: GCA_038320345.1. Taxonomy (GTDB): domain Bacteria; phylum Bacteroidota; class Bacteroidia; order AKYH767-A; family OLB10; genus JBBQED01. The sequence goes on from JBBQED010000008.1 coordinate 141,331, forward strand.
TCGATTTGCTCCCCGATAACTTCTCGGAAATAGTTCATCCTTGCTAATTCGAAATAGGTAAAATGATTCGAATTATTTACGTGGCCCATGGAATCAACATCCTTAAAGCGGATTTGTATTAATGTTTTATGGCGGAAAAGAGCGAGTTGATCATTCATCGTAATTTAATTTTGGAGTAAACTAAAAACCTCATATTTACATTTGAATTCACAAAAGTATAAGCAATCCTTGAATGAAGAAAATAATCTTTGCAATTATCAGGAGTCCTATTGTAATTCTTGTCTTTATGGTGACACTTTTCGTCAGTTGTAAGAAAGCTTCTACTTCGTCGGATGTTCTGCCTGCGGGCTGTGACACTATTGCAATGAGCTATAGTGGAAATATCAAGTCGATAATTTCAAACAATTGTTCCGGAAGTGGATGTCATTCTAGTGGAAGTCAAAATGGAAGTTTTACCAGCTATACTGAGCTCAAAGACGAAGTGGATGACGGTGACATCAACAATCAGGTGTTTGTGAGACAGCAAATGCCTCCCGGAGGAATGGATAATTGCGATCGATTGAAGTTAAAAGCTTGGATCAATGCAGGAGCACTGAATAATTAATTTTTCTAAAAATTTGTAATTCAGTATATTATACAAATTTTTGATCTAAATACCGAAACAACTCAACGATAGCCAGTTTATTTGCATACCATAAATAGTTCTTGTTGAATATCTTCGCATTCATAGAATCTAACTCCAATGCCACAAAAACATTTTTACCTGCCGATCTTGCTCATCGGAATCACTTCATTATTTCTCAGTAGTTGTTCTAAAACAATTGATGGCGAAGGAGAGGTAATCCAACAAACGCGTTCATTAAAATCATTTACTGATTTAACGCTGGATATATCTGCAAATATTACGGTGGTGATTTCCGATTCTGTTTCTTGTGTGATCAGTGCGCAATCCAATATTGCAGATATTATTGAAATGGATGAAGGAAGTAGTTCCTTAAAAATCAAATCGAAAAATGATTATCGTGCAACAAAGCCGGTAGAGATTATTATCAGTACGCAAAGTATTGAGAAAATAGCTATTAATGGATCCGGTGATATCCATGTTTTAAACGGGATAAAAGGAAAATCATTAAAGTTAAATATTAATGGATCCGGCGATATCGATTTAGCTTTAGACGTGGAGGAGTTAAGATCAATGATCAACGGATCTGGAAATTTGAATTTATCGGGTAAAGCAGCATCACATCGACTTCAAATTAATGGTTCTGGAAATGCACATGCTTTTGATCTTGCGGTTGATGATTATAAAATTAGTTTAAATGGTTCTGGTGATGCTGAAGTCACTGCAAAAAGCTCATTCGATGCGAAAGTTATCGGGAGCGGCAATGTAATTTACAAAGGAGCACCTACTGTAAAAACCGTAGTTACTGGAAGTGGAACTGTTACCAAGTCAAACGAATAATTCCGTTGACGTAGTATTTGAAAATTAAGAATTCTCTAAAGAAAATAGTAAGATCAACTTATGAATTACAAATCATTATTCGCATTCCTTATTTTATTCCTGAGTTTTAATTACAGTAATGCTCAGGAAAAATTCGATGTCACTTTAAGGAACGATACGGTATTTAATAATGGTAAGCCACAATTTCTTGCAAAATTCCGTCCCGGTCCGAAAGGTACTAGGATGTACAGTTTGTATTCCATGGATGGAAAAATGCAAGCTATTTTAACCATGACTGAACAAGGAGATCAACTTCGTTTTTCAGGAAGATTTCCTTTGATTTATGTAATTTATGATTGTCTCTATCCAAAAATGGAGATCCTTACCTTAATGGATTCTTATGTGAGAAGTAAAGTAATGGTGGGAGGTATAGCACAGAAAGAAGGCTTACAATCCTACTGTAAAGAAAGAGGTTTACCGCTCAGGGAAATTCCGATAAGAAAAGTGATGAAGCCTGGAATGGACGCCTCTTTGGATAGTGCATTAGCTCAAAGAGCAAAAGAGCAGGAAGCAAAAAAAATCGAAATTCTTATCAAGAATAATAGTAAGGATGAAGTCAGTATTTTTGTAGGTGATAGCCTAGCTAAAGAAAAAATAGGTCCGGATGATAAAACTGTTCCTTTTCGTGAAGGAAGAATTGAAAAAATTGCTGGCGGGACAGAAATGAAAATTGTTGCTTTTATCGGAGAGAAAATTGGCATTAGTTCTAAAGACAATAATCTTTACGATTGCCGACCAGTTGTTCGAGAACTCAAGCAATTAAAAGTACGCAGTAACGGGAAGTCGCTGGAGTAAATAGGAATCAGATGAAACTACTGTTTCTTACTTCACGCTTTCCTTACCCTCTTGAAAAAGGAGATAAGCTCCGTGCATTTCATCTGATTAAATCTCTGAGCAAGCACAATGAAATCTATCTATTTGCGGTAAATCAAAAAGCCCCTGAAGCAGATTGGTTAGAAAAATTAAAACCTTATTGTAAAGCAATAGCAACGGGAATCGTCACTAAAAAAGATTCTATCAGTTCCATGCTTAATGCACTTCCCGATCAGGAGATGCCATTTCAGGTAGCGTATTTTTTTCGTAACAAGGTAATGAAAGAGCTTGAAAATTTTTGCAAGGAACATCAGCCCGAAGCTGTTTTTTGTCACTTGATTCGCATGTCGGAGTATGCACGTCGGATAAACATTCAACCCGCTGTGATCGATTATATGGATGCTTTTTCTAAGGGCATGGAAAGGATGGCGGAACACTCCAATCTGCTATTTAAAATTCCTGTAACGCAAGAAGGATCACGCTTACGTCGCTACGAAAAAAAATCTTTTCAGTGGTTTAATCAACATATCATCATTTCTGCGCAAGACCGTGATCATATGCCCATCGATCAACGAAAAGACATTGAAGTAATCCCAAATGGCGTTGATTTTAATGATTATGCAGCTCGACAATTACCTAAGAAAACGGATTTGCTTTTCATTGGCAATATGGCGTATCCACCGAATATCAGCAGTGCCATTTATCTTGCAAAAAAAATTCTACCCGCATTACATCGCTTACGTCCAGAAACGAACCTTCTCCTTGCGGGTGCGAATCCAGTTCCGTCCGTAAAACAACTTGCCTCAGATAAGATTACCGTTAGCGGATGGATTGAAAATGTGCAGGATACTTTTGCTGAATCCAAAGTTATGGTTGCACCGATGTTAATTAGTATTGGCTTGCAGAATAAAATCTTACAAGCAATGGCGATGAAAACTCCATGTGTTATTTCACGACTAGCCAACAATGCTATTGGCGCTCCTGAAAATGAATGTGTATTAGTTGCGGATCACCCGGAAGAATATGCAGAAAAAATTATTTTTTTACTCAATAACCCTCAATCCGCCACACAAATGGCTGAGCAAGCATTCCACTTCGTGAAACAAAATTTCGACTGGGATAAGCAAGCTCAAAGCATTCAGCAATTGCTAATACGAAAGTCTTAAGAATAACCGTTTTAATTGCTTGGCAAAAATATCAGGAATAGCAATTGTACTATTGCTCTAACTGTTCCATTTCCTTACGGAAAGATTGAATCACAATTAAGATCACATCTTCCAGGTTTAAAATATCTGTTTTCAACTGATCACGAGTACGCTTTTTATCTCTGTAATTTTCTATATTTCGAATCGTTTCTTTCAAACTAAATATTCCAGCTCCATCGAGAGTTGGTTTTATTTTATGTGCCAGAGTACTGATGGCATCCATTTCTCCTTTTGCAAAATGATCTTGCATTTTCTCAATAATTGGAGGAATGGATTCAATAAATAAACTCAGCATACGCATCATAAATTGAGGATTATCACGAGCATCTCTTTTCAATAACGATAGATCATATAATTTTTCTTTAGATGAAACCGGACGTTTTCGTTGCGGGAAACGAGGCTGATGAATGGTTGATGCCAGACGTTCTTTTCCTTTGATATGTAGCGCAATTTTTCTGAACAGTGTATCTTCTTTAAAAGGCTTTATCAAACAATCATTCAAGCCTTCTTGAATAAATTTCTTCTGTGCGTTTCGAGTAGTATTTGCAGTTAGTGCAATGATGGGAAGTCCCGATTTAACCACATCGTCCATCTCACGAATCAATCTTGTAGCTTCAATACCATTTAACTCCGGCATTTGTATATCCATCAACACCAAATCGTAATCATTTCGTTTTACATATTCAACAGCCTCTGATCCATTAGATGCAATATCTACTACAAAGCCCCAGTCTTGAAGAATTGCTTCAGTAATATATTGATTCACCCGATTATCTTCTGCGAGCAAAATCCGCAGTGGTCCGAGCATTACGGGATCAATTGGAGCAGGAATCTTATTAGGCAGGACAGCAGCAGCACGTTGATAAGGAATAAAAAATCTAAAATCACTCCCTTTACCGGGAGTACTCTCCACCCAAATTTTACCACCTTGCTTTTCTACGAGATTTTTAGAAATAGAAAGTCCAAGACCCGTTCCTCCATATTTATTCTGAGCGGAACTATTTAATTGAGTAAAGCTATCAAAGATGGAACTTCGTGCTTTAAGCGGGATACCTATCCCGGTATCTTTAACAGAAAATTCGATCACAATCGTTTCATCAGTTTGAGATCTGATTTTATGCATGAGTACCACTTCACCCTGCTCGGTAAATTTAATTGCGTTATTAAGTAAGTTAAGGAGAATCTGATTTAATCGATACGGATCACCAATAACAAGAGGTAAAGGATCTCCTTCATTCATGTGTCTTAACACTAAATCTTTTTCTTCTGCTTTATACAACTGAGTTTGGACTGCGGTATCTGAAATCTGAACAGGATTAAAATTCATCGACTCCATTATCAACGTACCAGATTCTATTTTAGTAATGTCCAGGATATCATTGATAATCATCAACAAATTACTAGCGGTACTATTTAGGATTTCAATATAATTTCTCTGCGTGGAAGTAAGTTCTGTCTTATTCAATAACCTCGACATTCCCAAGATTCCGTTTAGGGGAGTACGAAGTTCATGACCCACATTAGCTAGAAAATATTCTTTAGCGCGGATAGACTCTTCCGCTTCTTTTTTTGCATTGATTAATTCTTGCTCGGCTTTTTTCTGCTGGGTAATATCCGTTATAGTTCCGAAGTATTTAATGATTTTTCCTTCCTCATTAGTTTGAGTTTTTGTGATAGATAAAATCACTTTTTCCGTTCCTGATGGAGTAATAATTCGATAAGTAAATTCGCCAGAGCCGCTCGACTTAAAAAACTCAGCATTGCGTTTTTGTACGAATTCTCTATCATCAGGATGCAACGCCTCCATGTGCTCTTTTAATGAGAGTGGACCCATCGCAGGATCTCTCTCCCAAATCGTATAACAACCCGACGACCATTGAACAGTAAAGTCGGGAAACAATTCCCAACTTCCCATCTTTGCTAATTCTTGTGCTTCAATTAATCGTTGCTCATTTTGCAACAAAATAACTTCTGCTCTTTTCTGATCCGTGATATCAGCAACAGATCCAAAAATTCTACTTATTTCACCTCCATTCTTTTTTTCAACGACTGCTTTAGAATGCATAATTCTTTGGCGTCCTTTAAATGTCGTAACGCGATATTCTACTTCACCATCTTCACCAAACTCCAATGCACGGTGCATATAATACTTCATTTTTTCGCGATCATCGGGATGAATCGTTTCCACAAACTCTTCAAAAGAAGGAGCAGGACTAACAGGATCCCGATCCCATAATTTATAATGACCGAGTGACCATCTGTTTTCATGATTGATAAGATCATATTCCCAGCTCCCGATCTTCGCCATTTCTTGAGCTTCTGTTAATCGCTGTTCATTTAACCGGAGGATATGTTCTGTTTCTTTCCTTTCTGTGATGTCGGTCATCGTACCGTATAACTTAAACGGCAGGCCATTCACATCTTTTTCCGCAACTGCTTTAGAATAAAAAATACGTCGATTTCCTTTTTGAGTAATCACCGTATATTCAGCTTCCGTTTCTCCTCCGTTCCGAGCGAGTGCAAGAAGAATATTTTTCAAATGCTCTTGATCGTCAGGATGCAGAAAATTGATAAACTCTTCAAAAGTTGGTGCAGGTCGATCAGGATCACATTCCAACAGTCGAGAAGCAGTTGGAGAAAGATAATTTTTATTTTCAATCAAATCATATTCCCAACTTCCAGAACGAGCCATTTCCTGAGCTTCATTCAATCGTAGTTCATTAAACCTCAATAAAGCGTCCGTATTTTTTTCTTTGGTGATATCCATCACGGTACCAATCAACCTCTCTGCAATACCTTCTTCATTCACGATAGGTTTTGCTATAGTTCGAACGAACTTAATTCCAGAAGGAGTAATGATCCGATATTCTGTATTTGCATAACTATCTTTTTCATTTAACGGCAACACTTCATTCAAAACTCTTTCGGCATCTTCTGGATGAATCACTTGATTTAACTCCTCATATTTGGGTGGACCATTTAATGGATCACGCTCCCATATTGAAAACATTCCATGCGACCATTCGATGGCATTCGTTTTAAGATTAATTTCCCAGTTACCCGTTTTAGCGAGTTCTTGTGCTTCAATCATACTTAACTCACTTTTCCTCACTTTCTCTTGAGCAATTTTTCGCTCTGTGATATCAGTTGATAAGCCAAGAATCTGGATTTCACCATCTGCTTTTTTAAGCGGCAATTTAATAGTATCATACCAACAAACAGTTCCATCGGGTTTAGTGAAGGGCTCTTCAAAACGAAACGAATGCATCTCATTGATAACTTTGTGATCGTTGGAAGAATAATCTTTCAGTTCATTTTCAACAGGATGAATCTCCGCATTGGTATGCTTCATGACTTCTTCCGGTGTGGAGTTAAACAGATCGGCCATAGCTTTGTTCGCCAAATGGAATCTTCCTTGAATATCTTTTACGAAGATTAAGTGAGGACTCATGTTCAGCACTTGATCAAGAAAGAATCGATTTTCTTCCAGCTGATTTGCCAGTTTTTTCTGCTCCGTAATTTCCATTCCATAACCAATCAAAAAAGTGAGCTCACCTTGCTGATTCAAAATGGGTCCCATACGGCGGAGATGAAAAACTTCAGTCCCATCTGCATTTACTTTCCTTTCTTCCCACTCATACACTTTACGCTCTGCAATTACCTTGTCAAAGATTGCTTTACGCTGGTCAGCAATAGCCATCGACAATCCTTTGTATTTGCAATACTCATAATCGGTTTTGCCAATGATCCATTCCCGCAACTCTTTATCGGCAATAGCTTTAGGATTTATGTAAATATATCTGCGTTGAATATCGAAGACCGCAATTTCACCTGGCATCTCTGCCAGAATAGATTCAAAAAATATTTCTTTATTACTGATTGGCATACCTGATTAAGATAAATTAAGGTGAAACTGTTTCAAATTAAATTTACACTTCAATTTTCTTTTCTTTAATTAACCGATAAATAGTCGATTTCCCAATTCCCAAAAGATTCGCTGCTTCAATCACATTGCCACCCGTTTTTTTCACATAGCTAGCAATAATAATATTGGAATATTGATCTAACGTTAGTTCTTGATCCAATAGATCCGTAGATACTCGCGCGGAGGTAAATGTAAAGTCTTCAGGATTCAAGAAATCACTATCTGACATTACTGCTGCGAGCTCCATTATTGCTTTTAGTTCTCTTACATTTCCAGGAAAAGAATATTTCAGTAATTTCTCTCGCGCATCAGGACTAATCAACTTTTTAGGCATATGATTATCCAGACTAAATTTATCCAAAAAATGTTTTGCAAGCAAGAGAATATCACTTCCACGTTCTCTGAGCGGAGGCAAATGAACGGGCAGTCCGAGCAATCGATAATAAAGATCTTCTCTGAAATTTCCCTTCCTTGTTTCATCAGCGAGATTTCGATGTGTCGCAACAATAATTCTGACATCCACGGGTATCACTTGATTACTGCCCAGACGAGTAATTTCTTTTTCTTGTAAAACGCGTAGAATTTTTGCTTGCAAACTGAAATCAAATTCTGCTATTTCATCCAAAAATAAAGTTCCTCCATTCGCTTCTTCAAATTTCCCTGCACGCCGTGCATTAGCTCCCGTAAAAGCTCCTTTTTCATGACCGAATAATTCACTTTCGATGAGGTCACGAGGAATCGAGGCTACATTTACTGCAACAAAATTTTTCCTAGCTCTTGCAGAATTAAAATGAATGGCTTTTGCAACGAGTTCTTTTCCTGTTCCCGTCTCTCCAGAAATAGAAACGGTTATTGGTGTACGTGCCGCTTTATCAATGAGTTTATAAACCAGTTTAATCGCTTCACAATTTCCAATCAGCAACCGACTCATATCATATTGCTTCCCAATCTGATCTCGCAATACATTAATTTCATTTTGTAAGGAAACTTGCTTGCGAATATTATTTATCGAATTCCATAATCGTTCTCTAGTTTCCTCATCTTTTACCAGATAATCATAAGCCCCTTTTCTAAGAAGATCGATTGCGGTAGCAATATTTTCTTGACCTGAAATTACTACCACTGCAGTATTTGGAGATTCACTTTTAATTCTTGCAAGTGCTTCACTGCCTGTCATATCAGGAAGTGAATAATCCAGTGTAATTACATCCGGCTGTAAATGCAAACTGGCCAGCATATCTTTTGCTGTTCCAAATTTTGTAATTTCATAATCGGGGTTAAGGGAAAGATGATGCACAAGTAGTTCTCCGTACCAGAGATCATCTTCCACAACAAAAATGAGGAATGGAGCTGTGCCATTCATTGAATCAGTGCCCGACATCGGTCTAAAATTACGATCTATTTATGAATAAGCTCCTCAAAACGTCCTAGAAATTTCCGATCTGGTTGAATGCATATTCTATAACTTTGCGCTGCATTTTATGGAAAAAGCAAAAGACCCCTATTCGGCTTTACGTAACAAAGAGTTCAGGTTTTTTGTATGGGGCAAATTGGTGCTCACCATCGCCCTTCAGATGCAAGCGGTAATTGCCAGTTGGCTCATTTACAATCAAACCAAGGATCCATTATCACTGGGATTGATTGGGTTAGTAGAAGCTGTTCCCGCACTTTCGCTCGCTTTACCCGGTGGACATTTAGCCGATCGGTTCAATCGTCGTCATATTCTGCTGATTTCTACTTCCGTAATGCTATTGGCATCGGTATTACTTTCCATTTATGCCTATTCCTTTCTTCACTATGGAACGTGGCCTGCATTTGTTGTAATTTTTCTGATCGGTTTAGCAAGAGGATTTTACAATCCTGCACAATCTTCTTTCTGGGCACAAATTCTGAAACGTGAACATTATGTAAATGGCTCCGTTTGGAACAGTAGTATGTGGCAATTGGGTGCAGTAACCGGACCAGCACTTGGAGGGTTATGTTATGCTTGGATCGGCCCTGCAGATTCTAGCATCATCGTTTGCGGATTAATGCTCGTCACACTTTTTTATTATTATCGAATCAGCAATAAACCGATTCCTGTATTTGATCAAAATGAGAGTATTGGATTATCGCTAAAAGCAGGATTAAATTATTTCTTCAAACAACCCTTATTGATTTCTGCTATTAGTCTGGATTTGTTTGCTGTATTATTTGGAGGTGCTGTGGCATTACTTCCTGCTTTTGCAGATCAGATTTTACATACTGGTCCAGAAGGTTTAGGCTTTCTCCGCTCCGCACCTGCAATAGGTTCAGTGATGATGGCGATTACGATGGCATTTTATCCCCCACGAAAAAATGCAGGATATAAAATGTTGGGATGTGTGGCAGGATTCGGATGTTGTATGATCGGATTCGCGCTATCGAAAAATTATGCGCTCTCTTTTTTAATGTTGATGATGAGCGGTATGTTTGATAATGTAAGTGTGGTGATCCGTTCTACTATTTTGCAGATTTATACTCCTGATGAAATGAGAGGAAGGATTGCGGCAGTGAATAGTATTTTTGTAGGGAGTTCCAATGAACTCGGTGCTTTTGAATCTGGTGTTACTGCAAAAATTTTCGGACTGGTTAACTCGGTACTTTTCGGTGGATGCATGACCTTAATAGTTACTGCCGTTACTTATAAACTTGCTCCAGCGTTGAAAAAACTTAAGCTTTAATAGTAAGATTTTATTACCTCTTCACTATTCAGAATCTAAAATTTACGGGAAGTAAGAAAGGGCTGTTAATCTTCTATCACTAGGATTTTGAAAAAATTGCGGATTCTAAAATATTAGTCATGGATGTCAGACTCTATAAAGAGCACGGATTAATCATTAAATAAACCCCAGTTGTCTGGAATATCCCTCGACTTATCAAAAGACCGAATCCATGATACAAATAGATAACGAAATTCTTCTACTTCATCCCGAAGCAATTGCAAGTAGCGGTCTTCACATAAACCCATCATACTTAACCCCGAACATTGCGTTATTAAATTCCGTGCAGCTACTTTAATGGCGACAGCATTTTCCATCCTAAGCGTGTAAAGATCAGCGCCTTCGGCACCAGCAATTTTTGGAGCCAACGACATCGCATCTTCTATCATGATTCTTTGATAATGATGTGACATATCGTCGTCAGGTAAAATTTCTACTAAAGCCTCCGTAATTTCAAGAATCACGATCGCTTTCTTCATCAACGGCATATTACGAATACGCTCATCTTCTCTTCTGATCTCTTCCATCGCCTGCTCATCAGGCGAAGGTACAAAATGTCGAGCCAAATTATACGAGGACATGTTGAAAATTTATCAGCTAAAAAGCAATTTGAATTTGGGCTTTTAAGTTAATTTAGCGGACAACTGAACTCTACCCCAATCCTCAACTGTACACACCCCCCCCCCATAAAAAGCCAAAGTTTTGCTTTTTATGAGGGTTTTAACATCCACCCTCAATAACCTTAATTTTAGAGGAATTTAGCCGTAAAATTAAAACGTTTTGACGGTTAATAAAGCGTTTTGACACTTATTTT
>JBBQED010000009.1:0-141046 GCA_038320345.1 Bacteroidia bacterium
GCCCAACTTCAATTTAGGTGTATTGGAAAATGTAAATTGTGATTCTATATTAGCAGGGGTTCAGGAACCTGAAAAAAAATACGGACTCAGATTATATCCAAACCCCGGTAATGGACTATTTCATTTTGAAGTAACTGAAAAGATAAAAATTCAATCAATAGAAATCATCAATTTAACCGGAGCATTAGTTTTTGTCGGAAAGCATACAGCAATTGATCTTACCAACTTCCCTTCTGGAATATATTTTTATAGGGTTCTTGACCAAAAGCAACATTGGTATTACGGGAAGATCATTAAAGAGTGAAGCCGTATCAATTTTATCTCACCGTAGCATAACATTCTAAGATGCGTCTGCTACTTATGAAGCATAGTTCGTTCGCTCTATGACGAATAAGGATGCTGTTAAGTTTGTCTCCCAAAAAAAAGTATCGATATATTTTATTTTTTGTCTTGTTCAATGATTGACCGTGCGTTGGTCGCGCATCAAAATCCGATATACAAAAAATGCAGTCCTAGCAAGCTTACTACAAAATAGGGAACAAGAGATGCGGCACCGGTATAATCTTTAGTCATTCGTTGTCCGAAGATCAGCATCAACATCGCCAGGCAACTTGACCAAGCCCCATATAAAGCAAAATCTACTTTTCCAGTGATGAGGAGGTTGATCGTTCCCGCCAGACAGAGTAATCCAGAAAGTGATTCGGTAAGCGTTAGAACCAGAAAAAGCACACTTACATAATGATGCAACATGCTTCTGGTAAATTTTTGTTGGACCCAACCTAGTTCTCGCTTATAGTTCAATAACTTATCGATTCCAGATTGCAAGAAAACGATAGCTAAGAATCCAATACAGAAGATACCAGGCCAGTGTGGGTCGATCATTGTCATAATACAACAAGTTTAATTCTAAGCGCAAGTATAATGAAATCCAAACAAGAAAATAAGCTAACACCAAGGCATAATAGCAAACTTTTCACCAAGTATTTCAACAGGGTCTGCGTCCAGCCATTTCTCCAGTAACGTTGCATAAACTTGTCTAAAATCAATACTAAACTGAAGATCACCCTGATCAAGCTGAGTAAGGTCAGGGATAGAGTTATATACCCCGGGTTTCTTCAATGCTCCTCCTGCAATAAATAAACAATTTGCCTTTCCATGATCGGTTCCGCCACTGGCATTCTGCTCCACTCTTCGCCCGAATTCAGAAAAAGTCATGACCATCACATCATTCCAGCGATCGTTCTTTTTCAAATCGGCAACAAATGATCCTATCGCATCATTATAAATACCTAACACTCTTGATTGGTTATTATTTTGGTTGATATGAGTATCGAATCCACTCAATGAAATATAATAAATTCGAGTCGAAGATCCAGCAATAATCAACTCTGCAATAGTTTTTAAATCTTTGCCAAAGCCTGTATTGGGATACATCTCCTGAGTCTTATAAATTCTGCTTTGCTGATAGAGATAGTCAGCAGACTGAGCAGTTTCTCGCAATGTTTTATAGAGATATTCCACATTATTATGTTCCTCAACATGCGTATCTTTTGAATCTGACAGTGAACGGAAAAGTTTTTCAGAAGTATTTTTATACAAACGCAAAGGATCTTTAACAGCAAGTCCATTCATCAATTCGCCTTTCATGGCAAGGCTCAAAGTATCATCAACTTCAATGGCCTGATAGGGCTGTTTACAATCCTTACATTCGGCATCCAGATAACGTCCAATCCAACCAGAATTCAGATATTGATCGGAGCCTGCGGCGGTTTGCCAAATATCCATCGAACGGAAATGTGAACGGTCGGGGTTCGGATAGCCGATACCATTAAGTATTGTTAATCCTGAATCCTCATACAATTTTTGTAAAGCAGTAAGAGAAGGATGAAGAGCGTATTCATCAGTGATCTTAAGACTTTCAGAAGCTGGAATAGCAATTCGCGGTCGTGCTTTGTAATACTCATCATTGCGATAAGGAATCAAGGTATTTAATCCATCGTTTCCTCCCGACCATTGTACCACCACCAAAATTTTCTGATTGGACGCAGACCTTAAAAATGGTGATGCTGAAGTTTTCTTCAGAAATGATGGAATAAGCAATGATGCCGAAGCTAATGCCGAATATGAAATAAATTTTCTTCTATCCATTATTTTATTCTTAACAAAGTTGATATTCGGGCAAGCTCATCAAATACAATATTGTTGAACGAATTAAAGTGTCATGATTAGTTCGATTAAAAAATTGATCGGCAAATGCAAGCGGTGGTCCTCCATCCACAGTTGCCAGTAACAAAAACTGTAACTGCGGAAATAAATCCCCGTCAGGGGTTGTACCAAATTTATTTAGAACCGTACTCCAATTTGCTTCACAACGAGATCGTCCCACTGTACCACTTCCAGAAGCCAATGCATTATTGATATCACCCTCATCTTTTGGATGAATATCTTCCACTACATCTGCCAACATTACAGAGGGCAATTTAAGTCGGAAGGCAAGCGACGAACTATCGATCCAATTTCTCCCACCGGGCCATCCAGCAACATTTGGAGGATTGAACAAAACCTGACCAAGAATCCGTTGGAAACCGAGAGTCACCGTATCCGATGCAAACTGAACTTTAAAATCACGCATCAGTGGAACCATAAGTTCAACAGGAGATTTAATAAGGCAACCGATGTTCTTTGCATCATACATCCAATCGGCAAGAAACAGATAAGAAAATGTTTTAGTTAGATCATATTTATTTTCATAAAGCACTTGACCTAATTCTTTAATTCGGATTGGATCAGGCTGATCATTCACAAATGCTTTATACATTTTAGCAGCAATAAACTGAGCACATTCAGGACGATCAGTGATGATATTCAAAACCTCTTCGCCATTGAAATTTCCAGTTTTTCCAAAAATCGTCTTACTATCGTTATCGTGAATCCGCTCTCTAAATGTAAACACTCCATTATCATCAAATCCCCAACCTGTGAAAGCACGAGCAGCCTCTTTAATATCTTTCTCAGAATAATTTCCTCGTCCCAAAGTAAACAGTTCCATCACTTCACGAGCGAAATTCTCATTGGGTTTAAACTTACGATTCTGCTGATTATTGAGAAATTGAAGCATCGCCGCACTTTTTGAAACTACTTTCAGCAGCTCCTTAAAATTTCCCAATGCATTTTCCCGAATACTATTATTCAGTTCCTGGGTATAATATGGATTACCATTGCGACAGGAAAAATGATTCGCCCAGAAAAGCGTAATTTTTTCTCTCAAAGACTGATCTCCAGAAGCAATTTTGGTAATCCAAAGATGATTTAGTTCCTTGAGTAAAATGGGAGCAGACTTTCTCAGTGCCTTTTTATCCTCCGGTGTCATCGTCTTCAGCTCCTCCCTTTTCATAGGATTAGCGTCAAGTAGTTTGATCGGAACTATTACAGCAGAATCCTTAAAAAGTATTTCTAGGCTCTTTTCCAAAGATGGAAACTTCCCTTTAGCATCCGTAGCGAGAGGGAGTCCGAAAGCTGCGCGATTGTATAAATGTCTGGTTTTGATGCCTGATAGATCCATTGAAATCATGGTCGGTTGGAGTTCATTAAGATAAGAAGGTTTAAATAAATTATGGATGAGGAAACAAAATCTTTATAAAAAAGAAAAGTAATAGTCACACCTCGGAGCAATTTTAATCCAAAATAATTTCTATTTTTAAGCATTAAATAAAAAACTATGAACACCAAGCAGCTGAACCTGCTTAATATAGGGTTGATGATTATTTCAGCTATCGTCGCCTTTATTATTCCATTCGAACTCTTCTTGTTTGTGTATGCCGTTTTAGGGCCATTGCATTATCTCACAGAAATTTCTTGGCTCCATAAAAGAAATTATTTTGTAAAAGGGAAATATGATTATTTATGGCTTATCATGATCGGACTTTTTGGAACATTGGCCTACTTCGGGGTTCCTGAATTCAAAAAGTGGGGAAATATTGCACCTTATATTGCCTTGATGAGTGCTTTAGTTTTCTTCGTTGTAAAAGATTGGTACTTGAAATTGGTAGGGATCATGTTGGTTTTTATTACTGCCGCTATGTTTAACGAGAATACTTTTTACTTTTTATTTTTTCTAATTTTCCTTCCTACTATCATTCATGTATTTGTATTTACGGGTTCGTTTATGTTGCATGGAGCCATTAAATCAAAGAGCGTAACAGGATTTATATCGGTATTGATTTTTGTCTTATGCGCTGTGAGTTTCTTTATTTTTTCTCCTGAATTCACAAACTATGTAGTTGGTGATTATGTTTTAAAAGCCTACAAAGATTTCTCATTACTTAACAGAGAATTGATCAATCTTTTTGGAATGGACGATTTGAAATCCTTTGACCAACGAACCGTACAGACGATTTTTAGCAGTGAAACAGGACTTAAGGTAATGAGATTTATCGCATTTGCCTACACCTATCATTATTTAAATTGGTTCAGTAAAACATCCATCATCAAATGGCATCAGGTAGAAAAGAAATATCTTATTGCCACATTAAGCCTCTGGATAATTTCAGTAGCCGTATACCTCAAGGATTATCAATCCGGACTAAAACTACTTTTCTTTTTAAGTTTCCTACATGTGGTTTTAGAATTTCCTTTAAATTGGAAAACATTTATCGACCTTGGACAGGAAGCTAAAAATATTCGATTAACAAAAGCCAAAGCTTAATTGATGTTAAAGTTGATGCTAAAGTGCACTAGTAACATTTGCTGGCGCGAACAAAAACTCACCTAGTCTTTTATCATGTCCATAAATATCTTTTCTGAAATTTAATTGCCCATCTGCATCCACCCAACAAGTAAAATAGGCGATAAACACCGGTAATTTCTTCTTTAACTTCACGAATTTCTCTGATCCACTTTTCATAGCCGCTGTAATTTTAGAGGTATTCCAAATACTATCATTGCGAAGTAGATATTCTGCAAATTTCGCAGGCTCACTTAGGCGGATACAACCATGACTGAAACTACGATCGGTTTTATCAAAAAGATGTCGCGCCGGAGAATCATGTAAATAAATGCTATAGCTATTCGGGAATAAAAATTTAACTAATCCCAGTGAATTTGCTGGTCCCGGTTTCTGTCGAATGATGTAAGGAAGATTGTAGCCTGTAAATTTTGACCATTTTACAGATTGAGGATTTATAGGTGAACTTGGATCAGCAGGACGAATAGCTTCCATTTGATGAGCGGCAAGGTAACCAGGATTTTTACGAAGTGCTGGAAGAATTTCCTTTTCAATAATACTTGCAGGTACATTCCAGTAAGGACTAAATACAATTGTACTCAGCATTCCATTGAAAATTACGGTTTGAGTAGCTTCCGTTCCCACAACAACATTCATGCTCCACACATCCTTTCCATTTTCGAAAACATGCATTTTAAATTCTGGAATGTTGATTGCGATATAATCAGAAGCTTTTCCGGATGGAACCCATCGGCACCTCTCCATATTAATCATGATTTGCTTAATTCTTTCCTCGAGATTAACATTGAGTTCTTTCAATACTGTTGCATTCAATTTTCCAGACATCGTCAAACCAAATCTTCTTTGAAAATTTATCAAGGCTGACTCCAAAGAATCTGTAAATAAAAGAGAAGAATCCTGTTCTTTGAAATCGTTCAAATAGCGCAGACGTAATTTCACCAATGCGATACAAGAATCTGTACTTCCTTTAACGAGCTCTTTCTGACGACAGATTATCGTATCCCATTTTGTATTTTTTTCGAGGTCACGATGGAACCGAAGTTGATTCTTTAGAAAACCATATTGCTCATAAACGGGTTCATGTTGAAAGAAATCTCCGGCGTTCATCAGCATAGAGTCCAGCAATTGTACGTCATCAATTGGTTTACGCTGAATAAACCATTCAAAATCGCGAAGATCTCTAGAAGCTACGCCACCCCAAACACGATTAGCGTAACGAAAAAAACTTAAAGTCAAACGAAATTCTAAATCTGCAAGTGTTTCATCCTTATTGTTAGCCAGCATTTCCTTCACTGGAATTCCGTTTGCAAGTTGTTGGAAAGCTTCAACAGGAATGAGGGTATCCGCAGGTAATCCTTCATCAGCAAGATGCAAGAGTTGATTGATAAAACTCCCTGCTTGTTCATTGATACCTTCATCATTCAACCAAGCATATTGCATTGATCTTCGCAGATAAAATGTCCGCAGTTTAACGGAATCCATAAGGTATTCTGGATGTCGCTTAAAAAAGACACTAAAGTCATTAGAATCCAACATTAACGCGCTTACACTCATTGGAACAATCACAGTAGTATCTCTTTCAAGGACTAATGAATCATCCACTTTCTTGTGCTTTGTACCACAAGAAATAAATATTAAGGATAGAAAAAATAATGAAATGTAATTTCGAGTCAACATGTTCAGATGAAATTTGCTATAAAAATAAAGAATGCGCAGAATAAATCATTCTGCGCATTCCTATAAAATTGATGTTGTCCTACCTTCTTGATGGAGGAGCATCTTCAATAATAATCCTCAACTCTCCAGGAAGGACACTGATTACATTTTCCATTTCCCCAGCAGAAACATGCCTAGAAAGCACTCTGAAAACCGCTTTAATGGCATCATCCACTGCCCCATCATAATAAAAATCTTTTAGGGCAGCATAATCATCTTCTTTCATCACTTCAGATCTGAATTCTCCGATATGATTGAATTTTCCGGGAGCCATTCTAACTTTCCATCCATCCACATAAATCCCTTTAATGCTCATTGGCAGTTGGCCGATTAATTGAAAAGATTCTTCAACTGTCATTCTATTACGCAGTGCTCTAAGCACACAACGGAGCATCCGACCAGCTCGATCTGTATCTTGAGTACCCAATTCTTTAGCAATTTCATCCACGAAAGATTTCCCTCGTTTTGCGTACTCATCAAACTGTATCGGCATAAAAGAATGTATTCGTTAGAGATTTAGTTACCTCACATCCACTTCGCTGCGAATGAAATCATTTCTTTCCGCAGATCATTGAAAATCTTCTCGAAAGTTTCTACTTTTTCACGCATAGTAACATGGTCGTCTGATTTACGATGATCAACAGCAGTAGGATTAGCATTTATACTTGCTTCAATCTTATTTTCATGTTGTTTGATATCATGACGGATGATATCCATTTGCTCAGCCTGAACTTTTAATTGATTTTCGAAATGATCAACATAAGAAAGCATCTCTTTATCCGTATTTTTATTTGCGATTTCCGTCAATCGGTCGCGCATAATTTTCACTTCATCCTTGTAGAAAGAAAGTTTATTCAACCATTCTCTATGCTCCGCATGAAGATCGTACATTAATTTTTGTTCCATAGTAAGTTTGTTTTAAAGGATCAAATTTATTTAAGTGAGAATTATAATTACATGATTAAAATCTTAGGAATAATGATAATAATCATTAACATTCATTTGCATTTCAAAACTATAAAAAAACTATTACATAGTTTCTGAAAGTTTAATCGCTTTCTTGACCTCTAGAATGATCGAAGTTAGCTATAAAAATCAACAATCAGAAACCTGAATAATGCCTACCTTTGCACCCGTAAAAACTAAGTTTTGCTTACTGGAATTCAAATACAATTACCATTGCCGGTCTTTGAGCTGGTGGCCCGCGTATGTCAGGAGGAAAAAACTCCTGTTTATATCATCGGAGGGTATGTTCGTGATCTGCTGCTCGAGCGCCCTTGCAAAGATTTGGATTTTGTAGTGATTGGAGATGGAATCCACATTGCCCACTTAGTAGCTACCCGTCTAGGGAACAATTGTCACGTTTCTGTTTTTAAGAATTTCGGTACTGCTATGATTCGGTTTGAAGACTTAGAACTTGAATTTGTTGGAGCCCGACGTGAGTCATACCGTTCCGATTCTAGAAAGCCAGAAGTTGAATCCGGAACCCTAGAAGACGATCAAAATAGAAGAGATTTTACAATCAACGCATTGGCTATCAGCCTGAATAAAGAAAATTACGGAGAATTACTTGATCCCTTCCAAGGATTAGAGGATCTGAAAAATAAATTAATCAAAACTCCTTTAGAACCTGAATTGACGTATGCTGATGATCCCTTGCGGATGATGAGAGCTATTCGTTTTGCTACTCAACTTGGATTTAACATTGAGGATGCCTCATTTGAAGCCCTGAAATCTCAACGAGAGCGCATTAGAATTATTAGCATGGAAAGAGTGAGTGAAGAATTAAATAAAATCTTACTCTCACCTAAACCTTCCATTGGCTTTAAATTGCTTTTTGACACTGGAATATTGAAAATAATTTTTCCTCAGATGGTGGAGTTGTATGGAGTCACTATCATTAACGGCAAAGGACATAAAGACAACTTCTATCATACCTTAGAAGTGATCGATAATGTTTGCTTAACTTCCGATAATCTTTGGTTACGATGGGCTGCGTTGTTGCATGATATTGCAAAGCCACCCACGAAAAGATTTGAAGAAGGACATGGATGGACATTTCATGGACACGAGGATAAAGGTGCGAGAATGATTCCTGAGATATTCAGACAGTTGAAACTTCCGCTGAATGAAAAAATGAAATATGTGCAGAAATTGGTACTCTTACATTTGCGACCGATAGTACTTGCAAAGAGTGAAGTAACAGCTTCCGCTGTACGACGTTTATTGTTTGAAGCGGGAGAAGATATCGACGATCTCATGAAACTTTGTTATGCAGATGTCACCACTAAAAATGAATTTAAGAAGAAAAAATATCAGGCTAATTTTCAATTGGTCAGAGAAAAATTAGTGGAAGTTGAAGAAAGTGATAACATTAGAAATTGGCAACCACCGGTAAGCGGAGAAATTATTATGTCGACGTTTGCATTGAAGCCCGGCCGTGAAGTTGGTGTGATAAAAAATGCAATCCGTGAAGCGATAATGGATGGAAAAATCAGCAATGATTATGATTCAGCCTTTCAATTTATGCTAGATATCGCTAAAAGTATGGGTTTGGAACCTGCTAATTAAGGATTTTAAGTGACTAAACCTTAATGCTTACTGCTGAATTACAGTAGATTTAAACGGGAATAGGTGCTAACTTTAAAAAACTTTTGGTGGTTTGAATACGCCTTGTACCTTTGCTAAATATAACCTGAACAAATGCCTACAGTTTACCGATTCCGAGTATCGTTTGAAGATTATGACGATGTAAGTCGTGATATCGAAATAAAAAGCACTTCTACCTTTGAAGACTTGCATGTTATCATACAATCCTCTATTGGTTTCGATGCATCAAAACCTGCTTCATTTTTTATGAGCACTGATTTATGGTTGAAAGGTCAAGAGATCTCATCGGAACCCAAAGTGGGAAAAGATGGAGAAAAAATTCCGCTGATGAAAAATTCACGTCTTGCAGATTTTATCGCCGATCCACATCAGAAAATATACTACCAAAGTGATTATGATGCGAACTGGACATTTTATGTAGAGTTATTTAAAATCTTACCTGCTGCCGATCCAATGCGCAACTACCCCGTTTGTGTGCGTACAGGAGGAGAAGCACCTAAGCAATACAAGGTAATTGCTGTCCCTAAAATTGTGTTATCGGAAGAAGACGAACTTGATAAATTACTATCGGGATCGGCTATAGCTGAAGTGACTCTTGAACTAGATCCTGAAGAAGAATTGGATGAAGTAGATAATCTGATGGCAGAAGCTGAAGAAGGTGTGGATGAAGATGAAATCAAAGACATGGGCGAAGAAGGTGAGGAAGATGAGATGAGTGAAGAAGGAGAAGAGATGGGACTCTCTGATGAAGACCAGAAAGAAGATTATTAATTTAAATATACGCTCTAAAAGCAGGAAACCACAAAGTCAACTTTGTGGTTTCTTTATTTCTGAATGAAACCAACCCTAATTGTTGTCGGAGGTGCTACGGCTACAGGAAAAACTAGCTTAGCTATTGAACTTGCGCAACAGTTCAACACTGCCATTATTTCTGCCGACTCCCGACAATGTTACCGTGAAATAAGTATTGGCACTGCGAAACCTACTGCGGAAGAATTATCATTGGTGCCCCATCATTTCATCAACAGCCATTCGATCCAAGATTATTTCAGCTCTGGAATTTTTGCAATAGAAGCTACCAAGATTATCGATCAACTTTTCACCGAACACCAAGTTATAATTCTTGTGGGTGGTTCCGGTTTATACATCAAAGCATTACTCGAAGGATTAGATGATCTCCCTGAAGTTTCGGCTGCAATCAGAGCTGAACTTAAATCGGATTACCAAGAAAAAGGTCTCGCGGAACTCTTAGAAGAATTAAAGAAATCAGATCCAGAATACTTTTCGAAAGTAGATCAGCATAATCATGCTCGGGTCATTAGAGCTTTGGAAGTGATCAGAAGTTCAGGACTCCCCTACTCTTCATTTCTTGGAAAAAAATCCAAAGAGAAAAACTTCAATACTGTTGCTATTTCCATTCAACATCCTAGAGAAATCTTGTATGAAAGAATCAATCGTAGAGTAGATCAAATGATAAATGATGGACTCGTTAGCGAAGCAGAAACTGTTAGTGACTATCGCAATCATCCTGCACTACGTACTGTCGGATACAAAGAATTATTCCAATATTTTGATGGAACGATTACTTTAGAAGAAGCAATCTTGCAAATCAAACAACATACACGCAATTATGCTAAGCGACAAGAAACTTGGTTCAGACATCAGGCTGACTTTAAGTTTATCACAGCTGAGGATCTCTCCAAAAGAAAAGATTGGTTGAATTTTTAATCGAGTTGCTTAAAAATTCTGTTGCAACTTTAAAGCAAAATGGTGACTGGTAATATTGAAGCCATACCGAATATATAATCGATGTGCTTCATAACGCTGAGGATTACTTCCAGAATCCAGATGTACTTCAGCGCAATGATTTTTCAAGGCTTCGTTCTTAATATAATCAAGTAATTGCCGAGCATAACCTCTTTTTCTTGAAACAGGAAGCGTACTTAAATCATCAATATAAATGGCTTTGCCCCAATGTAAATGTTCGGTAAAACGGTAACCTGCAGCGGCGACAGCAATACCATCATCTTCCACAAAAATTAAATGATATCCTCTCTCCATCATACCGCTGATAATGGGACCGATATTTTCCTTATTCAACTGCGGCCGTAAGGCTGACATTACTTCGGTACAGTGAATAATATCATCGCTGGACTTCGCTATTTTTATCATATTCATAGTTCTTCGCGTTGCAAATCTCTAATTAATTGTCGGCGGTATTTGGTAAAGATATTCGACTTTGAAACAAACCCTATATATTTTCCTTGATCTGTTACGGGTAAGTTCCACGCTCCTGTATCTTCAAATATTTTCATGACTTTACTCATATCCTCGTGAACATCCAAAATAGCTGGAGGACGTGACATGATATCTTGAATTCTTATGACAGTATATTCTTCTCTTTTAAAAAGAATTTGTTTAACATCATCCAACAAAATTATTCCATGTAACAATCCGATAGCATCCACAACAGGATAAACATGTCTCTTACTTGTAGGAATTTGGTTTATTAAATCATCCAATTTTCCATTGAGCGGAATGGTTGCGAAATCAGTTTCCACAATTGAGCTCAACCTCATCTGATAAAGTACTTCTCGATCAGGATCATCAACAGCGAGTAATCCTTTCTGAGCCAACTTTCGGGTATAGATCGAATAAGGTTCAAAATAACGAGAAACAAAATAAGATAAGGCAGCTACGATCATCAATGGAACAAAGAGCGCATATCCTCCTGTGATTTCAGCAATTAGAAATATAGCAGTTAATGGAGCATGAATTACTCCACTCAACAAACCGGCCATTGCCACTGCAATAAATTGTACAGTATTTAAATCCTGAACACCTGTTAATCTTAGAATTTGTGTAAAGATCAATCCTAGAAATGCACCTGCGTAGAGTGAAGAACCAAACATTCCTCCGTTTCCACCTCCTCCAATCGTAAATGAAGTTGCAAAAACTTTTCCCATCATCAGAATTGTGCCAATAATTACTAACGACCAAGGTCCATTGAACAAATTTGATAAAGGTGATTGATCCATTAAGTGTAGAAAATCTCCATGGAATAATCCTGTCACAATATTATATCCTTCCCCATACAATGACGGAAAGATAAAAACAAGAATTCCTAATGCTCCACCACAAATTAAACTGGCAACATAAGGGTTTTTAATTTTAGAAAATATCTCTTCACCCTTTGAATAAGCTTTAATATTATACACCGATAGTAATCCGCATATTAAACCAAGAATTACAAAATAAGGCAGAGATGTTAAGTTCCAGTCATCCACGATTCTGAAAAAAGGTTGACCGCTAAATAAAATTTTAGAAACGACAGCAGAAGTAGCAGATGCTATTAATATTGGAATAAAAGCAGTAACAGCAGCTCTTGCAAGGATCACTTCCATCGCGAAGATTACACCCGCTATCGGACAATTAAATATGGCAGAGATCCCCGCAGCGCTTCCACAAGCAATTAAAAGTGTTTTCTCTCTATAAGTCATGCGGAAAGTATTACCAATAGCACTACCATATGCGCTACCGGTAACTACAATGGGTGCTTCCAATCCTGCAGAACCTCCAAAGCCAACGGTGAGTACACTACTCACCAATTGAGAGTACAATTTATGTCGTTCTACATTTGAATTTTTTCTGCTGATGTTCAGCAATACTAATCCAGTGCCTCTTCCCAGATCACCATGCAAGAAAATCTGAACATAAAATGTACATATAAGAATCCCAAGTAAAGGATAAAACAGGTACATCCATTCCACATCATTCAAGAAAATCCCATACTTCACCCATTCATGCACCTCAGTTACAGCGATCTTTAATAATACCGCGAGCAAGCTGGTAATTACACCAACGATCATCGCCGCCACAATCAGAAATGTATTATTTCCGATATGTCGGAATCTCCAGCGGGCAAAGCTGTTTAATCCCTGAGTTATTTTCTTTCTGACCACTCCTTAATCTTCAAAAAACTTAAGTACATATAAGTGAGAATACCTTTCCGAAAGTAAAGAATTCTTCAATCGAAAAAAAAGGACCTGAAAATTTCGTGAAGCTTCCGGAGTCTGGCCTATCGTTTGTATTTTGGTCCCGAAATCATTTACTTATGAAATCCTTATCTCTCCTCAGCCTATTTTTAGTCTTACATCTGACTGCAATCTGCCAGAATAATTTTACTAAAGAATACCGATTTGATCAGCAATTGAGCATTACCCAAGGAGGAATAGCTTCCCCTGATGCTGCTGATATCATCATCCGCCTCGCAGAAGGCAATAACAAAGCACCTCGGTCAACAGCCATCACAGTAAAATTCGATCAACAACTAACTATAAATACCAGAGAACCTGGCATTGTTTATACGATTCAATCTGGAACCCTGCAATTAGGAGGAGATCTTTATTACAAAGGATTTGAATGCAGTAACCAATTAACTCCAACCGAAGTGACATATACATTAAGGCTCACCGCTCGCAATGGATTCACTAAAGATTTTTCATTTACCAATAAAATTGTGAACGGCAAGCCAGAAGCCAGCACCACCACTTATACAGATACAACAGGTCGTGTGTATACTTTCAGCATCATTAATGTCACCCTATTTTATAAAAGTTCAGGTAAAAATATTTTTAATGTTCGTACTCAACTGATCAATGATTATTATACCTCGATTTCGAAATTAGATAATGCATATGCACTTTTACAATCCGTAGATCCACGAGATATTGATCATTTCAAAATTATGCAGGATAAACTGAATGATGCAGGAAATGTATTTCAGTCTGTGGAACATAAACTATTTGACCAGCAATTAAATCTTTCGCAGAATGATCCAGGACGATTACTGGAAAAATCTGGTTATTTCAGGACGCTCTTGTTCTCTAAGCAGACTGAAATGGAAGAAGTAAGAAGAAATTTACATATCACTTTTTTTAACAGAGGATTAGCTTTTTTGCAGAATGGTGCACTGAATAAAGCGGAAGATAATTTCAAGATGTCGCTTGATGTGAATCCAGCATTTGCTCCTGCACTTTTGCAATTAGGAATATTGGATTATCGAAAAGGAAATTTGAATGAAGCAAGTTGTAAAGCCGAAGATGTTATTTATAATCTGCATCCTGATCCTAATACCAGAGATCAAACCAACGATTTGTTGAGTGATATTTACAGTGCGTATCTAGACAGAGCACAAATTCAGATTCAGAAACAGAATTTCCAGAAAGCCCTTGATCAATTTGATGCAGCCGCTGCAATTTGTGAGAAATTTAGAACTGTGAAGTGTAGTGATGAATTGTTCAGTGGATACAGAACAGCGCATCAAGGTATTTATA
Source organism: Bacteroidia bacterium (assembly GCA_038320345.1). Lineage (GTDB taxonomy): Bacteria > Bacteroidota > Bacteroidia > AKYH767-A > OLB10 > JBBQED01. The sequence goes on from JBBQED010000009.1 coordinate 14,407, forward strand.
CTGGTTTATTGGAGATGGCAAGATCTGTCGCTCAAACTAATAACTTGATTCTTGCGCTAGATTTTACTGAAAAGGCAATTCAATATCAACTGGCTCATCCTCGTGAACTTCCTAATAATTTTGAAGCCATAGAAGTGAGAAAGGCTATTCAGCAGAAGAAAATGAATTCTACTATTGCCTCTGCAAAAAACAATACTGCTCAACGTCAATTTGAAACAGCATTGAATGAATTGAAAGCCGCTGAAGATCTGAATATGCAATATGGACTTATGCTTCCTACTGATTTTTCTAAAATTGTTTTCACTGCTGCTCGTCCACGTATTTTAGAGTTGTTGGAAGATGGAAATGTAAAAGTCAAATTGAATCAACTGGATGATGCAAGGTCTGATTATCAGTCGGCATTAAACTTTCAAAAGCAATATACTATTACTGGCGATAAGGAAATTAATCAAAAAACAGAAACACTCCGCAAGAGTATCTATTCACAAGAATGTTTAAATGCACAAACTGCTATTGATCAATTCTACACCGGTGCTAAACGCAATGTGACAGAACAAGCATTTCTAGAAGCCAATTCTTTGCTTGAACAAGCCATCGATATAAAAGCAAAAAATCCTAATTGTGGATTAAAAGCTGATAGCGTAGAAGCATTGATTAATGAAATTCATCCTGTGGTCACTTATTTAAAGTTCATGAAAAAATCGAAGGATGATGAACTCAATGGTGATTACAATCAATCTCTAGATGCTTATAGAGCAGCAACAAAATATTATGCTGAATATTCTATTAATGATTTTGGAATACTGCATGTATCTGAAGAATATACTTACATCCGTGATTCAGGCAGCAATGGATTGATTTATTATAAAGCTTCACAATACACAGAAAGCAATGAATTGGAAAAAGCACTTATTTATTATCAACTCTTATTAAGTAGAAATTATGATCATCTTACTTTAGAAGGTTCCCTTTATAAATTAGGATTTAAAACAGGAGTCAGAGATCGCCCCGGACATAAAAGTAAGGAGTGGAAAAAGATGGTTAAGTTTTATGTTGATGGATCAAAGAAAATGAAAGGATTTACCAAAGGATATTCTAAAGGATTCAAATCCTAAATTAAAATCCATCTCTAAAAAGAAAGCCCTGAATTTTAGTTCAGGGCTTTCTAATTTTACGACTATTATTATTCGAATTTCTTTGCATCCGAAAGGAACTTCGCAAGTCCGCTATCAGTCAATGGATGCTTCAACAGATCAAGAATCACTTGCAATGGACATGTTGCAACATCAGCACCTAACTCAGCACATTTTAAAATATGAATTGTATTTCTAATAGAGGCTGCTAATACTTGTGTTTTGTAATCATACATATCATAGATGTGAACGATCTGTTCAATAAGATCCATTCCGTCCATAGAGATATCATCCAATCGTCCGATAAAAGGAGAAACGTAAGTAGCACCCGCTTTAGCAGCTAACAATGCTTGTCCGGCAGAAAACACCAGTGTGCAATTTGTCTTAATGCCTTTCTGTGAAAAATAACGAATTGCTTTAATACCATCTTTAATCATTGGTACTTTCACAATAATTTGCGGGTGTAATTTTGCAAGCTCTTCGCCTTCCCGAATGATTCCATCATAATCTGTTGAAATTACTTCAGCACTTACATCACCACCTTGAGCAATTTTGCAGATGTCGATATAATGTTTCATCACTGCCTCTTTACCTTTAATTCCTTCACGCGCCATTAAAGAAGGATTTGTAGTTACTCCATCGAGTACACCAAGATCATAAGCTTCGCGGATCTGATCCAGATTTGCGGTATCAATAAAGAATTTCATTTCGGGTTTCTGATTTAGATTGCAAAACTACTTCAAAACAGGCATATCTGAACTTCACGAATTGGATCCCCCGAAATAAACTATTCACTACATTTGCCCCGGGTAAGTCTTATACGACCAGCTCCTGTGAACCTCCCCAGGGTCGGAAGGCAGCAAGGATAAATGGTTGAGCGGTGCGATATAAGGAGCTTACCCATTTTTTATGCCTTCTATTTTGGTCAGCACTTTTTAGATAAAGTATAGATTGCTGATTTACAGGAAAGTGAATTCTCGATTCTAGTCTTTTACACCTACTGTTGATGAAGGAAATCCGCTAAATTTGCAGCCTATGGAAAACAGGCCTGTATTATTAACTGCTATGAATTTTGGTGCGATGAGCGGTTTGGGGAGTTTCCTGATTTTCCTGTTGATTTACTGGACCGGAACCAGTCCTTTAGGGCCAGCATCATGGCTAGGCTCTTGGATTCCAGTGGTATTCATGGTATATGCAACCATCAACTACCGAGATAAAGAAAGTGGTGGCACCCTAAGTTACTGGCGCTCTTTCCGCGTTGGATTTCTAACTGCTGCCTGTGGGGGATTTCTTTTTGCCTTATTGGTATATGTATTTGGAATGGTGATCGATCCAGATATGGTTGACCATTTCAAACAGGAAAGTCTGAAATATCTACAACAAACCGAAGATCTTTCTAAATCGGTTTTCGGGGAAGAAATTTATGATTCTTCTGTAGAAAATATTGAAAAACTTACCCTTGCTAATATCTGTTCTCAAGAATTTATGAATAAAACTCTGGGTGGACTCTTAACCGCATTTGTTACCGCAGCGATTCTGAAAAAATCTTCGTCAACTCCAATAGTATGATTAGTCCAAGCTTAGACCTTTCGGTTATTATCCCTCTTTTCAATGAAGATGAATCATTGCCGGAACTTGCTGCATGGATTGAACGTGTGGTTAAAAAAGAAGGTTATAGTTTTGAAGTTATTTTTATTGATGATGGTAGTAAAGACAAAAGCTGGGAAGTAATTCAAAAATTAGCGCTTGCCAATCCGAATTTTATCGGAATTAAATTCAGACGTAATTACGGTAAGTCGGCAGCGTTACATAAAGGTTTTGAAGCAGCAAGAGGTCGTGTGGTGATTACGATGGATGCAGATTTACAGGATAGTCCGGATGAAATTCCGGGTTTGTATTCCATGATTATAGACGAGGGAAATGATCTTGTTTCAGGATGGAAACAAAAGCGACATGATCCAATCTCTAAGACTATTCCAAGTAAATTTTTCAACTGGACCACCAGAAAAATGTCGGGAATAAATAACCTGCATGATTTTAATTGTGGATTAAAATCCTATCGTTACGAAGTAGTAAAAAGCATCGAGGTGTATGGTGAAATGCACCGCTATATTCCCGTAATTGCTAAATGGGCAGGATTCACTAAAATCAAAGAGCGCGTTGTAGAACATCGTGCAAGAAAATACGGAACTACAAAATTCGGACTAGAGCGATTTGTGAATGGATTTTTGGATCTATTGTCGATTATGTTCGTTAGTCGTTTTGGAAAACGCCCAATGCATCTTTTTGGAACGATGGGCACCTTATTATTTTTAGCAGGATTCTTACTTTCCGTTTATCTAGGTGCCAGCAAAATTTATATGGTGTACATTAATCATCCTGCACGATTACTCACCGAACGACCATCTTTTTACATTGCACTCACTTGTATGATTCTCGGAACACAAATGTTTCTTGCTGGGTTTATCAGCGAACTAGTTTCACGAAACAGCACTGAACGAAATCACTATCTGGTAGAACAGGAAATTAATAAAAAGTGAAACGGATTATCATGCTCGGCCCTGCTCACCCTTTACGAGGGGGCATAGCAGCTTATAATGAGCGGCTAGCACGAGAATTTCAACTCAGAGGAGATGACGTTACCCTTTACAGCTTTTCCTTGCAGTATCCTGTATTTTTATTTCCCGGAAAAACCCAATATAGCAATGAGACCGCTCCTACCGATTTAAAAATAGTAACCTGCGTGAACTCTATCAATCCGCTGAACTGGATTGTAACGGGATTAAAACTTAAAAAATTAAAACCTGATGTTTTGATTTTACGATTCTGGATTCCTTTTATGGGCCCGTGCTTAGGTACCATCGCCAGAATAGTAAAATTGAATCACCACACTACCATAATTGCAATTCTCGACAATATTATTCCTCATGAAAAACGTATTGGAGATAAAATATTGAGTAAGTATTTTCTAAAAAGTTGTGATGGTTTTATTGCGATGTCGAAGCAAGTTATTGATGATTTGATTTCTTTTTTACCTTCTGCTAAACCTTTGTTGATACCACATCCCGTTTATGATCATTATGGTGATGCAGTACCAAAAGATGTTGCTTGTAAGGAATTGAACATCGATCCTGAGCAAAAATATATTCTCTTTTTTGGCTTTATTCGAAATTATAAGGGATTAGATATTCTATTAAAGGCGATGGCTGTTCCAGCTATGAAATCCAGTGGAATCAAATTGATTATTGCAGGAGAATTTTATGAAGATGAGCAGCCGTATCTCACGTTAATTCAAGATCTGGGTATAAAAGATCAGCTTATACTTGCAACATCATTTATTCCTGATCAAAGAGTAAAATATTATTTCAGTGCTGCTAGTTTAGTAGTACAGCCCTATAAATCCGCTACGCAAAGCGGAATTTCTCAGATGGCCTATCATTTTCTGAAGCCGATGGTAGTTACTAATGTTGGAGGTCTTCCGGAAATTGTTCCTCACATGAAAACAGGATATGTTGTGGAAATCTCACCCATTGCTGTAGCGGATGCAATCCTTGACTTCTTCGAAAATAATCGAGAAAATGATTTCATAGAGCATCTAAAAATAGAAAGTAAAAAATATACTTGGAATCGAATCGTTATGGGTATTGATGAACTTTCTCAAAGCATCTTGAAAAAGTAATTCTAGAACACACAATAACATTTAACTTTACCAGTAGTACCTAAAAGAGTTAACCATGAGTACAGATATCAAAAAACTGATTCAAGCATCGATTGAAACAAAAATTCAGATCCTGAATGATGATCAGATGATTGCAAATTTAAACACCATTGCTAAATTGATGGCTCAATCTTTTCGTGATGGTCATAAAGTTTTATTCTGTGGAAATGGCGGAAGTGCAGCTGATGCACAACATCTGGCAGCGGAATTATCCGGAAGATTTTATACCGATAGAGATCCTTTATATTCCGAAGCGCTTCATGTAAACTCATCATTCATGACAGCAGTTGCCAATGATTATTCTTATGATGTAGTTTACAGTAGGATGATCAAAGGTTGTGGAAGAAAAGGAGATGTGCTGGTGGGGATTTCTACTTCTGGAAATTCAAAAAATATTATCCTTGCCTTAGAAGAAGCTAAAAAACAAGGAATGATTACCGTGGGGATGACGGGCGCCAGTGGTGGAAAGATGAATGATATCTGTGATTATATCTTGAAAGTTCCTAGTTCAGATACACCCAGAATTCAAGAGTCACATATTTTAATGGGCCATATCATTTGTCAGCTCATTGAAGAAGAACTTTTTAGTAAATAAAATAGGTGGAATTTTAAGGCAACATGAATATCGATAAAACCTGGACCTTATTCCTCGACCGTGATGGAGTGATCAACACGGAATTGAGAAATGAGTATGTAAAGAATTGGAGTGAATTTAATTTTGAACCAGGAGCACTAAAAGCATTAGAAAATCTCAGTACACTTTTCGGAACCATCGTAATCGTAACCAATCAACGCGGTGTGGGTGCCGGCATCATGACTGAAGATGATTTACTTCGAATTCATGATGAGATGCTTAAGGAAATTAATCAGCATGGTGGAAGGATAGATCAGATCTATTTCGCAACACATATCGACCGAGAACATGAGAGTCGTAAACCTTTTCCTGCGATGGGCCACTTAGCAAAAAAAGAATTTCCGCATATCGAATTTTCAAAATCAGTAATGGTGGGAAATTCACTTTCTGATATGGAGTTTGGTAGGAACCTAGGAATGGTGAATGTTTATATCGACGAAAAGAAAAAATACAACGGCGTGAAAACTGAAATGATGGATTATATTTTTTCGGATTTAGCTGAGTTTTCGAATACATTCAAGCAATAGAATACTGCATAACGAAGAGACAGAGAACAAAGAGAAAAAAGAATTGATTTTAGTTTTTATTTCAAAATTCCGATTGAAGATCAATGGCAATCAAAGGAGTTTTTTTAATTATCCAACATCTCCAGTAAATCCACTAATTCTTCAAAATCAGGATCTGCCTGAAAATCTTTTCGAATTTGTTGGATTAATGCTTGAGCAATGAGCAGTTCGGTACTGCGTACTTCATTATACCGCGTTTCATCTACTTTATTCATTTTCATGGCGATGGCTTTATAATCATCCCCAATTTCACAAAGGAAACTACGACACACCAGCTCCATCATGGTAAAAAACAAATAGACTTCAGACTTGGTAAGGGTAAGTTTTGTATTCTCAGGAATAGTTGCAAAACGACTTGCAAGGTCTGCAACGCGATCCATCTCAATCAGTTCCAGCATATCAGCTCTTCGCACCAAATCATACCGATCTACTTGCTGAAAGATATAACGATAGGATGCTGCAATGGAACGCACAAAAAGTTTCAATTCCTTACTCACCGTAATTTCAGTTTCTTCCTTATATCTGATTGTTGACATACTGCAAAAATACGAAGGAGTGTTGAAAAACGGGCAAAACGGTTCAAATAGCCTAAAATCAGCCTACTCTATCCACATTAACCCGTGTAAAAACATTCATCAACCTTACAAACCATGGTGCACTTCCTGTTATTTTTGTTTTTAGCTCACAAAATCGTTAACTTGTAGATAATTAATTAAGGCGAACAAGCGTTTAAAATATTCGTAATAGGAATTAAAATTTAAGAATGATCAGCTATTTCAACATAAGAGCATGGCACTTCGTCGTTTTGCTTGCAGCAACTGCTCCGGGATGTGGGAGAGTTCAACAGGCTGAAGCCCAACGCTCACCTCTCATAGAAAAAGATCCCGTGGTGATGAAAAAAGTAGTAGTAGCTTATGATGATACCACCACCATGCAGTTCGTGAATAATCAGGCTCTTTTTGCGGAAGGATGGGATAATTTGGGTCAGCCGGTTTTCTGGAAACAGATCATGAATCTATCTCCCGATTCATGTATTATCAATGTAGCAAGCTCAAGAACACCATTGCAAACTGCCTGTTACCGCACCTGGTCGATTTCTACAGAAGTACAAAAAAGTTGTGTGAAAGGAAGTATCCGTGATACATTCTGCATTCCAACAGTTGAAGAATTATATGTAACGAGTGGTAAGAAAGAATTCTACGAACATCGCAAGAGTATTCCAACGATTAGCAAAGCGATTAAATATTTTAACGAATACGGTGTTGATCCTTGGTTTGCGCAAACTATTTTATTGATTGAAAGCCCCGGTAAACAATCGGCGAAATCGTCGGCAGGTGCTAACGGTCCTTTCCAATTAATGCGTAGTGTGGCGATGAAGTATGGATTGAAAGTCAATAAATATGTTGATGAACGTTCCGACTTAAAAAGAGCAGCGTATGGCGCATCTAAACTGATTGGGACAATATGTATTCCTAAAGTAAGAGAGATGCTAAATGCTCGGAATATTGCATACAATGAAACTGATCTCTGGTTCCGACTGCTCGTTTTACATGCCTATCATGCTGGTGCAGGAAATTTAAATTGTGCCATCAATACCATCAATCCTACAGAAGGAGGCCAGCAGCTTATTACTACTTTATGGCATACCGAATGTGGTGGTTTCAAAAATGAATCGCAGAATTATTCTCAGATTGCGTTAGCTGCCATCATGAACTTTGAAGAAATTATTCATGCCGATAACGACAGTGTATTTTTGATACAAGGTGATCGACAATATCAGTTGTATAAAAATCAGCCTTTGAAACAGGAAGATGGAATTCAAGCACTAACAAGTGTATTGCAGAATTATGAACGCGATCTAGTTGAAGGAACAATTCCATTTGATTACTTCCTACAAAAGACCAGAAGTGTTCGTAATGAATTGACAGTACTCACTGGAAATCCTGTGAAACCAGAAACATTACCGATGATCTATCCTAACGATGAATATCATTATCTCGCAGTGAGTAAAGAGTTACTCAGAAAACGTAAAGTTGATGATGCGATCCAGTTGTTACGCTTCAACATTGAAAATTATCCTACATCAGCAGCAAGTGCCGACAGCTTAGCCACTGCATTCCGAATAAATAATAACCTCGGATTGCAGAAAAAATACATGACCAAAACTTCAACGCAGTAAAAAATTACGGTAAGTAAAAACTTTATCTCTTGTCTTTTTATCACAGCTTTAAATCCTCGTCAGGTTTTCGGCTGTGATTCTTTTTTCAGAGGTTTCTTTTCTTCCATAAAAGCAAGATTTGTCAAATCCGAAACCGTGCGTACATTCCCAAAAACGATGACTACTTTTTGTCCATCGATCGACTCCACGACACCGGTTACTTTACCATTCTTCAAACGAACTTTACTTCCCACTCGAATCATCTTCAGATTGTAGGCAAGCAATTCTTCTACTTTCTGTTGATCTCTCGTGCTCAAAACAGTTTTACGATCATTCAGCTGATTGTTGTATTTATCGAGCACTGTTTTCTTATTCTTCGCATCTCTCCATTCTTTCACGAAGCGTTTAAATTTCTCTTCTAGCTGTGTCGATAATCGTAACTCTTTCTGACGAAGCCGCTCACTATCGTTTTCTAAACGTTGTTCCTGTTGCACTACATTCTTCTCATACTTTTGAATGAGTTCCTGCAATTCTTTTTCTTTAGATTTATTCTGTTCGAGTAATCGGGATAGATCAGTTTTCTCCCGTTCCATTTTAGTCAGCGTTTCTTCTAGCAATAAACTATTCTTCGCAACTTTTTTTCTTGCTCGATTTATTACAGTATGAGGCAGTCCACTGCGCTCAGCAACAACGAAAGTATAAGAACTTCCAGGCTTACCCACTTCGAGGCGAAACAGCGGTTCAAGTTTCTTGGCATCGAAGGCCATAGAACCATTGATGATCCCTTGAGTACGATCGGCAAGTACTTTCAGATTCATGTAATGGGTAGTGATGATTCCGAATGCTTTTCTGAAATTCAGTTCTTCTAAAATTGATTCAGCTAAAGCACCACCTAATGCAGGATCTGTTCCTGTTCCAAATTCATCGATCAGAAAAAGTGTTCTGCCATGCGCCTGTTGCAAGAAAACTTTCATATGCCGCAAGCGAGAACTATACGTCGACAATTCAAATTCTAAAGATTGAGAATCGCCAATATCCACTAAAATATTTGTAAAAAAACCGAATTTACTTTTATTATCTGCAGTAACTAAAAATCCAGATTGCAACATAATCTGCAACAACCCAACAGTCTTCATACAAACTGTTTTCCCTCCTGCATTGGGTCCGCTGATCACTAAAATCCGCGAGTTATCATCTAGCTGAAGATCGAAAGGAATAGTATTTTTTCCTGCAGTCTTATTATAATGATACAACAAAGGATGACGACCTTCGATTACATCAACGCCAGGTTTATTAAAAATCACAGGAAGAGCAGCATTCAATTTTAAGGCGAGGCGAGCTTTAGCAGCGATCATATCATACTGAGCAATCAACTGCAAATAGGTTGCGATCAGCGGCTGATATTTGCGCAGATACTCTGTGAGCTCCCGCAAAATTTTTAATATTTCTTCCTTCTCATCTTCTTCAAGCTGACCAATCAAATTATTGATACCCATTGCTTCTTCGGGTTCAATATAACAGGTTTTTCCTGTCGCAGAAAGATCATGAATCACACCTTTAGCAGAACGTTTTTGCTCTGCAAAAATCGAAATCACTCGACGACCATTTCTCCATGATTCTTCTGAATCGGTAAGCCAATTATTCTTACGGTATTTCTGCATCACCGATTGATACAGTTGATCTGCTTCTACTCTTTTTCGAGAAACCTGTTTTCTAATTTTCGCAAGTTCAGGAGAAGCTGTATTTCTGACGATGCCCGTATCATCGAGCACTTTATCGATGAGCTCAATAATTCCTTTCTCATAATGCAGATCCGTTAAGAGTCCACTCAATAATGGAAAGAGCACACTTCTCTCTTTAAAAAAATCAAAGAGATGCTTCATGTGCAGTACAATTTTAGCGAGCTGCATAATTTGCGCTGACGTAAGTACCGAATTTTGGATGGCCAGTAATTTCAACTCTGCTTGAGCATCAGGATATGCATCTGATGGAAACGATTCTCCATTATTGAGCAGGCGACGAAGTTCATCCGTTTGCTCCAGAGCTTTGAGAGCTACCGCATAATCGATACCCGGCTCTAGGTCACGGATCAACTTCCTACCCATTGCCCCAGCACATTCCTCTTCCGCCAAACCGCGGATTTTATCAAATTCCTCAATCAGGAGGGAATTGGCAGGGAAAATTTTCATTGGTGCAAAAGTAATTGATTGATATTGCCTTTGCTTTAACAACAGAAGATGTCTTTTGTTCTGAGCCAGAAAAATTGTTGATTTATCCACAATAAAATCAGGAATGTTGAAAACTCGGAAATCTACTACGTACTTAGAGGCTAACTTTGCAACTCTGATCTACCCTATACATGTCTGACATCAACACCCTGCAACGCTTCACCACACAGGTAAGGCGGGATATTGTACGAATGGTTCACGGTTGCCAAAGCGGTCACCCCGGTGGCTCTCTGGGCTGCACCGAATTTTTCACTGTTTTATACAATGAAATTCTGATTAAAAATCCTGCACAATGGGATATGGATGGCAAAGGGGAAGACCTGTTCTTTCTCTCTAACGGACATATTTCTCCAGTTTGGTATTCTACACTTGCCCGCAGCGGATATTTCCCTGTGAAAGAGCTGTCGACTTTCCGAAAACTAAATACCCGTTTGCAAGGTCATCCCACTACGCACGACAAACTTCCAGGGGTTAGAATTGCTTCTGGCTCTCTTGGCCAGGGACTTTCTGCTGGAATAGGTGCTGCAAAAGCTAAAAAACTGAACAATGATCCTCAGTTGGTTTACGTTTTAATGGGCGATGGAGAACTCCAAGAAGGGCAAGTTTGGGAAGCTGTGATGTTTGCTGCTGCAAAAAATGTAGATAATCTGATTGCAACAGTTGATGTAAACGGACAACAAATTGATGGTTCTACTAAAGATGTACTCAATACCGGAGAATGGCGACCAAAATGGGAAGCCTTTGGTTGGGAAGTATTGGAGATGAACGGTAACGATCTTTCCAATGTCATCGAAACCATGAAAAAAGCGAAAAGCATGACCGGAAAAGGTAAACCGATTGTTATTCTGATGCAAACCATCATGGGCAATGGAGTTGACTTTATGATGTACTCGCATAAATGGCATGGCATAGCTCCCAATGATGAGCAATTGCAAAATGCACTTTCTCAGAATGAGGAAACATTGGGCGATTATTAAATCGAATGGTGCATATCAATAATTTAAGAAAAATTACTACACTGCTGCTAGCGGTACTTTTGATCCTGTCTTTTAGTACAACTGTACATGCACAGAAAAAAATAGAACCCAAACAACTAACACGGATTTTATTTTTATTTGATGCTTCTCAAAGTATGTATGCGAAATGGGAAACGAATACTAAATACGAAATCGCTAAAAAATTATTGAGTGCGATGGTAGATAGTCTACAGCCTGTAGATAATCTCGAACTTGCTCTTCGCGTTTACGGACATACCAAGCGTTATCCTCCTCAAGATTGTGATGATACACGGTTAGAAGTTCCCTTTGGCAAAAAAAATGGTTTTAAGATTAAAAAAAGACTGCAAGAAATCAATCCAAGTGGAACTACACCGATTGCTATTTCATTAGAAGAGTGCGGCAAAGATTTTCCTAAGGAATCGGCTCGTAATATCATCATCTTGATTACTGATGGGATCGAAGAATGCAATGGAGATCCGTGTGCAGTATCGGCATCCTTACAAAAAAGAGGAATTGTTTTAAAACCTTTTGTAATTGGATTAGGATTGAATAAAGAATTTCTGAAATCATTTGAATGTGTGGGAAATTATTTTGATGCGGCTAATGAAGTGCAGTTTCAGAATGCATTGGATATTGTAATTACACAAGCACTAAACAATACCAGTGCGCAGGTGAATTTGCTTGATATTTACGGAAAGCCTACAGAAACCAATGTAGCCATGACTTTTTACGATCAATATTCTGGTGCTATCCGTTATGATTTTATGCATACCCTAAATGCAAAAGGAAATCCAGACACCTTGCAAATTGACCCGTTAGGCAAATACAATATTGTTGTGCATACCCTTCCTCCTTTGCACAAGGACAGCATCGTTTTAACACCTGGAAAACATACCATCATTGGAATAGATGCGCCGCAGGGAGATTTGCTTTTAAGAATGGATGGAGGAGAATATAAAAAACTTCAGGCCATTGTACGTAAACATGATGAAATGAAAACATTGCACGTGCAGGATTTTAATTCATCTGAAAAATATCTGATCGGTAATTATGACCTTGAGATTCTAACCTTGCCAAGAGTCATGATCAACAATGTGAATATTGCACAAAGTAAAACTACCACTCTTCAGATTCCGAATCCTGGCATTGTTACCATCCTAAGTAATGCTCCTGGATACGGGCAAATATTGATTGAAGAAAACAATGAATTAAAATGGGTGTACACCCTCTCAGAAAATTCAGTGAAAGAAAGTATCGTATTACAACCTGGTAATTACAGGATTATTTTCCGTCCGAAGAATTCACAAAGTACCCTATACACGATCGAAAAAACATTCCGGATCAGTTCCGGAGGTAGTATCAGTGTTCCGCTTAATTAAATAAACCTATCCTTACCATCAAAGAAAAATAGCACATGAAAAAATATACTTACACCGAAAAAAAAGATACTCGCTCAGGATTTGGTGCAGGACTTTTGGAAGTTGGAAAAAGTAATCCAGATGTGGTAGCCTTATGTGCTGATCTTACTGGATCATTGAAAATGGATGCTTTTGCTAAAGAATTTCCAGACCGATTTATTCAAACGGGAATTGCTGAAGCCAATATGATGGGCATTGCGGCGGGTTTAACGATTGGAGGAAAAATTCCTTTCACGGGAACCTTTGCTAATTTTAGCACTGGAAGAGTGTACGATCAAATTCGTCAGTCGATTGCCTACTCCGGTAAGAATGTGAAAATCTGTGCTTCTCATGCTGGACTTACACTCGGTGAAGATGGTGCTACTCATCAAATTTTAGAAGACTTAGGATTGATGCGCATGTTGCCAGGCATGGTGGTGATTAACCCTTGTGATTTCAATCAGACAAAAGCCGCAACTATTGCAATTGCAAAATATAAAGGTCCTGTTTACTTAAGATTCGGTCGGCCAACGGTCCCTAATTTCACTCCAGCGGATCAAGTATTTGAGATCGGTAAAGCGCTCGTACTCAATGAAGGCACAGATGTAACCATAATTGCTACCGGACATCTTGTATGGCCTGCTATTGAAGCTGGCGAAGCCCTTGCAGCCAAGGGGATTTCAGCTGAGATCATCAATTTACATACGATCAAACCACTCGACGAAGAAGCAATTCTGAAATCCGCACGCAAAACACGCTGTGTAGTAACTGCTGAAGAACATAACCGCCTTGGTGGAATGGGTGATGCCGTAGCTCAGGTATTGAGTCGTAATACACCTACTATTCAAGAGTATATAGCTGTTAATGATAGTTTTGGTGAAAGTGGAACTCCAGATCAGTTGATGCAGAAATATGGACTTACCACTGAGAATATCGTGATGGCAGCCGAGAAAGCAATGAACCGTAAAGAAGAAGTTCCTGCCTGAAGGAAATAAATTTCGCGGGCCATTAAACTGTTTTGGAGATTGTGCATCCAAATTTGGTTTTCCTCTCATTTGAATTTAATAGCCCTTTATGTCCGAATACAGCGACAGTGAACTGCTTGCCCGATTCCGCGAACCGGATGGGAATGGTCGTCATTATGCGTTTAATTTGCTCGTAAAAAAATATCAGCAGAAAATTTATTATCATATTAGAAGAATCGTCGTTGATCATGATGATGCCAATGATTTAGTGCAGAATACTTTTATAAAAGTCTGGCACCATCTTGATCAATTCAGAGAGGATAGTCAACTTTATACATGGTTATATCGCATTGCAACGAACGAATCTTTAGGGTTTCTTAAACAAAAAAAGAAACGTTTTTTCCTTCCTCTTGTCGATGTAGAAAAAGAACTCTACAATAAACTTACCCATAGTGTTTCTATTGATGGTGATCAACTGGAACTTAAACTTCAGCAGGCTATTTTGAGCTTGCCTGAAAAGCAACGTCTAGTTTTTAATTTGCGCTATTACGATGAGATGAAATACGAAGAGATGTCGGAAGTACTCGGCACATCAGTCGGCGCTTTGAAAGCTTCCTATCATCATGCTGTGAATAAAGTAGAAAAATTTATTACCGGAAATTAAACTAATGTTAAGTCGTTCACTCCAAACCGTATAAAATCACATTATGAATTACCAGCCAGAAGCCGACCAAGAGCTGAACGATGCTCCCCTCCTTCGTCAAATGAGCAGGAAATCGCCGTATACTACCCCAGATGGGTACTTTGATATGCTCAGTTCGGAGATTCAGGATAAATTGCAAGCGAGCAAGCCCAGAGCTACCCCTAAAATACTAGTACTTCGACCAGCCTTCTTGATTACTTCGCTGATCATAATGGTGATTTCCTTAGGCATTTATTTCAAAACGACTGAAAAATCACAACAGCCGACTCAGCTTTCAGAAATAGTTACTTACGATGACCTCCTTGAAAGCGGTTACTATTCTGAAATCGATGAAACACTCCTCAGTGAATCCCTCGCTACAACAACTCCTTCCGATAAATCGGATAAACAAATGGAGGATTACCTACTCAACAACAGTGACGAAAATCAACTCTTAAACGAATTACCACTCTAATATCATGAAAACACTTCGCCTACTCCTACCCCTATTATTATGTTTAACTTGGTTTAGTATCCAAGCACAAAGTCCTAATACTGATGCTAAATCCAGAATGAAAGATGATCGTAGGGAAGAAATTGAATCCATGAAGGTCGCCTTCCTTACGCGTAAACTTAGTTTAAGTCCTGATGAAGCAAAAAAATTCTGGCCGGTATATGATCAGTATGCTAATGAATTAAAAACATTAAGAGAAAGTCGCCGTACGAGAAACAAAGATGCCCGTGCAGACTTCTCCACTATGAATGATAAAGATGTTGAAAAAGTAGTGGATGCTGAAATAATTTTTCGTCAACAGGAATTGGATATCATGAAAAAATATCACGCGCAATTCAAACAAGTATTACCCATTAAGAAAGTTGCATTACTCTATAGTTCAGAAGAAGAATTTAAACGGGAACTCATTGAAAAGATCAAAGAACGCAGACAAGAAATGAAGAAATAAGTTAATCAATTATAGTTTGAAAAAATCTATTCGTAATTTAAAATTTATTTAATCGTAATGTTTTAATTGACAATTATTGTAAGGAAATCCGGGTAGCATTCTATCCGGATTTTTTTTGGCATCATCAAACCTGTTTATTCGTGAATGACTTTAATCACACTTCTTGTTTTTCCAGAAATAATTTCAAGTAAAAAAAGACCGGGTGAACGTCGAGAAAGATCAATCGAAAATGTTTTTCCTGTTGCGATCGAAGACGAAATTAAATTACCTAATGCATCGTAACAGTTTATGCTTGCATCTTTTTGCAAATGAGCAATATTCAATACGTCACTTGCAGGATTAGGAAACACTATTATGGATTCAGGATGTACTTCGTTGATGCCCGTAAAACTATAGCAGAGTTTAGCCATCCATATATCGCCATTACCATAATTGCTAGCGGTTTTATACCCTCCAGTGTCTGCTACTGTATAATTAAAACCCAAATAGCATCCATCCTGTGTAGGAATTCCAGCGCACAATTCATCATGACCATTCGTAAACCAAGTTTTATCCCAACGGATACTTCCGGCAGTATCAACATTGATCATCCATATTTGTTCGATGCCTAAATTGGCTTCTGATTTTTCAAAACCTATTGCGGAATAAGATTCACCAGTCAGTAAAAACCCACCAGAATCAAGGGGCAAGATAAGATTGAGTTCATCGAAATCAGTGCCGCCAAAAGATTTATCCCATGCTAGTGATCCATTTGAATTTAATTTCACAATCCAATAATCATCGGCACCATTATTTGCAGCAGTTTTATCAAATCCCGCTGGAGAAAAAGAATCTCCACCTAATAAAAATCCACCATCTGTTGTCGCACATTGTGTGAAAAGATAATCAGGATTGATGCCCCCAATAGTTTTATCCCAAAGTTTTATACCATTACTATTTAAGCGAATGACCCAGAAATCATATTGTCCTCTGGGCGCCTCCGACTTATCAAAACCAATCGAGCTTTCACTATATCCACCCATCAACAAACCACCATTCTGCGTTTTCGTTATGGCGTAAGCGTTATCACTTTGCAAACCTCCAAACGTTTTATCCCAAAGCAAATTTCCGAGAGAATCTGTTTTCACCAACCAGAAATCGAAGGAACCGATGGCGGGTGAAGTCTTATCACCTCCGATCCCACTCAAGGTTGATCCTGAAAGAAAAAAACCACCATCATTACTCTGAACTGCTGCGTTTAACTGATCTACTCCTGTTCCTCCTATCGTTTTATCCCAGATTTTATTTCCCATTGAATCCGTTCTTACGATCCAAAAATCGGGACCACCAACACGAGGTTGAGATTTATCACCATTAGCTTCAGAAACTGAATATCCAGCAAGTAAAAATCCACCGTCAGCTAAAACCAGGATATCCGTGGGTGATTCATCTAAAGAACCCCCATAAGTATGATCCCAAATTTTTTGTCCTTGTGCATCTAACTTTACTAACCAGTAATCACCGGTAGCGCCAGTAGAATCACGATTCGCTTCTGTTTTATCAAATGACTGAGACGATGAAGACCATCCCAACATAATAAATCCACCTTGAGGAAGCTCCTTTATTTTCACAGGATACTCAACGCCTGTTCCACCCAAACGCTGATCCCATGCTTTAGCAGTAGGTTGAGCATAGGCATGTGTAAAACAAAAAATACAGAGCAGGAATAAATATCGCATGATCAAAGTTTATCAGTGCAAGCGAAATCTCATTAATCTTTATTAAGCTTTATTAAGCTTTCTGCAGATACATCACTTCTTTGACGGCTTTAATGACTCTCGCAGGATTCGGTAAATAAGCTTCAATCAATGTAGGTGCATACGGCAAAGGAACATCCCCACCCATTACACGCAGTACCGGAGCATCGAGGAAATCAAATGCTTCACGTTGCACTTTAAATGCTACTTCAGTTGCAATAGATCCTAATGGCCAGCTCTCTTCAACAATCACCAAACGATTTGTTTTTCTAACTGAATCAATTACCGTTTTATAATCAATCGGACGAACGGTACGTAGATCGATAACTTCGGCATTAATATTTTCAGTGGCAAGTTGATCCGCTGCAGCATGTGCAATTTTCATCATCTTACCAAAAGATACAATGGTAACATCCGTACCGGGACGAGTAATATTTGCAATACCAATCGGCATCAGATATTCACCTTCGGGAACCATTCCTTTATCGCCATACATCTGTTCACTCTCCATGAAAATAACAGGATCATTATCACGAATAGCGGATTTTAATAATCCTTTAGCATCTGCCGGATTAGAAGGAACGATTACTTTCAATCCCGGACAGTTCGCATACCAACTCTCGAACGCTTGAGAATGCTGAGAACTCAACATTCCTGCAGAAGCCGTTGGTCCACGGAAAACGATAGGCACAGTAAAATTACCACCGCTCATACTCATCATTTTAGCTGCTGAATTGATCACTTGATCAATGGCTACCAATGAAAAATTAAAAGTCATGAATTCAATTATGGGACGGAGACCATTCATAGCGGCACCTACGCCGATGCCTGCAAAACCCAATTCGGCAATTGGAGTATCGATGACACGTTTTGGACCGAATTCATCGAGCATACCCTGACTCACCTTATAAGCACCATTGTATTGAGCTACCTCTTCACCCATCAGGAATACGCGCTCATCACGACGCATTTCTTCATTTAAAGCCTCACGGAGGGCTTCGCGAAATTGAATTTCTCTCATTTTGTATGTTGAATGATACAAATATAAAGCTTAGGGCTTAGAATTAGGCAAATAATTTAAAAGCCACTCAATTTTAGTGGTTTGCAAGTTATGCTTCAAGGCGAACTTGACTTTTCCTTACTTTCCTATGAGCGGAAAACAATTTGATTGTTGTAGATGCTTGCTAAGACAATGTTAAATTGCAGATCTAAATCCAAACAGTTTATAAAAAAAATTATCAAGCTGTAATGAAATTAATCCCTAAGTAAAATCGAGATTTTTAAATTGATTCAATCTTTAAACAACCCCTGCAAATAAGTAATCACCGAATCCATTTTAGCTCTGGTATAAATGGGAGTATTTGCATTCATTTTAAAAAACGGAAAACATTTTACGGGTAAATGAAAATCTGTTTTTTGGAAGGCAGTATCGTTGGGATTTATAGGAACATAAATCATTGCTAAAACAGAAGGATTATGTATCGGACTTTTTAATAGAGGTAATCCTTCCTGTGCAGTTGCTTTTTGAAATGCAAATAGTGCAATGATGATAAGTAACTTTTTCATGGATGTTTATTTTAAAACCATCAAGCGTTTCATTTGTGTTGCACCAAGGTCACTCGTAACTTTTACAAAATAACAACCGGAATTTAATGCGGTTGTATAAAGCAACAATGATTTATTGGTCCAGTACAAACGGCGATTAATAATTACTCTCCCACCGGCATCCGTAATATCTAACCAACCATCTTTATTGCCCGGCAACTATAACCCAAATAAAACTGATCCTTTGCTGGGTTGGGTGCAATCGAAACTGCCAAATCTATTGTACCACCAGGTTCACCCTTTGCCCAAAACTTGAACAACTAATTATGCAAAGGCTGAAATAAATTAAAAATCTATTCATTGGATTAAAAGTAAGAGTTAATACTTAAAAGAGCAATGCTTATTAATGAATTTATTTTCGAGTTAAACTTTAAAAAGTCAACCTATTTCAGGCTAGGTCATAGAACAAACTTTAAACAGTGAACATTAAACATTGGGCAAATTCCGAAGCAACATCAGTATAAGTAATGCTAAAGAAATAATGAAATTATCCGCAATAAAAACCAGTCACCCCTCAAACATCATCTTCTGCATCCGAAATCTCGCTCAATGCTTGTTTCAACTCATTGAGGGTGTGCCTATTCTGCTGAAGTGTGGCGAATTTAATACCTTCTTTGTAATTCGTAACTGCTTTCGGAATATTGCCTAAGGATTCATGGAATTTACCCAGCTGATAATATAGCGCTAGGTAATCCTTTTGCTTGTCTTTCAAGTATTCCAGAGACCGAATAGCCTCCGTCATTTGCCCGGATTTAGCCTGCTCCAGAGCAAGTGCATACCTTGAAAAAGCATCCGAAGGATCTTCTTCCAAAAAGGCTTTCAATCGGTCAATATTATTGGAATCAGTCATAATCGATTGGCGAAGATATTCTTCCGTACCAATAAATCTCCATTCCCACCTATTATTGCTGAAAACATGTGAATAAGATCAGGTATTAATCGCTCTGTAATTTTTGTTAAGTCGCCCGTTTAAAGTACGTTTGCAGTTCCGTTGAGAAAGAGAATCCTATGAAGATTTTAGTATGTATCAGTAACGTTCCGGACACTACCACCAAAATTAATTTTAGCGATGATAAAAAATCGTTTGTGAGTGCCGGAGTTCAGTTTATCATTAATCCTTACGATGAAATTGCTCTCACCAGGGCTCTTGAACTCACTGAGGCTCAAAGCGGTACAGTCACTGTGCTGAATGTTGGTGATGCTTCAACTGAACCTACCATCCGTAAAGCATTGGCTATTGGAGCAACGGATTCCGTTAGAATAAATGCCCTTCCAAGGGATGCCTATTTCGTAGCAAAACAGGTGGCTGCTTATGCTGCGGGTCAAGGGTTTGATCTAATTTTAACTGGACGTGAATCCATTGATTATAATGGTTCGCAGGTTGCTGCAATGATTGGCGAACTTTTGGACATCCCAAGTGTTTCTATTGTAAAATCATTGAATGTTGAAAATGGAAATGCTATTCTGGAACGTGAAATTGAAGGTGGAAAGGAAGTGTTGAATTGTCCTTTACCCCTCGTAGCAAGTGCTACAGAAGGGATGGCAGAACCGCGAATTCCGAATATGAGAGGTATCATGAGCGCCCGCACGAAACCATTAGCGGTTGTTGAAGCCGTTGCTGTTCCAGAGATGCAGGCTTATATCAGTTATGATAAACCGGCTCCTCGTAGTCAGGTGAAGCTGGTTTCCAATGATGATGTGAAAAATCTAGTTACTTTGTTACACGCAGAAGCTAAAGTAATTTAACAGGATATTAATTTGGAACTAATTCAAAATTGGTTCTTTAATTTCGTTCAGAAGAAAAAATAAGAATATGTCAGTACTGGTATACGCCGAAAATTCAGGTGGAAAATTCAAGAAATCAACTTTTGAAACCATATCATATGGTTATGCTATTGCTCAGCAACTCGGCACTGAACTGAGCCTGATTTCTGTTGGAGAGGTGAGTCGTGAAGAACTGGAACGAACAGCTCAATACGGCGTGAGTAAAATACTTACCGTGAGTGGCGATCAACTGAAGAATTTTGTGAATATGGCATATGCTTCCGTCATCGCGTCAGCAGCATCTTCAGAAAATGCTACCGTAGTTGTGATGGCAGCCTCCTTCACGGGAAAAGGTCTTGCACCTCGTCTTGCAGTTAAACTAGAAGCAGGATTAGTAGATGGAGCGATTTCCCTTCCGGATACTAGCCATGGTTTCGTAGTTCGTAAAGGCGCTTTCTCGGGTAAAGCATTTGCAGATGTATCTTTAACAAGTGCGATAAAAATAATTACACTAGTTCCGAATTCTTATCAAGTAAATGATAATCCTAAACCGGTAAATATTGAAGATTACAAACCTTCTATCAAAGACACTGATTTTCGTGCGATGGTAAAAGAAATTGTTCGTGCTGCGGATAAAGTATCATTACCTGAAGCTGAAATTGTAGTATCAGGCGGTCGTGGTTTGAAAGGTCCGGAGAACTGGGGAATGATTGAAGAACTTGCTAATTTATTAGGTGCAGCAACAGCATGTTCGAAACCCGTTTCGGATGCACATTGGCGCCCACATAGCGAACACGTTGGTCAAACCGGAATTGCAGTGAGTCCGAATTTGTATATTGCCATAGGTATTTCGGGTGCAATTCAGCATCTTGCAGGTGTTAGTTCATCGAAAACGATAGTGGTAATTAATAAAGATCCGGAAGCTCCCTTCTTTAAATCGGCTGATTATGGAATTGTAGGAGATGCTTTTGAAATAGTACCTAAACTGATTGAAGCAGTAAAAGAATTTAAGGCAGTACACGCTTAATCGGCTGTTCTAACCTACCCTGTTTATGAATAAAATAAAACTGGAAATCATCGGGCTCTCTTTTAGTCAGACTCAAAGCGGTGCATATGCCCTGGTTTTAGGTGAAGAAGATGGAAAGCGTCGTCTCCCGATTATTATTGGTGGATTTGAAGCTCAGGCGATAGCTGTTGAATTGGAAAACATGCAACCTGCACGTCCTTTGACACATGATCTTTTTAGGAACTTTGCTATTGAATTTGGGATCCATATTGATGAAGTGATTATCTATAATCTCAAAGAAGGGATTTTTTATTCAAAACTCATTTGCAACGATGGTGGAGAATCGAAAGAAATTGATGCTCGCACCTCTGATGCTATAGCGATGGCAGTACGCTTTAACTGCCCAATATATACCTACGAGTTCATCCTTTCTTCTGCAGGTGTTGTGTTAGATGAAGCAGGTGAAGAAGAAAAACCGAAAAGTTTACCTCGTAAATCATCGGAAAAAAAAGCCGCTGTTGTTGCTTCCGGTTCAGGCGACGGGGAATATTCGTCGGTGAGCACAGAAGAGTTAAAAGAAGCACTGATGAGAGCAATTGATGAAGAAGCTTATGAAACAGCTTCTAAAATCAGAGATGAACTCAGCAAGAGAAAAAAATCATCACAGCAGTAAATTTCATACGGAACTTAAGTGCTTTTTCTTCGTAGAACTGCTGATCAATACTATCCACCCAGCATTCATGAAAACCACACTCCAAAAACTTAAATTATTAAGTAGCCTATCCTTACTCCTACTAACTTTTCAAAGCCAAGCTCAGTGGCGTTGGCTCCATCCCTCTCCGCAGGGTAATGATCTTCACAAAATCTGCTTTATCGGACCTAATACTGGATGGGCAGCAGGAGATCGTAGTGCATTAATTAAAACTACTAACGGCGGAACTAGCTGGACTCAACAATACACAGGATTCTTTGACGATATCCGTGGTATTTATTTTAGTACAGCCAACAATGGTTGTGTAAGTGGAGGCCAAAATTTTAATGTTACGAGTGATGGTGGAGCTACGTGGACAACGCGCTATCGCTTTCCGGATATTGTTATTAAGGATATGTTTTTCCTGAATGCCGATACAGGGTTTGTATGTGGCGATTATGGAGGAATCTATCAGCTTTATGGAACGAATGACGCAGGTTTAACATGGACACCTAGAATTGCTGGAATTGTTGCAGAACTTAACGATATTCAAGTAAGAAATAATGGTGCAGGCTGGGCTGTTGGTGATCAAGGATCACTTTACACGACAGTAGATTTTGGTCAGAACTGGACAAGTAATTCCATCGCTGGAAATCCAATTTTACAGAGCGTAAATTTTTTCAATACAACTACTGGATATGCTGTCGGAGAAGCTGGTGTTATTTTTAAGTCTGTGGATGGCGGCATCAATTGGAATGCATTAAGCAATCCCGGTGGAGGATCATCGATCAACTATTATTCTGTTTTATTTTCAAGTGCAGATACAGGAATTGTAGGAGGCACCGATGGGTTTAATCTTAGAACCGTTGATGGTGGTGTGAACTGGAGTGTTATTGGTCAGCCAGGATGGTTCAAAGGGTTTGATATCGATGCAGGAAATAGCCAAACTATTTACATGGCAGCTGCTAATGGAGAAGTGATTAAATCTACGGATGGAGGAAATTCATGGTCCTCACAGATTCAACGAATTTCAGAAACTATCTTACATGGTGTTAGTGCTGCCTCTGCACAAAATATTTTTGCTGCAGGAGATTTTGGTACTATTTTAAAATCAGGTAATGCAGGAACTACTTGGGCAGTACAAACTACTCCAGTTTTCGATAATTTTTATGATATCGCATTCATCAATGGAACAACGGGAGTAGCTGTTGGCGACTTCGGCCAAATGGTACGAACTACCAACGGAGGAACAGTATGGAATACGGTAACTTCTCCTGTAACGGATAATCTAAATGCAATTTGCAAAGCTTCCTCCACTACGCTGTATGCTGTAGGCTTAAATGATGCAGTTATAAAATCGACAAATAGCGGTCAAAGTTTTTCGAATGTGATCACACCTTTATCGGGTCTTGGATTTGGCAATACGGATGTCTTTTTTATTGCTGCGGATACTGGATGGGTGTGTACCGATGGAAGCGAGATTATGTACACCACCGATGGAGGCGTAAACTGGGGAATCAGTTCCATACCTTCTATTGGTCCTATCACCGGAATTAGTTTTACTGATGCTTCTAACGGTTGGGCATGTACGTATAATGGAGAAATTTTGAATACCAACGATGGAGGACAAAACTGGAATAGTGTGTATGTAAGTAACGCGGGGACATTTCACAAAATTGTTTTTGCAGATTCACAAAATGGTTGGGTCTTTGGCGATGGTAGAATTCTTCGTACTGCCGATGCAGGACTGAATTGGAGTGATGAATTTTCTTCCGCAAGTATCATTATGAATGATGCTGCTGTTATTACCAATACGAGTCTGATCGCTGTTGGAGAAGGAACGTCATCTATCCTCGGTAGATCTGGTGATTTACGACTTAATGTTGTGCAGACTACACTGTGTACTGATAATAATTACAATGTGACTGTCAATGTTACTGGAACTTTTAATCCTGGAAATCTTTTTGAAGTACAAATTTCTGATGAATACGGAAGCTTTGAATTTTTCCCATTAACAGTAGGGCAAACTGCTGGAACTGGAAGTACAGTTGTATTTGTGACGATCCCTAATGGATTGATCGATGGAAATATTTACAGGATGCGTGTGGTTGCAAACAACCCTCCTAATTTCAGTCCTGTGAATGATGTTCCGCTCACTGTTCATACTTCACCTAACGCGTATGCCATTGCAGGAGGTCCTACGGCATTTTGTGTAGGAGACTCCGTAACGATTTATGCGATAACATCACCGGGTTGGACTTATCAATGGTATAAAGATGGAATCTTAATGGTGGGTGCTACTGTAGATAGTATCACAGTAGGTCTAACCGGAAATTATACCGTAAAAGTTGATGATGGCGTATGTAACCTTACATCCCCTATTGTAGATGTAGTTGCCCTAGTTTGCAGTAGCATCGAAGAAGTTGCTGCCTCCTCTTTCAAAGCATATCCTAATCCAACAACAGGGACAATAACTGTGGATTGGAAGGAAGGTATTCATGTGGATCAGGCTACTCTCTCTGATTTATCGGGACGAGTAATTCTTGTTCAATCGAATCACGATCCAAGACAGATGAATCTAGATCTTTCTGAATTACCTAAAGGAATTTATATGCTGACTTTGAACGGAGAACGAAAAGTGAGTATTAAGTTGGTGAAGCTCTAATCATAGCAAAATATTCATCATCATTTTAAAGGTATGCCTTCGGAAATTTAGTTGAATAAACTTTCCGAAGGCATATTTGTTTTTACCTATTCTATAGCTCATCGAATTGTACAATGAATTAAACTATTTAGTCCTTCGCACATCCAATTCCAAAATCTAAACATGTTACGTCTTTTTATCTTGATCCTGCTTTTGTTTGGTTGTACAAAGATGCAGTCACAAAACACACTTTATTTTCCTGATAAAACATACAATGCTAATTGGGATACTGTTTCTCCCTCCTCATTAGGATGGTGTACCAATTATATTGATACTGTTTTAAATTATGTGGATGCTAATGATTCTAAAGGCTTCATTATTTTGCAGGATGGAAAAATTGCCTTAGAACATTATACCGGAACTTTTACAGCAGATAGTTTTTGGTATTGGGCTTCCGCAGGAAAAACAATCACCTCGCTTTTAACGGGCATAGCACAAGAAGAAGGGTTTCTAGCCATCTCTGATACTACATCAAAATATTTAGGAAATAATTGGACCTCCTGCTCACCGTCACAGGAAGGAATGATCACGATTCGAAATCAGCTCACTATGACTTCCGGATTAGATGATGCGTTTACAGATCCCGATTGTCAGGATCCCAGTTGTCTGCAATATTTAGCTGATGCAGGAACACGATGGGCATATCACAATGCTGCATACCTACTTTTGCAAAGTGTAATTTCTTCAGCTACTGGAGTTACCTATTCCAATTATACCAACACCCGACTAAATCAAAAAACCGGAATGTTTGGATTCTGGCTCGACTCCGTTTATTACAGTCGCACGCGTGATATGGCTCGTTTCGGATTAATGATTTTGAACGAAGGCGTATGGAATCAGGATACGTTACTGCACGACAGCACCTATTTTCATGATATGGTAAATACTTCACAGAACTTGAATAATAGTTATGGATACCTCTGGTGGCTCAATGGAAAAGGTTCTTACATGGTTCCGGGATTTCAATTGGTTTTTCCTACTGATCTTATTCCCAATGCTCCCGATGATATGATTGCGGCACTGGGAAAAAATGATCAGAAAATTTATGTTATCCCCTCGCAAAATCGAGTCATCGTTAGAATGGGAAATACTTCAGGATCGCCGGTACTTGCTGTTAGTTCATTCGACAATCAACTTTGGGCTAAATTGGATCAATTATTTTGTACTCCTGTGGGTATCGATGCAACAGCGGAAACGACATCCGACATCAAGATTTTTCCTAATCCAGTAACTGCTGTCTGTACATTAAATTCTACAAAAGAAATTTCAGAGGTGAGTATTTTAGATCTTACTGGAAAGTTCATCCTTCAGCAATCGGTTCGTAACAACCAATGTAATCTCTCTCAATTGACCCCAGGATGCTACTTGATGATTCCTTTTGGAATAAATAAAATTGCATTTCCTCCACAGAAAATAATAAAAATTCCAGAATAATCAGCTTCGTTGTTTCAGTATATCATTTTACGCTAGTATAAGATCCGAAGTAAAATGATTTTCCGTATTTTAGTAGTTCTATAAACGACGATGCGCTTTCTCTTTTGTTTCTTAATTTCTTTTTTTACGGTTGGTGCAAATGCGCAGGTGATGTTTCAATTTCTTGGAAACAAAGTAACCACATGGACCTACAAAGCGGGCGATGAATTTAATGGAAGTGCTGTTAATACTGATTTTTGGTTAACATCATATCCGTGGGCACGACACCTGTATTGCAGCAAAGATGTAAATTATTACACAGAAAATTCCAACTTCGAAATTAGCAATGGCATTAACCGGATTACTGCAAAAAAAGAAAGTATAACGGCGAGGGCTGTACCCTATGAAGAGGATAACTTCGTACTGAAATGTGCATCACGTCCGGAAGTAAAAAATCTGCTTACCTACGACTATACCAGTGGCATTCTATTCTCCAAACAAAAATATCAGTATGGGTATTTTGAAATACGATTCAGAACGGATGAATACGCAGGACTCTGGCCTGCATTCTGGCTGTATGGCGGAAGTGAAAACGAAGAGATCGATATTTTTGAAATTCCGGGCCAGCAAAAAGGCTTTTTTCATGTAGATGTACATTGTCCTTCTGGCTGCAACAATTATCATGTAGGACCATTAGGATTATTCAGAACTAACTGGGGCGGAAATTTACCTAGCACCGAATTCTGGTCGGGCAACTACAATATCATAGGTGCCGAATGGCAACCGGGATACATCAAATGGTATCTGAATGGGGAACCGGTTGCCTATTGGAAAGGTAAAATAGCCACTCCACTTGCGTTGATTGCGAATCTTGCAGTCACCAGTGATGACGGTTCATTTTCTGGAAATCCCTCTGCCATCAATTTTCCTGCTCACTTAGATATCGATTATATCAGAGTCTGGAACCGAGGAAAAATAAAATCTTTGGAACCTGAAATCGTCTTTCAAAATATGAATAGCGGAATGATGTTACCCGAAGGAAATGCAGCATTGAAGTCGAAAATTAAACCCGTTTACAAGAAATCCCAACTCAAAGCACAGCAACAACTAGTAGGAGTTTTCAGAACCTCCACGCAAAATATTATGATCCAGTGCTATGGAAATTTGAAAACAAGTCTCATCGCTGAAGTTTCAGATGCGCAAGGTAAAGTACTCTCTAAAACCACAATTAGTAAATCCTTCACCGACCTTCCATTATCCAGTCTAAACAAAGGAAAGTATCAGTTAACAATCAAATCCGGAGCGCTCGAAGGTATACAATCATTCGAAGTGAAGTAATCACACTCTGAAGTGCAGGATTAGGCACCCTGTAATTCCATCGAATGCGTATATCTTTGTAAGTAATCCCTTAATCGAAAAAATTTATTTATGAAACAATTCTTTAAGTTTCTATTTGCATCTATGTTTGGTTTTATATTAGGATCTATAATTCTATTTTTCATTTTTATTGCGATCATCACAGCGGCAGTATCTTCGATGGGATCTGAGGAAGTCAGTATTACTGATCAATCGATCCTTCAGATTTCTTTCAACCAAGAAATCAAAGAGCGCAGTTCGAACAATCCATTTGAAAGTCTCGATCTGAATAATTTCACTGCGAAGCAGCAGCCTGGACTCAATGGTATTTTAAAAGATATCGAAAAAGCCGCCAAAGATCCAAAGATCAAAGGGATCTTTCTAGATGTCCCGAATATTCAAGGAGGAATGGCAACTGTTGAGGAAATCAGAAACGAATTGCTGAAGTTCAAAAAGTCAGGGAAGTTTATTTATGCTTATGCAGATGCCTACTCCCAAGGAGCATATTATCTAGTTTCCGTTTCCGATAAAATTTATCTCAACCCACAAGGCTTGATAACGTTGAATGGATTAGCAACTGAATTGATGTTCTTCAAAGGGACCCTCGAAAAACTAGAAGTAGAACCACAAGTGATCCGTCATGGTAAATACAAAAGTGCTATTGAGCCTTTTATCCTTGATAAGATGAGTGATGAAAATCGTGCTCAGATTGCAGGCTTCGTGAATCCAATCTGGTTCCACATGACAGATGGAATTGCTGCGGGACGTAAATTAGAAGCTAGCGAAGTGCTTCGTATTGCAGATAGTTTATATGCGCGAAATGCAGATGATGCACTTCGCTTGAAACTAGTTGACAAACTTGGATATTATGATGAGTTTATGGCTGAGTTGAATATCAAATCAGGAAAAGGAAAAAATGAAAAAATGAATTTTGTAACACTCGCGAAGTACGACAAAGTACCAGAGCCTGTTTCGGATCAACCGTTTTCTAAAGATCGTATTGCTGTGATTTATGCAGTAGGTTCTATTGAAGGTGGTGATGGTAATGAAAACACCATCGGTTCAGATAAGCTTTCAGCAGCAATTCGTGAAGCGAGATTGGATGATAAAGTGAAGGCTATTGTGATGCGTGTGAACTCACCTGGAGGTAGTGCTCTGGCATCGGATATTATCTGGAGAGAAGTGGCGCTTGCCAAAAAAGCAAAACCATTTATTGTATCGATGGGAAATGTTGCAGCTTCCGGCGGCTATTATATTTCCTGTGCTGCGGATAGTATCATCGCACAACCTAATACCATTACTGGATCAATTGGTGTTTTTGGCTTAATGTTCAATGCTCAAAAAATGCTGAAGAACAAACTAGGAATTACCGTTGATACTTATAAAACTGGAACCTATACTGATATCGGTACTGTTACACGACCAATGACGGAAGCAGAACGTCTCATGATTCAGAAAGATGTAGATCAGGTGTACAATACTTTTACAGCTCGAGTAGCGGAAGGAAGAAAAATTCCACAAGCGATGGTTGATAGTCTTGGTCAGGGTAGAGTTTGGAGTGGCGTAGATGCATTGCGGATTGGATTAGTAGATCGATTAGGAGGTTTAGATGATGCCATTGCTAGCGCTGCTAAAATGGCCAATGTTACCAACTACAGAATTAAAAATATGCCCGATCAAAAATCACCTTATCAATCTTTGATGCAAGATCTTACTTCGGGAGCAGAAGCCAAATACATGCAAATGAAATTGGGAACTGAATATAAATACTGGAATGCTTTTCAGAATATCATGAGCATCCAAGGCATACAAGCACGTGAGTTTTATGAGATCGGATTTAACTAAACTCTGAAAATAAAAAAGCCGCTCTTCAGCAATGAGGAGCGGCTTTTTTTGTGATTACTTTTTTTAGATATTAAACTGAAATCCTATCGTCATGATGTATTCAAAAGACCAGAAATGATGATTGCCTCTTGCTGTTTCGGGAAGTAATACATCCGTGTAATTTACAAATGCTCCTTTGCCAGAAGTCTCAAAGAAAAAATGTTTTAGGAAATCATAACGGATCCCTACATCCAATCCTACAATATATCCTGCTACATGGAAATGATCATTACGGTGAGCTCCTAAAAAGGTAACATCGGTACGTGGATATACAAACCCTACTCCTGCTTTTCCTACTGCACTCAGCCAATGTAAATTATTTTTACTGTGGATAAAACTCACTCTACGAAGCGCATTCATCATCGCAAAATTAGCACCGTTCGTATGTTCGTAATCTAAAAAACTAGATCCTCCAATAATAGTATCCGTATCGTACTCCACTCCACGAATATTGCCAGTCATGTGAACCGTTTGACCATGATCCACCACATATTTAGCATGATCATAATTTATTTCAATACCCCAATCTTTCTTTTTATTGAAATAATATCCAATCCGAAAGGAGTACTGAGGAATAGAAATATCCTGATGAAAAACATCTTTTAAACCCGGACGATCATCAGCCGTCACATCATGAAAGGTAACGTCATAATGATCAACGCCATGATCCCTGAAACGGATATCACTTTTTGAGAAATAATCGAGGTTGTAACCAACAGCAACATACATGGTACCTTTCCCTACCGGAGCTTGAGACGGACAATTACAGAGATCCTGTGACTTTACTGTAAAGGGTAGCAGTAATATTATCAGTGATGCAAATACTTTAGAATTCATAGGGCGCAAAGATAAACCATTGCAATAATTCTGAACCCCGATTTTCATCAATTAACCTGCATTATTAGCGATCCTGCCTTCACTTCACAATAAAATCCGATTTTTACGATCTGGAACATTGCCAGAAACCAATAATGAAGCTGTATGGAAAACTATGAAATCGCCGATATTCTCAAATATACTTCCAAACTGATGGAATTACATGGGGAAAACGCTTTTAAAATTAGATCCTATCAAAATGCAAATTTTAAACTTGATCGCCTCACCGTTCCAATTGATGGCTTGAGCCAGAAGGAACTAGAAGATGTAGATGGCATTGGTCCAAGCCTAAGTATCAAAATCCATCAATTGCTGACCACTGGAACTTTTCCAGAACTGGAGAAATTACTTCAGGCTACTCCTCCTGGTGTTTTAGAGATGCTACAGTTAAAAGGAATTGGTCCGAAAAAAGTGGCAGTGATTTGGAAGGAATTAGAAATAGAAACGCTAGGGGAACTTTTATATGCCTGCAACGAAAACCGCCTGATCGAACTCAAAGGATTTGGAGCGAAAACACAACAACTGGTTAAAGATGCCATCGAATTTCGTTTTGCAAATCAGGGAAACTTTCATTTTGCAGCTGTTGAAAAATTAACACTGCAATTTCTCGATTTGATTCATAAAAAAAATCCTGAGTTAATGATTGTTCCTACGGGAATGTTAAGAAGGAAATGTGAAATCCTACAAAATGCAACACTACTTTTTAAAACTGATTCCGAAAAATCGACAGCAACATTAATTGACTTCCTGAAAATTTCAGAACTTATTTTGCCAGATTCTTTACAAGCTTCAGCAACATCACTTGAAGTAAAAAGTGTGACCGGTATTCCGCTACATTTTCTTTTTACTACAGAAGATCGTTGGGCATTTTCGCTCTGGAAAACTACAGGAAGTGAAGAGCATATACAAGCTTGTTTCGATTTAAAGCAAACCGATGAATCCTCTTTACATCATTTAAAATCAGAAACAGAAATCTATCAACACTTCGAACTCGATTATATAGAGCCGGAACTGAGAGAAGGACTACAAGAAATTGAATGGGCTAAAAACCATAGGCTACCAAAGTTGGTCGACACTGGCGATTTACGCGGGATTCTTCACAATCATACTACAGATAGTGATGGATTACATTCTCTGGAAAAAATGGCGAAGGCCTGTAAAGACCTAGGCTATGAATATCTAGGGATTTGTGATCATAGTAAAACAGCATTCTATGCGAATGGACTTTCCATTGAACGTGTGCTTGCTCAACAAAAAGCAATTGAGGAGCTCAATATAAAGATGGCTCCTTTTAAAATATTCAAAGGCATTGAATCTGATATTTTGAGTGATGGTTCACTCGACTATCCGCAAGAAATTCTAGCCACCTTCGACTTTATCGTAGCTTCGGTTCATTCGGGATTAAAAATGGATAAAGAAAAAGCTACTGATCGCGTGATGCGGGCGGTCAGAAATCCATATACTACCATTTTGGGACATCCTACTGGACGCTTACTCCTTGCCCGAGAGGGATATCCACTGGATCATAAAGCTATCATAGATGCATGTGCCGAAGAAGGAGTAGTAATTGAACTCAATGCCCACCCCTATCGGCTAGATCTCGACTGGAGATGGATTCAGTACGCACTCTCTAAAGGCGTAAAGATCTCCATCAATCCTGATGCGCATGCTATCGAAGGGTATCAAGATATGTATTATGGAATCTGTGTAGCCCGGAAAGGAGGTTTAAGTGCTGCAGATACATTCAATGCTTTCTCGCTGGAAATGATGGAAAAATGGTTTGAAGAACGAAAAAAGAGAACACTTGCATTAAAATAATACTTATCTTTCGAGTACGAACGAAAATTTTCGTGTCGCAAAAGAGCAAATCTGAACTACATGCCGCTCATCAGCTCCGTGCTTTCTTGGTTTATGAAACAGAGGTTTCATCAGATTGACCTCTTTATAAAATATCCGCATGAAGTTCAGGAAGAACTTTTAAGGCGATTACTCATTACGGCTCGCCATACCGAATTCGGTCGAACGTATGATTTTTCTTCTATTCCTAACTCTAAAACATTCCGCGATCGTGTTCCTCTCCAAGATTACGAAAGCCTGAAGTCATCGATCTTCCGTTTAAAAGCCGGTGAACAAGGAATCCTCTGGCCTTCTGAAGTTAGATGGTTTGCAAAATCATCAGGAACTACTAGCGATAAGTCTAAGTTCATTCCAGTAAGCATTGAAGCGCTGGAAGAATGCCACTATAAAGGGGGGAAAGATTTGTTATGTATCTATTTTCATAACAATCCAGAAACTCAATTATTCGATGGTAAGTTACTCACCTTAGGCGGAAGTCATGAAATAAATTCTTTGAGTAATGATTCGTTTTACGGAGATCTAAGTGCGATTTTAATTCAGAATCTTCCCTACTGGATTCAATTATTTCGCACTCCAGAACGATCTATTGCGTTGATGGATGAATGGGAATCGAAGATTGAAATGATTGCCCGCACTACCATGAATGAAAATGTTACCAATATAGCAGGAGTTCCTTCCTGGACTTTAGTGCTGTTAAAACGAATCCTAGAAATCAGTGGCAAGAAAAATCTAACTGAGATCTGGCCGAACCTTGAATTATTTGTGCATGGTGCAGTAAGCTTCACCCCTTATCGTGAACAGTTCCAGCAACTGATTCCGAAAACAGATATGTACTATCTGGAAACGTATAATGCATCAGAAGGATTTTTTGGAATTCAGGATCAGAAAAATTCGGATGAAATGTTATTGATGCTGGATTATGGCATCTATTATGAATTCATTCCCATGAGCGAATGGGATAAAGAAAATCCGCAAACGCTTACCTTAAGTCAGGTGAAGCTGCACGAAAATTATGCGCTTGTCATTACGACTAACGCTGGCTTGTGGAGATATAAAATTGGAGATACGATTGCATTCACTTCTCTATCACCATTTCGCATTCGAGTAACTGGAAGAACAGCGCATTTCATCAATGCATTTGGTGAAGAACTGATCATTGATAATGCAGAGAAAGCATTAGCTTATGCATGTTCAGCAACAGGAGCTGTGATTAGAGATTATACTGCGGCTCCTGTGTATTTTAGTGACGAAAGTTCCGGTGCTCATGAATGGTTGATTGAATTTGAAAATACACCTCCTGATTTACATGATTTCGGAGTGTTGTTGGATGATGCCTTAAAACGTTTGAATTCCGATTACGAAGCTAAACGATATTGCGATAAAGTGTTGCGCTTTCCATTTATCCGACCATTGCCTTCCAATACTTTTTACAACTGGCTGAAATCGAAAGAAAAATTAGGTGGACAACATAAAGTTCCACGATTAGCTAATCACCGTAAGTTCGTTGATGAGATTACAAATATTATCGCCACTACTGCATGAAACAAATTATTGTCTTTTTTTTATTGATACTTTTTGGGATTCATGAGAAGAATGTTGCACAAATTATTAGCAGCGATTCACTAGATAATGTGAGCATTTTTACTACGGATGCTTTAGGGAAAATTTATCTCGTTCAGAAAGGCGGCATCATAAAAACAGATCCTCAAGGGAAAATCCTCAATACATTTAATCTCAAGGATTATGGCGAGCCTTTCCAGTTAGATGCGCGTGATCCTTTTAAACTCCTAGTATTTTACCGTGATTTTGGGATGCTCCGGATTCTCGATAATCAACTAGGACAACAAACAATCCTCGACCTTCGTCAGTTGGGATTTGCCGATCCGAGAGTCATTTGCGGAACGGCAGAACAGAGTTTATGGATTTATGATCTGGTGACTTCACAGCTATCAAAACTGGATCTCAACCAAAAGAAAACACAATTAAGCATTGATCTTCGACAATTACTCGGACAAGCTCCTACTCCAATCCAGATGGAACAATCACAGAAATGGATTGCCATGCTTACAGATAAGGAGGTCTTGATTTTTGATCAATATGGTACATTTCTCAAACGAATTCCATTGCCCGATCTCAAGCCAAAACTTTTTCAGTTAATTGAGGATAACCTCTATATGAGCCAAGGAGAGAAAATTCTCCGCTATAATCTTGGGTTAAATGATATGGCGGAAGAACCACAAATTCTTCCCTCTGATTGCTCCTTTGCCAGAATATCTGGGGCTCAGATCTTATATATCCGTAATGGTTGGCTGGTACTTCCCAGTAAATGATTTCTTCTTTTTTTCAACACTTCTTGTTCAGCTCTGTCATTGCGACTATTTTTGACACCATACGGGTTTTTCACTCTGTGATTTCCCCCTCGCAAAATCTGCATAAAAGTGGCCACACAACAACAACGTACCATGCATATTGCCGTTGCCGGTAATATTGGCTCCGGAAAAACTACGCTAACCAGCCTGCTGGCTAAGAATATGAAATGGGAACCTCACTACGAAGACGTAGATGATAATCCTTACTTGAACGATTTCTACGAAGACATGCAACGCTGGTCGTTCAATCTTCAGATTTATTTTTTGAATAGTCGATTTAATCAAATCGTAAAAATCCGTAAGAGCAATAAAACGGTGATTCAGGATCGGACCATTTACGAAGATGCTTACATCTTTGCACCGAATCTGCATGCGATGGGATTGATGACCACGCGCGACTTCAATAATTATCTGGAACTCTTTAATCTGATGAGTAATTTCATTGCGCCACCGGATCTTTTAATTTATCTGCGAGGTACTGTTCCTGCGTTGGTCAATCAAATTCAGAAACGTGGTCGTGCTTATGAAAATTCAATTCGTTTAGATTATCTCAAACGTTTGAATGAACGCTACGAAGCATGGATCTCACAGTATGAAGGTGGTAAATTATTAATCATCGATATCGATGATATTAACTTCGCAGAAAATCCTGAACACCTTGGAATGGTGATTAATAAAATCAATGCTGAAGTGAATGGACTATTCTAAACGCAGAAAAATAACATCATAAAAAAAAGAGGATCTAATAAGGTCCTCTTTTTTTTGGTGTCAACTATTATTTACTATTCAAACCTTTTAATATTGGAATTGTAACATCGAGTGAATCGCTAGCTAGTAATACGCCACCGCCTCTTGAATATCCCAAGATATAATCATATCCATGAGACTTATTAAATTCTTTCAAGTAGGTGATCAGATCCGAATGAATACTATCTGATAATTCAGCTTCTTCTTTCTTCATTTGATCCATCAGATTTTCGCGATAACTCACAAAATCTTGCTGACGTTTCATCAATGACTCTTCCCGTGTTTGACGTTCGAACGTGGACATCTCCGCAGCTTTCTCCTGATATTCTTGAATTTCTTTTTCCAAAGCCTTGCCTCTTGAATTTAATATAAGGTCAACGCTGTCTTTCTTCTTCTCCATTCTCGCCTGTGACTTCGTAAATAAATCATAATGTTCCATCAGACTATCA
Source organism: Bacteroidia bacterium (assembly GCA_038320345.1). Lineage (GTDB taxonomy): Bacteria > Bacteroidota > Bacteroidia > AKYH767-A > OLB10 > JBBQED01. The sequence continues at coordinate 50,305 of JBBQED010000009.1, forward strand.
GAATTCAGGAAGACGATTTTGGATTGGGTGGCTGCTACACTCAGCGGCGCAGGTGCAGGCATTTTTTCCATCGAATAAACTTTCACAAAAAGGACTGTCACAGCAGCCAGTAGGATAACATTCAGGGCAATAGAGATATTTTTCAAGGGTTTTCAGAATTTCAGCAAAGATAACAAACTGAGTAATGACCAGAATAAGAAGGGGTATTTGTACCTTTGCCAACTTATTTTATTGATCATGAGCCTCGAGCAGGAGATACAGAAACGTCGCACTTTCGCAATTATTAGTCACCCGGATGCCGGTAAAACCACTCTGACTGAGAAGTTTCTGCTTTTTGGAGGAGCTATTCAGACCGCAGGAGCGGTGAAATCCAACAAGATCAAAAAGAGTGCTACCAGTGATTTCATGGAAATTGAACGCCAGCGGGGAATCTCCGTTGCTACTTCTGTAATGAACTTTGAATACCGTGATATCATGGTGACCTTGCTCGATACTCCTGGTCACAAGGATTTTGCTGAAGATACTTATAGGACGCTCACTGCGGTAGATAGCGTAATCCTAGTGATCGATTGTCAAAAAGGTGTTGAGGAACAAACCTTTAAACTCATGGAAGTATGCCGTATGCGCAATACTCCGGTGATTATTTTCGTCAACAAAATGGATCGTGAAGGACAGTATCCTTTCGATTTGCTCGATGAACTCGAAGAAAAACTAAATATTAAAGTTAGACCACTCAGTTGGCCGATTAGCATTGGATCAACATTCAAAGGTGTATATAATCTATATGATCAGAGTGTTTACGCATTTACACCGGGCACTGAGAAAAAACCCGAAGGTGTAAGCATCACTAATCTCTCCGATCCATTAATTGATCAACTAGCAGGACCATATGCTAGTCAGCTAAGAGAAGATGTTGAATTGATTGAAGGTGTATATGATGTTTTTGAGCGAGGACCCTATCTTGAAGGAAAAGTAGCGCCTGTATTTTTCGGATCTGCGATCAATAACTTCGGTGTAAAAGAAATGCTGGATACGTTTATCGAGATTGCACCGGTTCCCGGAAAACGTCCTACTGATAAAAGAGAAATTATTCCCACCGAAAAAAACTTTACCGGCTTCGTATTTAAAATTCACGCTAACCTCGATCCTCGTCACAGAGATCGTATTGCTTTCTTAAGAGTATGTTCCGGAAAATTTGAACGCAATAAATTCTATCATCATATTCGTCTAGATAAAGACATTCGATTTACGAATCCCGCAACATTTATGGCTCAAAGTAAGAGCGTAATTGAAGAAGCTTATCCAGGCGATGTAATTGGATTATACGATTCAGGAACATTTAAAATTGGAGATACTTTGACCGAAGGAGAAATACTCGAATTTCAAGGAATTCCAAGTTTCTCGCCTGAGATTTTCAAGGAATTGGTGAATATCGATCCGATGAAAACCAAACAGCTTGAAAAAGGAATTCAGCAGTTAACGGATGAAGGCGTTGCGCAGTTGTTTACACAATATGGAGGAGGTAGAAAAATTGTGGGCACCGTTGGTGAACTCCAATTCGAAGTTATTCAATATCGCTTACAAAATGAATACGGAGCTTCTAGCCGTTTTAATGCGATGAATGTTTTTAAAGCTTGTTGGATCACTTCTAAGGACAAAGAAAAGCTGGATGAATTTGTTAAGTTTCGTCAACATCAAGTTGCAACGGATAAAGATGGAAATTTGGTGTACCTCGCAGATTCGCAGTGGATGTTGGATCAAATGATCAAAAATCATCCCGATGTAGAGTTTCATTTCACGTCAGAATTCAAAAGAAAAATTGTAGAAACTTATTAATTGTTAAGCTACGTTGATTGATGCGCAGTAAGCCTCAGCAAAAACCGGAGCCTGTGAAAATTTGTGAATGAAAAATCACTTCTCATCGATACACTTTGTAAATTCCATTTTTCTAACATAAATTCCACTCCTAGGTTTTATTTCATTCAGGAAACTGCAATAAAAGTTAAACTTGTTATTTGATCACTCGCTGCGCTTTTTTAAATGATGATTTGCGATAGCGATATCCATCGACACAAAACATATTTCCGATTCCAAAATCATTTTTCTTTATCCTGAAATTTAAATTCCCTTCTTATAAAAAAAATAGGGTTGAGATTCCGGCGCAGGCGCTTATGGCAAGCCATACCATCATCTTTACTTTAAACTTCATTATTGCGATAAGGGAGATCATCATCCATCCAATAGCAAAAGCATTAAGGTGGGCTTTATCTACCAATGTTGATTGTGCGAAGAAGAACATCAGATTTAAAATGACACCAGCTACAGCAGCAGAAACAACCGTGAGGGATTGATTGATCCAAGGATGATTTTTGCTTTTCTCGACATAAGGCGCTCCGATCAGAATAAATAAAAATCCAGGAAGGAAGGTGTACCATGTGGTAACTAATAATGCCAAGGTACCTTGCACTAAGGAATGATCATGCAAATTATATCCAGCCATAAAACCTACATAAGCCAAAATCATGATGAGTGGTCCAGGTGTGGTTTCACCTAATGCTAATCCATCTATCATCTGAGATTTTCCGAGCCAACTGAATTTATCGACACTTACCTGTGCTACATAAGGCAACACAGCATAAGCACCACCAAATGTTACCAATGCCGCTTTTGTGAAAAATAAAATAAGGTTGATCCAGAATCCTGCATCATTGCTATACATCGTCAGAAAAAACAAAGGAGCGATCCAGCAGATCAATCCAATTCCGATTAATTTAATATTCCTGTTTTTCGAGGTTGGAATTGGTCTATGATCCACACTATTCAAAAAGAAATTTAATTCCTCTTGTTGATTCAAGGCCGAAGATTCCTTGAACGATTTACGATTCGATTTTCCATAAATAATTCCGATGATGATTGCACCTAAAATGATGAATGGAAAAGGAACTTTATAAAACCAAATCAATACAAAAGACACTACCGCCACAAAGAAATGAAGTGGTTGATGCAATGTTTTTTTTGAAATCTTGAAGAATGCTAAAGCAACAAGCGCAAGAATTGCTGGTTTTAATCCCACAAATATTGCTCCTACAGCAGGTAAATGCCCGAAGAGAACATACGCAATGCTTAACCCGAGCAAAATAAAGACAGAAGGTAATACAAATAACACTCCTGCTACTAATCCTCCTCTGTTGCCGTGTAACAACCATCCAATATAAATAGCGAGTTGCTGTGCTTCAGGCCCCGGTAAAAGCATACAATAATTCAGCGCATGTAAGAATCTACTTTCAGAAATCCATTTCTGCTGTTCTACAATATACTGGTGCATAATTGCAATTTGTCCTGCCGGACCACCAAAGCTGATGAAACCCAGTTTTAACCAGAAGCGAAATGCCAGCTTGAAGGAAGGAAACAAATTGAATTACGATTTACAATTGATGAATGAATTAAAATTTACGCATGAATAGATGAATGTCAATTTGCAAAAAAACATTTGATCCGCCCCGAAATCAAGAAACTAAAATCTATTCACCAAAATCATTCGCCGAAGGCAAATTTAAGATAGTTTGGCAGTACTGCGGCCCATGTTTCTTCGTTATGCCTTCCTCCTTCTACTTCCACATACGCCACATCTTTACCTCGCTTAAAACCTAACTCTTCGAGTTCTGAAATGAGATCCAGCGTGTCTTCAATGGAATCAATCACTCCATTATTATTCCGATCCGCGAGCTCATCATTTGTTCCACACTGAAACCAAAATCGTTGATTACTTTTTGAATCGGTGCCTCGGATAAGTTTATGCATGATGCGGTCTCTTTCATTATCATATCCCTGGGTATACCCTTTACTTCTCCACCAGAAAGATCCAGAAAAAATTCCGGCACCTCCAAAAATATGCGGATAGTTCCATGCAATATCAAATGCCGATAATCCCCCTAAAGAAAAACCAGCAATCGCCGTATGCGCGGGTTCCTGCGAGATCCTGAAATTTTTTGAGATCAAGGGCAACAATTCATTCACCACAAATCTACTGTACTTATCAGCTTTCGCTCCTCGTTTTTTGAAATCAGGAACTCCTGCAATTCCATATTCCTGCATTCGGTTACTCGCATAAATTCCAACAACGATCATCGGTGGAATCTGATTTCTTAAGTAAGCATCCAGCAAAGATTCTTTCAGCTTTAACTCCCGCATATTTTGTCCATCATTGAGATACAATACTGGAAAAGAAAACTGAGGTGTTTCAGCATACCATGGCGGCAATAATATTTCGAGATTAACCGTATGCTTTAATCCTGCTGAAAAAAAATCATCAATAAAAACAGACTTGATAACATCCTTATCATTCAATGCAGCTCGTTTTTCATTCGCTGCTTTTTTCTCTATCAATTTATTCGCCATTGCTTCAGTTTACACACCAGAATGCAAATTTAAAGGATACTGTGAGGACAATGATCTATACAGCACACAAAAACATTGAGTTTTACACCAAGGTACTGTTAATTAGGACAAGTGGACTTAGGGTACCGGTTTTTTGATAGGTTGCACCGATAATTGTCCCTTTTCGATCTGTTGTACAATAGATTCCATCAAGGCATCTTCACCATTAGGATCATATTCTGATTTGAGGTTGGAGCCAAAAAGACGAGCTAATCCCTGCCAAAAAAATGCCTGTAATGATCCTCGCAAATCCTTTACCAGATAGTAGGACGTACTACCTGTTTCTCGGTCAATAAGTTTGATAAGGATCCTTCCTTGGGTGACGGTTAGTTTTTTGAGATCTTTTTCAAAATCTGCTTTCAATACATCTTCGCGCTGTTTAATAAATTTCTTACGATCTCTTTCCGATGGAATTTTAGCGATGCTATCATTAATAAATTTCAGTTGCACTGCCGCCATTCTTGCATAAGGATAAGCTTTGAGAATATCGCGACGCAGTTTGAGATAATCTTTCATCTTTGCAGCCGCTTCTGGAGATAATGCTCCTACAATTTCAACGGGCATCATATTCACTAAAGGAATCGTATCACCGTCAATTACTGTAGTCAGTAAACGATAAGAACCATCCGGCATTATAATCTGAGCCTTCGAAAGAAATGGTTTTCCAACTAGCAATAACAGCAACAAAAAGATCCGGAAATTCATCACCGCATCTCCATTTCAAACTTTGAGCCAATTATTATTCGCATGCACTACAAACGATTAAGTTTCCATGCTGATAACGTAGTTCCACCCGCTGCAATTGCTCCTTTATCGGAATGAGTGGCTTCCGACTGCAAGATCCCTCCCACGAAGGCTGCAATCTCCTCTTCCTCTGATGATAAGGTGGGCTGTAGCATTTCAGGAGTGAAATGATGCTTCACGAAATTAGTATCAAAATCACCACTCGTAAATGCTTTATGCTTCATCACAAATCGACAAAACGACAAAGTGGTCTGACAACCTACGATGGTATATTCATCAATTGCCCGAATCATGCGTTGGATCGCTTCGTCCCTATCCTTGCCCCATGTAATTAGCTTGGCAATCATGGGATCATAATAAATCGGGATGTCCATTCCTTCTTCAAAACCATCATCAACTCTCACACCGGGACCTTGAGGACGAACATAACGTTTCAAGCGACCGATATCAGGAAGAAAATTATTTGCAGGATCTTCTGCATATACACGCACTTCCATAGCATGACCATTGATGCGAAGATCTTTTTGTGTGAAGGAAAGTTTTTCTCCCATCGCCACTTTAATCTGCTCTTTCACCAGATCGATTCCAGTTATCATTTCTGAAACGGGATGCTCTACTTGCAAGCGTGTATTCATTTCCAAGAAGTAGAAATTTTTATTTTCATCCAGTAAAAATTCTACTGTTCCTGCACCCACATAATCACAAGCCTTCGCTACGAGCACTGCACAACGACCCATCTCTTCACGAATTGCAGGAGTTAAAACTGAACTCGGTGCTTCTTCCACCACTTTTTGATGACGACGTTGAATTGAACATTCGCGTTCGAAGAGATAAACAATATTACCATGCGTATCACCCAATACCTGAATCTCAATATGTCGAGGAGATCCAACATAACGCTCAATAAAAACAGATCCATCACCAAAAGCAGAAACAGCTTCGCTAACGGCACGCGCTAACATCTCGTCAAACTCCGATTCCATTTCAACGATCCGCATTCCTTTTCCACCACCACCCGCAGAGGCTTTAATCAAAATGGGAAAACCTACTTGCTTGGCAACTTCACGTGCCGCATTCACATCAGTAATGGGATAATCAGTTCCCGGCACTAATGGAATATCATATTTTTTTGCAGCGGCTTTCGCCGATAATTTACTGCCCATCATTTCCATGGCTTCGGGCGATGGACCAATCAACACTAAACCTGCATCTCTAACTGCACGCGCGAAGTTGGCATTCTCAGATAAAAATCCGTAACCCGGATGAATAGCTTGCGCACCCGTTTGCTTCGCCGCATCAATAATTTTTTCTATCACCAGATAACTCTGATTGGAGGGCGGTGGACCAATACAAATTGCTTCATCAGCATACCTTACATGCAATGCATTTCGATCGGCTTCAGAATAAACAGCAACGGTAGCAATACCCATCTCACGAGCTGAACGCATAATGCGTAATGCAATTTCGCCACGGTTGGCTATCAGAATCTTGGTAAATTTCATCATTATCAGATTAAGGAAACTAAACAGACCTCGAGCAAGATACTGAGAAGATGGCTGTTTCCGATGTAAAATTAATCTGTTCTAGCGTTCTTACAAAAGTTCCTGGAACTTCTCCTGAGATTCTTTTACAGCTGCATCGTTTCTGGATGGCATTGTTCCGAAAAGATGATCCCAAATAGGAAGGGAAACAGCAAAAGCAGCATCCTCCGATTTATAATGATGCAAAGCATGATGTGTCCAGAGCTTTTTCAGGAAATTATTCGGCGGTCGAAAACGATGTACCGAATAATGAATAAAAAGATATACCGAATATCCTGATAAAAAGCCCGGAAAAAACAACAATACCTGGCGACCTAAAATCAAACTAAAGATCCCATAAAATAATAATGCAAGTAGAATAGAAATTACTGGAGGCATCACCAATCGATCCTTATCTCTTGGAAACTCATGATGGACCCCATGAATTTTATATTTGAAATTTGCTTGCTTCTCATCTTCAGCGTGAAAATGAAAAAGGAAACGATGAATACAATATTCTACGAGTGAAAATACGATTAATCCCAATGGAATTAAATAGAGCGATCTCCACATTTCAAGGTTCGTTGACGTGGCAGAATAAATCAAAATAATTGTAGCAACCACCAAGTACATGGTCACTGGAAATGCAAAATGAGTTCGTGTTAACTTTTCCAGAAGTTTATTCCGAAAAAGTGAAGTCGTCCCCTTATTTTTAATCGGATAGGACCGCATAACAACAATTGATTAAATAAAAACAGACACTACTCTTCGAAACAATTACAACCAAAACTATCATCAATTACCGGTAAACTTTAACTGACCTTCCTATCAACTATTTTTCTTTTCAAAAGTATAGGAAATTTGAGAAATAAAATAGTAGAAAATAATAATTTAAAGATGAATATTTGCAAACTAAAATGTTGAAGATAAGACTATTGCAAAATAACTAATCTGCTTTACTTCCCTTTTTGCAGGATAAAACCAATAATCCTGTAAAGCAATTTCGCCAAGGTATACTCACTCAAAACGGTTCCTTCAATAGGCGCACATTCCACAATGTCAAAGCCTACGATATTTTTCTTTTCGGCAACACGCTGAATAAAATCCATCGTTTCATCCCATAGGAGACCACCCGGTTCAGCGGTACCTACTGCTGGCATAATAGAAGGATCAAAACCATCTGCATCAATGGTGAGATAAACATTTTCGGTAAGTGAATTAATCGCTGTATCCATCCAATTCGCATTGCGACGAACTTGATGCGCATAGATAGTAGTGATATTGTTACTAGCTGCACTTAATTCAGCTTCCGGTGTACTTAAGGCACGAATGCCAACTTGCGTCAACGGAATTTCAAGTTCATGCACTCTAGCCATTACCGATGCATGACTAAATAAATTATCTTGATAAGAAAAACGCAGATCCGCATGTGCATCCAATTGCAATACGCTCAGATTTTTATAATGCTTCTGATGTGCTTTTACGAATCCTAAAGTAACGGTATGTTCGGCACCTAAGGAGATGACAAACTTTCCATCCTTCAAAAATTTGTCGGTAGCTTCTTCAATCAGATTTATAGCATCAGCGTCTACTTTACCATCAAATTCCATCGGAACTGCAGTAGCAATTCCTCCTTGCTTATACGTTTCTAGGCCTAGCATCTCATCATAAAACTCAACGAAATGTGAAGCTTCCAAAATAGCTGCTGGTCCTTTGAATGAACCTGCAACATACGACGAGGTATGCTCATAAGGAGCCGATTGAATTACGAATTTCGACTTTTCATATTTACAAAATTCAGGTTCGGTAATTCCGAGAAAATTTTTTTCGTAATCGTAGAATAACATAGCTTAAAAAAATAGTTTATAATAAAAACAATTATTTACTTGACAGCACTTGCTGAACGAGATCCGCTGCATCAATCAATTGAACTGCAGAAAACACTTTCAATCCGCTGTTATCAATTAATTTTTTAGCCTCTTCAGCATTAGTACCTTGTAAACGAATAATAATTGGAACTGGAATTTCTCCGATATTATTATAAGCATCTACGATACCTTGTGCAACGCGATCGCATCGAACAATTCCACCAAAAATATTAATGAGAATGGCTTTTACATTTGGATCTTTAAGGATGATGCGGAAAGCTTGTTCTACACGTGCAGCATTAGCAGTCCCCCCCACATCCAAGAAGTTTGCTGGATCACCACCTGCCAATTTGATGATGTCCATAGTGGCCATCGCTAATCCAGCACCATTCACCATACAACCCACATTACCATCCAACTTCACATAATTTAAATCATGTTCACTTGCTTCCACTTCTGTTGGATCTTCTTCGGAAGTATCACGCAAAGCAGCATAATCAGGATGACGGAATAAACCATTATCATCAAGGGTTACTTTTGCATCAACAGCAATGATTTTATCATCCGAAGTTTTCAAAACTGGATTGATTTCAAACATCGCTGAATCGGTTCCTTCGTAAGCTTTATATAATGCGGTAACAAATTTGATCATCTCTTTAAAAGCATTTCCGCTTAAGCCAAGATTGAATGCAATTTTACGAGCTTGAAAAGCCTGCAAGCCCGTTTTAGGATCTATTTCTTCTTTGAAAATACGCTCCGGAGTTTTATCAGCCACTTCTTCGATATCCATTCCACCTTCTGTAGAATACATAATCATATTGCGACCCGTCATCCTATTCATCAACACACTCATATAAAATTCTGCAGTTTTGCTTTCTCCAGGATAATACACATCCTGAGCAATCAGTACTTTATTTACTTTTTTTCCCTGAGGACCAGTTTGTGGAGTTACTAGTTGCATTCCAATAATTTCAGCAGCTTTAGCTTTCAAATCTTCTAGATTTTTGGCAAGCTTTACTCCTCCACCTTTACCACGACCACCCGCATGAATTTGAGCTTTGACCACCCACCATTGCGTTCCTGTTTGTTCCGTTAATTTTTTAGCGGCTTCTACAGCTTGTTCTGCAGTATCGGCTACAATACCTTGTTGGATGGCCACGCCATACGTGCTTAAAATCTGTTTACCTTGGTATTCGTGTAAATTCATGGATCGACTGTAATTAGAGGTGCAAAAGTATCAAAAAAAGCAGAATGGAGATGCGATAAAAGAATTGATTTTAAGAGAGAACAAAATCGTAGATCATTGACAATGAATTGTTAACTTAATCCTTCTTGGAATGAACATACCCGCAATATTCGTATTTTAGCAGCTGATGATTAAAACAGTACTCCTACTTACGCTCTATCTCTTCTCCTTTTTCGTGACGGTAGCTCAAAACACCGATAGGTTTTGGGCTTTTGGTGATAGCGCTGCCATTGATTTTTCGAACCTGAACAATCCAGTTCCTTCATATAGTATATTACGTTCGCGAGGTACTTGTGCAAGTATTTGTGACAGTGTTGGAGATTTATTATTCTATTGCGGATCTCCACATGAACCGATTTGGTCTAATCCTAATGTGAATAATTGTGGTTATGTAGCTAATAAAAATCACCAGATCATGCAGAATGGTGATAGTTTAAGAGGTACATCATGGTATCAAGAAATGATTATAGTTCCTAATCCTGGCAATTCGAATCAATATTATATCTTTTGTTCAGGAGTTTTAGCTCCGAATAATGGGTTGTTTTATTCGTTAGTTGATATGTCTTTTAATAATGGACTAGGGAAAGTAATTCAAAAAAATATTCAACTGAATTCCGATTACGGATGTGATGGAATCACTGCTGTGAAGCATGGCAATGGACGCGATTGGTGGTTAGTGTTTAGAAACTGGAAGTATTATCCCTTATATTCCAATGAAATTAAAGTTTATCAGGTTTCACCAACAGGTATCACGGCAAATCCAACTCAGTTGATTGGCACCTCTATGACAGATGAGGGTTTTCTTAGGTCAAAATTTAATGCTTCCGGAAATAAAATGTATACCGTTTCAACAGATGGATTAATAGAAAACTATGATTTTGATCGCTGTACTGGGATGCTTTCAAACCCAACTACTTTCTCTACTTTAAGTGGACCACCCTATGTAGATTATTGGGGCTTTGAAGTTTCTCCTGATGAAAGCAAAATATATGTTACATCCATATACCAAACTGGCAACCAAGATACCTCTTATTTAATCCAGTTTGATTTAAACGCAGCAAATTTCCTGGCGAGTGCCGATACTTTAGGGACATTTCTGGCGCCTGACCTTGCGGGTCTCTTGCAATTGGGACCTGATAACAAAATCTATTTAAGTGTCACTTGGGCTTGGCCTGATACCTGCAATGATTATCTCTATTGTTACGGAACGGTGAACACCACCAATTCAAATATTTCTGTTATTAACTTTCCAGACAGTTCCGGCTCGGCTTGTGGTTTTCAGGCTTTCAGTTTTTACTTAGGGGGACATAAAGCTTACACAGGACTTCCCAATAACCCCAACTACGAATTAGCAAAAGATAGTGGAAGTGTATGTGACACTTTAACCGTTGGTATCAATGAACTAATTGGAAATTATTCTAATTTATTTGTTTATTATGACCCACAATGGAAAGTTGCTTTTATTAATGCAGATAAATTAACCGGTAGAAAATACGATCTGGAAATCTATGATATTTCGGGAAGAAAAATAATTAAAGAATCAGGCAATTTAGATTCCGGTGCTGATGGCTATCAGAGTTTTACACTAGATTTAGATATGAGCAGTTATAATTCCGGCTTGTATATTATTTCACTTACTACTGAGAAAGAAAAATTAGTAAAGAAATTTGTGAAGCCGTAGAAAATAAATATACCTTGCTAATCGAAATAGCCTCCGGTAAAAAAAGATATTGGAAATTCAGTTTAATAAAATAATTGGTGAAACTTAAAATAATAATAATTTCTATTTTATTTGCATTGTCTTACACAGTAGGATTAACCCAAAACACCGATAGATTTTGGGCTTTTGGTGATAGTGCTGCTATAGATTTTTCGAACCTGAACAATCCTGTTCCTTCTTATAGCATATTACGTTCGCGAGGTACTTGTGCCAGTATTTGTGATAGTGTTGGAAATCTTTTATTTTATTGCGGCAGTCCAAATGTTCCTATGTGGTTAGCTCCTAATAATGTAAATATTTTAGGATATATTGTTAACAACAATCATCAGATAATGGAAAATGGTGATAGCCTAATAGGTTCAGGTTGGTATCAGGAAATGATTATTGTTCCTAACCCCGGAAATACTAATCAATACTATGTATTTACAGCCGGGGTTTTATCACCATTTAATGGTTTATTTTATTCACTTGTCGATTTGTCTTACAATAATGGTCTAGGGAAAGTAATTCAAAAAAATATTCAACTGAATTCCGATTATGGATGTGATGGAATAACCGCTGTGAAGCATGGCAATGGACGCGATTGGTGGTTAGTGTTTAGAAACTGGAAGTATTATCCAGATTTCACCAATGAGATTAAAGTATACCTCGTTTCACCTTCAGGAATTATTGGTAATCAACCTCAAAATATCGGTACTCTTCTCACAAATGCAGGTTTTCTTAGATCAAAGTTCAACAGGATTGGCACTAAATTATATTGCGTTGCATCCGAAGGTCTTATTGAGTGTTATGATTTCGATCGTTGTAACGGATTTTTATCTAATCCTAACACAATAGCTAATTTCATTGGTGGAATATTTGATGATTTTTGGGGCTTTGAAGTATCACCGGATGAAAGCAAAATATATGTCACTTCAATTTATCAAACTGCTAATCAAGATTCATCTTATTTAATACAGTTTGACCTAAATGCGACCAATTTTCTATTAAGTGCTGATACTTTAGATGCTTTTATTGCACCATCTACTGCCGGTATTTTACAACTCGGACCTGATGGTAAAATATATTTAAGTGTTACTTGGGCAGGATCCGATAGTTGCTATGATTACTTATACTGTTATGGAACCGTCAATACTACTAATTCAAATATTTCTGTAATTAATTTTCCAGACAGTTCAGGTGCGGCTTGTGATTTTCAGGCTTTCAGTTTTTACTTAGGGGGACATAAGGCTTATTGGGGTCTTCCTAATAACCCTAATTACGAATTAGCAAAAGATAGTGGAAGTGTATGTGACACTTTAACCGTTGGTATCAATGAACTAATTGGAAATTATTCTAATTTATTTGTTTATTATGACCCACAATGGAAAGTTGCTTTTATTAATGCAGATAAATTAAACGGTAGAAAATACGATCTGGAAATATATGATATTTCGGGAAGAAAAATAATTAAAGAATCAGGCAATTTAGATTCCGGTGCTGATGGCTATCAGAGTTTTACACTAGATTTAGATATGGGCAGTTATACTTCCGGCTTGTATATTATTTCACTTACTACTGAGAAAGAAAAATTGGTGAAGAAATTGGTGAAGCCGTAGAAAATAAATTTACCTTGCTAATCGAAATAGCCTCCGGTAAAAAGATATTGGAAAATTAGTTTAATAAAATAATTGGTGAAAATTAAAATAATAATAATTTCTATTTTATTTGCATTGTCTTACACAGTAGGATTAACCCAAAACACCGATCGATTTTGGGCTTTTGGCGATAGCGCTGCCATTGATTTTTCGAACCTGAACAATCCTGTTCCTTCTTATAGCATATTACGTTCGCGAGGTACTTGTGCCAGTATATGTGATAGTGCCGGAAATCTTTTATTTTATTGCGGCACTCCAAATGTTCCTATGTGGCTAGCTCCTAATAATGTTGACATATTAGGATATATTATTAATAAAAATCACCAAATTATGGATAATGGGGATAGCTTAATTGGTGAACTTTGGTATCAAGAAATGATTATTATACCAAATCCAGGGAATGCTAACCAGTATTATGTATTTACTGCTGGCGTTTTATCACCATTTAGTGGATTGTTTTATTCGATAGTTGATTTGTCTTACAATAACGGACTTGGGAAAGTAATACAGAAAAATATCCAACTAAACTCTGATTATGCTTGTGATGGTATTACAGCTATTAAACATGGAAATGGACGGGACTGGTGGTTGATTTTTAGAAACTGGACTTATTCACCGATATATTCTAATGAAATTAAAGTCTATTATATTTCAACATCAGGTATTTCTGCAAATCAACCTCAGAATATAGGAACTCAAATGACTAATCAATCTTTTATACGGTCGAAATTTAATTCTCAAGGTAATAAATTGTATTCAGTACCTACAGAAGGATTAATCGAGACTTATAATTTTGATCGTTGTTCAGGAATTTTGTCAAACCCTATTACAATTGCAAATCTTTTTGGAGGAACATTTGACAATTATTGGAGCTTTGCTCTTTCTCCAGATGAAAGCAAAATATATGTCACTTCAATTTATCAAACTGCTAATCAAGATTCATCTTATTTAATTCAGTTTGACCTAAATGCAACAAATTTTTTGGCAAGTGCCGATACTTTAGGAGCATTTCTAGCTCCATCTACTGCTGGTATTTTACAACTCGGACCAGATGGTAAAATATATTTAAGTGTTACGTGGGCAGGATCCGATAGTTGCTATGATTACTTATACTGTTATGGAACCGTCAACACCACCAATTCAAATATTTCTGTAATTAACTTTCCAGACAGTTCAGGTGCGGCTTGTGATTTTCAGGCTTTCAGTTTTTACTTAGGAGGTCATAAAGCCTATTGGGGTCTTCCCAACAATCCCAATTACGAATTAGCAAAAGATAGTGGAAGTGTTTGTGATACTTTAAGCGTTGGATTAAACGAATTAGTGAATTACCAAAACAACATCTTTGTTTATTATGATACCCCTGGACAAACAGCATTTATAAATGCCAAGGGTTTACGCGGAAAAAACTATATCCTCCAAATTTTCAATATGAACGGTCAAGTAGTTCTGTCTGAAGCAGGGAAATTAGATTCCGAGTATTATACTATGAATGCAGTTTTGACGAACTGGTCAGATGGAATGTATGTAGTGAGGTTAAGTACGGAGAAGGAAATATTGACTACGAAGTTTGTAAAGAATTAGGGATTTTGCGAATAAAGATCCTTTACAAAAGGAGTGTTACTATGTCGACAGTGCATAAATAGTGGAATTGTTAGTCACGTTCAATTTCAAGGTAATCTCTAGATAATACGGCCAACAATATTTTATATTTTGAATATGAAACAAGAAAATTAAGAATTAAAAAAATAGCAATAACAAATTGGCGCTATCACTAAATCAAAAGGCTCCTTCTTTCTACGGAACGGATCAGCATGGAAAAGAAGTTTCATTAGAGAAGCTGAAGGGTAAAAAAATAATATTGTATTTTTATCCTAAAGACAATACTCCTACCTGCACTACTGAAGCATGTAACCTACGGGATAATTATGATCTGCTCCAACAACAAGGGTATGTAATCATTGGAGTTTCTGCGGATACCGAAAAATCTCATCTTAAATTTTCAGAAAAATATGAATTACCTTTTTCACTGCTATCTGATCTCGACCTCAAAATTATAAAAGCATATGATGCGTGGGGAGAAAAAATGCTTTACGGAAGAAAGTACATGGGCATCTTACGCAAAACATTTATCATCAACAAAAAAGGAATGATTGAAGAAATTATAGAAAAAGTAGAAAGTAAAAATCATACGCAACAAATTTTAGGAGAAAACAAATCTCCAAAAAAATAAATTAACTCAAGTGAATAAACTGAGCATACACGAACCGATCTTTGCCGGATAAATCACAATAAATTCTTACATCGGTAAACTGTAAAGTACTCATCAAAGAAGCTACCCGATCACCGTGCTTTTCATTAATTTCAAACCATAATCCACCTCCTGGCTTGAGGTGACTTAATGCAAAACCTGCAATGCGTCTGTAAAATAAAAGCGGATCATCATCTGGAACAAAAAGTGCAATATGTGGTTCAAATGCAGTAACATTTTTATGCATTGCCGGCATTTCCGAATCCATAATATACGGAGGATTACTCACGATGACATCGTATAATTGTCCGTTTACATTTTCCCAACGGTTCTGCTGAACATCCACCCAACACCACTCCACTGGAAGCTGCAATTGTTCACCATTTGTTTTTGCCAACGCAAGTGCTTCCAAAGAAATATCACATGCAGTTACTTGAGCCGAAATATTAGCATGCTTTAAAGCTAAGGCAATACATCCACTTCCAGTACACACATCTAAGATTTTAGCATCATCCGACAAAGGAACATCTTTGATGAACTCAATTAACTCTTCGGTTTCTGGACGAGGAATTAATACATCTTTATTGACATTTAGTTTCATTTCGCTGAACCATGTAAATCCTAAAACATACTGAACGGGTTCACCGGTGTTCAATCGGACTCTATCACTATTCAACTGCTGGTATTGATCTTCACTCAACAAATCATCTTGTTTCATCATCAACTGCGCCAATGAAATTCCCAAACGCTCCGTGAGCAGATAACGAACCAACGTAATGGCTTCCGGTGCAGGATAATATTTTTCTAGCTCCTTTCTACATACCTGCGTAAACTCACTAACGGTCATTTTACAAAAGTCAGGAATTAATATCGAATATGCCAAAATTAATCCTCAGCAAGTTCATTCTAAAGTCAGCGATAAACCCGCAATACTTCATTCATCTGAAAATGAAACTGTTTGCAATAAAAACAGAGCAATTACCCGCTATTTTTAGCTGAAAGCATGGTTTCCTACGGGTATGATGCTGCGCTGAATTAACTTTGTGTCGGATCGCATGGAAAATCAAAACGACTTCTACTATATGCAACGCTGTATTCAACTAGCCTTACAGGGTTTAGGAACAGTAGCGCCCAATCCGTTGGTAGGTGCGGTGATCGTACATCAAAACAAAATCATAGGAGAAGGAGCACATCTTATCTATGGTGGTCCGCATGCGGAGGTCAATGCAATAGCAAGTGTAAGAGATAAATCATTGCTTTCTGAATCTACACTTTACGTAAATTTAGAACCCTGTAGTCATTATGGGAAAACACCTCCTTGTGCTGACTTAATCATTGCCATGAAAATTCCTAGAGTAGTAATTGGCATGCAGGATCCATTTTCAGAGGTAAATGGAAGTGGGATCCAGAAATTACAAGGAGCTGGAGTTGAAGTCATCGCATCTGTTTTGGAAACTGAAAGTAAAATTTTAAATAAACGCTTCATTACTTTTCATCAGTATCATCGACCTTATCTCCTATTAAAATGGGCACAATCCGCGGATCATTTTACGGGTAAGCAGGGTGAAAAAATACAAATTAGCAACGAGCTCAGTAAACGATATAGTCATCAATGGAGAACAGAAGAATCAGCGATCCTAGTAGGTTCTACTACTGCAATCGTAGATAATCCTCGATTAGATGTAAGATATTGGCCAGGAAAATCTCCTCTCCGCATATTATTTGACCGTACCGGAAAATTACAGACGAGGAAGGATTTACAGGTATTCGATGGACAACATCCTACCCTCGTTTTCACGAATACTGAAAATGCTGAATATCCCCATGCAACAGTAGTTACGCTGGATCCAACTAAAGATTTTATTCAAGAAGCATTAACCGCCATATATCAACAAGGAATTCAATCTATCATCATAGAAGGTGGAGCAACCTTACAAAATGAGTTTCTACTTAAAAATTTATGGGATGAAGCGAGAGTCTTTACTTCTTCAGAAAATATCGGAAGTGGAATAAAAGCACCCGATTTGAAAAGGAAAGCGGTCACTGTAAAAACTCTTGGAAATAATTCACTCAGCATCTACACCAATATCTCACACCAATGACCTTAGCATTAATGCTGAATTTAGTTATTGCATCGATGCTCTCGGCATTGCTATATATATTTCTCAAATTTTTTCAACGCTTCGGGATTTATAATTTGCATGGGTTGATGTTCAACTATATTACAGCGGCAAGCTTTGCTTTTTTCTGTGATTACCAACATAACGTTTCTATTCTTCCCGCTTCCGTATCATTTGCGCCTTATGCATTAGGCATTGGACTACTTTTTATTATGGTTTTTTATACTGCTGCCATCACCGCACAAAAATCAGGTATTGCCATTACCTCTATTGCAGGAAAAATGTCGATGGTAGTTCCTATCATTGCAGGATTTATTTTATATGATGATCAAATCACTGGACTTCGAATTGGAGGGATGATATTAGCATTGGTAGCAGTATATTTGAGCAGTGCGAGCAAGAAAATCAACGAGGATGAAAAATCACATCATATCAACTGGTTATATCCACTCCTCTTATTTATTGGAAGTGGATTAGTAGATACGTCCATCAAAATATCTCAGTACTATTTCATCCGACCAGAAAATGAAAATTTATTCTTCTGCTTTTTATTTGGATCGGCAGGAACCTTTGGCATCATTGCAACCCTATATTTATACATCACCAAAAAAATAAAAGTAAAACTCGTCAGTCTGATTGGCGGAGTAATACTGGGCATAGCCAATTACTATTCCTTAGTATTCTTAGTACGATGTTTAGCCGCACCAGGAGCTGAGAGCGCTTTAATATTTGCGATGACGAATATGTTAGTAGTGGTATTTTCAGCATTAGCCGGATACTTTATCTTCTCTGAAAAACTAACCTCATCTAAACTAGTAGGTATTGGGATAGCGTTAATAGCAATATTTATCCTCACTGCCTAATGTTATTTGAAGATACCTATCAAAGCATTAAAGCTCCGTCGGAGGGAATCTATAAAGACAGAGGTAGTAAATTTATTGGGTTCGCCTTTCCAATAAAAACAGAAGCAGCAGTGAAAGAACATTTGCATCTAATAAAAAAGGAACATGCTCAAGCCAATCATCATTGTTATGCATTCCGACTAAGCCCCGACCCTACTGTATATCGAGCAAGCGATGATAGAGAACCATCAGGTTCAGCAGGAAAACCCATACTCGGTGCGATCAATTCACTACAACTCACGGATGTATTGGTGGTAGTAGTCCGATATTTCGGCGGAAGTTTATTAGGAGTTCCTGGCCTCATAAACGCCTATAGAAGCGCTGCAGTTGATGCATTGCACCACGCAGAAATTATTGAGAAAACCATTGATGACCATTATGAAATTCAATTCTCTTATGAGTGCATCAACGATGTACATGCCTTACTCAAAGGCGCGGGAGCAAGAATTGTATTTCAGGATTATGCTGAACCCTGTATCATCCATTTCGACATCAGAATAAGTAAAAGCAGTATTTTAGCCGATCGAATTAAAGAACATCCCGTATTAGCCATTAAAGCCAGTTTGAAACACCGTTAAACCTATGCAACTATTACATAAACTCTGTTCTATTCAAGCACCCTCAGGACAAGAAGCCAAAATGCAGGAGTTTTTATTGGGATACATCGAATCCGAAAAACATAAATGGAAAACTCAGCCTCAGGTACTTTACGGAGATGACTTCCAACATTGCATCATGTTAGTCTTCGGAAATCCACGCACCGCAGTTTACACGCATATGGACAATATCGGTTTCACAGTACGGTATCATCATCAGCTGGTGAAAATTGGCGGACCTAAAGTTGCTACCGGAACTAAATTAGTTGGGGAGGATAGTGATGGTCCAGTGGAATGTGAATTGGAAGTGGATGAAGAAAATCAATTAACCTATAAAGGACTGCGTGAAATCGAGCGCGGAACAAATTTAAGTTTCAAACCAAATTTTCGCGAAGACAATCAATACATTCAAAGTTGTTATTTAGACAATCGCTTAGGTGTTTATATTTCTTTGATGTTAGCAGAAACTTTAGAAAATGGAGTCATTGTTTTTTCATGTTGGGAAGAACATGGTGGTGGATCCGTACCTTTTCTTGCCAAATTTTTATGGGATCATTTCAGAATTAAGCAAACCTTAATTTGCGATATCACATGGATCACGGAAGGAGTTCAACATGGAAAAGGAGTTGCGATATCTTTGCGAGATTCTGGATTACCACGTAGAGTTTATGTAGATCGGATCATAAGCATTCTAGAGAAAAACGAGGTAATGTATCAGCAGGAAGTAGAGAATGCAGGAGGTAGCGATGGCAATGAATTACAGAAGCAGCCCTACCCTATCGATTGGTGCTTTGTAGGAGCACCGGAAGACTTTGTACATACTCCAGATGAAAAAGTTCACAAGGATGATGTGCGATCCATGTTAGATGCTTACAAAGTATTGATGCGTGAATTGTAATCGTTAAAAATACTTCGCTAATTTTTCCATCACTTCATGAGGAGCCGCGCAAGGTTTCATAGATTTTTTATCTACAAACACCAAAGTTGTTTTAGCGGTATTGATGAGAACATCGCTTTCGTTATACGTTTCGTATTCAAATAAAATTCGTGCAGCAGGTAATGATGGAATTATTGTTTTTATGGTTAACAATTCATCATAGAAAGCAGGACGAATAAAATTCACGGAATAATTAAGAACCGGAAGTAAGATTCCTTTTTCTTCCATTTCACGATAACTGATGCCGAGCGATCGCAATGCTTCTACGCGCGCCACTTCAAAATACTGCGCATAATTTCCGTAGTAAACATAATTCATCCGATCTGTTTCGGAATAGCGAACTCGCAATTGAAATTCTGTCTGGTACATATCAAATATCTGCGAAGATGCAAAAAAATAGGAGAGATTTATTTTTTTATTTTGGAGTACCAATCGGTGATTCCGTGATTATACTTGCAACTTCGAAATTAATCTGCCTGAAATTAAGAATGCCACTTCGGAATACGTACTTACTTCTTCTTCTGATTACTAGCCTAATTGCCTGCAGAAGTACCAGTACCATAGAGAAAGTAGAAACGAGTCAGTATATAATGAGCGATAGTGCGAATCCAAAAATCGATTCTGCATTATGGAAAATGGTTGATCCTTACCGAGTTCAGCTTTCCAAAACGATGAGTGAAACACTTGCGATATCCGCACAGATGCTCACCAAAGAAACACCGGAAGGATTGCTAGGTAATTTCGCAGCTGACGCCTGTGCATCTGTGATCAAAGCATCGGGAAAATACACAGTTGATTTTACAGTGCTCAACAACGGAGGATTAAGGACTTCACTACCATCAGGATCTCTGATACTGAGTAACATCTTTGAGTTAATGCCTTTTGAAAATGAATTGGTCATTCTAACACTCGATGGAAAAACTACTGGTGAATTGCTGAATTATATAGCTGCAAAAGGCGGTGTTCCTGTTTCAGGAATCCGAATGAAGATCAATGACAAGAAAGTCATTTCCGCAGAAATAGGAGAAAACAAGTACGACAGTACAGCAACTTACAATATACTCACGTCAGACTATCTGGCAGGTGGTGGAGATAACATGAATTTCCTCCTATCCACCAAGAAAAAAGAAATTACCAATATCAAGGTTAGAGATGCAATGATTCAGTATCTTCATGATCTCAGTAAAAAAGGGGAACCATTAGTAGTAGTAAAAGATGGCAGAATTCGAAATTTATAACCGCCGTAATTTCATCGGAGCCATTCTAAAAACTGTTGCGCTTATGGGATTTGCAGGACTACCTGTTGATCTGCTCGCTGCAAAAAATATTGTACGCATCACTATTCTTCATACCAACGATACACATAGTCGTATCGATCCATTTCCGATGAATGATCCAAAGTATCCGGGCATGGGAGGAGTGGCAAGAAGAAAAGAACTGATCAATAAAATCAGATCCGAAAATGAACATGTACTTTTATTAGATAGTGGAGATATATTTCAGGGAACACCTTACTTCAATTTATATGGAGGTGAAGTAGAATTTAAAATGATGACCCAACTGAAATACGATGCATCTACTCTGGGAAATCATGATTTCGATAATGGCATATCAGGATTTGTAAAACAATTACCACATGCAGGATTTCCATTTCTGAATGTGAATTATGATTTTAGTAAAACGGAGTTAAAAGAAAAAACACTACCTTACAAAATATTCGAAAACGGAGGAATTAAAACTGGTGTGTTTGGTGTTGGAATAGAACTCAAAGGATTAGTAGAAGAAAAACTTTACGGCAATACTATTTATTTAGATCCCGTAGAAACAGCACAAGCAACTGCAACTCAACTTAAGAAAAAACATCATTGCGATCTGGTGATCTGTTTATCACATCTCGGATACAAATATGAAAATCAAAATAAAATATCAGATGAACAACTTGCTAAAAAAACGAACGACATCGACCTTATTCTTGGAGGCCACACACATACATTTCTTGATCAGCCTGAACGTTTCTCCAATAAATCAGGAAAAGATGTTCTTGTAGCACAAGCAGGATGGGCAGGTATCCGACTAGGTAGGATCGATTTTCTCGTCGAGAAAAAAACCGGAAAAGTTTTCAGCTCCGGCTCTTCAGAAAAAGTTTCCACAAAGTCAAGTTGAAAAAATTTTTTTTTGATCTTTTTTTACACAATATTTGTCCCCGTTCCAGAGTACTCTATTTAGTTTCACCAAAAAAGACAGCGAACTTTTAAAAAAATACGGCCAACAGGTATGCAGAAGGAAAAGGAAACACTACCCCAAGAAAAAACCTGTGAGCAAGTTTGGGAAAATTGTTTAAAGCTAGTTCGTGATAATGTAACTCCTCAGAATTTCAAGACTTGGTTTGAGCCTATCAAACCTATAAAGCTTGACAACAGTACATTAACTATCGAAGTTCCAAGTCAATTCGTTTACGAATGGCTCGAAGAGCACTATATAGGATTGCTTCGTAAAACGATTAAGCGTGAGCTTGGTCTCGAAGGTCGTCTTGAGTATAGTATTTTAATGGAAAATGGATCGCAACATGCGAAGCCTTACACAGTTAAGTTCCCAGCTAAGAGTAATAATGGATTGAAGAACCCATCCGTTCCAATGCCTCAGCATATTAGCGGTGGTATCAGAAATCCATTCATCATCCCCGGTCTGAAAAAGATTGATGTTGATTCTCAGCTCAATTCAAATTATTCATTCGAAAATTTTGTTGAAGGCGATTGTAATCGTTTAGCACGTTCTGCAGGCTACGCCGTAGCACAGAAACCTGGTGGTACTTCTTTCAATCCCCTCCTGATCTATGGAGCTGTAGGACTGGGAAAAACACACCTTGCTCATGCGATCGGAATTGAAATCAAAAATAATTTTCCGAATAAAACGGTTCTCTATGTTCCGAGTGAAAAGTTTATGCATCAATTTGTGGATGCTGTAAAAAATAATTCGAACAATGATTTCGTTCACTTCTATCAGATGATGGATGTATTGATCATCGATGATATTCAGTTCTTTGCAGGAAAAGAAAAAACACAAGATGTATTCTTTCACATCTTTAATCACCTGCATCAGAATAATAAACAGATCATTCTCACGTGTGATAAACCTCCAGTTGATCTGCAAGGAATGGAACAACGCTTACTCTCCCGATTTAAATGGGGCTTAGCTGCTGATCTTCAAGTGCCTGATCTAGAAACCCGCATCGCAATTCTGAAAAAGAAAATGTATGTGGATGGTATTGAACTTCCGAATGAAATTACCGAGTATATCGCACTGAGTATCACCAATAATATACGTGAACTTGAAGGCGCTCTGATCTCTATCATTGCACAATCATCGCTGAACAAAAAACCAATCACACTGGAATTAGCTAAACAGATGATTGACAAGTTCGTGAAGAATACTGTTCATGAAATTTCTATCGATTATATTCAGAAAGTGGTGTGTGATTATTTTGAACTTCCTCTCGAAGTACTCAAATCAAAAACACGTAAGCGAGAAGTCGTTCAAGCACGTCAGCTGGCGATGTATTTCAGCAAGCAGTTTACGAAATCTTCCCTCTCAAATATCGGAATGCATTGCGGTGGTAAAGATCACGCTACCGTTCTTCATGCCTGCCGTACCGTCAACAATTTAATAGATACTGATAAAAAGTTTAAAGCTCAGGTGTTGGATCTTCAAAAAAGAATCAATCTCTCTCGCTAAATATTTTAACATCAATACAAAACATCGTCCCAGTCATAAAGCTGGGACTTTTTTTATACTTGTAATTCATGAAACTATTAATGGTTTGCTTAGGGAATATTTGTCGCTCCCCAATGGCAGAAGGTATTCTTCGCCATAAACTGATTAGCGAAGGCGAAGATTACGTAGTCGACTCCGCAGGCACTGATGGCTTCCATGTAGGCGAAGGACCCGATAAAAGGGCTGTAAAGATTGCCAAGCAACATGGTGTAGATATCGTCAATCTCAAATGCAGGAAATTTGAACACCAAGACTTTACCCGTTTCGATTATATATTCGCTATGGATAAATCGAATTACAGCAATCTGATCCGACTAGCAAAGAATGAAGAAGAAAAATCGAGAGTACATCTGTTCCTAGAATTTACAGGAAATCCTAATGTTCAGGAAGTTCCGGATCCTTGGTATGGTAACGAAGATGATTTTGAAAACGTATACCGCCTCCTCGATAGTGCCTGCGATAAGGCTGTTGAACTCCTAAAACAAACAAAATCAAAGGCTTTAAAAAGGCCGTAAAAATTAGAATAGAATTCCTCGAAAACTATTAACCATTGATAATCAATAATTTTGATGGTGTTTCAGTGAATTAATTTTTACTGTATCTTTGCACTTCTTAAAAAAAACACCTACCCCCTTCCCAACCATGTCAGAAGAGAAACAGGAAGGCCTCGATATCACCGAGCGCATCGACCGGGCCGAACATTATGTCCGGGATAACAAGAAAAGCTTAACCATCATTGGTGGTGCTGCTGTAGCGGTAATTGCTGCTTACTTTGGATACAATCAGTTCATTGTAAAACCACAGGAAGAAAACGCACAGAAAGAAATGTTTGTAGCTGAACGTTATTTCGATCAGGACAGCACTAATCTGGCTATCAAAGGTGATGGCAGCTACCCAGGCTTTGAAGAGATCACTGCTAACTACGGTTCTTCTCATTCAGGAAATCTAGCTCAGTATTATCTCGGAATTAGCTGCCTGAAAAAAGGCGAATACGCAAAAGCAATTGAAGCATTAAAAAGTTATGATGCTGAAGATGATGTTACCGGTGCTTTAGCATTAGGTGGAATCGGAAGTGCAAATCTTGAATTGGGAAATGCAGACGAAGCCTTGAAATATTATAAGAAAGCTGCTGACTGGGATGAAAATAATTTCACCCGTCCTTTGTTCTTAATGAAAACGGCAATCGTTTTAGAAGATAAAAAAGATTTCAAAGGTGCACTCGCCATTTACGAGCAGATAAAAAAAGATTTTCCAACGTCTACTGAAGCACGTGATATAGATAAATATATCGGTCGCGCCGAAGCACTTTCAGGAGGAAACTAAGAACATGTCATCAGCACATCAGTCGCTGTCGGTTTCTCAAGATAAACCATTACCCGATGCCGGACCCTACAGGTTCGGCATTGTTGTAGCTGAATGGAATCATGAGATTACCAGTTCACTAGAAAAAGCGGCCTTGGAAACATTGCTGCATGCAGGTGCACTTCGTGAAAATATCATCCTCATCAAAGTACCGGGAAGTTTTGAATTAACCGCTGGTGCTGCACTCCTTGCAAGTAGAAAAGATTTACATGCTGTGATTTGTTTGGGTTGTGTGATTCAAGGTGAAACACGTCACTTTGATTTTATCTGTCAAGCCGTAGCACTAGGATTAACAGAACTAACGGTGAAGTATAGCCGTCCTTTTATTTTTGGTGTACTTACTACTGACACTATGCAACAAGCCATCGATCGTTCGGGTGGTAAACATGGAAATAAAGGTGTAGAAGCTGCAGCAACTGCTATCAAAATGGCAGTCTTGCAACCCGATTAATTCGGAGTTAAATTAACTTTCAGAAATTGCTTTGCTCTTCAGAAAGCGACCGAGACTTTCATAAAGTTCTGCGGGAGTAAATGGTTTTCCAATATGAGCATCCATACCCACTGAAAGACTCTTCATGATATCTTCTTTAAAAACATTTGCACTCACCCCAATAATCGGAAAAGCAAGTCCTTTCATTTGGCGAATCATCAATGTTGCCTGATAACCATCCATCACCGGCATCTGAATATCTAGCAAGGCGGCATCGAAATATTTTTCTTCCAATGCTTCAACAGCAAGTTTACCATTTTCAACAATCGTAACTTTACAATTCATCCCTTCCAATACTTTCCGCATCAGCAATTGATTTATTGGATTATCTTCTGCAACTAGAATTTCTGGTGCTTCTTCAAAATAGAATTTATTATTGCTATTACCTGTTGAACTTTGCTTTTTTACGGCAGTCCCCACACCTACTTCAATGGTAAACCAAAAATCAGAGCCTGGATTTCCGGATGTGGAAGCTAATTTTCCGGGACTTTGGATACCTGCATCACCACCCATCAACATAGAAAGTTGACGAGTAATGGCTAAACCAAGACCCGTTCCGCCGTATTTACGCGTCGTAGAACTATCCGCCTGTGTAAATAAATCAAAAATATGATCTTGTTTTTCCTTTGCAACACCAATTCCCGTATCAGAAACCGTGAAGCGAAGTTTAAATCTACCTTTAGCAGAAGTCGAATTCGCAATTATTTCTGTGTGGAGATGAATTTTTCCATGACGTGTAAATTTCAATGCATTGGAAATATAATTCACCATAAGTTGACGAGTTCGATGAGGATCGCCAGTGATCCACTCTGGAATATTATTATCCATATCGAAAGTGAACACAACACCATTTTCCTTCGCTTGTAAAATATAAGGAGATAATGCAGTTTTTATCAGATCACGAATTTCGAAGTTCGTTTGTTCTACTATTAATTTTCCATGTTCAATTTTATTGAAGTCTAGAATATCATTAAGTAACAGTAATAATGCATCGCCGGAATTACGAATATGTTTCAGATATTCCATTTGTTGTGCATCATTACTTTCACGCAGCAGCACATCTGCAAAACCGAGAATTCCGTTGAGTGGAGTTCTGATTTCATGACTCATATTCGCAAGGAATACACTCTTCGAACGATTTGCGAGTTCTGCTTGTTCTTTAGATTCGACCAAACGACGCTCATTAAGTTTCTGATCGGTAGTATCCAATACAGTTCCGGAAATAATTTTCACACTATTATGCCGACTAAGTACAGGCACTGCCTTCGCCTTTATAAAACGAACTTCATCAAAGTTGCCGGTCAGTCTGAAATCGAGTTCTGCAGGTTGATGTGTTTTACGAAGCAAGCGAATAGCATTCATCACAGCAGGAAGATCCTGAGGATATATTTTACTAAGGAAACTTCTCAAGGTTAACGATTGCATCGACATTCTCAAGCCAAACAACTCAATCAGCTGCTCCGACCATGCACACTTTTTAGAAACAGGATCATACTCCCAGCTACCCAATTTTGAGATACGTTGTGCTTCTGTCAGTTGATGACGATGACGTTGCAATACAGCATTTGCATCCTGAATAGTACTATTCTTAGCTTCAATCTCCTTACTTTTCTGATTGATTTCTTCGTTTTTCAAGCGCACCTCTGCAAATTTCCGCATCAGCTCTCTATTAACTCTTCTTTTATCGCGATAAGCTTTATATATAATTGTAGCGAGGATTAATGAAAAAGAGAGGGAAAGAAATAATCCATTTCTGAACTTAATCAATCGTGTGTTATAATATTCTATGCTTGCTTTATTCTTTTCAAGATGATCAATTTGAGCCTGCTTCTTTTCCGACTCAAACTTTTCACGGATATCTTGCATCATCGAAGCCGATTTCTGATCGATTAGAAAATTATTCACTTTAATAAATGTATCCTGGTAATACAATGCTTCCGAATAATTTCCCATTAAACGATACACCAGAGCCAGTTCTTTCGCAGAATTTTCAATCAGTTTTTTCTCATCCAGCTCTAATGCCATCTTAAAAGCCATGGTTTGATGATGCAAGGCACTATCCAGCTCATCTGTTAACCGAAATGTTTGAGCGAGATAATGATGAGCATAAGCATTATTGGCTAGATACTCATCCCCATTCAACTTTATAGCTTTATAAAAAGCTTTCTTGGCGTGTTTAAAATCGGAAGTAGAATTATGAAGCCGACCAATATTTATCCAGGTATCGGTCATATTATATACATTATTCTGGGCGCTATCAATCTTTAAGCTGATATTAAAATAATACAAAGCAGAATCAGGTTTATGCAGATCCAACATGAGTTCACCCATATTACTAATCTCTCTACCGATTCCTTTTTTATAATTCAACGATAGATCTATAGCTAATGCTCTTTGAAGATATTCCCTCGCCAGATCATAACTACCTTTTTCCTCGTAGAGCAGCGCAATATTATTAATAGCAAGTGCGACACCTCTCTGCACACGCGGATCAGTATTATCCGTCATTTTAGAAGCCCGCAGATAATTATCCAATGACTTATGCACCTGACCTAACTTTTTATATGCAGATCCGAGATGATTTAATGCGTAAACCTTACCATAAGCAAAATTCAGTTTTTCTGATATTTCGTAGGCTTCATGAGCATACACTACAGCTTGCTTTGGATTATTATAACGGAAATAAAATGATGCTGTTTCCAGCATATTCACCCGAATCGTATCCGGAGCAGGATAGTTACTGATAGCAAGAGTCAGAGAATCTCCTGTAGTTCCATCACGAGGAATAGCCATTAGACTAGAGGAAAACGCCATACAAAACAGGAAAAATCGCAGGAAAACACCAGCGAATCCCTTTTGCGAATGAGGAATATTTATAAAAGTAGCCATAAATTACAAATCAATACGAAAATGAGAATGAAAGGTTCCTTACTTCACCTAAAACTTACAAGATTTAACTTATTTTCGGGGTATAAACATACCTCCTATGAAGCCTAAAAATCTGATACTCGCCGTTGCAGCATTAAGTTTGCTCAGTTTCCATACAAATGCTCAAACCAAAACTGCTCCGAAAACCCAGCCTAAAACACCAGTCATTAAGAACTGCCACGTCCCAGTAGATTCTTTATCGACACAAAAAATTACATTAATAGACGCACAAGCGTGGGCAGATAAATTACCGTTAGAAGTTAAATGTGAAAAGACCATGTATTATTTGAAGTCCTTTGATTTCACTATAATTAATATGAGTCCAATGTCAACAAAAAATTTCGGGACTGGCAATGATGGAATTCCACTACTGGCGAGAAGAGCTATCGATGCCCTGAAAACAGGAGACACTGTGTTTTTGAAAGATGTGATTGCCAAAGATAAAGATGGTAATGAAGTAAAGCTACCTAGCGTAGTATTCGCAATAAAAGATTAAAAAAAAGAGTGCATTAATATATTACGGCATCAACTATATTAATGCCCTTCCAATTTTTATTTTTATCAATATCGATGAGGTTTGATTTACAACCGCAATAGCTTTCGGGATTCGAATCATACTACTTGTTATTGCGTGTACGAATAATATATATCGCAATTACCAAGGTGACTTCATGGAATAAACCCCATGAACAATCTAAGCACTAAAGAATCAAATGACCTTTTCAAATCATCAACCTAACTTAAAATCACATCACATCGTTCATTAGCTACATCCCATACTAGTCCCGCAATTCAAACATTTATAACAGGAACCGGAACGCACGGTAATATGTCCGCAGGTACCGCAAATAGGTGCATCACCCATCATTTGACCGAGGTAATCCTGAGTTTGATCAGAGCCGGGAACACTGTAGGTAATACTCTCGGCTAGGGATGTTAAATCGGAATCCTGCTTTTGTTTTTTAGGACGATTAGTGGCGGAAGAAGGTTTCACTTGTACCAGATCTTGACGATCAAGATACTCGAGTGCGAGCAAACGGAACACATAATCAATTACGGAGGTAGCTGTTTTTATATTCTGGTGATCTACAGGTCCAGAGGGCTCGAAACGAGTGAAGGTAAATTTCTCCACAAATTCTTCCAATGGAACACCATATTGCAATCCAATACTCACTGCAATAGCGAAGCAATTTAGTAAAGAGCGAAAACTTGCCCCTTCTTTATGCAAATCAATAAACATCTCCCCTAATGTTTGGTCATCATATTCTCCTGTACGCACAAAAATTGTATGTCCACCCACTTTTGCCTTCTGCGTAAATCCTCCTCTTTTATCAGGGAGGCGTTTACGATGAGCAATGCTCGACAACTGACGTTTGAAAGAAGTATCGGTTGATAACTGTATTAATTTCTTTGCAGCATCTAAGACTTGTTCTTCAGAAAGTTCAGCAACCGACAATGGCGAAGACTTACTAGAAGAAGCACTACTGCTCAAGGGCTGAGATAATTTACTTCCATCACGGTATAATGCAATTGCTTTTAAACCAAGTAACCAAGATTGAAAATAACAATTTCGGATATCATCAACAGTAGCTTCATGAGGGAGATTAATCGTTTTTGAAATAGCACCTGAGAGAAAAGGTTGAGTAGCCGCCATCATACGTACATGTCCCATAGGTGCAATGAATCGCTTACCCTCTTTTCCACAACGATTGGCGCAATCAAAAATCGGCAAATGTTCTGCACGAAGAAAGGGAGCTCCTTCCACTGTCATTGCTCCACACACTACCCGATTTGCTTCCCCAATTTGATGATCTGTAAATCCAAGATGTTGTAAGAGATCAAATCCATGTTGATGACGTAACACTTTGGAAATGCCTAATCGTTCATACAGATTTTCATTCAGCATATACGTGGTAAACAAAAAGCGGATATCAAATACTGTTGCAGCAGCATCATTGAGAATCTTTAAATCAACAGGTTGAAATCCTTTTGCAGCTAATGATTCATTATTAATAAAAGGAGCATTCAAAAACGAAGCCGTACCACAGGCATAATCGATTATGGCGTTAATTTGTTCCTCTTTATATCCTAACTTTTTCAAAGCAGGTGGAACAGCTTGATTTACAATTTTGAAATAACCTCCTCCTGATAATTTTTTAAATTTCACGAGTGCAAAATCAGGTTCCACACCCGTAGTATCACAATCCATCAGCAATCCTATGGTTCCAGTAGGTGCTAATACACTCACTTGAGCATTTCGAAAACCATAAAGCTCTCCTAATTCAAGAACTTCATCCCATGCTTTGCAAGAGGCAGAAAGCAAGTCGGCGGGACAATATGCAGGATCAATTCCAATGGGATTGATTTGTAATCCTTCATACGCATCTGAAGAATGATAAGCGGCATAACGATGATTGCGCATGACTCTCAACATTGCATGACGGTTAGCATCATACTTGGTAAACGCCCCAAACTCCTTCGCCATTTCCGCAGATGTTTTATAGGCAGTAGCAGTCATGATTGAAGTAAGTGCTGCAGCAATTGCTCTAGCTTTCTCACTATCATAAGCGAGTCCTTGAATCATCAGCAATGATCCAAGATTTGCATATCCCAATCCGAGTGTACGGTAATCGAAAGAGTTCTGAGCAACTTCAGCTGAAGGATATTGAGCCATCAACACAGAAATCTCTAAGACAACTGTCCACAAACGACTGGCATGTTCGAAGCCCATGATATCGAACGTACTTGTTTCCTCATTAAAAAAATGACGAAGATTCAAAGAGGCGAGATTACAAGCAGTATCATCCAGAAACATATATTCCGAACAAGGATTAGAAGCATTAATTCTTCCTCCCTCAGGACAAGTATGCCATTCATTAATCGTAGAATCGAATTGCAATCCTGGATCGGCACAACTCCATGCAGCAGAAGCAATCTGATCCCATAGGCTAGAAGCGGGAATAGATTTCAGCACGCTTTTATCACTACGTGCAGTCAGATTCCAATTTTGATGATGCGCCAATGCTTCAAAAAAAGAATTAGGAACGCGAATAGAGTTATTAGAATTTTGGCCGGAAACGGTACGATAAGCCTCACCTTCATAAGCAGCAGAATATCCTGCTTCAATTAAGGCAGCAACTTTTTTTTCTTCATCCGATTTCCAATTGATAAACGCTTCCACTTCTGGATGATCCATATCGAGACAAACCATCTTTGCTGCGCGACGTGTAGTACCTCCTGACTTGATAGCACCTGCTGCACGATCACCGATTTTCAAGAACGACATCAGTCCTGAAGAATAACCACCGCCTGAAAGTTTTTCTGACTCACCACGCAAGGAAGAAAAATTAGTTCCCACGCCAGAACCATATTTAAATATGCGCGCTTCTCGTACCCACAGATCCATAATTCCTCCAGGATTCACGAGATCATCCTTAACCGATAAAATAAAACATGCATGCGGCTGCGGATGTTCGTAGGCAGAGGTAGATTGCTTCAATTGCTGATCAGCAGGATCCACAAAATAATGCCCTTGAGCATCTCCTTTTATTCCATAGGAATTATATAATCCTGTATTAAACCATTGGGGAGAATTTGGCGCAGCATATTGACCGAGCAACATAAAAGATACCTCATCATAAAATACTTGAGCATCAGTATCAGTTTTAAAATAACCATACTTTTCGCCCCAAAACTTCCAGCAATCTGCTAAACGGTGAACCACCTGACGAATACTGTTTTCGGCACCAGTACTACCATCCGATAATGGAACTCCCGTTCTGCGGAAATATTTTTGCGCTAAAATATCTGTCGCTACTTGCGACCATGAATCAGGAACTTCAACATCCTTCATTTCGAAAACCACATCGCCTAAAGGATTTCGAATAATAGAACTTCGCTTTACATACTTATACTGCTCAAACGGAGTTTGATGATCATTCGTAAAAACGCGTTGAAAAGAGAGTCCACTATTTGCTGGAGATTTAACATTTCTGGATGCGCTATTTTTTTTCATGGCTGTAAGATTTAACACTACGAAGGTGAAAGAGAAACGATATTTTCCAAATGAGTAGCCTCAGTTTGCTTGAATTTTTATGAACACTTTGTTAACACAAGGTAAGGACATTGCTTAAATTGATGATAAAAATCAAGTGCCAAAGATCTACCTCTACAATAAAAGTATTTCAGTTTATCGAGTGCGCTATTTCGAAGTAATCCACAATAAAAAGCTTATCGTTTGATTTGCAATCCCTCCGCAATATGTTGCAAGGCTGCAATTGAACATGAAAGCACCAAACCGGGGAAGAGCACCAACCACCAAGCTGATACTTGTTCTTTACCCGATGCAAGAAGTGTTCCCCACGTTACCGTTCCCGGTGGAACGCCTAGTCCTAAAAAACTCAACGAAGATTCTATTAAAATATTGAGTGCAATCGAAAATACAAACATCACAGCAAGTGCAGGAACAGCATTGGGTAAAACATGTTTCCATAAAATCCGAAATGTTCCTGCCCCACTTAAGCGAGCAGCATCCAAATAATTAAATGAACTGACGCGCAAAATTTCTGTTCTTACTAAACGCGCCATGTCGGCCCAGCCAGTCAGTGTGAGTAGAATGACAACATTCAACCAAGAAGGTTTTAAAAAACCTGCAAACACCAATACAATTAGAATTTTGGGGAAAGTAGAAAACAACTCTGTGATTCGCGTAATGAAAGGATCTATCGACAAACGAAATGTTTTATTAAAAAATGATATGCTTTCAACCATTTTGCTCATTCCATAGCCCACTAAAAATAAAAGTAGTACCATCAAACCTCTCCAAAAAAAATTACCACCAGGTAAATGATTCATCAATAGAATATGGAGTATGAATGGAAGTACGATTACTGTACTCCAGAACTTCCCCCGCCTAATATACCACCCTGTGACACTCAGCCAACCGGAGATTCCACCCAAGAATAAACCTACTAGCGCTCCGCAAATCGAAGATAACAATCCAATGGCTAAAGAAATTCTTGCGCCATACAAAATTCCCGAGAGCACATCAGTACCTCTTAGATCAGTTCCTAACCAATGCCAATTTCGGATAGGCAGACCCGTTAGTGTACCATTTGATTGACGTGTGAGCTGTTCATCGAAAGGTCCCTTATAACCACTGTTCAATAAATCACTTTCTCCCGGAGAATAAGGGATCAGCGCATGTATCACGAAGGCATCAGGATTATCATCCCAGTTTTTGAAATCTTGTAAGCCTACATTACCTCTCCCCCACTCTGTTAGCGCTGGAAAGTGAAATCCATCTCCATCCTTCACGAGTAAGGGCTGACGAGTTGCGATGATGGGTGATAAAAGTGCTAGCGCAAACAAGAACACGATATACCTCACGGCGATCCTGAAACTTAGAGATCTCCAAGCCATTCGGAAACGAGTAAATCGTTTTTCACTCATAACCCGATGCCGTCTTTTGAATCCTGATCCGTGGATCAATAAAAGTAAAGATGAAATCACTCATCATAAATGCTAGAATGGTAATCGCACCTGTCAAAATAAAATATCCAATCATCATAGGATGATCTTCCAATTGGACCGAATGCACTAAACCTGTACCCATTCCAGGTAATGAAAAAATATTTTCAATGAGTAAACTCCCACTCACCATTACCGGTAAAGCTCCAATCGTAATGGTAAGTAGTGGAAGTATGCTATTGCGCAATGCATGTTTATATAATACCTTGTTTTCATGAAGACCTTTTGCTCTGGCAGTCTGAATATAATCCATCTCAAGCTCCTGCAACAAGGAAGCTTGCAAAATGCGCGAAAGGAAAATTATAGCACCATAGATATAACAAATCACTGGCAACACAAAGTAGGGTAAGCTTATCAGGAACCGATTCCACCATGAGCTATCCGCAGGGAAACCACCTTGAGGAGCGATGCCTGATGCAGGAAACCATTTCAGGAAATCAGGATTCGCAAAAGTCATCAATAATAAAGTACCCATCCAAAATAAAGGAATTGCATAGATAAAAATCATGGAAGGTTGAATAATTTTTACTAGCTGAGTATGTTTATATCGAATGAGGCTAATTGCAATTGGTATTGAAATTAAAAAACAAATTAGTATCGACCATAAAGAAATTTTTAGGGTTAACAGAAACGGGTTTTTAATTTCATCTTTCACAAAACTTTGCGTGCGGTACGACTTCCCTAAATCCCCACGAAGTGCTCCTCTGCTATACAACGCACCTTCACCCGTTAACCAGTTACCATCGCCAAACAACCAATAGTGAAACTGATTATCGAAGGTAAAATGGATCTCGGGAATCCAATTCTTCCAAGGTTTTGAATGACTCAACAAATCCAACAATTCCTTATTAACTTCTGCTACTCGAAATGCGGATGCAGAATTCTTCCACGCAGGATTATTTAATAAGATACGAAGCTGTTCTACAGAACTTGCTCTCGGTAAAAAAGCAGCAAGATCATTTACTTTAGGATCAGGATCTGTTAATGCAACTAATTGCAACTGCGCAAGAAGTTGATAAAAAACAATCGACTTTTCTGGACAACCACTTATCGCACTTAACTCAATTAACTGTTCGCTTTTGTATTTATCAGGAAGTCGATAAAAGGAATCCGGGACTGCTAATCCCGACCAACTCCAATAAAATACTTGACGATCATATCTCAATTTACGATACAATTGCTCATATCGCTTTATATAAAAGTCCTCTTTAATTTGAGAAGAGGATATGTTGGCTCCAAGTTGTTGCCTCACTGCTTCACGAGGAGAGATCCGAGTCAGCAAAAAACCACAAATTGCAATGCCTGCCAGAGCTATCACGAAAGACAGAAATCGCCGGAACAGGTGGCTTACCATGCGCGGAAGTTATTGAGCTGTACCTACAGTTGAACCGGGTGCTGCAACCTGCAAATTATTATACATTAAACCGGGACGTTCTGCATAAAATTCCGCATGATTAAAACGCTTATGCACCACACAACGACGAACTAACCCGTACATAAATACAAAGGGTTGATCATCGGCAATGCGATGTTGCAGGCGATACTCCATCTCCATGCGTTTCGTTTCATCCATCGTAAAACTAATACTATCAATTAAAGCGTCGGTACTTGCATCTCCAAAGCCAGTGTAATTAGGGCCATTGCCTTTCCATGCTGCCGTCGACCATAGCTGACCATAATCATCAGGCATCGAAGAAGAATTAGAAGCACCCATCACCATATCAAAATCATGCGACAGTGATTTTTGCATCCAATTTGGAAAATCATAGGCCACCGCATTTACTTTCACACCCGCTTTGCCCATACTCTCTGCAATCATTAATGCCATTTCTTTCCATTCTGCTTGCGTAGCCATATAAGCCAATTCTATTTCCAACTGCAGTTTTTTGCCATTTACAATTTTATCACGAACACCATCTTGATCAGTATCTTTCCATCCTGCTGCATCGAGTAAGCTTCCAGCTTTTTTAACATCATAAGGAATCATCTCCAAATCTTTTGCATAGGCTTTTTTCAATTGAGAAACAGGACTATTTACTCGCTTATTAATTCCTCTATTCACTACTCGAATAATATCATCAACTGGAGTAGCAAATGCTAGCGCGCGACGAACTTTTGCATCAGTCAACAAAGGCAAATGCTTCACGCCATCGGGTTTCATATTCAACGCCAGATAAGTGAATCCATAAGTATCCATGAACCGAGCATGATAATTTTTGTTGAAGGTACTATCCTCTTTCAAATCAAATAATGTTCGGGTTCCGAGATATGCAGATCCATCATAAACTTGTGATTTAAACTCCAGCTTTTGTGAAGCACCGTCACGATTTACGCGGAAAACAATTTTCTCGGGATAAGAAGCTTCCCAATAATTAGTGCTATTTCGAGTCCAGTGATTCTTTTTCTTAACTAACGTTATCGCCTGACCGCTTTCCCAACTCTGAATCTGATATGGTCCCAATCCAGTCATGAATTTAGTATCAATACCATACTCCGGACTATTGAATTTAGTGGCCCATTGTTGCAGATCGGAATGTGCTGAGGAACTAAATGTAGGATCATCCAGCTGACTGAATGAATACTTTGAAAACACCTTTGTAGAATCAAAAAAGGCGCTCTGCAAAATCGGATAATCACTCCAGATTCCCACATTCTGGATATAGGCCTTCTTCATCACCACCGTAAACTTCAAAGGGTTGGTAGGATCGGCTATAACTTCCTTAACATTATCGAAATAAGGCTTTGCAGCTGGATTGTCGGTGAACGGGCATTTTGACGCTTTAGCAGTAAAGACGATATCCTCAGCTGTTAAACGACTTCCATCATCCCAAAGAATACTATCTCTCAATTCAAAGTTTAGTTGAAGCTGATCTGCCGATACTTGAGGAAGAGATGTGCAAAGACCCGCTCTCATCTCCCCAGTTCGGAGATCAGATTGAAGCAATGCCATTTGCGTATAAAGGTTGATTTCGGCCCTAGTTTGTGAATTTCCGTTGGTTGGATGTAAATTATCGGGTTCAGCAAGAATATGAATGACGACAGAATTGGAGGTCGACCAGTCACTTTTCCAACTTTCAGGCCCCGGAAGTTGCACAAAAGTGGACGATTCGATAGCGGAGGACTCTGATTTTTTAGAAGAGGTGCAAGAAAACAACCCAAAAGCCATGAGTGAACTGAGGGTCAATAATTTCAAAACAGCTTGATTTTTAAACATAAGGGAGGTGTAATACGTACAAATATAAAGCCCTGACGCAAACCAAAAGGAAAACAATAAAATATAAAGTTCCTTTTTGGGTAGCGTAAGCAGATTTCTTAGATTTGCGCTCCCAAACTGGTGAGGTGCCTGAGTGGCCGAAAGGAACAGTTTGCTAAACTGTCGTACGGGAAACTGTACCGAGGGTTCGAATCCCTCCCTCACCGCCAAAGCAACAAAAGCCCCGCGTATGCGGGGTTTTTTAGTTTAAAATATTTTGCCAAACTTGTTTGAGCAAAATATTTTAAACTAAAAAAATCAAACGGCATTTGCCAGTTGGGCTTTTGTTGCTTTGTAGCCTCCCCCCACAAGGGATCACATCAGCTTGCTGATGTAATCCCTCCCTCACCGCAAACCAAAAAGCAATGCTCCGCAAGGGGCATTTTTCATTTAAAAACCCGTTATTTGCCTCACTCGTAATTTCAAACATCATGAATTTAAGATCACTTTCTTACCGTATTAAACGTAAGATTTTTAAGGAGAAAAAACTGAATGATCATGCGTTGACTGCGATCAAAATAATTAATGCGGGCATGTTGCATGAAGGGAATAATTTTCTATTGGATCATGCTATAAAAAATGCACCGACTACAGGAGCTTTTCTCGAGATCGGATCTTTCTGTGGGCAGTCGGCGAGCATCATCTGTTATCTGATGCGAAAGCATGGCAAAACGAATCTCTTTTTCTCGTGTGATAAATGGGATTTTGAAGAGAAAGAGTTTTCAAATTATGCGTACCTCTTACCTATTCCTTACGATCAGTATCGACAGTTCGTTAAAGAATCCTTTATTAGAAATCTCAACTTTTTAGGTGGAGCAGAAAAACCTTTTGCAATGGAGATGTTTTCGGATGATTTTTTTGAAATATGGCAAAGTAATTCGTCGAAATCTGATGTATTTAACCGAACCTGTAAATTGGGAGGAAATCTAAGTTTTGCTTTTATCGATGGCAATCACACTTATGATTACGTGAAAAGAGATTTTGAAAATACAGATAAATATTTGCTGAAAGGTGGGTTTATCTTATTCGATGACTCAGCAGATCACTGGGATTTTGGGAGTAGTAATTTTATGGATGAAATGAAAAAAAATAAAAACTACGCTCTTGTTTTTAAAAACCCAAATTATCTTTTCAAAAAAGTAATTTAAGAGTATTTTTCAAAAAATATTATTTACTCTTCAGCATCAGCTTACACTAATGGAGTAATTCGCACACCCTTCATTTACTTCCATTTAATGCATCTTTTCAGCAACTTTTCCCTTCAGCACATTGAAAAATTTAGTGCGATCTTTATGATTTACACCACTTATTAATGAAGATTTTGAAATGATATTCTGCATCATACCTCCTGAGTACTGACAAAAACGTTGGTCGTAAGTGACCATAAAATTGAGTACATTATGATTAATAAAAACTACGGGCTGAATATCATTGGTGACTAACATAGTATTATGTCCAAGATTAACTTCATTGATATACAGATTAAATGGTCCGCTCTTTTCGTCAGGAATCTCACCAAGCATAAATTTCTTACCCACCGTTGCTTGCATCTCGATATGTTCTATCATTTGCATTAAATCCTCATAAATAGATCTACGCACAATTTTATTGTCGAACATTCCGGTTTCTACGCAAAATTCAATTTGTCGCATTGTTCCATTTAACGTATCAAGGTTCCATAATTCAGAGGAAGGAATGGAAGTATACAGTTTACCAATACCAATTCCATCCTGATCCAATTGTCCTTTGAATTCCTGAGGATCAAAAATCTTTTTTGAAAGGTTGAAATCCTGCATGATAATTCGCATCCAAAAAAAATATTTAAAAGCAGCCATCATGGGGAATTGAAAATGGTGAAAAGGAGGAATGTCTTTAGCCTCAAAATAAAAATGTCGGTTAGGCATTGCTGCAATATTCTTCAGGTTCTGCAACATCGATTGCAAATATGTTTCGAAACTGAAAGTGTTTCTATCAAGCAAATCACCATGAAATAAAATAGCATTTGATTGCATCCCCATCAGCTGATCAAGCGAAATTTTATAGTGCAAAGCGAGTAATTGAATTTCATGCAAACTCAGTTCTTTCTCACCTCTAATCCGACGGTATGCGCTATCATTACTTAAATCAAGAAGTCCTGCTATTTCATCTACCAACGAAAGATGCGCAGGGAGATGAACTTTAATCAGGTTAAAAAAAGTATGTTGAATTTCAGATGGTGACATAGGCCAAAGTGGTTTAGCAGGTGCTAGAATGTTCAGACTAATTTAACGACAATGTAAGCGAAGGGATCCAATTATCTCTGTTGAATTCGGAGAACAATTCAAATTTTAGGTATTTCATCTGCAAAAAATGTAAATTTTACCCTGAAAAGCAAGATAAAAAGCCCAATAAATCCTAAAAAACATCTAAAAATGATGGAATACCACTAATTCTACTAGAAACAAAAATATTAAAGCAAGTTCAATGTGATACTAAATTTCGTACCTTTTTTAGGTATGGATTCAACATCTATCGTTCCTTTATGAGAATAGATTATGCTATGCGTGGTTGCTAGTCCAAGCCCTACCCCATTATTTTTAGCGGTAAAATAAGGATCAAAAATTTTATCCAGATCATTTGGTTTGATACCTACACCATTATCTTCAATTAAGATGATGCAACGTTTTTCTTTGCATTCAGAAAAAATACGAATATGCCCATGATTTGCTTCCACAGCCTCAATTGCATTAACGATAATATTCAATAAAGCAATGCTTAATTTGGATTCATCTCCTTCAATCTCCTCATTTTCTCCACTGAATATCGTTTCAATTTTAATATTCTTCAGAGCGGCGCGATCTTTTGCTAGCGTTACCGTTTTATTGAGAATTGTTTGAATTGCGACGCGAGAAGACTTCAATTCTGTAGGCTTTGCATGCTCCATCAATTCCGTAACCAAATCATTTATTCTTTTACTATTCCTTTTTATAATTTCAAAATAAGAATTGTAAGCTTCATCTGGAATATATTCTTCCAACTGTTCTACCGATAAATTAATATTTGTAAGTGGATTTCGTATTTCATGAGCTAATGACCTTGCTAGTCGACCACTCACGGCCAACTTTTCAGCAATTTGCAAATCCAATTCAACTTTTCTCCTTTTAGTGATATCATGAATAATTGCCTGATAAAAAATAATATTATGCTCATCAACTTTTTGAATACTGGTAGTTACCGTAGAATATTTTCGGTTATTATATTTATCTTTTAAAATAACTTCCGAATTTGCACTATTCCCATTCAGGGCGATCGATTGTAAAAACAATTTATGGTCAAGTGGATTTTCAAAGAGTTCCACTTCATTCATTTGAATCAATTCATCACGGCTATATCCCAGCAATTTTTCTGCTGCTAGATTAATATCATGAATCTTCCCTGTACTATCGGCAAGATAAATTACATCTTGGCTATTTTCAAATATCGAGCGAAATTTCTCTTCGCTAACTTTAATTTTTTGAAGACTTTTCGATTGATCAATGGAATAGCGAATGCTCCTTTCGAGTTTTCCAGCATCAATTTCATCTTTCATCAGAAATTCCATAGCACCAAGCTCCATGGCAGCAATATCTGTTTCATGATTACCTAGTCCTGTTAAAAATATAACTGGTACATCAATATTATTGGATACACAGGCTTTGATTAAATCTAACCCATTATTTTTTCCAAGTATACAGTCGAAAAAGTAGATATCATGTTCCCGCTTCTGTATATTTGCTAAACCGCTTTCAAAAGTACTTGACCAAGTGAGCTGATAATTACCGGATTTAATATCGCTCAAATAATCCTTAAAAATTATATAATCATCTTCATCATCTTCTACTAATAATATTTTGATTTCCTTGGTTCCAATCATTTCGATTCGAGTTTAAAAGCCTTAATCTTATTATAGAGTGTTTTTCGATCAATATTAAGAATAACAGCAGCCTTGCTTTTGTTAAAATTCACCTCCTTCAAAACTTTTAAAATCAAATCATACTCAGCTTCCAAGGCAGCAGATTTAAGATTGGTTTTTTCTTCCTTCTCTTCAAAAACCTTTACAGGCACCTCTTCAAGAACTGTATCCGTTTGAACATGTGAATTTCCATTTATAGGTGCAGGAGATTCTTGAACAAAACCACCTTGGTTGCTACTAATAAATTCTGTGGGAAGTGACTTGGTGTCAATAATGGAAGCAGGCGTTAAAAGTGCTGCTTTCCGGATTACATTTTTCATCTCTCGGAGATTACCATACCAAGGATAATTTACAAATACAGCTTCCACGTCAGGTGAAAATCCCTCAATATTTTTTTCAAGCTCTTGATTGGCGATAGAAAGAAAGAAATCAGCATACATCATGATATCATCTTTACGATCACGTAAACTAGGCACCGTGAGATGAAACTCATTAAAGCGGTGATATAAATCCTCACGGAACTTCCCCTTTTTATGAGCTTCACTGAGATTTTCATTACTAGCCACTATAATGCGAACATCTAGTGGAATCTCTTTCAGTCCACCAATTCTCTTAATTTTTCTCTCCTGCACTACTCTCAACAATGACGATTGAACATCATAGGGAAGATTGCTAACTTCATCTAAAAAAATAGTACCACCGTTTGCTAATTCAAAGTGTCCAATTTTAGTATTCTGAGCACCAGTAAAAGAACCCTTTTCATGACCAAAAAGCTCACTACCTGCAAGTTCTTTTGAAATAGCTCCGCAATCCATTGCAACAAATGGCTGTTTTGCTCTTTTGCTTTTTTTATGAATAGTTTGAGCAATCGATTCCTTTCCTGCACCACTTTCTCCATAAATAATCACACTGTAGTTAGTCGGAGCAACGAGCTCAATTTGACGAAGCAATTCTTTGCTCTCGGCACTTTTACCATAAATAAAATCACTTTTTGAAGAAGATTTTGATTTAGTAGTGCTTCCAGACCCAGATGCTGCATCGTCCGAAGATAAATTATCAATAAAGCGAATCGCATGATTTTTTGTTTCCAGCGCTTTGTTAATCAATTGCAGCGTTTCATCCGGAAGCAAAGGTTTTACCAAATAATCGAAGGCGCCAAGCTTAATAACATTTACAGCTGTTCTGATGTCAGAATAACCTGTCATGATAATAAACGGAATTGAAGGTTCAATATCCCGGATTTTATTTAACACCTCTGTGCCGTCAATATCACCCAGCCGATAATCACAAAGTACCAAATTAGGTCGCGTTGCATTGAATAATTCAATACCCTTTTTACCGTTTTGAGCCAGTTCAACTTCAAATCCTTTTTTGGTCAGAAATGCGCTGAGCAATTGACACATGTCCGGATCATCTTCTATAATTAATATTTTGTGCATATGATAATCTCAGGTTAAAAACAGAATCAGCAAATATAAAACCGTTTAGAAAACGGGGAATTTATACCCCAAGATACAATCTATTTTTTTTAAAAGGATCATTCTTTACGAATTGAATGTAATTCTAGAGGAAGATCTTTTGAAAGAATAGCAATCCGTAAAAATAGATTTAAATTTTTATTGAATAAATAGGAAGTAAAATAGTATTTATCATTTCAAACCAAATTCAAACTAAGACCTAAGTATTGAATATCATATAGTTATGAAAAAGGAAGTTCCTGATTAAGCTGAGACAGAACATACTCCTAGTCAACAATGAGAAATTCTCGAAGAATTACGTGAGGAAAATTCTGCCCAAAAAAAGTAGATTTCAATATTTACAATTTACGATGTTATCTGAAATTCACCTCTATTTAGCTCCATACCCTCTTAAAGAAAATCGAATATTTATAATACATCATAAATGAAGAGTTGGCATACTTATAGAAAAGGGCTAAACAAACTTCGACATAAAACAAATGCATGGAAAACATTAACCCACCATTCTACATACGTTTTGCATTTATAATAATTGGAATTATCGGATTTGCCTACATCATGTATGTAGGACAGGACATCATGATCCCCCTCCTATTTGCAGCACTAATAGCTATCTTGATCAATCCATTCTGCCAATTTTTGGAAAGAAAAACTAAACTCAGAATACTTTCAATTTTCATTTCTGTATTTCTTACATTTCTTATCACTGCAGGAGTACTTTATTTCCTTGCCGATCAAATGGCGCATTTTAGTGAGGCGCTACCACAACTAAAACAAAACTTTTCTAAACTGCTAAATGATACGATTACCTGGGTTTCGGGCAGATTTAACATCGATACTGTTAAGATCAACCGTTGGATCGCGGAGCAGAAGGATGAAGGGCTTTCTAAAAGCACGCAATTACTTGGACAAACACTTACTGCTATCAGCAGTATCGTAGTAATCGTGTTATTACTTCCCGTTTATATTTTCCTTTTTCTATTTTACAAACCACTTCTACTGAGTTTCATTGCTCAACTATTTTCTGCAGAAAAACATAAAGTGGTTGCTGAAGTTCTCTCGGAAACAAAGACATTAATTCAAAGTTATTTAGTTGGCTTAATGGTAGAGGCTGGTATTGTAGCAGCACTTAATGCTTCTGCACTATTAATACTAGGGATCGATTATGCCATACTCGTCGGCATAATAGGAGCACTTCTAAACGTCATCCCATACATAGGAGGCTTGGTTGCAGTAGCGATTCCGATAGCACTGGCACTTGCAACGAAAGAACCAATTTATGCCCTTTGGGTATTGATAGCATATCTTTTAGTGCAGTTTATTGATAACAACTTAATTGTTCCGAAAATTGTAGCTTCTAAAGTAAAAATCAACGCTCTCATTTCAATTATTGTGGTACTCGTAGGAGGTGCATTTTGGGGTGTTCCAGGAATGTTCCTTTCGCTACCATTAGCTGCAATTTTAAAGGTTATTTTCGATAGAATTCAGGAATTAAAACCTTGGGGATTTTTGATTGGTGATACAATGC
The DNA here is from genome assembly GCA_038320345.1 of Bacteroidia bacterium. Classification (GTDB taxonomy): domain Bacteria; phylum Bacteroidota; class Bacteroidia; order AKYH767-A; family OLB10; genus JBBQED01. The sequence continues at coordinate 94,550 of JBBQED010000009.1, forward strand.
CTCCCATTGGACAGAATTTCTTTAGGATACGGAAATCAAATTCAAAAAATCAAATTACTACTCCCACCGAAAAATAATTACTTTGGCAGGTTGCACTTTAGCTCTGAAAAAGCCAAATATTCCATTAAATTATTTCTCACTTTTCTTACTATTCCTAGATCAAAAAGGAACAACTGTTCTGTATCTAAAAATTTTCTTATATTTATACATCAATTATATTAAAACACATAGAGTACACTTATAATAATCCACCAATACTAATCAACATGTTGAAATCACTCGTTTTTATTCTAGCCATAACTATAAGTAGTTTTGCTGTAAACGCTCAAACCGATAGTACGATGAGCAAAAGTAGTCACTCGAGTGGTGCATGGGAGGATACAACAATGACTCGCCAACAAAGTGACTCACTGCGTTATTTAAATTCAGGAGCAAGACGAGATAACAACGAAAGATATGGTACTGATTCCACGCGAATGGAGAGCGACTTTAATAATCGTTCAAAGGGAACAAATTATAATTCCACAGGAAACAGCAAGTTGGAAACAGATTCCTTAACAAAGATCCAAGATAATAATTTTAGAAAGAAAAAATCTAAAAGTACTCCAAAAACCAAGAGCCATATCAAGACCAAGAAAAGCATCCTCAGAAATACTAACCGGAAAAGTTCAATTGACAGTACAGGTACGAAAAACAAGATTTTGAAAGATTCTATTCAGTAGCAAAAAAAATTAATTTTCATTGAAATAAACAATTCCCTTCGAAAAAACAGTTTTCAGATCGCTTAATAGTAACTGCAGGTCACGATTCCGTATGACCTGCAGTTTAATTTTTATCTGGAAAAAACTAATGATACTTTATTCATAAAATAAATTGGCTCTTTTACGACTACTTACTTATACAAATGTGATTTAAATACATTAACTTTTGCTTTTGAACAATCACTAATATTCAAGCAATGTCATTTTTTAAATATTGACAGTCCAAGAACTAATGTGATTACAAAAAGTAAAATACATCCAAAAAAGAGAAATTTACCTACGGAAGCAGCGCCCTCAGCGATCCCTCCAAAACCAAAAATAGCAGCGACAATAGCTATTACAAAGAAGATTGCAGACCATTTTAACATGACAGTATAGTTTTAAGTTTAAATATGAATTAAGAAATAATTTAATAATGCAATAATTAAGGTTAAATAAATTTCATGCCGAAATTTAAACAGCCATTTCTTTTCTAAGAGTACTATTTGGAATGCCGAGAGCTTCTCTATATTTTACCACAGTTCTTCTAGCGAGTTGAATACCGATATCCTTCAGTAAATTTGCAATTTCACTATCTAAATAAGGTTTTGACTTATCCTCTTCTGCAATAATTTTTTTGATCTCCTCCTTAATTCCTAAAGCTGTATTTTGAGTATTTTGCTCCAGATTAGGATTTATATTTCGCATAAAAAGATTTCTTAAAGCATAAATTCCATGCGGAGTTTGAATATGCTTATTACTTGTAATGCGGGAAATTGTACTAATATCGAAACCTGTATTCGCCGAAATATCCTGCAAGATCATAGGTTTCAAATCCTTGATATCACCGGTTTTGAAAAATTCTATTTGAACGGAAGCAATCTCAGAAATAACTTTCATCATCGTAGACTCACGCTCTTTAAGAGCATCCACAATGTTTTGCGCGTCATTAATAAGTTCAGAATAATATTTTTCTACCTGATTCGTCTCAGTATCTCCATTAACCTTTAAAATTCTGCGGTCAAAACTGGCATTTACCTTCAATTTAGTAGCATCCTTATGTGAAAATGATACATATATCTGCTCCTCATCAAAGCTGAGTTCAAATTCAGGAATAATCTGCTGCAACATGAGTTCATACTTATTCGTTTCCGTTACAGGCTTAGGATTCAAATGCCGTATGATATGTAAAGCCTGATTAAGTTCCTCCTCGTTCAAATGGGTTTTCTCCATGATTCGTCCAAATTTCCGTTGAACAAACAGTTCGTAACAATCTTCCAAAATTGTCAAACATTTCTTCAGCAGAGGATGAACATGATCGCCTTCGATTTTCCGCCGTAACTGCAAAACAAGACATTCCTTGAGATCCCTTGCTCCTATTCCAACAGGATCGCAGGTTTGTAAAACCTTTAATCCATCTTCAAAATCAGATTCATTGAATAATTTTCCAAATGTAAATCCATAATCAAATGAAACATCATTGAGACTCCTTCGCAGATAGCCATCATCATCAAGTTCGTCAATAAGATAACAAGTAATATCAGTTAGACCTTCTTTTAATCGCATATGATGAATCTGATCTTTAAGATTCTCATTTAAGGAGGAATAATGTATTACTGGGGCTTCATAAAATACTTCTTTACCAGATTGAGACTGGTTGTATGATTTTTCAAATAAATCATCATCATTGCTAAATAAGTCCGGATCAAAAACATTATCTTCAATAGATTGATCCTCCTCCAATTGATCTAGACTTTCAAACTCCAATTCAAGTGCAGGATTTTGTTCAATTTCGTTAGCAATATATTCTTGCAAAGCAAATCCAGAAAGGTGCAAAAGGTGCATTAATCTCAAATGGTGCTGAGATAAATAATACCCCTGCTTTTGAACTTGCTTATTACTTTGCTGATGCTGTTGCTTCATTACAAAAAATATTTCTATGATTACGAATGGCAATATCTTGACCAAAATTTAATTTGAGTAAATTGAGGAAAAATAACAACGATTAATATATCCTTTATTCCAATAAAACTAAAAATCACCTCATCTTCAAACCAAATGAGGTTTGTTTTACCCATTCATAAAAAGAGGCGAAAAAGTAAAATCTTTTTCGCCTCCAATTACTAATTGTCAAACCAAATTAAAGGTTGATGTCAGCAGTAGTTTTATCATAAATTTTAGAATGGTTCTTTGAGTTACCGAATTTCAAAAATTTATCGGCAATCCATCCTAAGACTTGCTTTTTATGATCAGCTACGTAATTATTTGCTGCATTCTTCGCTAAAAAAGGAACGATAATACGAACTAAAAAACCTGACTTTCTTAATAAGCCATTTTTAACTACAGTGTCCAAAGCAAAATTAATTAATTGAGGAACAAGACCAAAGTTACGATTAACAAGAACCTTATCAACGTTATCGGCAACCATTTTTACTGGGGATAAAGACGCTTTAATTTCTTGGAAGTCTTCTTTAATTACTTCTTCGAGTAAAATTTTCTTCTTTATCAACCTTGATCTTTCTTCTTTCAGATCGCTTAGCGTTTCAATCTTCTTCATGGATGGTAATTTTTTTAAGTAGCGCATTAATTACAGGCCCTTTTATCCAGTTATCACGATTCAGATAAACAATAGCGACCACGATTAGATAAATTCCTGCAACTGCAAAGAAACCAATCAGGTAATTTTCATAATGCTGTCCGATCCACCAAGCAAATCCAAGGCTCGCAAAAACAATTACCATAAATGTTAATAATGCTATAATGAATCCTGAAACAAATGAAGAGAGTACCTCAGAAACTTTATCTTGCAGATTTAAGATAATGATATCGATTCTTGTTTCTGTATATTGTTTCAGCGTACTAATAAATTTTTCAACTTTTGTTTCTTCTTCCACTGGAGTTGTGTATTAAATAATGAAATAGAAATTATACTATTTAAGAATTTTGACGAGCTTTATTCGCCATTCCTCTAACTTCGTCTTCAGCATCATTTTTAAATTGCTCCGCTTTCGACATAGTTTTATTTTTCAGATCATTAGCAGTATCCATGGCTTTACCTTTCCATGAGCTGAGTGTATCTTTTCCTTCTTCAATTTTATCAGAAAGTTGGTCGTAAAGATCTTCTCCCTTTTCCCAAATTGATTTTCTAGTATTACTACCTTTATCAGGTGCCATTAATAATCCTAATACTGCCCCAGCAGCTGCTCCAATAAGCAATGCACTGAGAATTTTTCCGTTGTCTGACATAATAATTTTTTTTATGGTTAATATAATTTAAACTCATTGAATAACCGTGCCGAAATTTAAAAGCAGTATATTACATCACATTCTCAAACCTACTGTGAAGGATCAGCTACACTATGGGGAATTTATTACCACTTGTAACCTTGAATACGAGATCTGAGCTAAATAAAAAAAAAGGCATTGGATTTGAAATACCGATTTAACATCATGAAAAAAATAGACCTCAAAATTCCTTTATCCTCCGCCGCATCCTATGCCAAAAATCAGTCTCTCAAAATCAGTCAAAAAACGTTAGATAAAAAGGAGAAAGCAAGTGGATTTTTACTTGAAGTCGGGAAATTCTCAGTATTCTCAAGTGCTGCATTTAAGGAAACCTTCTCCTATGATTTTGAATTTAAGGAATTCTTAAGACAATGCTTCGAAATTGGTAATAAGTCTATGCCCATTGTATCCATTACTGGGTTAATAATGGGGTTAGTACTCACTATACAATCACGACCCATCTTGGTAGATTTTGGTGCAGTTGGGCTCTTACCTGGGATGGTAGCTACATCAGTAATTCGAGAAATTGGACCAGTAATCACCGCCTTAATTTGTGCTGGCAAGATCGGATCTGGGATGGGTGCAGAATTAGGGAGTATGAAGGTCACTGAGCAAATTGATGCGATGGAAGTATCCGCTACAAACCCCATGAGATTCCTTGTTGTAACTAGAATTTTGGCCGTAACCCTTATGATCCCTATCCTTGTTTTTTTTGCAGATGCTATGGGATTAATCGGAAGCTGGATTGGAGTAAACCTAAAGGGAGATGTACAGTTTAATTTATTTTTTAGGCAGGCTATGAGTAGTATAGAATTTATTGATATTATCCCAGCGACTATTAAAACATTCTTTTTTGGAGCTGTTATAGGTATAGTAGGTTGTTACAAAGGATATACTGCCGGAAGAGGCACTGAAAGTGTTGGCTTAGCGGCTAACTCTGCTGTAGTGCTTTCTTCTTTGCTTGTGATTATTGTAGATATGATAGCAGTTCAGATAACAGATATGTTGGCATGATGGTAACACAACAAGAGAAGAAAGAAAGTAAGCTAGAAATGACTGCAGGAAAACCAATTATTGAAATTAGGAATCTAGCAAAGAGTTTTGGTGATCAAGTGGTGTTGAAAAATGTAAACTTAAGCCTATTTAAAGAAGAAAATTTAGTAGTGCTAGGTAAATCAGGAACCGGCAAATCAGTATTAATCAAATGTATTGTTGGATTAATGTATCCAGATGAAGGGGAAATAATTGTCTTCGGAAAAAATATCATTGCAATCAAGAAAAAAGAATTGAATGAAATTCGTAAAAAAATCGGATTTCTCTTTCAATCCGCAGCCCTCTATGATTCGATGACTGTACGTCAAAACTTGGAATTTCCATTGAAACGGATAAAAAAAGAATTGAATGCAAAACAAATCACAGAAAAAATAGAAGAAGCCTTGGAAAATGTAGGTCTTTCAGATGCGATGCACAAAATACCTTCACAATTGTCTGGAGGGATGAAGAAAAGAATAGGTTTAGCAAGAACAATTATAATTGATCCGGAAATAATTCTTTACGATGAACCAACAACAGGATTAGATCCTGTCACTTCTGATGAAATAAGTAATCTAATCAATTCCATCCAGAAAAAATATCATTCCGCATCAATCATTATCACTCACGATATGGCTTGTGCCGAAACAATTGCAGACCGAATTGTCACCTTAAAAGATGGTGAAGTTTATGAAGGAAATATCTTTTAATATCACTCAACAAAAATAATCGATTAAAATAACAAGTTAAGCAAAATAAATTATGACCTCAAATGAAAAATTTAATGTGCGTTTAGGGCTTTTTGTAACCACAGGAATTACCATATTTGTTATGGCTATATTCTTTATTGGTAAACAAAAGAATTTGTTTAATCCTGTTTTTCGTGTTAGTGTTCTCTATAAAAATGTTAATGGCTTACAAACCGGGAATAATGTTCGATTTTCAGGTATTAATGTAGGAACCGTAGATGACATTGTAATTATTAATGATTCTATGGTTAAAGTTGATATCATTATTCAAAAAGAAGTTCAGAAATTCATCAAAAAAGACTCTAAAGTAGTGATCGGTTCTGATGGAATTATTGGAGATCGAATTTTAAATATTACACAAGGTTCAGTAGGCACTACTCCAGTAAAGGAAAATGATATTCTATCTTCAGAAGAACCGATCGAAACTGAATCTATTATGAAAAGTCTTAAAGCCACCGGTGAAAATGCTGAAGTAGCAACTGGTGAATTAGCTGAAATATTGTTTAAGATCAATAAAGGAAATGGGACATTGGGTAGATTAATTCAAGATAGTACAATAGCAGAAAATATTGACCAAACCATTGCTAATCTAAAATCAGGAACGCAGGGATTAAGTGAAAATATGGAAGCAGCCAAGCACAATATCTTGCTAAAAGGATACTTTAAGAAGAAAGATAAAAAAGCCGCCGAAAAGTTGAAAGAAGAAGCAGATAAGAAAGAGCAAGAACAAAAAGATAAAGAAAAGAAAAAAGAAGATAAGAACTAAAATTAAACATTGATGGCACTCTGGGCATGATTTTATACATGCTTCAAAGGAGATATACATTAGTAAATGTTGAAATGTATTGAAACAATTATTACCAGCTAACGTATAATTCAAGAAGCAAACCAAGCGTCTACCCAATAGTATAGAATTAGATAAAAGTCAAATCACCAGCTTACTTCAAATTCTCCAACATTACACAATGAAATCCAAATCCATATTAATAATTGATGATGAATTAGACATTTGTATGCTCTTGAAGAATTATTTCAAAAATAAAAACAATAATGTCTTTTTTGCAGTAACGCTTGATGAAGGGATAAAAAAATTCAATCAATACAAACCTGATCTGTTAATTATTGATCATAATCTTCCTGATGGAAATGGGATTGATAATATTCATAGTTTTAAAGATTCAAACCTATCCCTCTATGTAATTGTAATCAGTGCTATGTCGAATCTTAAGTCCCTTGCTTTAGAAAATGGGGCCGATTACTTTATGGAAAAACCTATTAGTTTCAGTAAACTAAATGCCTTACTTACTCAAAATACTCCTCATTGAAAATCTTTCTTTTAGCAGGACTTTTCAGTTATAAATATTCAACTTTTCATAATAAACCCAATTGAAATTTTTTGTTTCGTGCAAACACTGTATTCAATATAGGATTTCCCTAATTAAAAGTAGATTTAGATAGCGCACTATAAGTTGTAGGTCGCGGTTTTAAAAGAATTACTTTTGCAAAAATCCAATCTAATCTTGCTCTTCCTTTTGGCGAGACTTAACACCAAGAGCAGGCTTAATGCCACTCATTAAAGCTTTAAAAGTATAATTAAACATAAACCGTGAAGGGTTTCTTTCATAATTTATAGATGTAATTCTAAGATCCTCACCAGTTGTAGGATTACTTTTTTTAACAATAAAATTCCTAGCCACCCAACTCAGTGCATCTTCTTTAAATCCTGATTTGCCGGTCTTTTTATTCTTTATGGAAAAATCAAGATCATGATAAGCAAATATCATTTTTCCTGTGGCTCTAATCTGATCGGCTTTGAATGAAAAACTCATTGAATCTAACTCACCGCCTCTAATTGAAACACCAGCATTTTCTTCTGTCATATCATTGAGTTCCTTTAAATGCATACTAGATAAATGGCCAGAACAGTCGAATACCATTTGATTTGTATTTAAGGGTATTGATAAATAAACTTTGATTTTAGCCACATCCATTAATTTTGCAGTAACATTTACAATTATTTTAGATGAGGCCGTATAATTCAAACTATCATTACTAATCCCTGTTATGCTTCCATTCATCTTTTTAAAAAATATTCGACCTGCCTTCCTTGCTCCTGGTGCTACTTCTTCATAAACAACTTGACCATCTTCAACAAATAATGAATCTATATTCGTAGAAACCGGAATTGATTTAATCAGATTCTGTAATGATTCCGGATGCCAAGGTTTTCTTTTATCATTCTTATCTCGAAAAGCTTCAACTAAAGGCTTTTTTAGTTTTGTCGATTTAGCAATAAAATTTCCAGTTTCAAAAAAAGCTTTTATGTCCATCTGATCGAATTGCAGTTCTTCAACTGATACTTTTATCCTATCAATCTGCTTACCGGCCATATTACCAAAGTTCATTTTTGAATAATTTGGCGTCATCTTGAGCGCATCAAAAGACAAAGTAGAATCCAGATAAGATGCGTTTAAACTTCTTATCTTAAAAGTATAAAGACTATCTTTGGTACTATAATCAACATTATTAATTGAAATTGCTAATTCTTTCGCATTAAACCATCGTTTACCTTCTTCAGCCTCTTTGTCTATCTTTAGTTTAATAATTCTAAGTTCATTTTCATCACTCCCTAAAACTGGCAAAAGATCAGAAATATTATCGAAAACCTTGATGGAAGCATTATGAATAACTATCGATGAGATTTCTACTGACCTAACAGCCGGGAGCAAAAGTCTATATATCGAAAAGCGATCATTGTCAAGAGAATCTTTAACTACTTTTTGAGAACCACGATAAATGGAAGCAGAAGGGTTAGTGAATTCTATTTTAGATGAAAAAATATTCCTATGCAATAAGTATTGCCAAATGGCTATATCGGAAATCTTAATAACATCTGCAGATGCATAGTAAGATGCGTGTCTTGAATTACTATCAACAGGGTTAATCGTTATACCTTTGAAAAGTACCGATTGACGAAAAATATTCACCTGCAATTTAGAGATTTCTAAATGGTATAAAGATTTAGATCCACTCTTCACTTCTTTAACTAAGTAATCTTTGATTTTATCATCCAAAACAAGTGTAAAACTCAACTGAGCAATTGCAACTAAAATTATGATCGATAAAAATAGGATTACAATTCTCTTGAACGTCTTTATATTTGGCATAACTATAGTTATAACTTAAATAGTGCCAGAATTAATTATATGAGCAAAACCAAAAACTTCCTGAATAAAAGTTGGTATTTACTTCGAACAACCGGCGGAGCAGTAGTAGAAGATAATGTACCTAAACTAGCTGCCTCACTCTCATATTATACAATTTTTTCACTACCTCCTCTTCTAATCATCATCATTTATCTTTCTGGTATATTTTTCGGTCCTGAAGCGGTGCGTGGGGAATTATTTGGACAAATCAATGGATTAGTAGGCAATAGTGCAGCTTCTCAGATTCAAGAAATGATTAAAAATGTAAAACTCTCAGATAGTAATGGTATCGCTGCAGTTTTAGGAGTAATCACTCTACTTGTGGGCGCATCAGGAGTATTTACAGAAATACAAGATTCCATCAATTATATCTGGGGACTAAAAGCTAAGCCTAAAAGAGGATTAATTAAATTCCTTAAAAACAGAATTACTTCTTTTTCGATGGTGGCATCAATTGGATTCCTATTGCTAGTTGGATTGATCGTAAATTCGATTATGGACATCATGAATAAGAAATTACAGACTATCTTCCCTGAGTTTACCATTACTTTATTCTATGCCCTCAATCTGATAATAGTCTTTGTGATAATTACTCTACTATTTACAGTCATTTTCAAAGCACTTCCAGATGGGAAAGTTGCATTGAAAGATGGAATTAAAGGTGCTGGATTTACATCAACACTTTTTATGATCGGTAAATTTATTATTGGCTATTATTTGGGTAAATCTGCAACTGCATCTACCTATGGCGTCGCAGGTTCATTGATTATCATACTACTTTGGGTGTATTATTCGGCGATCATTCTTTACTCAGGTGCAGAATTTACTAAGATTTATGCTAAAACATATGGAAAAGGAATAATTCCAAATGATTATGCCGTAAAAATCTTAAAGGATATTGAAAAAGAACCTACCTTAGTCAACCATGATAAATAAAAATACGGGCAATTTAATCCCCACAAACGACAATTAAGGGTCGATTTTTATTTGGCAAGATATTCTCATAGCAACTAAAAACTAATCTCTAAAATTATGGGAAACTTACTTTATCTTATCGCTGTCATCCTTGTTATAGGCTGGTTAATTGGCTTCTTTGGAATGCATGTACAAGGAGGATTAATTCACATTTTATTGGTAATTGCAGTCATAGCAGTGTTATTTAGGATAATACGCGGTGAAAAACCTTTATAATGTAAATTTTATTACATTAAAGCAGGAATTCTTCCATTAAAAAATGCGGATAGTTAGAATAATTTTAAAATATATATTCCGCATATTAGTTGGAGTTTTCCTGCTTTTTGTTTTTCTCATTATCATCATTCAAATTAATTTTGTACAAAACTTTCTCGCAGATAAGGCTATTGTATTTCTAAGTAAGAAAACAAATAGTGTAATTCGATTAAATAAAATTGGCGTAAAATTTCCAAATAAAATTTTTCTATCAGAAATTTATTTAGAAGATCAACATCATGATACTTTACTCTATGCAGGTGAATTAAAATTAAGTCCTGACTTTTTTGAAATAATTAAAGGAAATATTAGTATAAATTCTATCATTCTGGATGATGCAGTAGTCAATCTTTCACGATTACAGTCCGATTCGACCTATAATTACAATTTTTTAGTAGAATCTTTCAGCAAACCTGATAAATCTCCCAAAGTTCAGCCTGATTCAAGCAAAGGATTGAACCTCAATCTTGATAAAATACAGTTGCACCAGGTAAGATTTTCTTTAGAAGATAAATATGCTGGTATCTCATGTGGACTTTCAGTAAAAGAGTTAAATTTAAGAATCAATGAACTAGATCTCAAAAAATTTAAATTTGACATTCGCAGTATAGATCTGAACACATTCGTAGGGAACTTAGTGATTTCAAAATCTCCTAAAGAAAGTAATAGTGTTTCTAAGCAACCCCAAATCAAAGTCCATACTTTAACTGTTAGTAATTCCGCTTTCGCCTACAAAAACACTCCCGACCAATCCGATCTGCTGGCCTCTATCAATAAATTTAATTTGCAAGATGCACTCTATTCGCCTGAGAATTATGAAATCAGCATCAAAAGTCTTGCATTATCTAATAGTGTTTACAGATCAAACAGTATAGCAGATACAAGTCTGAAAACCTTACCTGTAAACAAGAAATCCAATTCCGAAAATCCTTGGAAGATAAAGGCAGATAAAATAGATTTAAGTAAAAATGAGATTTCCATCAATAAAACTAATTTACCGAATAGGAATTCAACTTTTGATAATAATCATTTAAATTATAAGGGGGTTTCCTTATTACTTCATAACCTACAATTCTCATCATCACTAACAGCATTTAAACTTGACAAATTATCATTGGAAAGTGAAGGAAACTTCGTAGTCAAGAAAATAGCTAGTACTTTTAAAATGACGAGAACATCAATCCAACTTGATGAAACACAAATAGAAACTTCTCACTCCAAAATAGATCTATCTGCACTCCTCAAATTTACATCGCTAACAACACTTTCAGATTCAATTCAAAATCTGCAAGTCAATGCGGAATTTAATCCCACACTGATTAATACTAGCGATATCTTATATTTTAGTCCACAATTAGCTAAACAAAATTATTTTAGGGGCTCCGGAAAAGAAATTAGTTTATCAGGCCGTTTTACAGGTAAGGTAGGTGATTTAAAGGGTGAAAAAATATCAATAAAAACGGCTCAACAAACCGAACTTTTTTCTGATTTTATCATTTCAGGACTCCCTGATATAAAGCATGCCAATTTCATACTACCAAATTTATTTATCAAATCCGGAAGAAATGATCTTATTAGTATTTTAGGTAATAACATATTGCCCCCATCGCTCAATTTACCATTGCACTTTTCGATTAAAGCAGATTTCAGAGGAAGATTAAAAGATTTTACTGGAAACATCAATATGGTTTCTGATCAAGGAAATCTTAAGGCATTTGCATTCTTGGACGAGCAAGAAAACTTCCATTGTAAAATAAGCAGTGAGGAATTCAACCTTGGAAAACTACTTAAAAACGAAAAAATGCTCGGTCCTGCAACCTTGAAAGCTGACATTGAAGGAAAAGGGTTAGATGTAAATAAGATTGAAGCCAGAGTGATCATAAATGCAGAATCCATAGAACTTAATCAATACAATTATCATCTTTTAAGTATTGATGGAAAAGTACTAGGCCGACAATTTGATGGGAAGATAAATTTAAATGATACTAATGCTGTTTTCGATTTCCAAGGACTTGTAAATCTCGATAAAGGCAATGAAATATACAATTTTACCCTTGACTTAAAAGGTGCAGATCTGAAAAAACTTCACTTTAGTGATGAAGATCTGCGAATTAGTTTAACGGCAATTTCGGATTTAAAAGGAAATACGATTGATAATATTAATGGAACAGCCGGCATAACGAAAATAATTATTGCGCACAATGGTAAAAAGTATGTATTAGATTCGATTTTGGTAGCTTCCATAAATAAAGAAGGGAAGAGTGAAATGAATTTGAAAAGTGCAATAGTGGGTATCAAATACAATGGCACATTCTCACCCGGAAGTATTTCAAAAGAAATAAAAAAACATATTAACCGATACTTCCCTTTAGGTACTGATACACAAACGGTGATTAGTAAACCACAAAAATTCAATTTTGAAATAGAACTACATAACAATGCATTGATCTCCGAAGTATTCTTGCCAAAGCTTAATGAATTTGAAACAGTGCTCATTGCCGGTGATTTTGATAGCGAACAAAACAAATTATCACTCAATGTTTCCATTCCTCATGTTAAATATGATGGCATTGAAGTGAAAGATCTTAAGTTAGACATCAATTCTGATGAAAAAGATTTGAATTATAAATTATTCATACCTGAGCTTTTGAATCCTTCCATGCAAATAAAAAATTTGGATCTTAATGGTAAATTAACAGACCAAAAAGCTAGCATTAATATATCTAGTATTGAAGAAGATCAAAAAACGCTCGAGATCCATTCTGAAGTATTACCAGAATCGGATTACTACAAATTTCATATTCTGCCTACCGACTTTTTTCTAGGAAACAAAAGTTGGACGCTTCCTGAAGACAATTTTATTGCTTTTGGGAAACCAGGGATCTGGATCCACAATATTAGTTTAAAGCAATCCGGTGACGAGCTATCTATAAATTCCATACATGACAAATTTAAAGATGATTTTAAAATAGTATTTTCTAATTTTTCCATTGAAAATATAACTGACATCGTTCAAAAAGATACCAGTCTAGTGAGTGGCATAATCGATGGCGAGATCTTATTGAAACAAACTGTGCAAAATTTTGGGATAATTGCAAATCTTAATATAAAAGATCTAGAAGTCAGGAAGAATGCAATAGGCAATATAGCAGTAAAAGCAAGTAATCCCCAAGCAGGAAAATTTGATTTTAATTTAAATATCTCAGGATTGAAAAATGATATCCAGATGAATGGATATTACAATCCTTCAGATTCCTTGAATGGAATGCATGTTAAAGCCGACATTAATGCCCTTACCATGGAATCGATTCAGGCATTCGCCAATCAACAGATTTCAAACTCATCAGGTTTATTAACAGGTAAAATAACTGTTGATGGTTCAAGTGCAGATCCCAAAATTAATGGATCAGTTACTTTAAAAGATGCTTATACAAATCCAGCTTTACTGAATATGCGTTTTCATTTTAAAGATGAAACCATAAACTTAAAAAACAATAGTGTCTACTTGAATAATTTTACCATAGAAGATCCTAATGGCAATACTGCAAGTATAAATGGATCTGTTCAAATAACTAAAAATTCACCATTCGTATTAGACCTTGGATTAGATTCGCGAGATTTTACTTTATTTAATACTACAGAAAAAGACAATAAAGTATATTATGGTAAAATGATAATTGATAGTAGAGTTCAGGTGAAAGGAACTTCAGATCTTCCCATAATCACATCACGAATACAACTAAAAGAAGGTTCGAATTTTACTTTTGCGGTGCCGGAAAAAAAAATAAATTCAGATAAAGGCGAAGGTGTTGTAGAATTTGATTCTCTTAAATTCCATCCCATACTTATTAGAGATGAAACAGCTACAGTCAAATCATCTGCCTATAAAGGACTTGATATTTCCTCAACGATTGAAGTCAACGAAAAAGCTGTATTAAGGTTAATGGTGGATCCCGAGACAAAAGATTCACTTGTAGTTCAAGGATCTGCTTCACTAGGCTTTACTCTAGACCCTAGCGGAAAGATAAGCTTAACAGGCTCCTACAATCTATCGGAAGGTAGTTATCTTGTTTCACTAAAATCACTTATTAAAAGAAAATTTGCAATTGAAAAAGGAAGTACAATTGTATGGAATGGAGATCCCTTAGATGCAGATGTAAATATCAATGCTATCTATTCCATTAGAACATCCCCTATTGATCTAATCGGCAACGAAATTGCGGGACTCAGTGAAACAGATAGAAATACGTATCGGCAGAGACTTCCATTTCTCGTTTACCTCAAATTAAAAGGACCTTTACTTAAACCAGATATTAGTTTCGAGATACAACTTCCTCCCGACCAAAAAGGTGCAATGGGTGGTGTGGTAAATGCAAAATTAATTCAGTTAAACGAAGATCCATCTGCACTAAACAAGCAAGTATTTGCATTACTCGTTTTAAGAAGATTCATACAGGAGAATCCATTGGAATCTGCAAATCAGGGGTCTGCTGCTTCCAATCTCGCGAGATCGAGTGTCAGTAGTTTTCTTACCGCTCAACTCAATCAATATGGATCAAATATAGTACCTGGTGTAGAATTAAACTTTGATGTTCAATCTTATGATGATTATAGCAGTGGACAGGCAGAAGGACGTACACAGCTAGGTCTTGGAGTCCAAAAACAATTATTGAACGACCGTTTAAGCGTCCAAGTTGGAGGAACTGTAGATGTAGAAGGACAACGTGCACAAGAGAATTCAGCAAGTAATATAACCGGTGATGTAACAGTTGAATACAAATTAACTGAAGATGGAAGATATCGCTTAAAAGGATTCCGTCACAATCAATATGAAGGAGCTTTAGAAGGTCAATTAGTGGAAACGGGTGTTGGCTTATTGTACAGCAAAGATTTTAACGAATGGAAAGAATTATTCAAATCAAATCGTAAGGAAAGCAAAGATCTGAACGAAAATGAAAATAGCGATGAAAAGAACTAACGGACTTTTACTCGTTTTTTCACTATTTATTCTGGTGATCTCTTCCTGTACAGGACTCAAATATATTCCTGACGGCGAAAAACTCTATACAGGTGCGAAAATAAAATTGGAATCATCAGAAAAAATTAAAAGAAAAAAAACTATAAAAAAAGCAGCGGAAGCTGCCGTTAGACCTCAACCCAATAAAACTTTCCTTGGCCAAAGACCGAAATTATGGCTGTATTTTGTTGCTGGAGATACTACTGGTAAAAAGGGTTTTAGTAAGTGGCTAAAGAAAAAAGGTGAACCTCCTGTTTACTACAGTAGTGTTGATCCGTCAAAAGTCACAGAATTTATTGATGCTAAATTGTTCAACATTGGAATATTCAAAAATAAAACAGCATACTATACCAAAGAAAAAAAGAAAACCGCAAGCACAGTATATGAATGTTTTATCCATAGTCCATATAAAATAAGCGAAGTCACACTCTTTGATGATGAAGGTATCAAAAATATCATCGAAACCGGTAAAAATAAAACCCTATTAAAAAAGGGAAATGATTACAATCTCGAGGTTTTGAAAAAAGAACGGGAAAGGATTGATGCAGCTTTAAAAGACAATGGTTACTTCTATTTTCACCCAGATTATTTACTTTTTAAGGTAGATACTGATGAAATCACTAAAACAATCAAACTGAAGTTAAATGTTAAACCAGAAACGCCTTTTAAAGCGCTGATCACCTATCGAATAAATCAAGTTTATATAAATCCCAATTATTCTCTGAAAAGAGCAAATGAAGAAATTATTGGTGATACGTTAATTGCTGATAGTCTAATCTACCTACGAAGCGAATTAAATATACGTCCTTCTGTAATTCGTAGAGCCATATTTTTTAGAAAAGAAGAAATCTATTCCAGGAAAAAACACAATATCACCTTAAATAGGCTCATGAGCTTAGGATCTTTTAAGTTTGTAAATATCAAATTTACTGAGCATGATCCATCACATCCTGGTTACCTTGATGCAATGGTTTTATTAACTCCAACGAAAAAGAGAACTTTCAACACTGAATTAAATTTAGTTTCGAAATCAAATAATTTTATAGGTCCGCAACTCAATCTCAATTATAAAAATAGGAATACTTTTAATGGTGCTGAACTCCTCAATGTGACTTTAGGAAGTTCATTTGAGACACAGTTCAGTGGTAAATACAAGAATTTATACTCCTATGAGATTAATCCTCAAATAGAATTGTATGTTCCGAAGTTTATCACCCCTTTCCCCATAAAAAATTCCAATAGCTTTTATATTCCGAAAACAAAATTTGCATTGAGCTATAGCTTCTTGAAAAGGATTCAATACTTTAACCAAACTTCTACACAACTTTCGTACGGTTTTAAGTGGAAAGAAAACGTAAAGAAGGACCATGAGTTGAATCCAATCAATCTTAGTTACACGACGATATCCAAAAAAACATCAGAATTTGACTCATTACTAAATATCAATCCATTTCTTAAAAAAAGTTATGAAGAACAATTTATAGTTGGAAGTACTTATTCATTTACATTTAATGAACAGTTGCTACCTGATCAAAAAAATCAATTTTACTTTAATGTATCTACAGAAATAGCCGGAAATTCCCTTTCCTTATTAAACAGAATAATAAGCAACGATAAAGTTAATTCGAATGAACCCAATCAATTTTTAGGAGTAGTATATTCTCAGTTTGCTAAAATCAGCATTGATACAAGGAATTATATTAATTTCAGAAAAAAGAATAAAATCGCCCTTCGACTTTATGCAGGCCTAGGAAAAGCTTATGGAAATTCGGATATCCTTCCATATTCTAAACAATTTTTCAGCGGAGGACCCAATAGTATCCGTGCATTTGTCATTAATTCATTAGGTCCCGGAACCTATCATCTAGAACCAGAGGTAGGAAATGCATTTTTGGAACAAGGTGGAGATATTAAACTAGAAGGAAATGCAGAATATCGATGTAATCTGATCAGTGTTCTTAAAGGTGCCATCTTTATCGAAGCAGGAAATACTTGGCTACTTAAAAATAACCCTCAAATTCTCTCCGCTCCTTTCAGTATTTCGAGATTCTACAAAGAATTAGCTGTAGGAACTGGATTAGGATTGCGACTTGATGTTTCATTCTTTGTACTACGATTTGACCTAGGAATCCCTTTAAGGAAACCTTGGTTAGACGAAGGCAAGCGATGGGTAATCAATGATATTGCTATAGGTAGTTCTAGCTGGCGTAGTGACAACTTAATTTTAAATATAGCTATCGGGTACCCATTTTAGGTTGGCACAAACTTTTACTTACTTCTAGAAACCAATCAAATAAAAGGTCATGAAAACTATTAAAAACGCTAAGCAACTTATTGCAAAATGCATGTATGCATGTTCACTATCTGTACTTATGATTTCTTGTTCAAATAATCCAAAGACAGAAGATTCGAAGGATGTTGCTAAAGAACATAATGAGGCTAAATTCGATAATAAAGCTGAGGATGATGCTAAATTTCTGGTAAATGCTGCTGAAATTAACCTCATGGAAATTCAATTGGGTGAATTAGCTACTACCAAAGGTATGAATGCGGAAACAAAGGAACTTGGCAAAATGATGGTTAGTGAGCATACAAAAAATTTCGAGGATCTTAAAGCACTTGCAGCTTTAAAAATGATGACCATTCCAATGGCTGTTACCGAAAAAGGTCAAGATGCTTATAACAAACTTCAAAAGAAAAGCGGAAATGACTTTGATAAAGAATTTTGTGATATGATGGTGGATGGACATAAAGATGCCATTGATCTATTTGAAAAAGCAGAAAAAAATGTTGCTGATGCTGAAATAAAATCATATGTTAGTGCTACACTCCCTGCTCTCAGATCACATTTGGATAATTGTATGAAAAACCAAGATCTAATGAAAAAAATGTAATCTGAAAGTATCAAATATACAATACTCTTAAAAGCCAGGATGATCCTAAGAAATCATTCTGGCTTTTGCTTTAATAAGTAATTCAAGTAAAGATTATATATATTCCATCTATCAATAATTCCTGCTGAATCATCCTTCTGTAAGTCGTAAATTACCCCCTTTACTTAGTGGAACCAACGAATTTGAAGTAAGTAAAATTGATGATAGAATAATTTTTCCTATTCCCATAAGAAATGGCATACTATTTTAAGAAGAATTATGAAACTACAAAAAACAAAACCATGGAAACCCTAAATGAAAAAAGCATCAAAGTCTTGAATGATCTTATTGAAATTAATAACGATCGCATTGAAGGATATGAACGCGCAATCAAAGAAACTGAAGATCATGAGCTAGAAACAATTTTTACTTCCAATGCGGCTGTAAGTCGTCAGTTCCGATCCGAACTTATCAGCCAAGTAATTCAAAATGGAGGCACGCCAACAGAGGGCACTACTTTATCAGGTAAGGTATATCGAGGATGGATGGATATCAAATCAACCGTAACAGGAAATGACAATCATGCAATTCTTAGCTCTTGTGAATATGGAGAAGATGCGGCGTTGGATGTTTATGAAGAAGCACTCCAATCTGATGATTTAACAACAAAGGCAAGAGAAATAGTACTGCAGCAGCAAAGCGGAATAGAGAAAGCACATAATCATATACGTGCGCTTAGAGATTCAGCAAAAGTCAACAAATAGTAAAAGTTCTATTCTTCTTTTTAAGAATACGGCATCAATGTAGGGGAAAATTATTTACTCCTACATTTTTTTTAAGGTAACGCCACCGAGGTTCCAAAGTCAACAGAACTGATCTAACTTCAGTTTGAAAAAAGGACAGTATTGAGAGATATATCAATACTGCTTAATTGCTTTAGAAAATCTCACATAAGACTTGAGCCTCAAATCTAACCTTAATCAATCCCTAATCAAATCATGATTTACAGGAAAAACATAAAGGGCACTCTTACACTTTAAAATTTCTTTATGAATATATTTACCTAATTACAAAAAAAACTTCTTGCAGTTAATAATTCCTTTGCTTTTTACTTTAATCCATATATTTCTACACGGGAGTTTCCATACTCTAAATTATCCCCTGCTTTATAAATGAATAATATTCTTTTGATTTCATGTGATTCACTAAGATTAATCTGCCTCGTTTCTTCACCAGACTTTAAATCTTGTCTAACCTTAAGCATTTCCTTTTCTCCATTTTCAAAATAGACCTCAAGATCATATACATTCAAGGGAGCATCAGTGACCTTTAGTTTAATAGCTTTATAGCGATCTGTGCCCAAAACAGCTATTACGTCTTTATCGACTTGATGAGAGGCCGTTAATCCACCTATTTTATGCCAACCACTTTTATCAGTCTTTATTACTGCAGACTTCTGTGCTTGAGCATTCAACCCGGTCATCACTAGCAAGACTAAAAGTATCTTTTTCATATTATTTAGTAATTAAGATTTTATCTTAATTACTAAATAAATGTGCCTTAAATCTACAAATACTAAGTTTGAATAAACTAGACATCAGTTTACATACATCTAAAAACCCTAACAAGCAAATGTTTTAAGAGTTACCAGCATTAGATGCTAAATCCGAATTTTACGGTTGGTATTAATGAGATGAAGGCCTCAACGATTTATTTGAAAGGGTGAACAATAGAAATTATCTATACAACCTGATCATGCTTCATTCTTTATTAGATTCTATTCGTATTAAATCATAATTCTTACCATCCGAAAATTCATTAGAAGTACTATCCAGCAACCTTACTACCTGGTCTGAAATTAGTTTGAAATTTTCAGTTCTTTGAGAACTATCATCCTTCAAAGTTGATACAACATTAACTCCCTGAATCATCCAAGTACCTTTATCATTTAAGTTAACGACTACTTTCCCACCTAAATAATACTGTTTAGATACCATAGAATTCATGTCTTTATTAAGAACAAGTGTTATTAAGGCACTATCAAACTTTGCGTCACCGGAAACGCCTTTAAAAGTAGCCGGTAAATCTTTTAACACCTCTGATGTTATTCGTGTATTTTCTTGAGAATCCTGAATCTGTTCCTGTTTTTTAGCAGTTTGAGTACACCCACATAAAATAAGAGCAAACAAGCCCGTTAAAAAATAGTTCATAATTTAGAATTACTATTTGAAGTTAGAAATTACTCTTTTACTGCATACTGAAATTCAATATTTGTATTTCCGTTAACCACTGTAAATTTCCCATTACTACCACTACTTAGCGGATTGAAAGTGCCACTTGAAATAAGTTCATCTCCTGATAAAAGATCAAAATCTAATATTTCGTACTTCCATTCTTCCTTCGTAAAATAATCAGGGGCATCAGTGATTGTAAAGGTTACCGTATTGGAAAAATCATTTTCTATTGCAGTAGTATAAATCCAGTTATTCGCTGTTGATTTTGTAAATCTCATATAAACATCAGGATTACCATCAATATCCCAGGTTCCACCAGAAGGATTGAACTCGGGAATTGAGTTAATTTTTACAGCTGATGGGTATCTATAAACGCAAGAGCTATTACTCTTATCCGCTTTACTATCGTAATTGTCGGCATTGGAATCCGTACAACCTTCTTTTTTACATCCTGCACCAATTAAAATGGTTAGTATAATTAAACCAAGTATGGATTTATTTTTGATCGTTTTCATAATCTTTAAATTTGAATTAAATTTCTACTGTATTAATGCAATTTTTATTCCACGCTAGAAATTGCCTATTTTTCTAAAATATGAGTTCAAAATTCCCCAATTTAAAGGCAATCATCTGCAATGTCCTAATAACATATAGATAATTGCAAAAAGTATAATGGTAGATAAGCACCCACCTCCTAATTTATAGGAACTATATCCTGCGATAAGAGTTCTGAAAAAATTGTTCATTCTGTATTTATTTATAAACTAGTTACAAAAACTAAACTATTAGCTTTCCTTCTACTCCATCGTCCGGTGCACTTCCTGTTACTATAGATCCCAACATTTGAATCATTGAAATCATTTTATTGTTTTTGGTATCCCAATAGTATGATGATTCAGGCGTAACTTTAATTAAAGAAACATCTTCATCATCTTTGCCATCTTTAAACCAAGCTTTAGCAAAGGGAGTCCACATTTCATAAATTTTTTCTCGATCGGTAAGAATGGATGCCCTGCCAAGAACAGTTAGAAACTCGTAATCTGCAGGGTTAGAGTAAAATAATTGTACTGTGTAATCCTCTGCTATTTCTTTATTCTTTTCACTTTTTAAGGAGCTCAGAAACCAGATGTTACCTTGTTCATCTACTTTTTGCGTACTCATTGGTCGAGTGGTAATTGGCTGTTGACCTAATTGTGTACAAAAGAAACAAATTGACTCATTTTTGACAAGTTCCTTCAATTTATCTATTGCATCTTGGGCCGTTAAATTTTGATTATTTTGTTGAGGGGCTTTTTCCATTTTATAATAGTTTTCTATTTGTATGAATTAATTATGCAGGCACTTTTCTTATCTTTTCGCGGTCCCAAAAACGATGTTGTGCAATTGCCATGATAAAATCTTTTGCCGGTTTATCGATTATAATTCCAGATTCGACAGCTGTTTTAGTATCCACGCTATTTTTTTTGTGCGGTAAGTGGTTTTGACCAGCAAACGTCATATTTAAAAAATTTACGCCATCACCATTTGCAGCTATTGCTTTACAATGTTTATAAGCTTCATTTACAAAATGTATAGCATCTGGTTCGGCACTTAATGCGCTTGCACTTTTAGTTCCCGCCGGAATAAATACTGCATCATACAGAACGGAAGCTGTAGTTAAAAAACTTGCGTCTACTTTAATTTCCTTTCCCGTTGCACTTTTTACACTTCCAAGTTTCGGGGCTATGATTTTTGTGTTGGCGCCTTCTTCTAGCAAAGCATTATTCATTGAAGAAAGTGATTTTTCATCTACTCCATTCCCAACAAGAATTGCTATATTTCTAGTCTTAATGGTATTTTTTATTGAATTAGCCATGCTCAAAGCCTCTGACTTACTAATGCTTTGCTTCATTTTAATAGGTTCAAACTTTTTTTGAACACCATCTGCAGGAACACTGTGATTAATGGGATAAAAAGGTTCTTTAGGAATCGGCATTCCCAAACCATCTGCAACTTTAGCCACTAAGTTCTTATCAATTTGTGTAAGTATGCCTAACATTCTTTCACGAATTTCCAAGCGCTCTACTTTTCCCAATTCAAAAGTGAGCGCATCAATGATATGCGTTTGTTCATACTCTGTCTGGCTCTGAAAAAATAATGTAGCCTGGCTAAAATGATCAAAGAAACTTCGGCTCCGTTCGCGAATTTTCTTAGCATCTATTCGCTCCGTATAACTTGTGAATCCACCTTCGGCGGCTTTAGCCTGAAAAGGGCATCCATTACTAATTGTATTGGGTTGATAGCTCGTTTTATCACTATTAATAGTTTGACGCATATGACCATCTCGTTGATTATTCATCACGGGTACAATCGGACGATTAATCGGGATTTCATGAAAATTTGGGCTACCTAATCTAGATAGTTGAGTGTCTGTATAGGAAAACAAGCGTCCTTGTAACAAAGGATCATTGGTAAAATCAATTCCAGGAACTAGATGTCCAGGATGAAATGCTACTTGCTCTGTTTCAGCAAAAAAATTGGAAGGATTTCGATTTAACGTCATTTTACCAATACGCTGTACGGGTATAATCTCTTCTGGAATTAATTTTGTGGGATCGAGTAAATCAAAATCAAATTTGTGTTCATCTTTTTCAGGAATGATTTGCACACCTAATTCCCATTCTGGAAACGCTCCGCTTTCGATAGCTTCCCACAAATCTCGCCGATGAAAGTCAGGGTCTTTCCCTGAAATATTCAATGCTTCATTCCATGCCACAGCATGAATTCCTAATAAAGGCTTCCAATGAAACTTAACGAAATGAGAAATCCCTTTTTCATTGATCAAACGAAATGTATGTACACCAAATCCTTCCATCATCCGCAGACTCCGAGGAATGGCACGGTCACTCATCACCCACATAATCATATGAGCACTTTCTGGCATGAGTGAGATAAAATCCCAAAATGTATCATGTGCGGAAGCCGCTTGAGGAATTTCATTATGAGGTTCCGGTTTAACTGCATGGATTAAATCAGGAAACTTAATAGCATCTTGAATAAAAAATACTGGCATATTGTTCCCTACTAAATCGTAATTACCTTCCTCCGTATAAAACTTTACTGAAAATCCTCGAACATCCCTTGCCAAATCGGTGGAACCTCTTGAACCTGCAACAGTAGAAAAACGCACAAAAACTGGTGTGGGTTTAGAAACATCGTTCAAAAATTTGGCCTTTGTATACTGTGCAATGGGTTTATAAAGTTCAAATATTCCATGAGCCGCAGATCCGCGAGCGTGAACTATCCTTTCTGGAATTCTTTCGTGGTCGAAATGTGTAATTTTCTCACGCAAAATAAAATCTTCCAAAAGAGTTGCCCCTCGCTCACCGGACTTTAATGAATTTTGGTTATCATTAATTAACAAGCCTTGATTAGTGGAGAGTAATTGCTCATCACCATTTTGTGTATTCTTTTGCAAGTCCTCTGTTTTCGGATTTACAGATGATTTTGAACTTTTCTTTTTAGCCATAGGTTAGGTAGAACTAGATAAGAAGTAAATATTTTTTATTGACTTTTGAGATCTAATATGAATGATTGAAACAAACGTAATGCTCACTAAATTCTCATTGTGCAAAATCTTAAAAAAAGAAAATCAATACCGACGTAAAAACATAAAGGAAATGACCATCAGTTTAAGCATGCGAACTTTGCGAGAATTCTAAAGACCCAACATCGTTTAGAAAATTTAGACTTTATGGCCTACCAAATTTTGTATATCATTTTTAGATTTTTCAACTTTCTCTTTTCCTTTTTCAAGCAAATTTTCTGCTTCACTTTTTACATATTCAAATTCGTTCGTTGCAGATAAAAGAACATCTTCGATTTTATTTGTAAAATCATGAAAATAGTCTTCTCCAACTTGCTTAATTTTTTTACGAGTGTTCACACCTTTATCAGGCGCAAATAAAACAGCTATCACTGCGCCAAGTGAAGCGCCAGCAACAAGTCCGACAATAATTTTTCCAGTGCTCATATTTTAATTTTTTTGAAATTATTTTGATTCCTCTTGTTTCACTATCTTATTGTAAACACCCATAATAAGAATAGGTGCCACCCATTGACCAACGAAAGACGCATCCTTACTACGACCCATAATTTTTAAGGTAAGCGAAAACGCTAAAGCTCCTAAAGCAGTAAATAAAAAGGCATCTGAAGGAATATTTTTCGTGCGTGATTCGATCATTTTAGTAGTAGCATCTTCCTTGGTAGTGGAATCCACCTTATTAGATGATTGCATTTTAGATGAGTAATCACTTTTAGTAGATGCATCTACTTTTGTATATGAATTTTCCATAATCGTTAGAATTCTTTAATAATTATAATTGAGAAATAAAAATCTGTAATGAACAAAAAGAAAGGTGATTAAATCTTACGGGATTTAACCACCAAAATTTCAAATCACTTACTTTGTGCGATTGGTATTGGAATTCGATTGATTATTTGAAGATCCTTGGTTATTATTTTGCTGACCATGTTCCCCAATTGGGTTCTTTGTCCGAGATTGGTCACTATTGTTGTCTTCTGTTTCTTCCATATTATTGGAATCCCCAATTTCCTCATCATCTTCAGCAGTAAAACCTCTTTCAGAAGGATTACCTTCTTTTTTTGGATTTTGTGAAAATTGATTGTCACTTTGATTTTGCTTTTGACCTGCAGATGAACCTTTTCCTTGTTGGTCATTTTGATTTTCTCTCATGATTTTTTTGTTTTAAACTGTTTGAATCATTAATTATTTTTCACAAAAAAATTATTTTCTTTTCGTTTTAGTCGGAGTTTCAGGAGTTTCTTCTTCCTCTTCATCTTCTTCCTCCTCATCATCCTGAGATGCAGCCTCTTCATTGATTATATCTGAAAGTTCTGACAATTTCACATCCGCCTCTTTTTCTTCGTTTAATATTTCTTCTAATAATGAAGCTGCTTCGTCTTCTCCTAACGTTCGAGCGAAGGAACAAAGAGTTCCATATGAAGCAATTTCATAATGTTCCACTTTTTGCCCTGCGGAGATAATACCAGCATCTCTTACAGCTCCAGATTCTGTTGACTCCATAATTTCTTCTGCTTCTTTAATAAGGCCTTCCATAGCCTCACACTTTTTTGCTTGAGCTTTTTGTCCAATCGCTTCAAAAACTTGTTCAACTCTTTTTACTTGTTGAAGAGTTTGTTCTAAATGACTTTCTAGTGCTTCAACAAGATCTTCCGAAGTTGAATTTTTAATCATTTTCGGGATTGCTTTTGTCAATGCTTTTTCAGCCCAATAGATATCCTTTAATTCATCAACAAATAAAGCTCTCAATCCATTTGCTGCAGTTGATTTTGCTTTAACTCCCTTTGGTGTTTGTTGGCTTTTGCCATTTTGTCCGACTTTAGATTTTTTTTCCATGAGGAATATAGTTTAAAATTGTTTTTGCTTTACTATAAATAAAATAATATGCCAAGTAAAGTATCTATTTAATTATACTAAAACTTGTAAAAAAATAGAGTTTTGCCAGATTAACAAATATGTTTTGTGGAAAATATTACACTAAATACCGGCATTGGAAACAAACGGGAAATATCAGGGATTAATTAAAACGACCACTTCCTTAATATTTACATTAACAGCTTCTAAATCGTGAAAATAATAGGCAATTTTTTCTATGTGTAAACGATGACCACTATGCTTAAATTAGAATAATATTGATATAAAATAATTTTAAAGCAAGAAACGCGGCAAACAAATTTTTAAACTTGTTGCCGCGTTTATAGGTATCAATAGTCCAAACAAATTAACTACTGACTATCCTTACGAAATTAATTTTAATAATGTACGTGTTCTGCATTTTTCGAATTCCATTCAGATTCAAAATATTTTGCATCTTCTTCGTTACGGGGATGTACACCCATTACTATTTTACCATCTTTTACTCCTGTTTCATACAAACGAGCACGTTCCTCTGGAATGCCTGAACCAACTAATGCTCCAATTAGGCCACCTGTAACACCCCCAGCGCCGGCACCTGCTAATCCAGCTGCTATTGGGCCAGCAATCACTAATCCTAATCCAGGTATCACCAGACTAGTTCCTATGGCAGCGATAATTCCCACTGCTGCACCAACTGCTCCACCAATCGCGGAACCTGTTCCTGCACCTTCCATAGCTTTAGTACCTATTTCAGTATCGCCTTTTGAAAAATGCTTCTTTCTCGTTTCATCTGACATCACCAAGTTAATATCATCTTTGGTGTAGCCTCTTTTATGAAGAGTATCGTAAGCATTTTCCGTGCTTTCACGATCAGCAAACATACCAGTTAGCATTTTATCATGCTCTTTAGTCATGTCGGTATGCATTTGGGATTGATTTTCTTTGTTCATTTTATTTTTGTTTTAAACTATTTGAGTACTACATTAAAAATTGGAATATGAATTAGTTCTTATTCAGTAGTGTGGTAATTCGACGGAAAAAATTTATCAAGTACAAAGTTTTCTTTAATTGCAAAATTTACAATTTAAATTATTACATCTAAATTTTCATGCCCTCAAATATGGCATCAGGTATTTCAATTCAACTCTATTCATAAGAGACCCTAGATTCTACCCATCAAATAACCGCAAATTCTATTGTGAAGAACAATTATAGATTGCGAATGCCTTCTATATCTATTACTAGTGATAATTGTTGATGCTTCTAGAACCTTTCTAATATATGGGGTACTTTTAAAAAATATGCCTTTACTATACGCATGAAATTGCGGAAATATTTATACAGTTTTTAAAAAACAGTTGACATAAATCTATATAAGTGGGGAAAAACCCGTACAAAAATTGCTCTTGAGGAACTATAAATTGAGCCTTTAAGCTCCGCTTTTCAAGAATTGTTTGGATTTGGATTAACTATCGAATGATCAAAAAAATTAAAATCAGTAGGTTACTCATACAGAATCCCATCGGAATAATTTCAGATCATCAATCTAGAAGTGATCAAGTATTTTAAGTCTAATAAATATTCGAAATAATCAGCAATGAAATTTCAAGGGAATCAGTAAAATTTTGTCAGGTTTTAACATAAGGAATCTTAAATAGGGATATAATCAGTTTATGTTTTATTTACACTTTCAACTGACTCCTTACCGAATATATTTTGCGAGTTAGTTACTTACTTAATCTACGATTTTTTATCGGATTTTGGAATATACATAGTGAATGTTGCACCTTGACCGAGTACGGAATCCGCAATTATAAAACCGTTGTGATTACTCAGAATCTTTTTGCAAATAGCCAACCCTATTCCAGTCCCTGAATATTCATTCTTACCATGCAGCCTTTGAAAAAGTTGAAATATTTTGGAAGAGTATTCCTTTTCAAAACCGATTCCATTATCAGCCACTTTTATGATGTGATAATTTAAAGTGCTATTAGCAAAAGGATGATCAATCAATTCCCCTTCTATAAGCGAATAAGTAATGACAATATGAGGTTTAACTCCATTTGTATTGTACTTTAAAGAATTGTCAAGTAAATTGGTCATGAGTTGCGTAAGTTGCACCATAATTCCATCTAAAATCGGAAGTGTATCAGAGTCAATCCTTGCTTGTTTTTCTTCGATAATTTCATGTAAGTTAATTTTTACTTCTTCAAGAATAATATTTAGATCGCAAGCTTCAAATATTAGATCAGAGGTATTAGTTCTTGAAAAATCAAGTAAGGAATTAATAAGTCTTTGCATCCTTTCACTAGCAGAAATAATTCGCATGAAATAATCTTGGGTTTTCTCTTGAAATCTATCTGTTTCAAGAATCCGTTTGCTGAATACTTGTATCTTTCTTAAAGGTTCTTTTAGATCATGACTAGCGACATAGCTAAATGATGCCAGTTCGGCATTTATATTTTCAAGTTCCACATTTTTTGTTTGGAGTTCCTCAGTACGTTCTTTTACTTTTTTCCCCAATTCTTCAGCAAAGTTTCTCTGTTCCGTGATATCGGTATTTGTACCAATCCATCTTTCAACAATACCATTAACATCTTTTACGGGATAAGCACGGGTCAGAAACCATCGATATTCCCCATCATGCCTGCGAAGAGGAAAAGTTAGCTCAAATGGTTCGCCCTTTTGCCATAAATCAATAGAGATCTCTACAATATTTTTAACATGATCGGGATGATGTACTTTTTGCCATCCGAAGCCTTCCATTTCTGCAAAGGTTGTACCTGTATATTCGTACCATTGCTGGTTATACCAATTTATCCATCCATCAGCATTAGCAATCCAAGCAAGGTTTTGAATACTATCTGCAAACAAGCGAAATTGTGTTTCATTTTCTTGAACTTTTTCTTCAGCGAGTTTACGTTTAGTAATATCTGTAAAAAGCACGGCAACTTTATTATCCTTATCATCTTCTAATCTGAAAGCATACACTTCAAACCAGCGGTTTAATTCTTTACTTTGCTCAACAAAATGATTTGCTATACCCGTTGAAGCGACTTTTCCATAAATCTGAAACCATCGGTCGCTCAGGTTCGGAACTAATTCTCGCATGGTTTTCCCAACAGGATTAGACGTACCTGAATGCTTCTCGAACATAGGATTAGCTTCCAAAAAAAGATAATCTACAGGCTGATTTTCATTATCGAAAATCATTTTGATTATACAAAAGCCCTGTTCCATAGTTTCAAATAAACCCCTATACTTTAATTCACTGGCTTTTAATTTTATTTCTGCCTCTTTCTGTTCAGTAATATCAATACTAATACCTGTAAGTGTCTCGGCCTCCCCTTTCTCATTATAATGAAACTTCCCAACAGAGTGAATATATCGTTGAGCACCGTCGTTAGCTCTTGTAATGCTATAGTTCACGTCATAAACTGTGTAGTTAACTCTAGATTCGTCTAACTTCTTGAAAATATTTTGTTTATCCTCTTGTAAAATTAGAGTATGCCAGTCTTCAAAGATCAGGTTTAAACGATGTTCATCATATCCCCACATTTTTTTATGCAAAGCACTCCACACTAATTCTTCCTTACGAATATTAAAAGACCAAGTACCAACATTCGCTGAATCAGTAGCAAGTTTTAAATAAGATGCCATTTGGCGAATTGCAAATTCACTTTCTTCAATTTTTTTTCTTGCATTTATTTGTTCAGTTACATCATATGCAAATACAAAAATACCTTCAGTTTCACCTTTTTCATTATCAAAGGATTGATAAGTAAAATTCATAAAAGTTGATTCCAATAAACCATTACCTTTATCTAACATCACAGAAATCTCTTTTCCAATAAAAGGTTCGCCAGTCTTATATACATTATCAAGAAGGTCAACAAAACCTTGATCTGCTATTTCGGGTAATGCATCAAGCAGTGGTTTATCGATAATGTCACGGTTACCTACAAGCTCTAGATAAGCAGGATTCGCAAATTCAAATACATGATCAGGTCCTTTGAGGATAGCAAGCACAGCAGGCGCTTGAGTAAAAAAATTATGGAGCGACATCCGTTCCCTTTGTAAGCGCTTTTCATTTTTTTCAATTATTTTACGAGCATTCACCGTTTCTGTTACTTCATAAGAAGTCACTATAATCCCCTCCACCTCGCCCTTTTCATCTCGCTTAGGTTCATAAACAAAGTCGAAATAAGCGTTTTCCAAAGTTCCATTACGATTCAGTAGTGTATTTATTTCTTTACCATTAAATTGAATCCCCGTATTATAAACTTCAGTAAGGAGTTTTTCATAGGTTTGAGCTTTTATTTCTGGAAATACATCTAATAACGGCTTTTTTAAAACTTCAACTTCTTCTTTCCGCCAGAGTTCTAACTGTTTTCTATTTACTAGATCAATGATAAAATTTGGGCCGGAGATTACTGACATCGCTACCGGTGCCTGCAATATTAAGTTTCGTAAATTTGCTTCACTTTCTTCAATCTTTCTTCTGGCAATTGCTTGCTCTGTAATATCCTGAAGTGTTCCATTGAATCGATAAGCAATTTTATTATTTCCAAACCAAGCCTTCCCTTTACCTCGAACAATAATTTCTTTATGAGAACTTGGATTGATGATACTATATTCCACATCGAAATGCCCACCTAATTCATATAGCAATGCATTTTGAATTCCTTTTGAAACGCGCTCTCTGTCTTTTACGGAAATCGCCTCTAAAGCCTTTGAAAGGTCGTTTTCAATTTCATCCTGTAAGCCAAACCACTCCTTAAGGCGGTGATTGCATGTAAATTTTTTTGTGATTGGATTAAAATCCCATGTCCCTAACTCCGCTGCTTCAATGGCGAAATTAAGTTGATCATTGCTTTCTGATATTTTTTTAAATGAATTAACCTTTTCTGTAGTTTCGATTACTGTAACCAGCACTCCACCTACTTCACCATCTTCTAACCTGATAGGACTGTATGAGAAATCAAAAACACATTCTTCTAAATATCCATTCCTGTCTAATTGCAAAATAAAATCAGGAAAGCCAATTGATGTTCCCTGCATAACTCCTTCAAACATTGGTCCTATCGTAGGCCATATTTCCGCAAAAGTTTTTCGCGTGCTGATACCCAATGCCTGTGGATGCTTTGTTGCGCCAAGA
This sequence comes from Bacteroidia bacterium, assembly GCA_038320345.1. Lineage (GTDB taxonomy): Bacteria > Bacteroidota > Bacteroidia > AKYH767-A > OLB10 > JBBQED01. The sequence goes on from JBBQED010000009.1 coordinate 125,514, forward strand.
ATTGGACGGTAACCATCATTATACAATTGTATAAATTCACTACCCCAAGCTATATACATTCCAAATGGACTATCCAGCATAATACCCACTGCGATCCGCAAACTTTGTGGCCATGTATCAGGACTCCCAATCGCAGTTTTTGACCAATCCAATGAACGTATAAGCTCACCCATTTCCTTGCCGCCTGAGAGGAATTTCAAATAATTAGCTTCAGTTGTGTTTTTTGCAGAGTCCATGATCCTTACAATAGAATAAAAAATTATCAGTTGGCTTAAAATACAATATATTAAGCTTCATCTCATTGATTTTCAAATTATTGAACTTTTTTAATTTTAAGTGAAGCTCCAAATTAAATAGAAGTCCTAATGTAGGCAAAAAGCAAACTTCTTCTTTTCAAAAATTAGTAAAATTCAAATAAAATTTTTCAGTATCGTTCAATCCTATTTAAAAATACAAATTCAAAAATATTTTTTTGATGCAAATTTGATAGTAAATAACGCTAAGAATTAAAGTTGATATTAATAAAAAAATCAATTATGGATGAACAGAAAAAAGAAACAAAGAAGCATTATTGTCAACCAATGCTTGGTCTAAGACATCTACGAATCCATCTCCATTCACATCAGTACTATAATATCCGAAAGCGAATGATCCTGCATCATTATCGATTGAACTTTGATCTAATACATCAATGAATTCGTCTTGTATTGAGATATCTCCACTATACATTGCCCATATTCCAGTATCAATTAATTTCATACTATTACCATATGATTGTGAATTTGCAGTACTGAAATTATAAGTGGTAAGATTAGAAAACAGTATCGGAATTGATGACCAGATTTGCATTCCATTGCGATGTTTTATTGCAATATAATAACTTAATCCATTTAAGGTAGAAGTCAAATTGATAGCAGCACTTCCATTGGTTGAAAGTACAACTTTAGATGCAGAAATTACGGAATAAGGACTATTTGTAGCGTGTAATTCTACTGAAATCGTATCTGTTTTTGAAACTGTTGCTCCACTCACGCCTTCGTTTAATAATACTGGAGCCATTAAACCTGAGCCACTATAAAATCCCTCAATATATACCGTTATGTTTAATGTAATATTGGTATAAATAAAATTACTAGCCGTATTTACATTGCATGCTCCAGTGAGCAAAGTAATAACACCAGTTCCTCCTCCTGCGGGTGCAGTAGTTGTAATTTGGCTATTATTCACAATCGTAAAAGTTGAACTTACTCCGTTAAATTTCACACCTATGCAATTATTCATATTTGAACCATTGATCGTAACCAAAGTTCCTACCCCTCCTGTAGCAGGACTAAAATTTGAGATAACAGGAGCGTTAATTACTGTTACAGAAAAGTTCGGTGACACGACACCGTTACCACATACACTGGAACCTTTCACATTCACAACTCCAGAAATCGCAGCACCAGAAAAATTAACAGTAATCACATTGGTATTAGCGCCTGATACTATTGCAGCCCCTGTGGGTACTGACCAGATATAGCCTGTAGCTCCAGAAATTACTGGTATTGAATATATAATTCCAGACTGACCGGCACAAACTGAAGGAGTACCTGAAATACTTCCCGCGGCGCTCGCTAACGAATTAATGGTAATGTCGGAGCCATTGTTAGTTCCAATGATTGCCGGAGAGGAACTACGTACTCTAACTCTGTAAAAGGAAGATGCTGCTAATCCTAACGGGATAGTAGTATTAATAATTCCACTATTTACAGAATTTACCGTAGCTAGAGTAGTAGCGATTGGGCTAAATGAACCATTTACATCTGAGAGTTCAAGCGTGAAAATATTCCCTGCCGATGCAGGTCCATTAGAATAATAAGTCACTGAAATCATATTTCCGGGGCAATATGTATTTACTTGTAACGGTTGAGTTAGAAGTGTAGTAAATGGAGCAGCACCGTTTGCAATTGCAAAATTCACATTGGAAATATCAAAGAAGATATTGCCAATCGATTCAATTTTAATTCTTGCAGTGGTGGTAGGAAGATTCGGAACACTCCAACTTTCACTACCATCATTTGGAGTACTTGCAAAAAGCAAATAAGGGTAAGTAAAACCGCCATCTACTGAAAGAGAAATTTTAACATTAGGGCTATTAAACGGGGCAATATTAGTAGCGGCTACATTCCATAAGATATTCTGTGAAGTGCCCGCGTTCCACGTTACCAAAGTGTTTGGTGAGGTTACAGAAAACGAACTTCCAGCAACTACTGAAATATTCAGCGTAGTATCTGGATGCATTACCCCACCTCCATTTAAACGGTTGTCCCTTACCGTTAGTCGGAACTTCATTGTGCGAGCGGCAGTAGGCAAAACTTCACCTACTGAAGTAACGTTATTAATCAGATCACTAAGCGCAGGGAAAGTGCGTGAAGGAGAGGAAGAAGGAAGAAAAGGACGAAATAATGGGGCTGTCCCTGCTGAAATACTCCATACTCCCGCAGCACCAAGATCATATTCCTCCCAGCAATACGTTAATGGATCACCGTTAGGATCTGTTCCTGCGCCAGTAAGTACGAAAGGAGTAGAAACAGGTATCGAATAAACTGCCCCAACACTGGTCACTACAGGAGGTGTATTCCCTGTGCTAGTAGTAACTGGACAAGTGCTACCATTTCCAGTAGTCGTGTAAATGGTAATCTCATCAAAACTAGCGGTATGAAATGTTGCTATACTGTGGGGCGCTAAATCATCCGAACCACAAATTCCGGCATAGGCCATAATCGTAATTCCACTTCCTGATTCATAGGCAGTAGAAGCATTTCTATTTCCACCAGCACAAGAGCCTAAGGCACTATTAAATGTATGGTTACCTCCAAATTGATGGCCCATTTCATGGGCTACATAATCGATATCATAACCATCTCCAATTGGAGCTGAAGAACCAGTAACTCCTCGGGCTTTATTACCTGATGAACAAACAACACCGAGGCCTGCAACACCACCACCACCGGTACTGAAAACATGTCCGATATCATAGTTAGCACTGCCGATTAAACTTGTAATGGTAGTTTGATTTTGCCCTAACATAGTACTTCCATTTCCATTAGTATAAGGATCAGTACTCGCATTAGTATAAATTAATAAAGAATTATTTGCAATAAGAACAAGACGAATTGAAAGCTCCACCTCATAAACACCAGTCACACGGTTAATGGAGGTAACAATACCGGATAGTGCACCTGCTTGCGTACCTCCATAATAAGCGGCATACTCACCAGTGCAGGCGAGTGCTAACCGATATGTTTTTAACTGCGTGCCGACCGCGCGCTGCGAATATCCGCTTGAATTTGCAGAAGAGTACTTACGAATACTCGAATCAACATCGCACTGAAAAACTTCATTATGTCGAGCATACTTTTTATCATAACAGATATACAAATTTAAATTCCCTAACTGAAAAGGTTCAATAAAAAAATCACCTTTAGCAGATAAAATCATCGCATGAAACCCAAATAAAGTATAATCGAAACGAGCATAAGCACTGGGATCATCTATACCTTGAGCAGAAAAAGTTTTGATTCCAGGGAAATTTTTGGATAAATCAGGATGCATGACAGGAGACTCCAAGACTTTAAAACGACTGAATGTTCCATCTGGCAGGGGAACTTCCAGTAAAATTCCGGAATCAATTCCATTTCCTTCCAATGGCGCTGAATTTAATAAGTTTTCTATCGATGAAAGATCAAGATGGTAAGCAGAATATTGCTCAGGTCGAATAATATTATCTGCAGTTACAGGAAGTTGATTGGGGTGGATTATTGACCAAAAATTGCGCCCATTATCTTGCGCTAAAAGCGTATTCACAACACCACAAACTAAAATAAGTATAATAATTTTTTTCATAACCAGACTTCACTTTTGGGGATTAACACTCTATTTCCCAGAGATGCGTCTTGGCTAAATGAAAATAAAAACGAAAAAAGGCTCACCTCTGAATTCAAATCTACGACAAGAATATGGAATCTGAAAGTAAAAAAAGCAAAATCTGCTTAATAAAAGGACTGCCAACCAAAAAACAGGGTAATGCAAGTAAAGAAAGTCAATAAACTAAGCAACAATAACAAAAAATTGAAAGTATCAGGTTGAGTAACTCTATTTACTAATCATTGTCAATCTTAAAAAGAAGAGGGAGAACTGCAATTCTGCTGATCTCCCTCTTCTCCATCGAAAACAAGTATTATTTCTTCTTTTTATTCTTATCTGCAAGATCAGAGATAGATTTACCTAAGTCATCCATATCTTGATTAAAGCTAATTTTAAATGTATCCCAATTATCTTTGGTTGTATCCTTGAAATCCTCAATTCGCGTTTTCATCATAGCATTGCGTTTTTCCAATTCATCCAACTGCTTTTCATATTGCATTTTCAAGTCTCTTTTTTCAGACTTAAGGTTTTCCTTTATTACAGCTATTTTCTGTTCATTTTCAGCAATTCTTGCTTGCGCATCTGAACGATAACGCATCGCTTCAGCTACAGAATCAGCACGTGCCGCATTCAATTCATCTTTAGCTTGATTCAAATCTTCCTTTGCATCTTCTACTTTTTCTTCCTTTTTTTCTGTGGAAGAATTGCAACCAGAGACTATTCCACCAAGGATAATACTGAATAAGGTCGCCTTAAAAATATTTAATTTCATGTTGTAATGAGTTTTATGTAAAATACTGTATAAATGATTTCTAATCTAATTTTAACACTTCGTTAATCAGCAAATAATCTTCCTATAAAGCCATCAGATCTTATAGATTATACTAAGTTGGCCTCAATACTTTTCCTAAAAGATTTTTAAAACCGGAGACGATTTTAGTAGAATTTTTCTTGATAAGAATTTTAGAAATATTCTCTGCTATCACCGATGTTACGAAGCCTTTAATGCTCCTATTTTTCCCCAGCACAGCATCAATAATAAAGTTTGCTCCAACATTTAATCCAGCATTTGCTACATTAAATCCCTCATGAGCGGCTTTACCTTTACCTTCATTATCAGAAAGAGCTAAAACTATAGATGATAAAGAAAGTTGCTCAGTAAATTCATTCAATGAAATGTTTAATTCATCCCTTTGAATTCTTTTTTTTAAACGAACCTCTTCTAATCGAATCCTTAATTCATTATAATTAGAAATATAATCATTTTGCAAATTATCTTTCATAGATTTAAACTTGGTCATCGGTTTTACTGAATGCAAGCCGAACTATTTTGTTACGGATAGGCTGATGTAGCCATTTCTTCCGAAACAACCAGAGCAGCACACCCGTAACAAAATAAAATCCTGCAATAAGAAAGAAACCTTCAAAATAATTACCGAAGAACATGGAAAGATAAACCCCTAAGCCAATACTACCGAAAATAACAAAAAGCAGTCCGGTCAATGCGACTATAATATTAGAGAGTATCCCAGAACCTAATTCTGAAGATCGTTCAGTTGTTTCCAGTTTAATCAATTCCAGATTGGTATCCAGATATCTTTCTAGGTCCCCGGCAAATTCCTTTATTTTAAGCAATTTAGGCATATTCGTGATAAATTTATATTCACACTTTCTAATTAAAAAATTAGCCAGTCTGACAAATCATCCCAGCTAACTTTTTATTCTGCCTAGCCATTATTTTTTACTGAATCAACTTTTTGTTTAAACATATTGGACATATTGTCCATTTTATCTTCAGCTTTTTCTTGGAGATCTTCTGCTTTATGTTTTACTGAACTTGCTTCATCCCTAAACTTTCTTTTGAAGTCACCGGCAAGATCTTTTGCTCCGTCCATAATTTTACCTCTAGTATTCCCACCACGATCTGGAGCAAACAATACTCCGATGGCCGCACCAGCAATAGCTCCGATTAATAATGCACCTATAATAATGCCTGCATCATTTGATTTTTCTGTGTATTTCATAATTTCAAGTGTTATTTTCTGTTATCAACCAAATTCAACTGTGAATTCTAATAGGACAAAGGTCAGCTAATACTGGCACTGATACGTTATACTTTGGCAGATTAAATTTACAAGATTAACACCAAAATTATGGATCGAAGATTAAAGGAAAATCAGATGAGAAAATTATTTTGCTGTATAACCACCATCAATTGTATAATAAGACCCTGTAACAAAAGATGCTTTAGAACTACAAAGCCAAAGTGCCAACTCAGCAACTTCTTCCGCCTTTCCTAAGCGACCAATAGGATGCAGTGCAATTAATGAATCAATCATTGCGGAATCTAGATTTTTTCCCAATAAAGGTGTATTAATAAAACCAGGACAAATTGCATTTACCCTTATGTTTTTAGCTGCATATTCAATTGCTGCATTTTGAGTTAGGCCAATCACACCATGCTTAGCTGCAACATATGCTGAAGACAGTTCAAAGCCCACTAAACCTAAAATAGAAGCAATATTTACGATACTGCCACCACCAGATTTCATCATCGCGGGCAGCTGATAGCGCATTCCGTAAAAAACTCCTGACAAATTAATTGAAATTACTTTATCCCATCCTTCTATTGGATACTCCCCTACTGGCAAAGTTGGACCACCAATACCAGCGTTATTACAAGCAATATGCAAACCTCCATAATATTTAACAGTCTGGTCAACTAAAGACTGTTGATCGGATGGCTTGGAAGTATCTGAAGAAATAAAAAAAGCCGTCCCCCCCATATCATTGATAACTTTAACCGTATCATTTCCGCCAGACTCATCAATATCAGACACCACAACCTTAGCACCTTCCATAGCTAAAACAGTTGCAATAGCTTTACCTATTCCAGAACCTGATCCGGTTACAATAGCCACTTTATCTTCAATCCATTTCATAAAAATTGTATTTGTTCATTTAAAATTAAATTAGTCTACCATGGAATTAGTGGTAAAATACTACGCAAAATACCTTCTTAAAGTCCAAGCAATTGTTTCATGTTCTTCCATTAATCCAGTAAGAAAATCAGCAGTTCCTGCATCTTTAAATTTTTCATCGCATTGATCTATAAAGTCACGAAGTATAACAATTGATGCTTCATGATCCTCCAACAATTCTTTAATCATGTCCTTTGAATTGGGGAATTTACCTGGATGCTCTTTAATAGAAGTCAACTTACTAAACTCTGCCATCGTCCCGATCGTTTTCTCACCTAACTTACTTATCCTTTCTGCAACTTGGTCAATGGCCTCTTCCAATTGCTTGTATTGTGATTCAAACAATTTATGCAACTCCATAAAACTTTCACCATAAACATTCCAGTGAAATTTTCTAGTTTTAGTGTAAAGAGTTACTTGATCTGCTAAAACGGAAGTAAGTAATTCAGCAATGCCTTTCAGATTTTTTTCGGAAATACCAATATTAGGTTTCATAATTTAATTTTTTTTCTCTATAATCTAGAAGCAATTTTATATTGCTAAGTTTCATTATTTATTTTACTTTATTGTGAATTATACCATCATAGATTACCTATCATGATTTCATAATTAAAATCTAATTCACTTATTTTTTTAGCTTATTTCTTAAAGCATACACTATAATAACAGCAACTGCCAGAAACACTATTCCAAAAACACCACCCATACCCATCGTCCAACTTTGTTGATTTTGCATTGATTATATTCAATTTTTAATAAGAATATTTGAATTCTTTCTCACAAAGGAAAACATAAGAAAATTCCAGATTCTTATATTTCGTCCATATTCCCTTACATGATTCCCATTTTTCTCTTAAAAACATGAATTTTGACATAAAAAAAGGCACCCCATAAATGGGATGCCCGACCTTATCTTTAAATTAGTTTTAAAACAGAACAGTAAAGCCAAGGTATGCTGCATTTGTTTTACGATTTGCTTTCAAAATAACATTATAGGTATCTGAACCTGATTGTTTTCCATCAGTATCAACAAAACCATAAAAACCACGGTACCCAATATCAAAACGAGCTGTATGGGCAGCATTCAGAGCGAATTCAAGTCCTGCACCATATGCAAATCCTATATCACCCTTTTTAACTGCAAAAACAGCTTTTAATGAATCAGCACTATCACTTCCGGAAGAAGAAAAGTTAGTTCCTGCATTAAATCCGAACTGAGGACCCATAACAAAATTCAGATTAATTGGCTTTCCTTTTCCAGTATTCAATGAAAGTAAAACTGGAATATTGATGTACTTAATGTCAACAATACGATCCAAATTATGATCAACAAATTTTTGTTTTACTTTATAGTAATCAATTTCTCCTTGAAAACCGACATTAGGTGTCAAGTTAAATCCTAGCAAAATTCCAAAACCCTGACTAACCGTAACCTTAGTGTTAATCGCGTCTCCATTATAACTTCTAACTTTTATTGATGAAAAAGTTGGCATATAACGGAATCCAAATTCAAATCTTCTCAAATCAGTATTCATCATACCTGTACCGGAAGTCTGAGTAGTCGTAGTTGTAGTTTGTGTAGGCTGTTGCGCAGGAGCAGGAGCCGCAGCAGGTGCTGGTGCAACAGCTGGTGGTGGAGTAGGATAAATAACTTTTATAGAATCCTGAGCATTAATGGTACTCGCAAATACTAATGTGATAGATAAAGCCAGCAAAGACTTCAACATACCAGATTTTACGTTTTTCATATTTTTGTTTTTATTGGTTTTCATAGCGGAATAATATTTAAGATTAACTTATTCCCAACTCTACTGTAAATGTTATAGAGAAGAGATTATACTATAACACAATATTTAGAACCACAAAGGTGAGTTTTAATTTTACTTCTTCTATTACATAATTAAGCAGTAAGATTACATGATTACATTAAACGGATGGTTACAGCACACTCTATAATGCAAAAATATAGGCTAAAATGAAACAACTTTAGACATTAAAAATATAAGATAACACGACTGAAGAAAACATAAAAAGCCATTTAAATCTTTATGGAAGAGGAGTGAAATAAAATGGAATATAAACGTATTTCAAAATATAAATCACTTTTGCTACAGTCAAATAATAACCTGATATTTACACACAAATAAGAAATTAAAAAAGATTATCTCCTTTATTCAAGTAAAGAACTCGGCAAATAATATTTACCATTATCAAAAATAATTTATCAAATCATTCGATAGTTAAATCAAATATGATGAAACTACTTCTATTGCATTTGAAACAATATAACCCTTGAATTTTTATTAAAATATTCATGAATATGAAAAACAATCTAAAAATTGATATTGTTTCAGACTTAGTTTGTCCATGGTGTTACATAGGACAAAAACGATTACAGGATGCATTGCTACTGGCTGGTTATGATACGCAAATTGAATGGAAACCTTATCAGCTACATCCAGAAATAAATAAATCAGGTGTAGAAAAAAATCTATTTCTGTCCGATAAATTTGGATCAGAAAGCGAAAATTTATATGATCATGTTAAAGAAATAGCGGCTGCTGAATCTTTAGAAATGAATCCAGAACTGATTAAGAATATACCCAACACATTTGAAACTCATCGACTAATGTGGTATGCTAAGCAAAAGCGACGAGATTATCAGCTTGCCAAAATACTTTTTGAGGGTTACTTCGCAAAAGGAAAAGATTTTAGTCGTACCGAAACTTTAGTGGAGCTTGGAATGTTAGCAGGATTGAATAAAGAGGAATTAATGGATTTCTTTGAATCAGATTCCGGAAAAGATGAAGTTACAAAAGAAGAGAAAAAATACAGAGATGCGGGAATCACTGCAGTACCTACGTATATTATCAATGATAAGTATATGATACAAGGTGCTCAAACTGCCGACGTCTTTCTAGAAGCATTTAAGCAACTTAAGTCAGAATTCTCCTAAGTCGAACCATCTCGATTATAGAACATATAACCGTACAACTTTATCTTTAAAAAATATGTTAAACTTTGAATTCAAAAATCCAACAAAAATAATTTTTGGAAAAGACCAGATTGGAAAACTAGCAGTAGAAATACCTGCCAATGCTAAAATATTAATGTTATATGGTGGTGGTAGTATTAAGAAAAACGGAATTTACGATAAAGTAAAACAAGCTCTTTCCAATTTTGAAGTATTCGAATTTGGTGGCATTCCAGCAAACCCTGAATACGAAACTTTGCTCCATGCGTTGAAAATAATAAAAGAACAACAAATAACTTTTTTACTTGCAGTTGGTGGTGGTTCAGTAATAGATGGAACCAAGTTCCTTGCATCTGCAGGGTTGTATCAGGGAAATGAACCTTGGGATATTTTAAGCAAAAATATCCGTACAGAAACAGGAATGCCATTTGGCACTGTTCTCACGCTACCCGCCACCGGATCTGAAATGAATTCAGGAGCTGTGATTACGCGTGCATCAACAAAAGAAAAACTAGCAATGGGTGGGCCGGGATTATTTCCGCAATTCTCTATACTTGATCCTACAGTAGTAGCTTCAATTCCACAGCGTCAACTTGCTAATGGAATTACTGATGCCTTTACGCATGTGCTCGAACAGTACATGACTTATCCTGTACATGCCAATCTTCAGGACCGGATTTCAGAGAGCATCCTTCAAACTTTGATAGAAGTGGCTCCAATCATTATGAGAGATCCCACCAACTATGATGCAGCTGGAGATTTCATGTGGTGCTGTACGATGGCACTAAATGGCCTGATCCAAAAAGGAGTTCCAACAGATTGGGCAATACATTCTATGGGACATGAATTAACGGCAATGTTCGGTATCGATCATGCGCGAACACTAGCAATTATTGCTCCTCGACATTATCGTTACAACCTAGAAGCTAAGAAAAATAAATTAGCTCAATATGGAAATAGAGTGTGGAATATTGCCATCGGAAATGAGGAGGAAATGGCAAAAGCAGCAATTGAAAAGACAGAGCATTTTTTTCACTCACTTGGCATCCCAACAAAACTTTCTGAATATACCGATGACTATGCGGGAACTGCTGAGAAAATCGCTACTCGCTTTACAGAAAGGGGTTGGATTGGATTAGGCGAGCATAAAAACCTGAAACCATCCGATGTTGAAAAAATAGTAGAAATGAGTTACTAAAGAATAAAAATTTAAAATTAATATAGTTTAGAAAAATGATGAAAATACTAATTGTTCTAACTTCCCATAGTGAACTGGGAAACACCGGTGAAAAAACCGGATTTTGGATTGAAGAATTTGCTTCACCCTATTATGCATTGATTGACGCTGGTGCAGAAATTACAATTGCCTCGCCAAAAGGGGGTCAACCACCAATAGACCCTAAGAGTGATGCTCCAGATGCACAAACTACTTCCACGAAACGATTTAAGCGTGACACCGAACTCTTGAATAAAATGGCTCACACTACACCTTTAGCCGAAATCAAGCAATCGGACTATGATGCGGTATTTTATCCGGGTGGCCATGGACCAATGTGGGATCTTGCGAATGATACAAACTCTATTGCATTAATAGAAGATTTTTATCGTCACCAGAAACCCATCGCATTTGTTTGTCATGCGCCAGCAGCATTAGTAAAAGTAAAAGGAGCAGACGGCAGTCCATTGGTTAAAGGAAAAGCAGTAACTGGATTTTCCAACACCGAAGAAGCTGCAGTAAAACTTACTGAAGTAGTTCCATTTTTATTGGAAGATGCTTTAAAGACTTTAGGAGGTAATTACAGTAAAGGGTCCGATTGGTCTTCTTATGTAAAACAAGACGGCCTACTCATAACTGGTCAGAATCCGGGTTCATCAGAAGAAGTTGCAACCTTACTCATTGAAATACTAAAGAAAAAATAAATTAAGAAATTTTTCTTTTCATCCATTTAATAGGTTCAAACCAAATCACAGATAAAAATCCTGTAGTAATACAAATCAACAATTGTATAATTGACATTTTCTCAAATGTGAAAAAATCTACTAAGGGATCCACATACAATATTAATCCTGTGATGATAATAGTCAGTCCAATTATTATCATCACAAGATTATTTTTATATTTCAAAGTTGTCCATATTGAAAATTCGAAAGAACGATTCACTAAAGTCAAGAAAATATTTGCTGCTATTAAAGTTGTAAATGCCATCGTACGGATGAGCTTTTCAGGATAGGCGTGACTTACACCATACTGATATACTGAAAGAATACCAATTGTAATCAAAATACCTTGAATAATACTAATCGTCAACTCTTTCCAATTGAAAAAAGTAGTAGTCATTGGACGAGGTTTTTGATTCATAATATCCCTTTCCATAGGTTCGTTTTCATAAATAATGGAACATGTTGGACCCATGATTAACTCTAAGAAAATAATATGCACAGGAGAAAAAATATTCGGATAAATCCATCCTAATACTAGTGGAGTAAAAACCGTAAGTATAATCGGAATATGTATAGAAATAATATAGCGTATGGCTTTTTTCAGATTGGAATAGATTTTACGCCCCATCGCTATCGCATCCACCATCTTTGATAAATCATCTTCCAGTAAAACCAATGAAGCTGCTTCTCTAGCAATTTCAGTACCTTTTTTTCCCATGGCCACGCCGATATGAGCAGCCTTAAGGGCAGGGCCATCATTCACACCATCACCTGTCATAGCCACAATTTCCTTTGTGTCTTTTAGAGCATTAATAACTCTTAATTTTGCATCGGGAAACATCCTCGAAAAAATAGTTGTAGTTCCTACTTTTTTATTCAATTCTTGGTCCGTCCAAGCCATCAACTTTTCACCAGTTACAGTTTGATCGTATCCATGAAATCCAATTTGCTTGGCGATAGATACCGATGTAGCTTGATTATCTCCCGTAATAATTTTAACATTAATTCCTGCATTATAAAAACTTTCAAGTACAGAATTAATATTTTTCTTAGGCGGATCATAAAATGCGACTAAACCTTTGAAAGTAAATTTAAATTCTTGTTGATCTTGCGGATAATTATCACCTGAAAAATCAGTTGATGCCACACCTAACACCCGATAACCTTCAGTGGTGAGCGTAAGCATCGCAGTATTCACCATTTCTTCCTGCTCTTTGTTCAAGGCTGAAACGGTAATTAACGCTTCGGGTGCACCTTTCGCAGCAATAATACGGTGTTTTAACTGATCTTCGAAAACATGCGTCATCATTGGAGGAGTACCACCCAAAGGGTACTCATGTACTAATTTATGCGTAGGTCTTTCATCTGCAACAGAAAAATATTTAGAATAAGAATTATGCAAAGCCACTTCCATCGGATCAAAAGGAAGAGGTTCACTTGCCCACATTGAAAGCCTAATTACATCTTTAGCATCCAGATCAGAAAATTTATCCTCGCTAAAAATAGTATTGGATTTTAGTGAATATACTTTCACCAAACTCATTTTATTTTCAGTAATCGTTCCAGTTTTATCAGTACATATAACGGTTGCGCTACCTAAAGTTTCAACTGTTTTCATTTGCTTAACAACGATTCCAAGTTTCATCAATCTCCAGGCACCAAGAGCCATAAAAGTTGTAAATGCCACAGGAATTTCTTCGGGAAGAATGCTCATAGCTAGAGTAAGCGCTTTTAGTAAACTATCCAATACATCTTTGCTATGCTTAAAATTAATAAACCATACAATGATAAAGATAGCAGCTCCCAAAATCACCATCTTCTTCACAAAATTATGAATCTGCAATTCGAGGGGCGTCTTTTCTTCTTCAATGCTTTCTAAACTTTTTCCAATCTTACCGAGTTTGGTTTCTAATCCGATCTGCGTAATTCGTGCTATTGCTAATCCACTAGTAACATTTGTTCCACGGAAAATTTGATTGTTTTTACTTTCAGAATCTTTGAAAACAGGCAGCGACTCTCCAGTTAATACAGATTCATTGACTGAAAAATCATTGGATTGAATAATTTTTCCATCAGCTGCAATTGAACTTCCCTCCTCCACTATTAAGCAATCTCCGATTACTAATTCGTCGATCTTAATACTTATTATTTTTCCGCTTCGGATCACTTTACACATCGGCTGCGTAAAATCTTTCAGCTTACTAAGTGCATTTCTACTTCTAGAATCCTGAAATAGTGAAATCGCGGCCACCATTAAAATCGCAAAGCATAGAAAAATTCCATCATTTATTTTTCCACTAATAAAGTAAACGAAAGAAGCTATCAACAAAAGTATCACCATCGGTTCTTTTGCAATGCTTTTTATAGCTGCTAAAAATCTGTTCTCTTTCTTAAAATCAAGTAAATTATTTCCTGACTCCCGTCGTGAAATCAAGACTTCCTCTTCTGTTAAACCGGTGATGGCATGAATGTCTGAGTTCATAAAAATAAAATTACATGATAAATGACTAAGCTAAAAAAAATCAATCAAAAGTTAATTGTTTAAAATTGGAATAGAACATGACAAAAATCACATGCCAATATTCAGGGATTCAAATTTGAAATTCAATATAAAAAGTAAAACATTAACAAATCATCACAGTAGATTAAAAAAATAATATTTTATTTGGTAAGGATAAGCGATCTATTTAAATATTACCATGAAAATTGCTTGACAGTGAATTTGATCCTTTAGCATTGAAAAAAAATCAAGGAAGATGTCATATGAGATAAAATGAAAAAAGTCCGACATAGTCGGACTCTCTTTTGCCTGGTCGGGGTGGCCAGATTCGAACTGACGACCTCCACATCCCAAATGTGGCGCGATACCGGGCTACGCTACACCCCGAACACTTTCAATAATACGCTATTGAAAAAGCGTGTGCAAAGATGGTGAAGTTTAGACAAAATCAAGGCGGTAATCTTTAAAATTAAACAAATATTTCCCAAACATTTGATTTACAGAAATATAGTATGAAAAACAGCTTTACAATAACTATTTCATTTACAATGTGAGAGATGATTGGTGGTTTTAAGCACTCCTATAAATGCAGTTATCAAAACATTAATTAAAATTTGAAATCCTCACTAAGTGTTTACTAGAAACTTAGGATATACTAAAGACTCCTTTAATCTGAAAAAAACTGATGTGATTCCGAGGCGATTCGAACGCCTGACCGTCCCGACCAGTCGGGATGCGCTATGCTTTAACCTGAAAAAAACTGATGTGATTCCGAGGCGATTCGAACGCCTGACCGTCCCGACCAGTCGGGATGCTCTATGATTTAACCTGAAAAAAAATGATGTGAGTCCGAGGCGATTCGAACGCCTGACCGTCTGCTTAGAAGGCAGATGCTCTATCCAGCTGAGCTACGGAATCATTTTTATTCAGTTTGCAAATTTATTGGAAAATTTAAGTAATTGGTCTGAATAGTTCAAAATAAATGTACCTTTGCACCTCCGGAAAAAAAACAAGATTCTTTTTCGGAGTTTTTTAATGAATTTTTCGGGGTGTAGCGTAGCCCGGTATCGCGCCTGCTTTGGGAGCAGGAGCTCGTAGGTTCGAATCCTGCCACCCCGACAAATCAAAACCCAGAAAAAGAACCCCGCACTTGCGGGGTTTTTTGTTTTTTTTTCAAGTCTTTCAAGCTCGCTTGAAAAAGGCTTGTCAAAAAACAAAATCCATTGGT
>JBBQED010000010.1:0-126556 GCA_038320345.1 Bacteroidia bacterium
CGTAATCTTTCCGTTAGGTCATCACCAGTATGCCCAACATAATAATTATTGAGTTGATCAGAAAATAAAATGTAGAAATGGAAGCTCATCTAAAAAACAAAAACGGTCACCTTTGGGGTAACCGTTTTTTGTGGGGGCACACGGGTTCGAACCGCGGACCCTCTGCTTGTAAGGCAGATGCTCTGAACCAGCTGAGCTATGCCCCCTTTTCCTTTTAACAGGGCTGCAAATATAGGTAGGGTAGTGGTATCTTCAAAAGAACTGGAAAAAAAATCTTAAATTATTATTAGTGAGTTAATAATCAATATTTTATGATTAAATCTGATCCTCTTTTTATGTAGATAACTCCTGAATTTACTTTTTAGATGCTTTAGTTAAAGTTAAACTTGAGAGATAAATATTTTAATGTGCCTTTTCAACACGCATTTAAGGCTATAATTTATACCTTTTTAAATTACTTTATGGTACTTGAATCATCTTGTTTAATTGTCAATGAGATCCGAAGAGTTTAGTAATCCCCTCCATTTAACCTTTCCTTAATCTTTTCTTTATACAAGGTTACCGATTCTGAGTCAATTTTGCGTTTTGAATGTCACCTATACAGCTCAGGTTTTTAAAAGTGTTTGGTATTCATTCAAACTAGCTAAAATCCATGAGAAAACTCATCTACTTATTATCTGTTTTTACACTTTGTGTGTCTAATTCTTTTGCTCAAGGACTCGAAAAAATTATTGTAGAAAAATATTATATATCAGAAGCAAAAGATACTGGCAAAATAGGCGGATTTCTACCTGTTGGTTCTGTTACGTATAGGATTTATCTTGATTTGTTGCCAGGTTATAAATTTCAAGCAGTTTTTGGTCTTCCCGAGCATGAACTTAGAATTTCAACAACTACCTATTTTTTCAATAATAACGATTGGGGTGCAATGATTCCCAATGTTATTCCCGATCGTGAACTTGGAGCAAATACTGTGATGTTAGATTCTTGGATTTCTGCTGGGGGGGCTTCGGGTTCTAATTTAGGAGTTTTAAAATCTGAAGATAATGGTATTGGAAACATTGTTAATTTAGATTCTATACTTCAAGGTTCTAATCCTCTCGCAGGGATTCCAATTAGAGATCAAGATGGTTTAATATCTGGCATCCCTTCGAAAATTACATTATTTGGAATTGATTCTCTGGTTAAAATTTTTGATAAACATAGTTTCGTCGCCAACGGGACTACTTTTTCTACTACTAATGGCTCGTGGGCAACGCTTGGTGGGGCTATTGGTCCGGATTCAACCAACAAAATATTAATTGCTCAATTGACTACGAATGGTGCACTTTCGTTCGAACTCAATATTCAAATCGGTACTCCGGGTGGAGCGGTTGAGCGATATGTTGCCAAAAATCCTGTTGGAGAAGGAATTGAGTTTCAGATTCCATCGCTAACCTACCCACAAGGATATAATAATATACCTCCTGTTGTGAAAATCAAAATGCCAAAAGCAAAAAATACTTTTAAGAGCAACGTTGTAATACCTATTCAGGTAGATGCAAAAGATACAGATGGGTCAATAGCTGCGGTAGAATTATTTGTTAACGATAAAAAATATTCTTCCAATCAGATTTCGCCTTTTAATTTTGAGTTGGAAAATTTGGAGAAGAATGCAGAGATATATGTAGTTGCCGTGGATAATGTAGGTGCAAGATCTTTTTCTAATCGAGTTGAAATTAATATTTCAAAGTAGTTTGTAAATGAAGATGATTTCTTGTTTAAGGATACTTTTATAGAGAATATTTTAATTATTTTTTTATAAAAGTATCGAAACGAATAGTTAATATTTAGAGTATTTGGCAAATATACTTTGCCATAAATTTGTGAGTAATTCTTAGATAAAACAGAAGCATGATTTTTCATTAAGCGAATGTTATTTTAATGTTATCTGATTGTGTTTCACAAGTATAATTTCGACTTTTTAGGAACTAAACTTAACCCAACGTTAACCTCTGGTGATAATGTTGCCCATTACTTCTAACTAATTTTGGAGTTCAAATAATTACATTAACTAATGGGGTAGAAATATTATTCCCATTCACTTAAAACTCTCCATTGTTAACTTCTACCAATTCACAGAAATGAAAAAAATCTTACTCAGCTTATTAGTGATTTTATTAAACTCATCTCTTCATGCACAAAATGGTCTTGAACGTGTTGTTGTTGAAACTTACTATGTTTCCGACGCTAATGATGCAGTAGCAAACCCTGATGGAGGAGTTCTTCCTATTGGATCTGTAACTTATCGAATTTATGCTGACATGTTACCAGGTTACGAGATCCAAGCTGTATATGGTGTTACCGGACATGATTGCAAAATTGAAACTTCAACCTTGTTTTTTAATAATGAAGATAGAGGAGCAACTTCTCCTACATTTTCAAAAACTAATGCAGCAAGAAATACGGTAATGCTTGATTCATGGTTATCCATGGGGGCAGCTTGTAATGGAAGCTTCGGTGTTTTTAAAAGTGATGATGATGGCGTTGCAACGATTGTAAATAATTATTCTCCTCAAGTACTGCAAAATTCTGATCCATTAGCAGGAATCCCACTTTCTACTCAGGATGGAATAGTTACAGTGGCAGGTTTAACTCCAGAGTCGGTTACAGCAGTAGGGATTTCAAATGAAATTGCTGTTTTTGATAATCAAAACGATGGAACGAATGGTCCTTTATTCTTTACTGATAATGGTTCATGGGCAGCGTTAGTTGGTGCTTCATTTAACGGTACTACAGGACCACTAGCGGATACAAATAGAATACTTATAGCTCAAATTACAACTGATGGATTATTATCTTTCGAATTAAATATGCAACTAGGAACACCTGTGGTTGGTGCTGTAGAAAATTATGTAGCCAAAAACCCAGTTGGAGCAGAAATTCAGGATTCATCTCTTATTTATCCTGGTCCATCTGGAGTTGGTTTTGATGAAATTTCTGGTACGAGCAATAGTTTATTTATTGTTTTTCCTAATCCTACTACAGATGTATTGAAGATGAAAGTCATTGCTGAGAAGCCAACAGCAAATGATTCTTATACTATTTATGATATTACTGGTAAAATCATGGTTGCTAAAAAAATTGGAATCTCCTCTGGTAATTATTTTGAATCAGTTGACTTGTCAAAATTTGCCGCCGGACAATATTTTTTAGAATTGTCATTAAACGGAAAAACAACTTGTAAATCTGTAATTAAGAACTAATAAATTAATTATAAAATTATCACTAACTATTCCGAGAACTCTTTAGAGAATTCTCGGAATAATTTATTCTGGTTGAACACCAGTTGAAGATTCTGATGAAAAAGCTGTTTGCAATTCTAGTTGTAATTATTCTTTCTTATTCAATTTCCTATGGACAAATTACAGTTCGTGGGAAAGTTACGGATTCGAAAGGGGAAACTCTTATTGGAGTGTCTGTTGCGTTAAAATCTAATCGTACCATTGGGGCAATTACTGATTTTGATGGGAATTATACTATAAAAATACCAGATACTGCTAGTAAAGTTCTGGTCATATCTTATATTGGATATGTTACATCAGAAGAGAGTTTTCAAGGAGTAAATGGTGAAGTAGTGGTAAAGAATTTTGTGATGGTATCATCAACTCAAGATTTGAAATCAGTTGATATCAATGCAAAGGCTGTAAAAACCAAAGACTATTATGTTGAGAATGTAAAAAAGAACTCTGCAACTACTATTGACTATGTTTCATCTGAGTCTATGAAAAAAACGGGTGATAACAATGTTGTTAGTGCGATAGCTCGTGTTTCGGGGGTGTCAACAAATGGCGGATTTATAACAGTACGAGGAATCGGTGATCGGTATGTTAAAACTGCAGTGAATGGTTCACGCATTCCAACATTAGATCCATTTACTAATAATATAAAGTTGGATTTGTTTCCTGCTAGTTTAGTAGATAACATTATCATAACTAAAACAGCTAGTCCGGATTTACCTGGTGATTGGGCTGGAGCTTACATCTCAATTGAAACAAAAGATTATCCAGATAGATTAGAGGTTAATGCAGAAACAACAGTTGGTTATAACCAGCAATCTACTTTTAAAGAAGTTATTACTTCACAAAGGAGTAATACTGATTGGTTGGGGTATGATAATAGTTTAAGAGATCATGATCACAGTAGTTTCGTCGCAAATATTAACGCACCCTCACAATATCAGCAGTTTGTTGCTTTAGGATTAGGTGACTATTTTAATTCATTAGGCGTAAATGAACAGAATTGGGGTGATGGTACAACAAGAGGTGATACCTATTTCAAATTGGGATTGGTACAACTGGGATTATTGGCACCGGCTCTGATAAACGACGAGGCAGCTTTTCAGGCAGCACGGAGTGAATACAATAATGGAGAATACCGTTCTGAGGCTTTTAAAATAATTAATTCAAATGTGCCAGCTTCAGGGCAGTCATTTCCTGTAAATTGGAATGTTTCCACCAGAAAAGCACCGCTGAATTTTTCACAATCCTTTAGTGTTGGCAATCAGTTTGATCTTCGGGGTCATCCCCTTGGATTTATTGCAGGTTTTAGATATGGAAGTAGTACACTGTACGATGATCATTCTACTGCAAATAGAGCAAGTGTTGTTGGTGATGGTAATGGTAGTTATATTAACTCAGTTTCAAATAGGTTAGTTCAACAAAACAGTATCGAGTCGAACGGCTGGAGTGCATTATTTAATCTAGCTTATAAATTGAATAATAACAATACACTTTCCTTTTTATTTATGCCAAACTTTAACGGAGTAAATAAAGTCAGGAAATCTTTAGACCGTCAGGATGCTTATACTGTAGCAACTCTTAGTCAGTTCTATGAGCAAAGAAAACAATTGGTGTATCAATTTAAATCGGAGCATTTTGTGCCAATTCTCAAACTTAAATTAGAAACTAATGCATCTTATACACGCGGAGAGAGTAGTGCACCCGATTTTAAAAATCTGCAGTATTGGATTAATGATGATGGTACTTACCAAATTGGTGGAACGATTGGTGATGGAATTCACAGGTACTACCGGTACCTTTCTGACAACTTATTGGATACAAGAATTTCCGGGGAATTTCCGATAGGAGATAAGCCTGGCCTTTCACGAAAAGTTAAGCTAGGTGGTTCCTATCAACGTATCGATAAAAAAAGTGATCAGTACGATTATACTGTTGAGTTTGGCCAAAACCTTGTGCCATTATTTAATGAAGATATTGATGATTACTTGAATATTGATAAGTTTGGCATCACATCAAGTATTGATGTAAATGGAATTCCCTATAGCGCTATTCAGGCATACTATTCAGATGCTAGTACATTTGCTGATCACAATTTTGGATATAGTAATATAGCGGCCGGATATTTTTTAATAGATTATACGATCATTCCAAAGTTAAGAGCTACAGGTGGTTTGCGTATAGAGAAAGCTTATGTTTTTACGGATGTAAATGCATTTGATTCATTGGGATTACCAGAAAACGATCCACGTAGAACTTATAATGCAGCCTATCCGATTGCAAATCCAGGGAAATTGGATGATGTTGATTATTTACCAAGTATTAATTTGATCTATAAAATTAATGCAAATGAACAGTTTCCAGTAAACCTAAGATTTAATTACAGTCAGTCGATTGCTCGTCCTAGTATTAGAGAATTATCAGATGTATTGGCATACGATTATGAGTTACGGTCACCAGTGTTTGGTAACTCTAAATTGAAAACTGTGCATATCGATAATTATGATATGCGGTTGGAGTATTATTTCAAATCAAATGATAATGTTTCTGTTAGTCTATTTTATAAAGATTTCAGAGATCATATTGAATTATTAAATTCTGGCGGATACACTTGGCAAAATGTGGATAAATCTAATGTGAAGGGAATAGAGTTGGAGGGAAGAAAAATTATTACTAAGCAGCTTGAGTTCAGAGCGAATGTATCATTTGTAAAATCGGAAACTAATTTCGTTCGCCAACGATTAGAAATTAAAGATGGAATTAAAGTATATATACCACTGGATACAGTTTCCAGAGCTATGTTTGGTCAAGCTCCTTATGCGCTCAATGCTATTCTTTCCTATTCGGCAGATAGTCTGGGATTGGTAATAACGGCAGGATATAATGTACAAGGGCCTCGTTTGGTAATCGCATCTGACCTGAAAGAAATTCCTGATGTTTATGAATTGCCAAGGAATTTGTTAGATCTGAAAATCACGAAGACTATCGGCAAGCACTTTAAAGTTAGCTTCACGGTAAAAGACATCTTAAATGAACCTATACGCAGATCATATAAATATTCCGAAGGATATGATGTGTTGGATTACGATAAATTTACCTATGGTACAAATTATGTTTTGGGTGTTGCATACAAATTGTAGAATCTGATATTAATAGCATACTATGAAAAAATTCTTCTTCGTTATTTTCTTATTATTTACTTCTCTTGTGCAAGCTCAGGTAGAGAAAGTGATTGTTGAGACCTATTATGTTTCAGATGCATTTGATGCCACAGATACTACTGGAGGATTTTTAGATGTGGGTACAAAAACCTACAGAATTTATGTGCAGTTAACCCCTGGATCAAGACTTAAAAAAATATATGGTGACTCAAATCATGCTTTGAAGTTTGCAAGCACTATGAATTTCTTTAATAATGCTCTTGATGGACAAACTTTCGCAAAAGAATTTACTAAATCAAGATTAGAAGAAAATACGGTTGCTCTTGATACATGGCTGACTCTTGGACAAACTACACGCGTTACTGCGAAAACTTATTTTGGAGTATTGAAACATCAGGACGACGATGGTTCAATTATAGGAGGAGTAAACAATGATGGCGGATCTGCAGCTATTCCGGGTGGGCTAATTGTTAATAACGATCCCTTGGCAGGTATTCCAATTACGATCGCTGATGGAATGGATACTTTAACATCTACACCTTCATCTTGGGCTGACTATGGATTTATTGATTTGATTTCAGGAATTGATTCAACCATTTTTGGATCTACTGTTTTAGGAAATGTATTTGAAAGTTATAATTGTGGATTGCAGAATTCTGGTGTAACTGGGGTTATTCCTGATAGTAATCAAGTTTTAGTAGCTCAATTAACTACAAAGGGCGATATCACCTTTGAACTTAATTTATTAGTTGAAGTCCCTGGCTCACCAAATTCAACAGACATTAAATATGTTGCTAAATTGGCCAATGGAGAATTAAATAGTGATACTTTAAAGTTAAGTCCGTACTTGATGTTTCCTCCAGCATGTGGATGTAGAGATGCAAAGTATCTAGAATATAGTGACGCATTCGGGTGCAACGTTCAGGATTCATGTAAAACGCTGATTGTTTATGGTTGTACTGACTCTTCAGCCTGTAATTACGATCCTGATGCCAATTTTAATGTACCTAGAACATGCTGCTATCCGGGTTATTGCAACGACAGAGATTTAGCTGTTGTATGTCCACAATTAAATAATGAAAGAAATAGAAATCCAATTCTTAGTCTTTATCCTAATCCTGCTAATACAGTTGTTAATATCGAAATTGATGGTGGCGTTAATAGTCCTACCGAATACATAATTTACAATAGTATAGGTAGTGTTGTATCCAGCAATTATATTGGTTTATTGTCAGGAGTTTCTTTAGAGCAAATTAATATTTCAGAATTTAAAGATGGTGTATATCTGATTCGAATAATTTCTGGTCAGAAAAGTAGTTCTCATTTATTTCTTAAGAAATAATTGTTGGATGCTCGAGATTATTAGAATTGACAAAAAATATAAAGCAAAAGCATGAAAGCTATCGATCATATTCAGAAAAAGTTTATTCTTTTATTTATAATGGTCTCATTTTTATTTGCGGGCAGTTGTAAAAAGGAAATTGAATCAAAACCGGTTGTGGAAACTGGTACAATGACTGATATTGATAATAATGTTTATCAAACCGTCAAAATCGGCAATCAATGGTGGATGGCAGAAAATTTAAAAGTGACTAGGTATCGTGATGGTGGTGCAATAGCATTAATTCAAAATGATACCTCCGCATGGAGAAGTGATACAAATGGTGTTTATTGTCTTTATGAGCAAAATGCCGCAGCTCCCGGTTATTTGTATAATGGATATGCATTAAATAATGCTGCTGAACTTGCTCCAGAAGGTTGGCATATTCCCAACGATGCTGAGTGGAAAGAATTGGAGATGGCGTTAGGAATGGAATCTGGTGAAGCGGATAAATTTGGATGGAGAAGTAGTAATGTGGGTGATATGTTAAAAGTAAAGGGACCTATTGGATGGACCAGATATGGAGAAGTCTGGGGTAGTAATGAAAGTGGATTTTCCGGATTAGCAGGTTCATGTAGATTATATAATGGTATTTGGGGAGATCCAGGCCTTTTTGCAACGGGTTTCTGGTGGGTGAAAACAAATTTTGCAGATGACCAAAGCTTCTACCGTTATTTAGATTATAAGAGTTCAGCTGTTTTTCGTTCTCATGTTTCAAAATCTTATGGAATGAGTATTCGGTGCATTAAGGACTATTGAAATTTAGCTAGCTAAGTAATCGAGATGCTATTGAATCCGATTACTTAGTTTTTTTTCTTTAAACAAGGGTAATTTTTACAGGGAATTTTTAAAGGTAGAGTTTGATTTCATTCTGGAATTTCTATTCCTAGTGTTAAACTTTTGTTTTTTGTTAAAATGCAAGTAGTATTTGTTATTTTTTTGCTGTTTTAATGTTAATTAACAAGATGCATTTTTAATAATTTGATAAGTTTAAATTTCTCTTTTTTCTGCGTTATCGTGTCATCTTTGTTTCGTTCACCAATAATGGTGGATCAAAATCAACAAGAGAAAAAATGAAAACAACAATTTCAAAACTCTTTGCAGGTGCTGCCTTAGCAGTAGTCACCTTTGCAACGGGTAATGCACAAACCAATCTGGGTGCAAGTTGTGGATGCCCTACGCCAGTATCATCCCGACCAACAGTTCTATTATCAACTCTTGCAACTAATGGTGGTGCAGGAGATGGTGAATTAATTGCAAACAATGTAATCCTGGATTGCAGCAAAACATGGATTCTGGACAAGAAAATCTATGTGGCTCCAGGAAAAACATTAACTATTCTGCCGGGTACTGTAATTAAAGGAAGAGATTTCCCAGGTGCACCAGCGAATGCTACAGCTCTTACAGTTGAAGTAGGAGGAAAAATTTTCGCTTCAGGTACTGCCGATTGTCAAATTGTATTTACTACAGAAGCAGATAACTTGGATGGAACTTATTCTGTTTCTAATACTGGTAAATGGGGTGGATTGTTAGTTGCAGGAAAAGCTACTAATAATTTAACACTTGCTGCTAATGGTCCTTTTACTGCAGGTTCAGGTAATGGAAGACTTTGTGTAGCTGATGGACTGGGTACATTTGAAGGTTTCTCTTCTTCTAACTCAAAAGATCAGTTTGGTGTCAACCTTTCTACAGGTGGTGTTTTTGATGATAACGACAACTCAGGTATCCTGAAATATGTATCTATTCGTCATGCAGGTACTGCTTTATCTGTTGGTGCTGAAATCAATTCATTGACTTTAGGTTCTGTTGGTCGCGGTACAATAATAGATCATATTGAAATCGTTTCTGCTGGAGATGATGGAATCGAATTTTTTGGTGGTACTGTAAATGTTAAATATTGCAGTATGTTGTTTGGTAACGATGATAATCTCGATTGGGATGATGGCTGGCAAGGTAAAGTTCAGTATATATTCGTTCTTCAAAATCAACTTGGTCAAGGTAGCCCTGATAATGATAATGGATTTGAAGCGGATGCTGATGATCAAAAATCAAATTTATTACCTCGTTCTCATCCTGTTATTTACAATGCAACTATTATTGGAAATGGCAAAACTGCTCTCACAAGTGATAATAGCGCACTTGCTGGTATCAATGCAAAAGAATTAACTGAAGGTGAAATTTATAATTCAATTATTGCCAATTTTAAAACTGGATTTAATATGACTAAAGCTTTAGGTACAAGAACAGGTACTAGCGAAGCTTATCATAACTGGTCAAATTCACTTGGTAATGGTAGCCAGAGTTTAAAAGTTAAGTGTAACACATTTGTAGGAAATGTTGATGGCATTACAGTTGATAAATTGTCTGCTAATGTTGTACCTGCTGATAATACACAGTTTACTACTACAGATCTTAACAATGTTGTAAGTTCTATCACTGGCTTTAATTATGCATTTGCTATCAATGGAACAACAAATGCAATCAGCCAACAGGTTGATGCAGTTCCAAATCCAGCTTTATCTACAACTGGTTGCCCTGTTGCTCCTGTTGATGGTTTCTTTAATACTGCAAACTACAGAGGTGCATTTCAATCAAATGGACAAAACTGGTTATCTAGTTGGACTTATTCAACATTGTTAGGTGCAGTTAATGGTCTTCAACCATGTCCTACAGATATTAATGGTGATGGTGTTACTAATAACTCAGACTTCTTGCAGTTATTAGGTCAATTTGGTCTTAATTGTAATTAATATTATATAACAATAATTTATAATAATCAAAAAATTAACATGAAAAAAATTCTAATTGGTGCAGCCCTTCTATTTACGGGACTGTTTGCCAACGCCCAGGTTACTCCCCTGGAAAACATTGTAGTTGAAAAATACTACGTTTCAAATGCTGCCGATGCAGCTGGAAGTACTGGTGTTTTACCTGTAGGTTCTGTAACATACAGAATTTATGCTGATATGGCTCCAGGATATAATTTCCAAGCTTTATTTGGTCTTACTGGTCAACCTTTAACAGTTACAACTTCTACTACATTCTTTAATAATGAAGATTATGGTAGTACAACTCCTAGCACAAGTGCTGCTAACGTTCGTAAAAACTCAGCATTGCTTGATTCTTATTTCTCTGTTGGTGGTGCTGCTGCTGGTAAAATGGGTGTATTTAAATCAGAAGATACAGATGGTTCACCTGGAAATGCTCAAGGTATTCTTCAGAATAACGATCCTTCAACTACGGGTCCTTTGAACATTGGTGCTGCTGCTAGCTTATTAGCACAGGATGGGATGATTTCAGGTTCACCTGTTGGTGTAACTTACGTAGGAATCTCTGGTGTTGATTTGGCTGCTCTTGATGGATTAAGCCAAGCTGGTAATTCTTTCACTACTACTGTTGGTTCTATCGCTGCTTTAGGTGGTGCTGTTGGTCCAACTGCTGCAAACCGTGTTTTGATCGGACAGTTTACTACAGATGGTATTTTCCATTTTGAACTGAATGCTCAAATTGGTGGACCAGGTGGTACAGTATTTCAATATGTAGCTGCCAACCCAACAGGATCACAAATTTTAGCTGCTTTCTGTACTGGTACTTACGGAGCTCCAAACATTCTTCCTGTTGTAAACATTACTGCTCCAACTGCAGGACAGAGTTTTGTAGTAGGTTCAATTGCTTTGGCGGCTACTGCTACTGATGCAGATGGTACAATCTCTCAGGTTGAATTTAAAGTTGACGGGGTTTCTGTTGGTATTGATGCTACTTCACCTTACACTGCTACTTATGCAGGTGTGATTGGTAACCATACACTTCAAGTGATTGCTACTGATAATAATGGTGGAACATCAAATACTTCCGTTGCATTTAGTTGTGTTTCTAATCCTGCTCCTGTTGCTACTATTACTAGTCCTGCTACAGGATCTAGTTTTGTTACAGGTGCTACTGTAGTAATCAATGCAACTGCAACTGATAATGGTTCAGTGGCTTCTTTACAGTTTAAAATTGACGGATCTAATTTTGGTGCTTTACAAACCGGTGCTGGTCCGTATACAATCAATTACACTGCTGTTGTGGGTACTCATATTATCACTGCTGTTGCAACTGATAACTTAGGTCTTACAGGAACTTCTGCTCCGGTATCAATTACTGTTGCAAATAACCCTCCTCCTGTTGTGAGCATCACTGCTCCTACTGCTGGTTCAAGTATCATTACTGGTTCAACCTATACTATTTCTGCCAATGCAAGTGATAATGGTTCAGTTGCTCAGGTTGAATTCTTTGTTGATGGAGTTTCTGCAGGTGTTGATGCAAATTCACCTTATTCAGTAAGCGCTACTGCAGGTGCAATCGGTACACATTGTATTACTGCTACTGCTACGGATAACATTGGTGCTACAACTACCACTGTTTGTACTAACATCAATGTGGTTAGTTCTATTGCTCCTTATGCAATTCAAACATCTTCACAAACTTGTATCCCAACTACATTCTGTGTTCCTGTTGTAGCTGTTGCTGCTGTTGATAACGTAATCGGTTATGATGTAGTATTAAATTATGATGCAACTAAAGTTACTCCAACTGGAAACATTACTGTTTACGGTGATATCGTAACTGCTAGTCAGGTTGATGCTATCAATAACTTTGCTGCTGGAACAATGAATATTTCTTTGTTCTTTAATGCTTCAGCTCCTGCTACTGCTGAGTTCAATGGTACAGGTCGTGTATTCTGTGTTGAATTCACTAAAACTGGTTCTTTCTCTCCTGTTGATACAGCGTCTTTCTCAATTGCTTCTCTGCAAGAAAGTTATTTCACTGGTGTAATTAGTCAGTTCGTTGATGCTGGAAAAGTAACTACTTATAAAGATACTACTTACACAGCTGGTCTGCGTTTCTGGTCTGATAACAGTCCTTTAAAATATGATCCGTTGAATCCTGCAACTTATCTGGTGACAAATATCTATGGTAATGATCTTTCATGCTCTAACCAAAGTGCAACTGCGGTACAACCTGATTTGAATGGTAACTTCTCTTATGCTACTAGTAATGGTTTAGCTGTAAATATTCAAAGAGATATTCTTGGAACTACTGATGTTCAGCCGGTAATTAACGGTGCTGATGCATTGTTAGCTCGTAAAGTTCTGTTGAATGATATTTCTTTCATTCCTAATGTGTATCAGGCTATTTCAATGGACGTTAATGCTGACGGAGTAATTTCTGCAGGAGACGTTTCTCAGATCAATCAACGTGCTGTATTATCTATTCCTGAATTCAAACAAGCTTGGAACTACAGTAATGGTGGTACTTCAAATGGTCAGCCTTCTAAAGACTGGTTATTTGTTGATACAGTTACAGTTCAAACTAATGCTGCTTATGCTATCTCTGCAACTTACCCTGCTAATGATGGTGTTGGTTTCTCTAAAGCTAAAGTTCCAGTTGTTACTTTCTGTCAGCCTATTAAAGTGCTTAACCTTGCTATCTGTCCTGAAATCTTCACTACTAACTACAAAGGAATATTGTTAGGTGATGTGAATGGTAATTTTGCGACTGTAGGTTCTGGTGGTGTATTCAGAAATGCTGGTACTGATAAAGTTGTTTTCGATCTTTCAAAAGCAATTTTTGCGAATGGTTTCGTTGATGTACCTGTATCTGCAATGTCATTCGATAAAGTAAATGCTCTTGACTTTGCTGTTCAGTTTAATGGTTCTAATCTATCTTTCAATTCTATGGTTAGTTACAATGAAAACATGGAGTCTTTATCTCACTTTAATACTGATGATAAAACTTTACGTTTCACATCTAACAGCATGGAAAGCTACAATCTTTCTAATTCAATTCTTGCTGTTCGTTTCGCAACTAAAAACAATAGCATCAGCAAATCTGATCTTACTTCAGTTGTTGGTTATTTGAATGGTGAAAGAGTTGCTACTGAAGTTATCGGTGCTAATGAATCAGCTTCTGCTAACATTAGTGTATTCCCTAACCCAGCTGCTGGTATTCTAAATGTTGCAGTTTCTGAAAATGCTATGGTTCAATTGATGGATATGGAAGGTCGTCAGGTTGTTTTACAAACTGAAGTTCTTGCTAACCAGAAAACTGAATTAAACGTTCAGACTCTTGCTAATGGAGTTTACATGTTGAAAATTTCTAACGACAACTTCGTTTCAATGAAGAAAGTTGTAGTTAAAAACTAATAAATCTTTGTTTAGCTAGTGAAGGCCCCGGCAATTTTGTCGGGGCTTTTTTGTATTCTTTGCCATTCCGTTTAACATAAGGTTCATATTAAGATAATTCTCCGTTTGCATTCTCAGTTCCTTTTAGGCTTAACTTTGAAAAAATCCTACTGCAATGAAAGACTTGATGCTGAGCTTAATTATCGTTCTATCTGCGCTAACTGCAAGTGCTCAACAATCTTTAATGGTTCATCAGGGTGATGCTAAAATTCATCAAGGTACTGTTACTAGTTCAATAAATAAAATAGGTACAGTTGATTTGCTCGATTCTGTAGTGTTCGATTATTCACAGGCTATTGTGTTTGGTGATACTATTGAATTTCCGGTATCCTTTCTTTCTGATGATACCATTTATACACTTGACTTTTCATTTAAATACAATCAAATAGAATTGGTTTTTGACAGTATCATTAATCTGACTTCAGGTTTACAATCTTTGTATTTTTACAATACTAATGATTCAACAATCAGATTTACATCGAATAGCTTACAGCAATGTACTAATGACACAGCCATTGTAAAAATCCGTTTTGTTATGTTGAACGGACAGTTTAACCCCGCTTATGTGAATACCATTAAAGGATATTTAAATGGCGATGGTTGCAGTATAAAGATTCCTAATTACTCTGCAGTAGGTATTGAGGATTTGAATGCTAAAGATGGAATTAGTATCTATCCAAATCCGGGACGGGATTTAATCAATGTTGAAACAAGTCGTCCTTCCAACATTCAACTTTTGGATTCCAACGGAAAAATTGTGCTATCAGATAATACAATATTTGAAAAGCATAGCCTTAATACGACTAACATTTCTCCTGGGTTTTATTTGCTTAAAATTGAATCAGGAAATTTTTTCCAGATCAGAAAGATCATTCTTGAATAGATAAAATTTATCGCGCACTACTATAGTTTAGTCTCTTGTAGTAAAGTAGCTTCTTCAATGAAGCCCTTATGTGTCCAAATAAGTTTTCCATCTTTATAAAGTTCTAAATAAGGAATACCATCTATTTTCTTGGCTTGCATCAACTCCGGATTTTGATCCGCATCAATTTTTAGAAGATCTAATTTATCGCTCTTGCTCTCAGCAAGCTTTTCTAAAGTAGGAAGCATTTTTTGACAAGGGGCACACCATTTTGCGTTAAAGTCTACCAGAATATATTTTTCTGAAATTATGTTTTTTTGAAAGTCAGCTAAACTCATTCCTTTACTTCCTGTAGCATTTGTTGAAGTAGTAACCGCTTTATTAGCTGCTTTCCATTTCATGATTCCTCCCGACAAATTATGTACTTCTTTGAAGCCTAAATCTTTCATTTTAGATGCAGCCGATGAACTACGGCCTCCAGACATACAGTACACTAAAACGGGTTTGGTTTTATCAAGCTTATTAATTGCCGCTTCAAAATTGTCTCCGTTATAATTGATATTGGTTGCATTTTCGAGATGTCCTTCAAGAAATTCCTCCGGAGTTCTTACATCGATTAACTGAGCATTGGGATTATTAGCGATCAACTTTTCAAATTCATTCACTTCAATTTTATCGTTGATGATCGTAGCTCCGCTGTTAGTACTTTGAGAAGTGTTGCTTTGCTGGCAGGATCCTAAAATACTGATCGATAGTATTAGAGTTATGGATAGCACTATGCTGTATTTTGTCATTGATTTTTTTCTTGAAAGATTACTTGGAACGTAAAATTAGAGCATCCCAAGTTGGTTCTGCTAATTATTTTGTACTTAGTTGAGATTCAGTTAAATACTCTTAATCAAAATGTGCAATTGAAAATCGATTAGAGTACTTCAGCAACAGTGAACGTGCTTCCACCCACAAAAATCACATCATTCATTTCGGAGTCTTTTTGAGCCGCATCTAAGGCAGATCTCACACTTTCGTATATGCTACCTGTTAGTCCTAATGATGTTGCTTTTTCTGATAAAAGTGTAGCATCCATTCCTCGGGGAATATCTGCTTTACAGAAATAGTATTTCGCTTCTTTCGGAAAAAGATAAAGTATTTTATTAAGGTCCTTATCATCCACCATACCCAGCACAATTCTTAACTGATCATGTGGAAGTGCAGTGATCATCGGAAGTGTTTCTTTTAATCCATCCTCGTTATGTCCGGTATCACAAATTGTTAAAGGATTACGATTGATAATCTGCCATCTTCCTTGTAAACCTGTTCGCAACGAAACCTGTTTGAACCCCGACTTAATAGCGCTATCAGAAATATTTAATCCTTCCAGTCTTAAAATATCTATCGTTTGTAAAACAGTGCAACAATTTTTTAATTGATAAGTCCCAGTAAGATCGAGTTGGAGTTTTTGATAAATGATTTCTTGATCTACTTTTACTTCAACCGCCATTATCTCTTCCACCGGATTATAATTTACGGCTCTACAACTGTAATGATCTTGTGTAAAATAAATTTCTGAACCAGATGCTATGGCTTTTTCTGTAAATATCGATTGAGTTTCTTTCAGATATTCTCCAATAACTACGGGTACAGATTCTTTAATAATTCCTGCTTTTTCTTTAGCGATGAGTTCTAAAGTATTGCCTAAAAGATTCATATGATCGTATCCGATATTGGTAATAACTGAGACGAGAGGTGTAACAACGTTGGTGGAATCTAGTCTACCCCCAAGTCCGGTTTCAATCACAGCAATATCAGTCTTCATCTCTTTGAAATAAGCGAGGGCCATACCGGTGCTCATTTCAAAAAAAGAAGGTTGTATATTTTCGAAATCATTTTTATACTGACTTACAAAATTACTTACCCATTCTTTACTTACCATCTCACCATTCACCTTAATACGTTCGCGAAAATCTTTGAGATGAGGGGAAGTATAGAGTCCAGTTTTATAACCGGCCTCTTGTAAAATTGAGGCTAACATATGTGACGTAGAGCCCTTACCGTTAGTACCAGCAATATGAATACACACTAAACCTACTTCAGGATTTCCTAAAATAGTACACAATGCATGTGTATTGTCAAGATTAGGTTTATAAGCTGCAGGACCAATGCGATGAAACATAGGTAGTGCTGAAAAAAGATAATCAAGAGTTTCTTGGTAATTCATGTTCACCTGTGAAATTACGAAACTTATAAGTGAAAGTTGGTGAATTCAGTGATGAGGCTCAGCGCAAAATAAAATTGAAAGTGATAGAACCTTTTTGTTCTTCAACACCTTTGTCGCTGGCACTGAATTTAGCTTTCAGGGCTGCTTCTTTTGCTTTACGAACAAGGTTACTGCTGGTTGTAGTGGATCCTCTTCCAGGACCGTTTGCACTAAGTACTTTTCCGTATTTATCTACAACAATATCTATCACTACTTTTCCTTGTTCCTGACTATTATCACTGATGCTTGGTTTGGCGAGCCAATTTCTTCCGGTGAGATCATAGTAAATACCAACTCCATCTCCATTTCCTCCTCCATGTCCTGTACCACTACCACCGCCTGAACCGGGTCCGGTTCCAGATCCATTACCTCCACCATTTCCAGTTCCATCACCTCCCGTTCCATTTCCTTCTTTCGTTCCGGTTTCAGCGCCAGGATTTCCTTTTGATCCTGGTTTATATAGGGCTGCCTGATTTACTTTTCGTTCTTCAACTTTAGGTAACGCGACCACAGGAGCAGCAGTTGTTTTTTTAATAACTGGTTTCTTAGTTTCAACAGGCTTAACAGGATTTTTTACAGGACGTTTTTCGGTCTTGTTTACATCAACCGTTACTTCAGCTTCTGAAGTCATTAACTCTTCCTCATTCTCTTTAGTAACTGCTTGCTTTTGCTCCTGCTGAACAGCTGGTGCCGGAGTAACTTCGGCAAAATCTACAGTACCAAATTCAACAAAGCTTCCACCACCACCACCACCGGCAAGACCTTCTTCCCATGGTGGATTAGGAGTAGTAATAAAAATATACATCATCAGTAATGCAATCAGAATATGAATTCCGACTGCAAGTGAGAGTGATTTAGTTTGATCGGCGGTCATTTTTCCAGCTTCGTCATATTGGTTGCAGCTACCATTTTGACTTTATTCTTATTACCGATATCTAGAAGAAAAACAATTTCTTGCCAAGGAACGCTCTTGTCAACTTTCAATAATGCTGTGGGATCAGTTTGCCCGGTTACAGCAGCAACAACGGCAGCTTCTAATCCTTCACGAGGAACAACAGCATCATTCACTCCATATTGTAAATCGGCAGAAATGCTGATGACAACAGGATGTTTTACACTCTGAATCCCAGTTTTTGCATTGGGAAGTAATAATTTTAAAACACTCGGTGTGGCGGTGGTCGATGCAATCAGAAAGAATAGCAACAGAAAGAACATGATATCGTTCAACGAGCTGCTGTAAACTTCTGATGCAGACTTATGTCGGCGGCGTAGGTTCATGGTTTGATAGGTTCTTCGAGCAGATCGATAAATTCAACTGCGCTAATTTCCATTTTATTGATTACTCTATCGATGAGTTGAACCAGATACTGATATCCGGCATAGGCAATCATCCCAACTAAAAGACCTGCAGCACTCGAAATCATTTTAACATACAATCCTCCAGAAATAGTATCGATCTCCAAACTATTTTGCAGAGAGATCTGATAGAAAATTTTAATTACTCCGAAGATGGTTCCTAAGAATCCAAACATCGGTGCAATACTGGAAATAGTTCCGAGGAAACCAAGGTTTCTTTCCATCTTATATATTTCTAGTTTTCCAGTATTCTCAATTGCTGCTTCAATTTCACGAACTGGCTTTCCTAATCGAGCTAATCCTTTTTCAATCATTCTCGCAACAGGACTACTTGTATTGCGGCAAAGCATTCTTGCGGAATCTACATTTCCATTGTTCACATAATCTTTTATCTGATGCATGAAATTCATGTCCAGCTTGCTGAACTTTAGAATGACAAAAAGTCGCTCGAAGAAAATAAATACAGCGAGGATACTCAAAATCCCAATGGGGATCAAGATAGGACCTCCTTTTGAAGCCATTTCCGCAAGGGAAATACTTTTTTCAGCGGGTGGTAAAGCCTGGGTTAGTGGTGCAGCTGCATTGGCTATAGTATCGGCGACAATAGCACCGGCTTGCTGTATCTGAAGGAGGAATGACATAGTGGAATCCTGTTTTAGCGTTTAATCGCGGAAATGTAAAAGTAGAACCAGAGCCTGATGGGTATTTTGAGAGTGAGAAGTTTTGCTAACAGTAACGTGTTAATTGGCGATACCAAGCAATTAAGGTCGAAAACGTACATTAAATGCGTCTTAGTATGCTACCTCTAAAATTCTAAATTACCTTGTTTGAAAAATTGTTTCCGTATTTTAATTGGATTCTTTTCTCAGGATGCCTTAAAGTCAGAGGGTTAACGTGAATGAAAAGGAGAATGAATTATTCCTTGAACCAATCTGAATACATCAAATAATTATTTGCAATGCCTTCAATGAGTCGTTTGAATTGTTCAGGTTCCAAGGTTTTTACCTTCTTAGCAGGTACTCCCGCATAAATACTTCCAGATTCTACTCTGGTATTTTCTAAAACAACAGATCCTGCCGCAATGATGGAGTTGGATTCAACAACCACATGATCCATAATGATAGCACCCATTCCAACTAAAACATTATCGTGTAAAGTGCATCCATGAACAATAGCATTATGTCCGACAGAAACATTATTCCCAATTACCGTTGCAGCTTTCTGATACGTGCAATGAATGATAGCTCCATCTTGGATATTTACTTTATTCCCAATTTGAATAGAGTTTACATCTCCACGTACAACAGCATTGAACCAAACACTACAATCGTCGCCCATAATTACTTCACCAACAACCGTTGCATTTTCTGCTAAATAACAATTCTTTCCGAAAACGGGAGCTTTACCTTTTACAGCTTTTACTATCGACATAATTTGGTTCTGTTAGTATTGAAGAAATTATTTTACCCTGTAAAAGTATAATTTATTCGGGAGATTTATTTTCTCTCCAAGTGCACAATTATCTGCCAAAGTGATTGCGAAAATACCTTCATCAATTTCGAATAAATCGATAACTCTTCGAAGCAGATCCTGATTTATCTACCATTCGAATTAAGTAAAGACCAGAACTTAATTCTGCAATGTTAATGGGGAGGTATAAAATTCCTTTGGTTGTAAATATATCCGCACTGATCATCAGCTGCCCTTTGGTATTGAAAATTTCAATGATGGATTCCTCTTCTTTAGAAGACGCAATTGCAATTTGAATTTCATCTCCACTGGCTGGATTCGGATAAATTACGAGACTATTATCTTGATGATCTGGATATAAAACTCTAATATTAGAATAGTGAAAACTACCGTCAAAATCATAATCAACCAATCGGTAATACGTCAATTCCTGAAGGGGCACATCATCCTGAAAAGAGTAGGAGGTAAGTTCATTTTGGCCTCCTTCAGCAGGTACACTTCCAATACTTTTAAAGTCAATTCCATTGATTGATTTTTCTATTTCAAACCGATCTGTATTGAATTCTGTAGCAGTTGTCCATGAAGCTAATGCTTTATTATTTATTTTTTTAACATCAAAACTTAGTAATTCTATTGGCAATGGTGTATTCTGATGCGTGTACCAAACGGGAGCGGTCCAGATTTTATCTCCATCCGGTTGGGTAATCTCAGCAAAATAATAATAAGTACTTCCTACTGCTATAGTATGTGTAAAGCTAAGTGAATTGTTGAGTGTATTACTGGTGAGTGCAGTACTAGCTACTCCATTGCCTGGAATGCCATACCAGATTTTTATACTGCTTGCAGTTTCTCCATCAGGATCCGTAATACTTACTGTTATGCCAGGATTAGTAGTTCCATTTGCAATACTTCCCATGATGTTTCCATTAACCGAAAAATTTACTTGAATATTCCAGTCGTCACTTGCATAAAATCTTCTGTTATGAAATGCACGATACAATGCTGATCTCGTTAAACTATCACTGATCACAATAGTCCTTCCTTCTTGTCCTCTGCCGAAATTAATATAATGACAATCTTGATCGATGGTAGGTGCGAGGTGATAGCCCTTTTTTAGTAAATCCTGAAATCGAGCGAAGAAAGTACTTGTTGAAGGATTTCCATAAACAGTGTCCGTTGAAAATGCAGGTCCATTACGCATAGCGATTCCCGATATTGCAGAATCAGTTATTGCATTGTAAGGAGACCCGATAATATTTCCATAATCGGTACTATTCATGTGTGCAAGGATGCAAAATGCATGATCTCCTCTGGATGCTATTTTCTGAAACAATCCTGCATAATCAGTCTGTCCGTTGAAAATATCATAATTGCCCGTTTCCCAACCTACCAAACTATCGATTCCGTAAAATACAAGATGTCCACCTGCACTAATAGTTCCGAATTCTATTCCATACATCGTTGGAAATATCCCATTCTGATTTACCGAATCTGCTTCAAGTACTCCTTTGCGGAAATTAGCGACTAACATTCCAGCTTGGCTGTGATTATGATCAGATATCCCCCAGAAATTAATATGCTGAGAATTTTTTACATATTGAAAACAGGATTTTACATTGAGGTAAGCTAAAGAATTTCCCATATTCCCATCCGAATATTGAGAATGGGAATGTACACTTCCGTAATAATGAATTAATGGCGCTTGTCCCTTGGATTGAAAAGTAAGAATTAACAAATTCACAAAAAGAATCATTTTACTAATCCGAAATGTATTCGAAGAAGAGGAGGGATGTACGAAATAATTAGTAAACGATTTCATTTATTAATTCATCTAACCACCGGCTTTCTATAATAACTAAGCCGAGGAATATCTACTATTTTAATTTTAGCAAAACAATCCTGCTGACCAGTCTCGTTGAAACAGGTCTTCA
The DNA here is from genome assembly GCA_038320345.1 of Bacteroidia bacterium. Lineage (GTDB taxonomy): Bacteria > Bacteroidota > Bacteroidia > AKYH767-A > OLB10 > JBBQED01. The sequence goes on from JBBQED010000010.1 coordinate 21,921, forward strand.
ATAATGCTCTTGGTGTTACTCATTTATTTCTGGTGCTGCCCAGAAATACCGGAGCGTAAATCCGGCTGACTTGATTATTATATCAAATTTACAGCAAAAATACTGGATTTGCACGCCTCCATAGGTTACCTTTGCCAAAGATTTTCGTAGATTAACCCCGATAAAACCGTCTCCTGCCATCAGGAGCAAAAGGACCAGACTATGCAGGCAAAATTTAAAACTGAATTTCGCTCTTCCATCCGATCATATACAACTCGTTTACTGTTGGTCTTTGCTCTTTTTGTAATAAGTCCCGTTTTTCAGGTTTCTGCTCAGGATTCTACCCTTCGAAGTATACGGGTTAAAGTGAAGCCTGCTCCTGCATTTCCAACCACACCAGTAATTTATTCTACACGTAATCTATTGATTGATAGCTTGAACACAATGGTTTTGCAGTTGAAGTTGCGTCAGGATTCTCTTCTTGATCTTTTGAGAAGTCAGCGGGAATCGATTAATGCTGCAGAAGCTGAGCGTGCTCGCTTGAGTCAGGAGAATAAAAACCTTCAGGCAGAACTAGATGGTGCAATGGGGGATAACCGTCAATCGAATCACACAAATTCTATTCTGTTTATTTTCAATATAATAGTAGGAGTGATCCTCCTAATCGCTTTAGTCTGGATGTTTCTTAAAAAGAAGAGTGATCCGGGAGAAAGAGTTAAAAGAACGGGTTCTTATGCTCCCTCGATTGTCCATAACAATGGAAGCGAGCAATTCGATAAGGAGTTGGAAAGGATTGAAAAGCTGGGAAGTTTAAGAGAAAAAGGATTGCTTACGGATGATGAGTTTAACCTACAGAAAAAACAGATTCTAGGCGATAAAGGATAATTGATGCGCAGTATCTCAGAACAATTCCGAACACTTACTCCGGTCATGCTCATCTCATGGCTGATTACCTTGTTGCTATTGTTGATGGCCATTTTTGCATGTACTGAAAAAGGAATTCCACTAGATTATCTCACAAAGGATCCTACAGCAATTATGAATGCTCCATTTTATCTGGGCTTCTTTTCTAACTTCGGTATTGTAATATGGAGTTGCTCTGCTATGATTTGTTTTTTGGTAGCATATCGAATCAAGAATAATGAATACTTAGAGGAAGAGTTTTATTTCATCTTGTTCAGCGGATTAATTACGTTGCTGATGACCCTTGATGATTTGTATCTCTTACATGAAACAGTATTTCCTTTTTATCTCCATATCCCGGAAAATGCTGTGCTACTCACCTATTTCAATATTTATTTGCTGTTTTTCTTACGCTATAAAAATCGTTTGCTAAACAGTGATTTTATCGCACTAGGACTTGCCTTTTTCTTCTTAGGGATGTCGACATTAATCAAACTTTTTCCAATGCCGATCCCGCAAGATACTTTTATGAAAGATGCATTTAAATTATTCGGTTCAGTGAGTTGGTTGATTTATTTTTTCAGAACAGGAAATGAATTGCTCGATAAACAAGTTCGTTGATCTTTACAAAAACTAACGCTAACTTTCCTTAGCTTCAACTATTATTTTACGGCACCATTCATAATGCTTTCTACAATTGCTGGATCTAGAAGTGTGGAGGTATCACCGAGATTGTTCGTTTCGCCTTCTGCAATCTTACGCAAGATACGGCGCATAATTTTTCCAGATCTTGTTTTTGGAAGTCCGCTTACAAATTGAATTTTATCTGGCTTTGCAATAGGCCCGATAACTTTACTGACAACCTCAAGAATTTCTTTCTTGCGAATTTCCTCATGATCAGTAGTATGATCACAGATCACAAAAGCATATATCCCCTGACCTTTGATGGCATGCGGAAATCCAACTACTGCGGATTCAATAACGTGCGGATGTTCGTTGATGGCGTTCTCAACTTCTGCAGTACCTAGTCGATGGCCCGATACATTAATCACATCATCCACACGACCTATGATTCGATAATAACCATCATGATCTCTTCGACAGCCATCGCCAGTAAAATATAAATTTGGATACGTGGAAAAATAATTTAGTCTACATCGTTCATGGTCACCATACGTAGTGCGTAACATTCCTGGCCAAGGAAAACGAATGCACAAATTTCCTTCTACATTAATTCCCGTCAATTCATTTCCTTTTCCATCAACAAGTAATGGTTGAACCCCGGGAAGAGGAAGTGTTGCAAAAGTTGGTTTTACAGGAGTGATATGCGCCAGAGGAGAAATCATTACACCTCCTGTTTCTGTTTGCCACCAAGTATCGATAACAGAGCAATTTCCTTTGCCAATATTATCATAATACCACTGCCATGCTTCTTCATTGATGGGTTCACCAACAGAGCCCAACGTTTTTAAGGAAGCTAACGAGTAGGGATATACGAACTCGTTACCTTGAGCCATCAAACTTCGAATGGCAGTAGGTGCCGTATAAAAAATATTGACTTGATGTTTATCGATTACTTGCCAGAATCTACCGGCGTCTGGCCATGTAGGGATGCCCTCAAACATTAAGGTAGTTGCCCCCGCAAGCAGCGGACCATACACAATATAGGAGTGACCAGTGATCCAGCCAACATCTGCAGTACACCAGTAAATATCACCGGGATCATATTGAAATACATTTACAAATGTGTACCATGCCCACACCATATATCCAGCTGTTGTATGAACCACACCTTTTGGTTTACCTGTTGATCCGGATGTGTATAATATGAATAACATATCTTCTGCATCCATACTTTCTGCAGGACAATCTTCAGTGCAATCATGAATAGCATCATGCCACCAATGATCACGACCGTCAAGCATTTCCACTTCACTCAACGTATGACGCAACACCAACACATTTTTTATTGTGGTACAACTTTTTAGTACTACGTCAACAATTTCTTTTAAACCAATTGCTTTAGCACCTCTGAAAGCTCCATCAGCAGTAATTACCATCGAGCATTCCGAATCATTGATTCTGTCGGATAACGATTGAGCTGAAAATCCTGCAAAAACAATTGAATGTATCGCACCGATTCTTGCACATGCCAGCATCGCGATAGCTGCTTCGGGAACCATCGGTAGATAAATACAAACGCGATCTCCTTTTCTGACACCAAGTTTTTTAAGCATATTGGCAGTCTTACAAACTTCAGCATGTAACTGACGATACGTAATATGTCGGCTGTGTTTTTCTGGATTATTAGCTTCCCAGATAATTGCTATTTGATCACCCCTTGTTTCCAAGTGACGGTCAAGACAGTTTTCAGTGATATTTAGTCGAGCTCCTTTGAACCATTCTACATTAAATTGGTCGAAATCCCATTCTAATACCTTTTCCCAGCCTTTTTTCCAACTGAACCGCTCCGCTAGTGCTCCCCAGAAGGCTTCAGGATTTTCTACACTCTGCTGGTAAGCAGCGTGATAATCAGACATATTACCTATACGGTGGTTCATAGTTTAGTGCTCAGTAGTATAATACAACCAAATATAAGTGATGACAAGATCATCAGGAAGCGAGGATGTAAGAGATTGAACTAATTTATGTCATAAAAAACGCAAATTGATGTAACTTGAAGTAATGATGCGCCTCGTTGTGTTCTTGCTAATGCTCTGCCTTCAAGCAGATTTGAAAGCACAAGAACCTGTTAAAGCACATGAAATCATTCTGAAGGTACCAACATTGAATCAATATGCTGCAAATAAAATTGGAAGGCAATTGGCGTGTGTTGATGGATTGCACTATTCAGGATATTATCAACCTGCGAATTGCATTTTTCTGAAGTACGATTCCCTGAAAATTCCTGATCCTACCATCATCAATATTATCATTCATCATTTGAATAATAAACTAAAAGTTGAAACAATTTCCGGATATTCCATCTATGAAATTATTGATGGAAAAATGAAATGGTAACTGCTGATTAGTAGTGGCGATTTTATATTTTCTAAATGGATTAAAATGTTAGTGACAGAATATATTCATCAGTTGAAATATATTTTTGATGATACTTTTTAGCTTAAGGATTACTTAAAGCTACAGGAAGTATTTTACCATTAAAAAATGTTTGTCCTTTCAAGGTAAACCAAGAAATAAATTCCGCCATCTGAGCCGGTTCAAGAGGTGCTTTATATCCCGGAAATGCAGCGCTCAACATTTCAGTTTGAACAGCTCCTAATGCTAAACAATTTACCGAGATTTTTTGCGCAACTAATTCGAGCGCCAAACATTCAGTGAGGGTACATAAAGCACCTTTCGAAGAACTATACGCACTTAACCCCGGAAATTTTGAAATCCCTTGAATGCCACCCATGCTACTGATATTTACTACATGCGCACCATTGGCAGCAGTGAGAAAGGGGAGTAGTTCCTGAATAAGCAAGTAGGGCGCAAAAACATTGACCTGATACGTGGATTCCAGATCTGAAAGTCGCATTTCCGAAAATGGTTTATTGATCAGTTGGCCGGCATTATTCACGATACCATGTAGCTGTTCAATTCCGTGTTCTTGGAAAAACTTTGAAAAGGTGAGTGGATCATTTTTCAACAGATCATATTGCTTTATAATTAAATGAGGACCTGCAATACTTTTGAGTTGATTTAAACGTTCCAAATTGCGGGCAATAGAAATCACTCCAATTCCCTCTATTTTGCTAAGATGAAGTGCAGTTTCGAAGCCGATTCCGTTAGAAGCGCCGCTCACTAGATACCACTGTAGTTTATTTGTCATATTGCGTACAAAGTAAAAGAATACCTTGATTTGTTTATCTTTGATTGTCCTACTTAATCATGAAAAGACTTCTTCTTCTATCTGCATTTTACTGCCTCTGTGCAGCATCCTGCTTAGCTCAGGAAAATGCTCCTTCTCTGAATCCCGATTTTGGGGTTCCCCCACCTCCGAGAGAAACTTCTCTCAAAGATCGTTTGTTTTTTGGGGGCGATCTCGGATTGCAGTTTGGGGATGTGACCTATATTAATGTTGCTCCAATAATCGGTTATAAATTTACAGAGAAACTGGCTGCAGGCCTTGGACCATCCTATTCTTACCTGAAAGATAACCGATACAAAGGTTATGAATACAAAACAGATACCTACGGTGGCAGGGTGTTCGGTCAATACAAAGTTATAGAGCAAGCAATGGCTTATGCTGAGTATGAAGTGCTCAATGCAGAAGTGTTTGATGATTTCACGTACAAGTTGAAGCGTCAGAATATTAATAGCCTTTTAGTTGGTGGTGGATATCTCTCTCCAATTGGAAATAATTCTACTTTCAATCTGCTGGTATTATTTAACGTGATTGAGGATCCCTATACTTATTATACAAATCCAATTATCAGAGCTGGAGTTAATATCGGTTTTTAAGAATTCTAAAATTCTTTGAGATCCATACCTCCCATATGTCGTAGTATCCATGCTTTTTTACGTACGATATATGGAGTGGGCTTCGATGCCGACCATTTCACAGGGTTTGGCAAGATTGCAGCGATAGCCGCTGCTTCGGGTTTAGTTAATTTTAATGCAGATTTATTGAAGTAATAATGGGAGGCTGCTTCAGTACCGTAAATGCCCGGCCCCATTTCAATAACATTCAAGTAGACTTCCATTATCCTTTCCTTGCTCCAGAAAATTTCAATTAGAAAAGTGAAATACACTTCAAATCCTTTTCTGATCCAACTCCGAGAAGGCCATAAAAAAACATTCTTCGCAGTCTGCTGACTGATAGTAGAGGCCCCTTTAACTTTTTTACCCTGATGTTTCTCGTTGTACTTCGCAGCTTTTTCGATCGCATCTATATCGAACCCAAAATGATCTTCAAATTTTTGATCCTCTGCGGTGATTACTGCAAGAGGCATATTCGAAGAAATTTTTTCTAAAGGCATCCACGTTTTTGTAATATGTCCGTCTTCCATTTCAAAATATTTTTGAATCATGAGCGGAGTCACAGGAATTGGAACGAAGCGATAAATAATGGTAACAACAATACTCAGTACGAATGACCAGAGTGCAATCCATCCGATCAGTTTGAGAAATTTCTTAAGCATTTTATTCTTGTCAAGTTAGGACTTTGTAATCTAGAGAAAGCAGATTTAAAAAAAACGGAATGAAAATTCAATTTCATTCCGTTAACTGTTTTCAGGCATCAGGATCTTATTCCTGATTCATCATTTTATGCATGGAGTTGTTATATAAATCATGGTAATGTGCGATACTGCCATAAGCTTGATCATCGATCATTACTTCCGCACCACCTACTTCTCCCAGATTGGTGAAATCGACTTCACTATCCGCAACCATTTCCACAAACTCATCCAACTTATCAGGACTTACACTCACTACGATTCTACTTTGTGCTTCACCAAAAAGAAACGCATCTTTACGCAGTTCATCATCTGATTCAATACGAAATCCTAAACCGTTTGGTAAAGAAGATTCTAATAAGGTAATAAACAATCCTCCGTCGGATACATCGTGTGCACTTTCAATTAAAGCAGCTTGTATTAACGCCTTCGTTAATTGTTGTACTCCCCATTCTTCATTAAGATCGATAAATGGAGCCGGAGAATTTTTTACGCCTTTAAAGGAATATAAATATTCGGAGGAGCTGATATCATTTCTAGAGGTTCCCAACAAGAAAATAGTATCGCCTTCATTTTTAAAATCAAGCGTCATCAATCGGTTTTTATCTGCCAATATGCCAACCATTCCAATAGTAGGAGTAGGGAAGACAGGCACTTCACCTTGTTCGTTCTTCGACTGATTATAAAAACTTACATTTCCTCCAGTAACAGGAGTTTCAAATTTCAGACAAGCGGTTCCCATTCCTTTTATCGCATGTACAAACTGCCAATACACTTCCGGATTATAAGGATTTCCGAAATTCAAACAATTGGTCACTGCGGAGGGCTCACCACCTGCACAAACAATATTTCTAGCAGCTTCAGCTACCGCAATTGAACAACCTGTTTCTGGATCTGCATGTACATAACGTGAATTACAATCTACCGTTAAAGCAAGGGCTTTGTTCGTGCCACGCACATCAACAACAGCAGCATCCGAAGGACGATTGGTAGTCATGTTAATCGTACCCACCATCGAATCATACTGAGTAGTTACCCATCTTTTAGAAGCAATATTCGGATGGCTTGCAAGATGTTCCATGATAGCCTTCAAATTATTTTCTTCCTTTACACTTTCGATTTTGAAAGCTTTATTTTGTGCGATATAAGCAGGCTCACGATATTCACGTTCGTACACCGGAGCTCCGCCACCTAACACTAATGAGTCAGCAGGAACATCAGCAATCAATTCATCATGCATATAAAAATGAAGTCGATCCCCAGTTGTAACTTCGCCAATCTGCGTACAATTCAAATCCCATTTTTCAAAAACTTTTTCTACTTCCGCTTCACGTCCTTTTTCTACTACCACAAGCATTCTCTCCTGTGATTCACTTAAAAGAATTTCCCATCCCTTCATATTCGCTTGACGTGTAGGAGCACGATCAAGATTAACTTTCATTCCGTGTTTTCCTTTTGCCGACATCTCACTCGTAGAGCATATAATTCCTGCTGCACCCATATCCTGCATTCCGATGACAGCGCCAGTTTTAATTACTTCAAGTGTTGCTTCCAATAATAATTTTTCCATGAATGGATCACCTACTTGAACGGAAGGAAGATCTTCATGCGAATCATCATGTAAATCACCTGAAGCAAACGTTGCTCCGTGAATTCCATCTTTGCCTGTACTTGAACCAACAATATAAACGGGATTCCCTGCACCATGTGAAGTAGCAGAAACGGTTTCCCCAACTTTTACTAGTCCAACCGACATCGCATTCACGAGAATATTAACGTTGAAACATTCATCAAAGAATACTTCTCCACCAACAGTAGGTACGCCAAATGCATTTCCATAATTTCCAATTCCTTTCACTACACCACGCATTAACCATTTGGTACGTTCCAACTCAGGATTTCCAAAACGTAATGAATTGAGTTGAGCAATTGGCCGTGCACCCATGGTAAAAATATCACGGTTGATGCCTCCAACACCTGTTGCCGCACCTTGATAGGGCTCAATTGCGGAAGGATGGTTATGAGATTCAATTTTGAAGGCGCAAGCTAATCCATCACCAATAGCCACAAGTCCCGCATTCTCTTCACCAGCTTCTGCGAGCAAATGAGGACCTTTTTTTGGTAAGGTCTTCAGCCATGTAATTGAATTTTTATAAGAACAATGTTCCGACCACATCACTGAATAAATACTCAGTTCAGTAAAGTTTGGTGTGCGACCCAAGATCTGTTTGATTTTTTCAAACTCTTCCGGTAAAAGGCCCAATTTAGAGGCGGTATCCGCGGTAATAATTTCTTCCGTTAAAGTAGACATTGAAACAGGTTTTTTTAAGGATCTTCAATAAGCTGCAAAGGTAATTAATCTACGCGGAAGGGTTTTTATACCTTTGGCAGATATGCTGGAGTTTTGCCTCTCCCTAGGTTACGGTGCTATCTTCCTCTTTATCATGGGGAAAATGCGTTTATTTCGTCATGAAACGGTCTCTCTGAGTACCTTTCGGGTGTTGTTTGTGATTAAAATAATCGCAGGAATTGCGCTGTTTCTGATCTATACTCGTTATTACCCTGACCGAAAATATGCTGATATTTTCCGTTATTATGACGATTCAGGTGTGATTTATCAAGCCTTATTGTCGCATCCTATAGATTTTTTCAGAATGGTGACTGGAATTGGTAGCGATAGTCCTCATTTACAACCGTATTATGATGCTATGCTGAACTGGTATAATACGGATCTGGTTTTTAATGATAGCAGAACGATGATCCGCTTAAATGCAGTAATGCGTTTATTTGATGCTGGAACTTATTTTCCTCATACGGTGATCATGAGTTTTCTGGCGATGATGGGACTAACAGGTATTTACAATGTTTTTACTTCCGCTTATCGTAATCGGGAATTTATGATGATGGTAATTGTTTTCCTGATGCCATCAACATTATTGTGGAGTTCCGGAATGATTAAGGAAGCCTTCCTTCTTTTTGCAATAGGAGGATTATTGTTTACGATGCAATGTTTGATGGAAGATAAAAGATTTAGCAAAAGAAAATTAATTTGGATTATTGGGTATATATTCTGCTTGTTGACTATAAAAGCATATATCTTCTTTGCCATCTTACCAGGCGTTATTGCATGGATGCTGATGAAAAAAATTAAACGTTACCGATTGCTTACTACTTCAGCTATTCATATTATTTATTTTGCTGCCCTAGGATTTTTTGCACCGATTCTGGTGAAAGGAGAAATACCAGTGTTACTGGCTGCGAAACAGCAAGAATTTTATAAGGTGGCAGGTCTAGAACAGGCGAAGAGTGTAATTAACATTCCTCAGCTGGATCCTTCCTGGGAAAGTTTAATAACGAATGCGATTCCTGCATTTTTCACTACTTTACTACGACCCACTTTATTGGAAGTTTCATCGGTGATGATGGCGCCCGCTGCATTGGAAAACACCTTGATTCTCATTCTAATTTTTGTTTGCATGGCAGCAATTCGCTTTTCACAATTAAAATCACTCCCTGATATTTTCTTTGTCGCATTGTTTTTTTCGGCTTCGTTATTTATCCTCACTGGTCTTACTACACCTATTCTTGGTGCACTAGTACGATATAAAGTTCCGGCAATTCCATTTCTGATGCTTACCATAACGTCGCTGGGTAGCCGAAAATGGATGTCTTACACCCCTGCATTCTTACTTAAGTTTCAGGGCTCATGAATTATTTTTTATTCATCATTCATTTATTGCTGGTCATGTGGATGATCAGTCGTGTGAAATGGATGCAAGTGCCCGGCATAAAGCCAGTGTGGACTTCCTATTATTTTGCTTTGAAATGTTTTATTGGATTGGCTCTTGGATATATCTATCGGTTCTATTATGGATTTGGAGATACTATTAATTATGTAAAAGATGCAGATGCACTCTTTGAAATTTTCCGCAAAAACCCCTCTTACTTCTTACATATTTTTACCGGGATCGGAGGAGATCCTAAAATATTAGATGTCTATCGCCACCAATTGATCCTCTGGTACGATAGCGGTTTCGATAGTTATTATAACGATAGTAGGACCATCATCCGAGTGAATACGCTGATTCGCATTTTTTCTTTCGGATATTATGAAGTGCATGTGGTCTGGATGAACTTCCTCGCGTTTCTCGGCCTGACTTGGTTATACAAAGCCTTTGCGAATATTAATATACCTAATTTTTCGCCCTCTTTGATTTTCATCTTTCCTTTTTTTCTTCCGAATGTTTTAGTTTGGGGGTCAGGAGTTTTAAAAGAGCCTGTACTCTTGTTCGTCCTTGGTGCACTTTTACTGATTTTTCAGTCGGTAATGAACAAGCCAACAACAGCTAATATTTTGAAATTGATCATTGTAAGTTTTGTTTTTCTTTTTATCAAGATGTATCTGCTGTTGATTTTGATTCCTGGATTAATAGCTTGGTATTGTGTTAAGAAAAATGAAAAGACATCTCCATTGCTGATTTTTACAATCACGTATAGTTTATTTCTCGGAGCTATTTTGATTGCAGGGGAGTGGTATCCACCGTTGTCATTACCATCCTTACTGTATGGTAAGCAGCTGAATATGTATCGCTTTGCGGTGTTTTCTGGATCTGGAAGTATTGTCGACCCTATTATGTTGGCACCTACTACCGCTAGTTTTCTGAAAAGACTCCCAGAAGCCATCGGCTTTTGCATGTTCCGTCCGTTTTTCTGGGAATTGAAGCAGTGGTGGATGATTCCTCTTGCACTCGAAAATCTTGTATTCCCAATTATCATAGTAGTGCTAATAATGAAGTCATCGTGGAATTCAGTCATTCGATCACCCTTGTCACTATTGGCACTCTTCGCTGCCCTTGGATTATTTGCCTTAGTCGGATTTACTTCACCCGTTCTAGGGAACCTCGTTCGTTATAAAATGCCTGCCATTCTCTTATTGATGCTAGCATTTTGCGGAACAGCTAAAAAAATCCAAATTAAAAAGTCCGACTAACCCTCATTCCAACATTTCGGTTTTCTTTGTATCCTGAACCTAATATCCTATGAACCTATTCCGGAAAAAGAGTCTTAGTAAGATCCTACAGCAAGTGGAGGATAGCAATAGTAGTGAACACGGTGCGCTAAAGAAACATCTGGGCGTTCGTGATCTCACTGCATTTGGTATTGCGGCTATCATTGGTGCTGGAATTTTTAGTACCATCGGTCAGGCAAGTGCGGATGGTGGTCCCGGAGTTATTTTCCTTTTCCTTTTTACGGCTATCGCCTGTGGATTCGCTGCGTTTTGTTACGCAGAATTCTCCAGTCTTGTTCCAGTTTCTGGTTCTGCCTATACTTATTCCTACGTGGCTTTCGGTGAATTATTTGCTTGGATTATTGGCTGGGCATTGATCATGGAATATGCAATCGGAAATATTGTTGTTGCAATTTCTTGGTCAGGATATTTTACCACGCTATTAACACATATCAAAATTCCAGCATTGGGTTTTGCAGATGGAATTCATCTTCCTGCATGGACCGGCATTGATTATTTTTCTGCTAAAAGAGCCTTTGCAGAAAGCATTAGCGGTAACGCAGATCCGTTAGTGTTGAAGTCGGAAGCGTATCAAGCATGGATTACGGCTCCACTGATAGCGGGCATCAGAATTATCCTCGATATTCCTGCATTGGTTATCAATATTCTTATTACAGCGCTGGTGTACCGTGGAATCAAAGAAACTAGGAATGCCAGTAATATCATGGTGGCGATTAAACTGGTAGTAGTTGTTCTGGTAATTATTACAGGATGCTTTTATGTGATTCCCGAAAACTGGGTGCCGTTTATGCCGGAAGGTATGGGTGGCGTTCTGGCAGGAGTATCAGCAGTCTTTTTTGCCTATATTGGATTTGATGCCATATCGACTACCGCTGAAGAATGTCATGATCCCCAGCGCGATTTACCTCGTGGAATGATGTACTCGATTATCATTTGTACGATTCTCTATATTTTGATTGCCTTGGTGCTTACGGGTATGGTGAACTATAAAGAACTGCGTGTTGATGATCCTCTTGCATTTGTTTTTAACCGCATTGGCTTACATTGGATCGGTGGTATTATTGCCGTGAGTGCTGTTGTGGCAATGGCTAGTGTATTGCTGGTTTTTCAATTAGGTCAACCGAGGATTTGGATGAGTATGAGTCGCGATGGTTTGTTGCCGAAAGCATTTTCTCGCGTTCATCCTAAATATGGAACTCCAGGATTTGCAACAATCATTACTGGATTATTGGTTGGGGTTCCCATATTTTTTATTGATATGAATACTGTAGTAGATCTCTGCTCCATTGGAACTTTATTTGCATTTATATTGGTTTGTGGTGGTGTATTGATGTTGCAGAAACATAAAGAGGTGCCGCGTAAATTCAGAGTACCCTATATCAATGGTAGTATCATCATGCCGTTGCTGTACTTAATTACAATACTGTATGTAGTGTTTTATCAGCAGGAATGGGCTCATGATCATGTAAATCCTTTTACTGATATTGATGCAATCCCAATGTTTATTTTCTTTATTGTTTTTGGATTGATGTCTTTCTTTAGCCTGAAAAATAAATTGTCGCTAATTCCTGTTCTAGGAATCATCACATGTTTGTATCTCATGGCGCAAATTCATGTTCGTAATTGGATCGGATTTACCATCTGGCTGCTTGTTGGTCTCGTGATTTATTTCGGATATAGTTATAAAAATAGTAAATTGAATCTCTCATCTAAATAGTTATTTTATCATGCCTATTGCTCTTATTACCGGTGCAAGTTCCGGATTTGGTCGTGCCATTGCTCTTAAGTTTGCAGAACATCACTATGATGTGATAATTACCGGTCGACGTAAAGAAAAACTTGATGAACTAGAACAAATCATCCGCGATACCTATGCTACAAAAGTGTATAGTCTGTGTTTCGATGTGAGAAAAAATCAGGAGGTGAATGATGAATTAAATGCACTTCCCCACGACTGGAAAAAAATCGATGTGCTGGTGAATAATGCCGGACTAGCCTCTGGATTATCAACGATTCAGGAAGGTGATATCAACGACTGGGAAGTGATGATTGACACCAATGTGAAAGGTTTGCTGTATGTGAGTCGCGTAATTATGCCGTGGATGATTGCCCAAGGGAAAGGACATATTATTAATATTGGTTCTACAGCTGCAAAAGAAGCATACCCGAAGGGAAATGTATATTGTGCTACTAAACATGCAGTAGATGCTATCAGTAAAGGAATGCGACTCGATATGTTGCCTTATGGAATTAAAGTGACTTGTGTGAATCCTGGCGCAGCAGAAACAGAATTTTCAGTGGTGCGTTTTAAGGGTGATGCAGCAAGAGCAAAACAAGTGTATCAAGGATTTCAACCTTTAGGTGCGGATGATGTTGCTGAGGTGGTTTACTTTGCAGCGAGTCGTCCTCCACATGTTGTGCTCAATGATATTATTATGACTCCACTTGCTCAAGCTAGCTCTTCATTTATTCACCGAGAAAATTCCTAATCTTATGAAATTATTTTTCATGTTCGTAGTTGTAGTATTGAGCTGCACAGCCTGTACAAATAAATACGACGTAGATACGGTCTATGTAAATGGGAACGTTTATACCGTAGATAGTTCGTTTCAAATCGTACAAGCATTTGCTGTGAAAGATGGAAAAATCTACGCCGCAGGAACATCTGAGTCAATCTTAAAATTAAAGTATAAAAACAAAATTGATCTTCAAGGAAAATTTGTTTATCCTGGTTTTATCGATGCACATTGTCATTTTTATGGGTATGGAATCGATCTTGCAAAAACATGGCTCATCGGTACCAGTTCCTTTGAGGACATCGTTGATACACTTGCTACGTATAAAGATCGACGATTTATGGGGTGGGTGTTTGGTAGAGGATGGGATCAGAATGATTGGACGATAAAAGAATTTCCGGATAAGTCGAAGTTGGATAGTTTATTTCCAGAGGTTCCGGTTTTTCTAATGCGCATCGACGGACATGCGGCCTTAGTGAATCAGAAGGCATTGGATCTTGCCGGAATTACAGAAGCTACTAAAATTTCTGGTGGCGAGATCTTAAAGAATAATGGAAAGCTCACAGGATTGCTAATTGATAATGCTGTTGATCTGGTGAAACTAAAAATTCCAGTCCCAGCAGATAAGGATCGTGCAACAGCAATGATGTCAGCACAAAAAAATTGTTTTGAAAAAGGACTCACTACAGTATATGATGCCGGTCTTGATCATGAGGTAATCGAATTTCTCGATTCTTTGCAAAAAGCCGGTGAATTGAAAATGAGGATGTACATCATGGCATCCTATGATTCATCTAACGCTGCGTATTACCGAATTCATGGGAAATACAAAACGGAGATGATGAATGTAAGATCTTTTAAATTGTATGCGGATGGTGCATTAGGTTCAAGAGGTGCTTGTATGCTGGAGCCTTATTCAGATTTGCATGCTCATTTCGGTTTTTTACTTTCAGATATTGACTCGATACGGATGGCGGCTAGCATTGCTGCGGAAATCGGTTTTCAGTTGAATACACATTGCATTGGCGATTCCGCAAATCGGTTACTCCTAAATATTTATAGTTCGGTGCTAAAAGGAAAAAATGATTTGCGCTGGAGAATTGAACATGCTCAGGTGTTAAACCCTAGTGATTTTTATATCTTCCGTGACTATAGTATCATTCCTTCAGTGCAGCCTACTCATGCTACGAGTGATATGTATTGGGCTGGCGATAGAGTAGGGCCGATACGCTTAAAAACTGCGTATGCCTACAAACAATTGTTGGAACAAAATGGAATGATTGCCGATGGTAGTGATTTTCCTGTGGAAGATATTAATCCCCTCTTCGGTTTCTATGCTGCTGTTTCACGGAAAGATCAAAAGGGTTTTCCAGCAAATGGTTTTCAAAAAGAGAATGCGTTAACACGTGAGCAAGCCTTAAAAGCGATGACTATCTGGGCCGCATATTCAGGATTTGAAGAACATGAAAAAGGAAGCCTTGAACCCGGTAAATTCGCCGACTTTGTTATCCTACAAGAAGATCTTATGAATGCCCCGGAAGAAGAATTGTTTAAATTTAAAGTCCAATCTACCTTTATTAATGGCGTACAAGTTTTCGGAAAATAAATACAAATCGAAAGCGATAAATATTAAAATCCCGAAAACGATTTGGAACAGATGATTACATCAATCATTGAGCCTTATTCACTATTGTTTGGCAACCAATGCTAAATGTTATAGCTTGAAAGTCAAGTTTCGTCAGCGTAATTCAAAATGAACACTACTGGTCACTATTTTTCGGTAAAGGCAAAACTTTCAAACTGAAATTTTTTCAATCGAAAATCATTTCAATTCATTTACTTTCTCTAACAGCAATTTTGTTGTCTTCGCATCTTGCGCAGTAGCGTTCGCGAGTTCTAACGCGTGATTACCGGTTTTTAGCGCAAGATCTTTATCGCCTAACCGATAGGCCAGCGACGCTAAAGTATGATTGTACTTGTAATTGTCGTTTAGTTTTACAGCTTCTTTCGCCCAGTCTTCAGCCTTTTTCAGAAGCAAAGTATCAGAAGTTCTTTCATAAAAAACAAAAGCTACTTCATTTAATCGACGGTGATCATCTTTACAATAGGTGTCAATAAAAGCAGGAGCAGCAGCTAGATATTCTGTCCATTTAGATTTCATTTTCATCTTATTCATATCTGCATAAGCCGCAATCTTATCCGCAAGATCTATTTTGGAAGATTTGATTTTTGCAATGAGTGCATCATATCCTATACTATCCAGTCGTTGAACTTTCTGCATGAGCGCACTATTGTAATTATTGAGGATGCGATTGTCAACACTATCAGCACCATATTTTGCTGCAAAATCTTTTCTTCTGGCAAGCACTCTTCCCATTGCGGGTTGATTTACATCACGGAAATAATCATTGATGATTTTCCAGTAAGGTGCATCAGTAAATTTATCATCCGGAATTCCTAACAAGTAACCATTGATAGTTTCTTGATTATCCATACTTCCCTGTGCAATCATGCGGAAATAATTTCCTGCTTCATCCGGAGACATTAATCCAGCCTTAAATTTTTTATCGAAGGTGCGGAATTGTTTTGTTGAATCAATTGCCTCAGCTCCGATCTTCAAAAAATCTGCTTTATAACGACGTCCTCCAACTCTATGAATCATATCTCCACTTCCATCAAACCATACATAAGTGGGGAAGCTGGTAATCTTTAAACGTTTATTTAAATCTTTACCTTCTTTCTCCATATCTAATTTGATACAGATAAAATGGGCATTGTAAAATTTGCCGACTTCAGCATCAGGATAAATACTATCTTTCATGTATTCGCAGTAGTGACACCAAGCGGCAAATCCATGTAGAAATACTGGTTTGTTTTCTGCTTTCGATTTCGCGATAGCTTGCTCGTAAGTAAGATCCTGAAAAATAATTCCAGATGGTGCAGCATTATCTTGAGCCTTTACATTTACATGAATGATTAATAAGACAACAAGAGAGTAAAGTAATTTACGCATGGAAGGAAATTGATTTTGTGATATCGGAATACGAAGGTAAGGCATTCTAAAAGCAGGAGTATGAAAGGTGTATGAACGGAGGCGTTTTCAGGGCGAATTATCGGATCTGATTAGGCAAAAAGGTAGGTACCAATATCGTTTGGTGTCTGTATGGACTATAATTTCATCATCACAGGTGACCCGGATGCCCTTATTATTCCGTTTAATTATTCGCATCGCTCCACCTTTTATAGCGCTAATGATCAGCTCTTTTAAACGCTCTTCGCTAGCAGAAGGATTCAACTGGGCAATCAAAATTCCCTGGTGATTATTATACAAATCCATAACACCGGATAGAGAATCGGGTAGAGCTCCTTCTTCTAACCTTCCTTTCTTAAAATCTCGGTAATTGCCTTTTTCATGAGCTTTTCCTAATTTTTCAGCTCTTTTTGGTCCTACTCCTTTGGTTTCCAGCGCCATCCAGTAAGCATGTCGAAAAGCATCTACCTGCCCACCATTAGGGAATTGATCTAGTACACTATCTTTTAAAACGGCTTGTGTTTCAATTCGCGCCTGAGTTGTAATGTTCCAAGCTTTCTTGGCTTTGAAAAGATGGAATACGGTCCACGTTTTCTCCGGACGGCTCAGTTGAGAGAATTTTTTAATCAGGCTTTGCCCTTCACAGATATGTATAGACACCAAAAGCAGCAGAGAAAGTACTGCCTTATCCTTGTTCATTATTTCGTGGCGAATAACATCATTCCTTTCGCAATCACGAAGCCAAAGAATTGCAGTTGCTCCTGTAGGTTATCCGTTTCTCCTGCTAAGCTCATGCGGAAGCGATCCCAGAGGATTTCGGGAGCATCAACAGTTGGCATGCAATAGTATTCAGGGGCGCCTCTGAGCTTCGTATAGACCATGATGATGGCGCATGGTTTTTGATCTCCTGAACGATAGAGTCCCTTAAAAACAGACTTACGCTCACCATATTCGTAAGTAGCGATGTCATTTACTTTGTAGCCTTTCTTTAATTCAACACCCATCTGTAAAAATAGCCGATAACCCACAGCGCCCATATTATATTCCTCTTCAGTAGTTGGGGTCATTGCTGTAGTTGTGGGTGCGGTTTGTGCTTGGAGTAATCCTGTAATAATGAAGAAGAGCAGCAGGAAGAGGATTTTTTTCATGAGTTGAAGTGGATATCAGAGGTATATTATCGTTTGGAGTAACTTTTTGTCTCCTGCAAATGTATTAAAGCTTAGGACTGAAATAAAGGACCTGTAACGCTTTCATGAAGATTTATGATTTCGCGGTCTAATTACAGGAGTCAGAACTTCATTTACCAATGAAAAATTGCATTTAACATAACAACTCTATGAATTTTTCATCTTCGTTGTATCTTCGGACCCACATCTTTAAAAAGCATGGCAACTAAAACTGTTGAACTGGCCCGCATGGGAAATATCGTAGTTGAGAAAAAGTACGGTATGTCATATGATGAATTCGCAGAAAAACATCTCTTTGCAAATTACCCTGTAGTGATTGGCGATGCCTGTAAAGACTGGCCTGCAAAAGATAAATTTACTCCTGATTTTTTCAAAGAGCATTATGCAAGTCGAGATGTGAAAGTGCAAGGTACTTGGTTTAAACTAGGGGATTATATTGAATTGATGATGACCAGCACGGAAGATAATCCCGCGCCTTATCCTTGTAAGTTACAGATCGACCGTGATTATCCTGAATTACTTCCTGATGTAACGCCGCGTTTTAGTTATGCCTTACCTGATCGAACACATAGTAAATTACTTCCTGAACAGTTTTTAGGAGGTGCGGATACGTTAGAAATATTTTTCGGGAGTCCAGGAGGCAGATTTCCATATATGCATTACGATTATATGTGTTTGCATGCGTATATAACGCAGTTGTATGGGCAGAAAGAATTTACTGTAATTCCTCCAAGTCAAACTGAGTTTGTTTATCCTGATCCTGCAAATCCTTGGATGTCGATGGTTGATGTGGTGGGCAAACCGGATCTTGAAAAATTTCCGTTGTATAAAAAAGCAACTCCTATTTCATTCGTTGTTGGTCCTGGTGAAACGATGTTTATTCCCTGTGGGTGGTGGCATACTGCTCATTCCGTTACTCCAACGATTTCCGTTGCACTCGATTGTTTGAATGCTTCTAATTGGGGAAATTTTATGGGAGAAGTAGATCTTATGATGAGTCGTCAAAAACCGTTGAAAGCAAAGATGGCAAAAGCTTTTCTGGGAGTCTTAGGTGGCGTGTTTGCTGCTACAGAAAAAGTAGGAATCAGAGTTTAACCCTCCAATTTTACTTTTGTTTTACTCCATGGTTTAATCTGCCAATGAATTTTTCCTGTGCAGATATGATGTTGATTCCGATCATATATTTCTACCGTGTACCATCGAAATGTTGCATCTTCCGTACTGAGTACCTTTTTTAAATTTTCAATTTCTTCATCAGGTAAACTGTATCGTATGGTGGCTTCCATTTTTGCCTGATAATGATAGGTCATCTGAATATCTTTCAGGATGATTCTATACTCATCGATAGAAAGATGCCGAGTTAAACTTAAACCGCTAATATATTCACAGGCGGTTGCTAACGCACAAGCATGAATTCCATTTAAGTGATTTTTATTTTTGCGGATATACGGAATCGTTAGTTCAAGTGTCTTCGGTTCAATCTTGCTCACCGCAAATTGATGTGGACCATTAAATGGATTCATCCTCCATAAAGCTCTGTTTAAAATCCAACGTGCAAAAGAAGAAGAAGATGCTTTTTCGAAAATGTTTTTGATGTCCACGATAAGGTTCAGCTTTGAAAGTCGTTATTTAACTTCTTTAATGCAGAATTAGTTTCCATTTGCAGGCGCGCAATAATTTCCTCACAAGGAGTAATTTTATCAATCAATTCAACAGTTTGTCCTGCGCACCATAAATTTTTATAGTTTCCAGGTTTCACGGCATCTTCCAGATTTTTCATTCCTTTAATCTGAACAAGCATCTTAAAATATTTTTTAGTAGTGGAATTGTTACTCAGTAAGCGTTCCCACCAGCCTTGTTTAGTTCCGATTTTTTTTGCGTAAGGAGTATTGATGATAGCACAAGGTGTTCCTGAAAGACGTTCTGTCAAGACAATATCTTCCATGCCTGAATCGATGATAGCTTGTTTATATTCATCACTCACTTTAGATTCTGGGCTCGCAATAAACAGCGTTCCAATACTTGCCCCCGAAGCACCTAAAGCAAGTATAGAAAGTAACCCATCTCCTGTAGCAATACCACCGGCAGCAATAACTGGAATTTCAGGAAAGTGTTTTTTAAGCGTTGGAATTAATATCATGTGCGGATACGGTCCTGCATGTCCACCCGCACCTTGTCCTACTGCAATAAATCCATCACAGCCTACTGAAGCACATTTTTTTGCGTGAACCAAATTAGTAACATCGCAATATACTTTAGCGCCATAAGCATGCGCTTGTTTAATAACTTCTTCGGGGTTTCCGAGTGAAGTTATATAAAAAGGAACTTTTGCTTTTACACAGGATTCTAGATGTTTTTTATAGAGTGGATTTGTTTGCTGAACAATGAGATTGACTCCATAATTACCCTTGCAATTATGGGTTACCCGATAGGTATTAAGATTATTTAATACAGTATCGAGTTCTCCTTCTTTGCGGTAATTGAGTGTTGGAAAAGAGCCCATAATTCCTTTGCGCATCGCCGCTTGGAGCATGGGTTCGTTTGAAACTAGGAACATAGGAGCCATAATGATGGGTAGCTCCAAGTTGAACGTCTTACTGAAATCAGTCTGTATCGACATAATAATTACGGGTATACGATGAAAGACGTATGAGGTTATGGAAAATTATTTTGCCGGATTCACTTTCCAGTTTTTATGTTCCGTTTCACTAGTCTATATTTGACATAAAGCTAAGCAATTCGAAAAGATGGAAGTAACGAGAGTGTTTGATCTTTTAAACCGCTATGAAGAGCGATATAGTGATAAGTTGGATGCCTTTGCCTGTAAGGTAGATGGTCAATGGGTAAAGCATAGTGCCCGAGAGATGATTTCTCAAGCTAACCTGATTAGCTTCGGCTTGCTTGCAATGGGTTTTCAGAAAGGTGATAAAATTGCCACTTTAAGTAATAATCGTCCCGAATGGAATTTTCTGGATCTGGGCATGATGCAAGTGGGAGGAATTCACGTTCCCGTTTATCCCACAATTGCTGAAGCAGATCTCAAATTTATATTGCAAGATGCAGAAGTGAAATATGTTTTTGTTTCTACTGAAGACCTGTGGGATAAAGTGAAATTAGCTTGCTCAGACTTATCATCAATTAAAGGGATGTTTAGCTTTGATAAGTTAGAAGGAAAAACGCATTGGACCCATATTCTTGATCAAGGTATTGCTCATCCTGCACCTGAAAAAGTTGAAGCTATTAAATCAGGAATTCAACCGCATGATTTATTTACACTGCTTTATACCAGCGGAACTACGGGCGTTCCTAAAGGCGTAATGTTATCGCATGATAATATTATTAGTCAGATTATGGCAGCAGAAACATTAGCACCTGTAACTCCTCAAAGTAGAGCATTAAGTTTTCTTCCACTTAACCACGTTTACGAAAGAGTGCTATGTTATCTCTATTTGTATCTCGGCGTTTCGGTGTATTATGCGGAGAGTATTGAAAAGGTAGCCGAAAATTTGAGAGAGGTGCAACCTGAAATATTTGGCTGTGTTCCTAGATTATTTGAAAAAGTGTACGATCGCATTGTTGCAAAAGGAGGAGAGCTCACGGGCATCAAAAAGAAATTATTTTTCTGGGCTCTCGACTTAGGTTTGAAATATGAAATTGATGGAAAGAACGGTGCATTTTATGAATTCCAATTAAAAATTGCGCGTAAACTGATCTTCAGCAAATGGCAAGAAGCATTAGGTGGAAACGTAAAGGCAGCAATTTCTGGTGGAGCAGCATTACAACAACGACTCGCAAGAGTATTCTGGGCTGCTGAAATTCCTATTCTGGAAGGCTACGGATTAACAGAAACGAGTCCCATCATTGCAGTGAATACTCTTGAACCAGGCGGACTGCGTTTTGGTACTGTAGGGAAGGTGTATAAAAGAGTAACGGTGCGCATAGCCGAAGATGGTGAAATACTCTGCAAAGGACCTAATGTCATGTTGGGCTATTTCAAACGTCCCGATCTTACTGCAGAAATTATTGATAGTGATGGATGGCTTCACACGGGAGATATTGGCGTGTTGGAAGATGGCGTTTATCTTAAAATTACAGATCGTAAAAAGGAGATCTTCAAGACTTCTGGAGGCAAGTATATTGTTCCGCAGCATATCGAAAATATGCTTAAAGAAAGTCGCTTCATCGAGCAAGTGATGGTGATTGGGGAGAATCAAAAATTCGCAGGAGCATTCATTGTTCCGGCATTCGTGTTTTTGAAAGAATGGTGTACACGCAAAGGCATTGCGGTTCCTGCTTCCAATGAAGCATTAATTAAAATGCCCGAAGTTCAAGCGCGACTGAATGAGGAAATAGATTTAGTGAATACTCGTTTAGCACACTATGAAACGATCAAAAAATGTGAATTGATTTCTAAGGAATGGACGGTAGATAATGGAGAATTAACTCCGAAACTTAGCTTGAAAAGAAGAGTTATTTTGGATCGTAATAAGGAGTTGTTTCAAAAGATTTATGCCTGATGATTCGCTGATTTTTTTCTTGCTGAGTAGCTTAAATCATTATTTTTTTGCCAACAAAAAAAATGCTTCTGCAATACCATTCGGGATTGCAGAAGCATCGCTAATAATTTTATTCTAAAATTTAGATATTTCCTTGTCCCAATAAAATAATTGGATTTTCAAGTAATCCTTTGAAAGTATTTAAGAATTTAGAACCTACAACACCATCTACAACACGATGGTCACAGCTTAAGGTAACACGCATCACATGTCCGGGTTGAACGCTATTGTTCTTCACAACTGGCACTTGTTTGATTGCACCAATAGCCATGATACAGGCATCAGGTGGATTAATGATGGCAGTAAATTCTTCAATATTAAACATACCGAGGTTGGAAATCGTAAATGTATTTCCTTCCCAATCCTGAGGTTGTAATTTTTTATCTTTTGCCTTTTGAGCGTAAGCTTTTACTTCCGTTGCAATCTGCGAGAGTGATTTACTGTCGGTAAAACGTACTACAGGAACGAGCAATCCATCTTCAACGGCTACCGCAACACCAATGTTGATATGATGGTTGTAACGAATTTTATCTCCTAACCATGAGCTATTTACTGCAGGATGTTGACGTAAAGCAGTTGCAGCGGCTTTCATCACAAAATCGTTGAAAGAAATTTTTACAGAAGAAACTTGATTTACACTTTCACGAGCTTTCACCACTTCATCCATATCGATATCCATGGTTAAATAGAAGTGAGGCGCTGTAAACATACTTTCAGAAAGACGACGCGCAATGGTTTTTCTCATTTGAGAAACCGCTACTTCTTCAAAACTTTCTTTGGTGACAGCACCTGGAGCAATCGTTCCAGTTTGTACAAATGAACCAGGTTTAAACCAATCTATATCCCGTTTTACAATCCTGCCGTGATCTCCGCTGCCTTTGAGCATAGTGAGATCAATGCCTTTTTCTTCGGCAAGACGCTTTGCCAATGGAGAAGCTTTTGTTCTATCGTCACCGTTAACTGAGGTGAGGATTTCAGCAACACGAGGAGCTGCAATAGCTGGTTTTTCAGGAGCAGCTTCAGCAACAGTTGTTTCTTTAGTAGCAGGAGCAGGAGGGGGAGGCGTACTTGCATTTGCCGCAGCAGGAGCAGCAGCAGTAGCTTTGGCTTTTTCTTCAGCTTCAAGTAAGGGTTTATAATCTTCGCCAGGTTTTCCCATAACAATGAGTACGCCATCAACAGGTGCTGCCTTTCCTTCTTCAACACCAATATATAAAAGGGTGCCATCGGAATAGGATTCAAATTCCATGGTGGCTTTATCGGTTTCGATTTCAGCAACTAATTCTCCATTCTTCACTGCATCACCCACTTTCTTATGCCATTTCACAACAACACCTTCAGTCATCGTATCACTCATCTTGGGCATTCTGACAATTTCGGCCATAATTTAATTTTATTACACTCTGATATTTTAGTTAGGAAGAGATAGGATTGGACTGCTCTATTTTAATCACATGTATTATTTCTAGATGTTGGACTCATCGCCTCTTCTAGAACAACACAAGTTCATCTTTCAAGATAAACAGGACCTCAGTGGAGGTGTAGTTTATTCCATTATATAGGGATAGTCGCTTTGGGTATACACATCTTTATATAATTCAGATGGATCAGGGTAAGGAGATTCTTCAGCAAATTTTACACAGTCTTCAACAACGTCTGCTACTTTTTTATTGATAGCTTCTATTTCTTCTTCTGTTCCTAATTTGTTATCAAGAACTGTTGCACGAACCATCTCGAGAGGATCTTTTGCTTTATAGCTTTCTACTTCTTCCTTGGTGCGGTATTTTGCAGGATCACTCATTGAATGTCCGCGGTAGCGATAGGTTTGCATCTCGAGAAATACAGGTCCTTTTCCAGTACGTGCATGTTCGCAAGCCATATCCATAGCTTCGTGAACAGCTTCTACACTCATGCCATCAACAGGATAAGAGGGCATGTCATAGGCGGAACCTAATTTGTATAACTCAGTAACATTACTCGTGCGTTCTACAGATGTTCCCATTGCATAGGCGTTATTTTCTACTACAAAAACTACTGGAAGTTTCCAGAGCATAGCCATATTAAATGCTTCGTGCAAGGCACCTTGACGAACAGCGCCGTCGCCCATATAACACACGCAAACTAATCCAGTATTATTATATTTTTCAGCAAATGCAATTCCTGCTCCTAGTGGAATTTGTCCTCCAACAATTCCATGTCCACCGAAAAAACGATGAGGCTTAGAGAACATATGCATGGAACCTCCTTTGCCTTTGGAACATCCCGTTGCTTTACCGTACAATTCTGCCATCACTTCACGAGCAGGAATTCCTTTAGCCAATGCATGTGCATGATCACGATATGCGGTAATCATGGAGTCTTCAGCTTTCATTACACTGATCGCTCCTGCAACTACAGCTTCTTGTCCAATATAGAGGTGACAAAATCCTTTGATTTTTTGCATGCCATAGAGCTGCCCCGCTTTTTCTTCAAAACGTCGCATCAACAACATTTCTTCATACCATTTCAGGTAAGTCTCACGGTTGAATTTCAATTTGCTCTTCTTCGCTTTAGTGGTGGTCGTTTCCATTAATTACAAAAATAAAGAAAACCCCTTTCAAAAAGTGGTGTTTGTAGGTTTCGAAGATGAAACTTTCCGTTAGCAGTAATCTATAGGGGAAACACTAAAAATCGTCTGTTAAAGACTGAAAATTAGGTTGTTAATGTAAACTAATCCGAAGCTCGGAAAATATGATCACTCTCCCTCTGCAATATAAAAATCCAGAAAACCTGTAAAGAGAGGTTTTCTTTAGAGCATACTATCGGCACTAAACAAAAACGGAAGGAGTTCCTTGACACTATGTGTGACTATAAATTTACCATCTCCCGCCTCCATGATCAAACGAATTTTATGGGCGTAACGATGTTCATATTCTGCCATAACCTGGCGACAGTCGCCACAAGGACTCACGGGCACTGAAGTTTTGCCACTTCCCTCTGGATATGCGGATATGGCGATCGAACTAATTTTCACTCCGGGATGCTGAGCACCTGCCGCAAAGAGTGCAACACGTTCGGCACAAAGGCCAGATGGATAAGCTGCATTTTCTTGATTACTTCCTTTTACAATAATTCCATTTTCGAGAATTACGGCAGCCCCAACATGAAAATGCGAGTAGGGTGCATACGCGTCATGAGCTGCAATTTTTGCTTCCCGGATCAGCTGCTGATCAGCCTCAGGTAACTCCGAAAAGGAAGTATATTCTTCAAAAGTACTGTCGAGTTTTATCTGGCGCATACTGGTTTAATTAATGAACGAATATGGATCGTTCGATTATTATAAGGCGAAAGTTAATCTATTTAACAATTCTAATTTAAAAGAAAAATGGAAGTCCCTGCACATCTTTATCAATAATTGATTTTCTAATGGTAGTTACTACGATTAGAAAATCGATAACTTTCTCATAAGAGCACCCTTTTAAGCAAGGATCCAATCCGTGATAGTAATTGGGATTCAATTCTCCTATTCGTCTCTCAGAACTTGCTTCGGAAACTTCAATTTAAAATGGTAAGCCAGCCACCGCGATAAATAACGGGATCCACTTCAATTTGGGCACCTGCCCTTCACTTCGTTTGGTCACCGGGCTTTCCGCTCATACTCCTCGCCCGGCTGAAGCCGTTCTGCGGGGTATCCGCTGCTATCCCTGGCGCGGAAAAACAATTAGGTTCCCCGCTGTGCATTCATTTTTTATTTTTACTTTTAATCTACCTAACCCTAATCCACTTTTTTATGAAAAACCTACTTTTAACCTGTTTGTTTGTTGTCGTTTCTATTGGTGTTTACAGTCAAACGGCATCTTTGGGAACTTATCCCTCTTCCCATTCGGGGCAGACCTATCGAAGTATTCATGATTATTTGGGGTTGAATGGTGCAAATACGCTGACAACAAATTCTTCCTTTTATAACAATAATGTCAATACTCTATTAAGAGAGTTTAAACCCTCCTATTTGCGATATCCAGGAGGTACTCTCGCCAATTACTGGGACTGGAAGGAAGGGTGGCTCTTCAGAAATATGGCTGATAATGGTTGTCAACTAAAGTAAGTGCGGTAGCTGCGAATTCTGATCCTCAAAATAGCTATACTGCAAATGGGAAATATCTAATACAATTAGAACAAGTTAAAATAAATACTAAGGATTCACTTCTAAATTTATTAGCTACTGTTTCAGACAATTCATTGCAGTCAAAAAATGAAAAATTTATGACCCAATTTTATTTAAATCATATTTTTCAAACGCAATTCATATATTCTCAACCTGAAACAGATTCTCTATTTTATATTGCTAACCTTTGCCCTTATTTAGGAGGCAAAGCCGTTTATAAAGCTAGGGCTGCTTTGCGCTGGGTAACGGATACCTTGGTTTATGATGATGAAACAACATGTTTAATTTCTTCCATGCGATTAAAAGAAGAAGACAATGCAGGGGCAACCGTACAACTAATTGGCAATCCATTTTCAAAAAATTCAATGCTTCAGTTTAGTGCTGCTTTACAAGAAAAAGGTATAGTAAAAGTAGTTTCTTTACAGGGAGAAATTATTAAAGAAGAAATAATACCTGAAAGTACAATTAGCCTCCCTTTAACAGGATTAAATTTACCCGGTGGTATGTACCTAATAAAAATTTACACCAAAATCACAACATTTAACACAGTTAAATTAGTTGTGCAATGAGACTGAAATATTATTTTATTATATCGTTTTTTTTCAATTGCACCTGTGATGCGCAAAGAATGGACAATTTATGGCTTGTTGGGTATGAAAATTTTGCACCAATACCATGGGGAGGAACTAATCTTGATTTTAATTTAGGTACACCTAATATTTACTATGATTCACTAAGAATCATGCAATTGAATAATACCGAAGCATTAATTTCTGATTCTGTCGGAAATTTGCTCTTCTACACCAATGGCATTTGGATAGCGGATGCAAGTAATGATACTATGCAAAACGGAAATGGGCTAAATCCCAGTTCCTACACGTCCTCGGTGTACAATACAGGGATTCGTGTAACCGGAGCTGATATGGTTTTACCCGATCCAGGTAATAGTAATCAATATTATTTAATACATGAGACTCCGGGGGATGTAGCTTACCCCTATCCTGATTTTATTTATTATTCAATAATCGATATGAACCTAAATAATGGGTCAGGGGGGGTGGTTTCAAAAAATCAGGTAATTGTTGCTGATACATTTTTGTTAGGAAATGTTAATGCATGTAAACATGCCAATGGACGAGATTGGTGGGTAATGTTCCCCGAAAAATCCGATTCAACTATTTATAATGTTTATTTACTCACTCCTGATGGATTTATTTATCAATCTAAACAAATAATGCAACCTTTATATGGGCAATCTGCATTCTCCCCAGATGGGTTAACGTTTGCGAGTTACGATTCATATACTGACCTTGCAGTTTACGATTTTGATCGTTGCAGTGGCATTTTTTCAAATACGAGGCAAGTTTTAATTAACGATAGCATGGCTGGTTTTGGAATTAGTTTTTCTCCCGACAGCCGTAAAATTTATACGTCATCTGTTGAATACATCTACCAATTTGATTTAGATAAACCCAGTCTTGCAGATTTTGATACCGTAGCGGTTTGGGATTCTACTTATTCCCCTTCACCTCCTTTTGCTACTATATTTTTTACGCAGTATTTGAGACCTGATGGTAAAATTTATATAACAACTGGAAATTCAACATTAACATTGCACACTATTGATTATCCTGATAGTTCAGGGATTTCATGTCAAGTCAACCAACATTCAGTAGTGTTACCAACATTAAACAATAGCACTTGCCCCACCTATATTAATTATTACTTAGGTCCGGTAGTGGGGAGCGTTTGTGATAGTTTGAGTGTTGGGTTAAATGAGCCGGGCGGGGTTGTTAATTTAAATGTAAGTGTTAGTCCTAACCCAGCTAAGGAGCAGTTTTATTTGGGATATAGCTTACCAGGTAATAAAGATGGTTGGCTGGATATCAGCGATGCGAGTGGGAGAGTTATTGTACACCGGCGTTTGTACTGGAGTACAACCTCGCTGCTGATGTACACTGATATTTTAAACTCCGGTTGTTATTTTGCAAGAGTTACGAGTGATGTTGGTGCAACACAAACTAAAAGGTTAATTGTTTTAAAGTAAGTTCTATTATTTTTAGTCCTTGTAGAACTTTCTCCTGGCGGAGAGCCCTTCTTTCTTTTTGCAAAAGAAAGAAGCAAAGAAAGGCACCACCGAAAACCAACCGGTGATGCATGGGGCGGGTCAGCGTTCTACCTTTACCATTGCTGTATAGGTTACCACATCACCGGTTCGCACTTTTCGCTGGACCGTCCACGCGCTACTGCGAAGCTTGTTTTGTTTGAACTTTTAACTCGTGCTCCGGTTTTATTTAGAACATCCCAATTTATAAAATGCTTATATTCGTTTGATGAATTCTTTATGTTAAGTATCCTTATATAATTTGCATGGTCATAACTATTTGTAATAATATCACAACATTTAACACAGTTAAATTAGTTGTGCAATGAGACTGAAATATTATTTTATTATATCGTTTTTTTTCAATTGCACCTGTGATGCGCAAAGAATGGACAATTTATGACCTTGATTCAATTCAAATTAATAAATTAACCAATATTGCCTATTTAAATCCGATTTATGGTGGTGTAGCTGTTTATGCAGCAAGAGTAATGCTTGATATTGACTTGAATGACTCGCTTGAAGAAAAATCGAATTCAAGAATCAGAAATATAGCAGAAGAAATTGTAAATATTTCAAATTCAAGTGATTATACCATGCACCCTAATCCTGCCAATGATGAAATTATAATTAGGTTTAATGATCTTGAGAATGAAAAAGTCGATCTCGAAATTCACAATTCTTTAGGTTCAATTGTATTAAGCAAAAAGAATTGTTTAATTAATGGAAAAACCCTTAAATTAGATGTTTCGCATTTGAACGCAGGATATTATCAGGTTGGCATTTTATATGCTAAGAAGTCTTTCCAATTTAAGCAATTGATAATTATTAAATAGATAATGATTTTTAAAAATCAATTAAGCAAGTACACACAGCAATTATTATTGTTGTGTGTACTCTCATTAATTTATACAACAGCGGAAGCTCAGCTTAATTTGGTCCCAAATGCTAGCTTTGAAGTGTATGATTCATGCCCATATTTCATTTCAAGTACCAATTATAATTTGGGAATCAACTTGGCTTCACCTTGGTTTCAACCTAATAACAATGGAAATAGTACCGATTATTTTAATGCCTGCGATTCAACATTAAATCAAATGGGTATTCCTTTCAATTACGAAGGTTATCAAATAGCTCATACAGGAGTAGGATATGCTGGCTTTTCAACAGGAGCAATTACATTGTTTTTACCAATTCGAGAATATTTGGAAGTCGAATTAGCGGATACTTTAATTGCCGGAAATAAATACTGCGTTGAATATTATGTTTCTCATGCTAACTTTTCTGATCGGTCAACTGATAATATTTCTACCTATTTCAGTAATAATGCTGTATATGGAACAGATTATTTAGTGTTAAACTATGTTCCACAAATTAACAGCCCTGTTGGTGTTGTAATAGATGATACTTTAATTTGGGTGCAGGTATATGGAGAATATATTGCAAATGGTGGTGAAAGATTCATGACAATAGGAAATTTTAGCACCGATTCTAATACAACTTTGGTATTTAACAATTATGGCACTCATCCCTATGCCTATTATTATATTGATGATGTTTCTGTGATTGATTGTACCAATACCGGAATTCCAGATAGCAACTTGGGTAAGGACTTGGAACTTTACCCTAACCCAGTAAAAGATATTTTGAATATAAAGTTTGGAAATTCAGGAGAAAGCAACCACGAATGTTTGCTCACGGATTTAGCTGGGAAAACTATTTTTCGAAGGACATATAACCAAGAATCGGAAATTCAGATAAACCTCAGTACTTGCTCACCTGGAATTTATTTTTTAACCATTTTTGATGGTAAAAGTTTCGTTACTCGCAAAGTAGTGCACCTATTTTGAGAATGAAAAAGTTGATCTCGAAATTCATAATACTTTAGGTTCCATTGTATTAAGCAAAAAGAATTGTTTAATTAATGGAAAAACACTTAAATTAGATGTTTCGCATTTGAACGCAGGATATTATCAGGTTGGCATTTTAAATGCTCAAAAGTCTTTCCAATTTAAGCATTTGATAATTATTAAATAGATAATGATTTTTAAAAAACAAATATGGAAGTACACCCATCAATTAGTATTGTTGTGTGTACTTTCATTAATTTATACAACAGCGGAAGCTCAGCTTAATTTGGTCCCAAATGCTAGCTTTGAAGTGTATGACACTTGCCCATATTCAATTTCTGGAACAGTATATAAAGGAATTGAATATGCTATTCCTTGGTTCCAACCCAATAACAATGGAAACAGTACTGACTTATTTAATGCCTGCGATACTTCTATAAATCTCTGTAGTGTTCCATATAATTATGAAGGATTTCAAGTAGCTAAGACTGGTATTGGTTATGGAGGTTTTATTTCAGGTATAATTAATTTTTCAAATCCATATCGTGAATATTTGGAAGTAGAATTAACTGATACTTTAATTGCAGGAAATAAATACTGTGTTGAATATTATATCTCTCATGCCAACTTTTCAGATAGGTCAACTGATAATATATCTGCTTATATAAGTAATGCTGCAGTATTTGGTACAGATTATTTAAGATTAAATTACGTCCCTCAAATTAACAGTCCAGTAGGAGTAGTAATTGATGATACCTTAAATTGGGTACAGGTATATGGAGAGTATATTGCAACCGGTGGCGAAAGATTCATGACAATAGGAAATTTTAGCACTGATTCAAATACAACTTTGGTATTTAACAATTATGGCACTCATCCCTATGCCTATTATTATATTGATGATGTTTCAGTTATTGACTGTACAAATACTGGGTTACCAAATAACAACTCAGGCAAAGATTTAGAACTTTACCCCAACCCTGTAAAAGATATTTTGAATGTGAAGTTTGGAAATTTAGGAAAAAGCAACCACGAATGTTTGCTTACGGATTTAGCTGGGAAAACTATTTTTCGAAGGACATATAACCATGAATCAGAAATTCAGATAAACCTCAGTACTTACTCACCTGGAATTTATTTTTTAACCATTTTTGATGGTAAAAGTTTCGTTACTCGCAAAGTAGTGCACCTATAATCAAACTTTATTGATATCCCCGTTCTGCAATTATTTAAACTTAGTTTCATCAACACTGAAAACTAATTCTAATTCATTATTGTAGACGCTTCCATTAATTCGTTGATCAGGGAAGGTCCACCGTAAGTCTGGTCTATCAGCGGGATCAAGTCCATGAACTATATTATAATTTCCTCTTCGACCTTGTAAGAAAATGTTTCCAAACTCAAAATAAATTAAACTATTTCTCAATAAGTTGGATACGCATCAATTAAAAAGCGCGCATAGCCCAACTTGTCCCTGAGCTTCCCTTGGGATTTTCAAATTGGTAATTTTCAAATTATTCCGAACTCACTGCGGAATTAATTAAAGTACTCCTTCATCCTTTCAAAGAAACTCTTATCTCCTTTGCCGGGTTTTGGTTTGAAGTTTTCAGAATCACGAAGTTTTTCGAGTGTCTTTTTTTCCTCTGTACTTAATTGCTGTGGGGTCCAAACATTAATGTTCACCATTAAATCTCCACGTGAATAAGAATTCAATTGTGGAATTCCTTTGCCTTTTAAGCGAAGTACTTTTCCTCCCTGTGTTCCAGGTTCGATTTTAATTTTCGCTTTTCCTTCCAGGGTTGGTACTTCGATTGAAGTTCCGATAGTAGCATCAATAAAACTGATATATAAATCATACATCAGATGATCACCATCACGCTGTAACTGTGGGTGTGGAATTTCTTCAATGATAATCAATAAATCTCCCGGAATCCCCCCACGCTCTGCCGCATTTCCTTTTCCGCTAACAGTGAGTTGCATTCCTTCACCAACTCCCGGTGGAATATTAATACTGATTACTTCTTCTCCGGTTTGCGTTCCTGAACCCTGACAAGCTTTACATTTATTGGCAATCACTTGTCCTTCACCCTGACAAGTAGGGCAGGTAGTGATCGTTTGCATCTGACCTAAAAAACTATTGGTCACTCTTCTCACCTGACCACTTCCTTTGCAAGTTCCGCAGGTGCTGAATGAGCCTGTTCCGGCTTGAGCACCGGATCCACCGCAAGTAGTACAGGAAACAGCTTTGTTAACTTTTATTTTTTTCTCAACTCCTTTAGCAATTTCTTCGAGAGTTAATTTTACTTTAATCCGCAGATTACTTCCACGGTTCACCGCTCTACGACCACCGCCACCGCTTCTTCCACCACCAAAAAAACTTTCGAACGGATTTCCTCCTCCACTACCGAAAATATCTCCAAACTGACTGAAGATATCTTCCATATTCATTCCTGCACCGCCACCACCATAACCGGCTCCTGCACCACTCATTCCATTATGTCCGAACTGATCGTAACGTGCTTTTTTATCGGGATTGCTGAGTACTTCATAGGCTTCAGCAGCTTCTTTAAACTTTTCTTCTGCTTCTTTATCACCCGGATTTTTATCAGGGTGAAATTTAAGCGCCATCTGCCGGTAAGCTTTTTTAATTTCAGCTTCAGCAGCACCTTTTGTTACTCCAAGTATTTCGTAATAATCGCGTTTTGCCATCTCTTAAATTCTTCCGTTGGAACGGATTTTTCTACTTTATTAAATTAATTACCTACCACTACTTTTGCATAACGGATTACTTTGTCTTGCAGGTAATATCCTTTTTCTACTTCGTCAATTACTTTTCCTTTTTTAGTAGGATCTTCAACAGGAACATTTGTTATCGCTTCATGTAAATCCACATCGAATTCAGTTCCGATACTATTCATGGCTTTTAGTCCACGTTGTTCCATTACCCCCGCCATTTTGTTGTGAATTAAAAGCACGCCATCTTTTAAAGGACTATTTTCTACTGATTCCAAAGCTTTAAGAGCGCGGTCAAAATCATCCAAAACAGGCAAGAGGGCAATCAAAATATCAGAGCCAGCCGTCTTTATTAAATCTATTCTTTCTTTCATGGTTCTGCGTTTGTAGTTGTCAAATTCCGCTGCCAAACGCATGTGTTTATCTTTCCATTCTGTCACCTCTATTTCCAATTTAGCGATAGGATCTTCGTCCAATGGCTGTTGTTCGGAAGCTTCTATGGTAGAAGCGAGATTCAATTCATCCGTAACTGGATTGTTTTTTTCAGATTTAGCTTCCTGATTTTCAGTAGATTCAGTTGTATGTTGTTGTTCCATTTTTCGTTTTCCAGAAGTAAAAGGTAGTTTGAATTTCATTGCTTGTCTGGCGCGACTTTCAAATATGCTGCCAGCCACTAATTTGACGTCATTTTGGCAGGCGAAAGTACAGTAAATAAAGGGGTTTTCGGTGCGGATTACTTTCCAGATTTTCAGAAAGCTGTTCAGGGTTGGAGTGCCGTGTAAATCAGGTTATAAAAAAGAGGCTGTCTTTTTTGGAGACAGCCTCTTTTAATCCTTGAAGGAAAGGGTATTTAGTTGATAACGAGTTTCTCTAATGCTTCATCAAGAGCAGGACCACGAAGGTTTTTTGCGATGATAATTCCTTTGGCATCAATCAAAACATTGGTAGGAATAGAATTCACACCATAAATTGCTGCCGGGCGACTCTGCCATCCTCCTAAATCACTTACATGAGCAGGCCATGCGAGATGATCTTTGTCGATAGCTTTCATCCAAGCTTCTTTATTCTGATCTAGGCTTACGCTATATACCGTAAAACCTTTTCCAGATTTGAATTTAGAGTCTTTGTATTTATTGTAGACTGTAACCACATTTGGGTTTTCCATGCGACATGGGCCACACCAAGAAGCCCAGAAATCGAGCAATACTAGTTGCCCACGTAAGGATGAAAGGGCTATCGTTTTACCTTCAGGGCTAGTGAAAGCGAGATCAATAGCTTTATCACCAACATTGGTCCCTGTTTTTTCACTTTGAGGTGATGTTTGATAAATAAACCCGAAAGTGAGGGTTGCAAAACCAATAAAGAGTAATAATAAATGAACTTTTTTCATGATTTATGGAGATCGGAGTATAAATTATTTTTTAAGCTAGAAACAAAAATGATACCACAGAAGTATTGAACTACAAAGATAGTATTCGTATTGCGGATCATCAAAGATTATTTTCAAATCCTATTAAACTCGTTTGATATTGGCTCCCAACGCATTCAGACGTTCGTCGATCCTTTCGTAGCCGCGATCGATTTGTTCGATATTATGAATCACACTCTTACCTTTAGCTGACAAGGCAGCAATCAGCAGTGCTACTCCGGCGCGAATATCAGGGGAAACCATTTGGATTCCTTTTAAGAGATTCTTTCTGCCCAACCCAATAACCGTAGCACGATGCGGGTCACAAAGTATAATCTGCGCCCCCATATCAATGAGTTTATCTACAAAGAACAATCGGCTCTCAAACATTTTTTGATGAACCAACACAGTTCCTACAGCTTGAGTTGCAGTAACGAGCACTACGCTGATCAAATCAGGAGTAAAGCCTGGCCAGATAGCATCAGAAACGGTCAGGATAGATCCATCAATGAACGTATCGATTTCATATTTTTCCTGAGCAGGAATATAAATATCATCGCCTCTGAATTCCATTTTAATGCCGAGGCGTTGAAATGTAGTAGGGATAATTCCGAGATGTTGAAGTCCTACATTTTTGATGGTGATCTCGCTTTGAGTCATTGCCGCCAGACCGATGAAGCTACCTACTTCAATCATGTCAGGAAGAATTTTATGCGTTGTTCCTTTCAGCGAAGTAACACCTTCAATCACGAGCAAGTTAGAACCGATGCCAATAATTTTTGCACCCATCCGATTCAGCATTTTGCAAAGCTGTTGTAGGTAGGGCTCACATGCAGCATTGTAAATCGTAGTTGTTCCTTCTGCCATCACGGCAGCCATCACAATGTTTGCAGTACCAGTCACCGACGCTTCATCAAGTAGCATATATGCGCCTTTCAGTTTTGTCGCTTCAATGGTGAAGAAATTTTCAGTGGTATCGAAATCGAATTTGGCGCCTAAATTTTGAAAGCCGATAAAGTGCGTATCGAGACGGCGTCTGCCAATTTTATCTCCACCCGGTTTAGGAATATGCGCTTTACCGAAACGAGCCAGTAGCGGACCAACAATCATAATGGAACCACGCAGAGCAGCAGCAAGCTTGCTGAAGTCTTTTGTAGTAAGGTAATCCATATTAATATTTCCTGCTTCAAAAGCATACGTATCGTGCGAAAGTTTTTCAACGACCACACCCATACGCTCCAATAATTCGATCAGCTTATTTACATCACGGATATCAGGAATATTTTCAATCACTACTTTTTCTGATGTCAGTAATACTGCACACAGAATTTGTAATGCTTCGTTCTTTGCACCTTGCGGTGTGATTTCACCTTGGAGTCGTGCTCCTCCGATGATTTCAAAACTTCCTGTTGAAGAAAGAGTTTCTGTTGTTTTATTATTTACCACGGTTGGTGAATCCATTACGTTTTTTACCCGGACGGTTATTAATGTTTTTCAGATTTCTATGTTTGGATCCCGGATCTTGAGTATCAACAAAGCGGGTGGCAAGTTTAATTTCATCATCAAGTGTTAGCACTCCACCAGATAAATCTTTCAATTGATCTTTGATCAGTTCATCACTCACAGTATCACGATTCCAGCTGAGATAACTCATCTTCATAAAATTGGCAATCGATTCTACTACTTGTTGTTTTTCCTGACCTTCTTCCAATTTCTTTGCTTCACGAATCATCGATTCAACGATAGAGCCGTAGTGACGCAACTTGATATTTTTCTGAGGATAAGGAACCAATGTTGGTTTTACATGCGTAAGATCTTTATCGGGCATTGGATAAGGAGCATCACAATCGAGCTCAAATCCAGAGATGATAAAAAGATGATCCCAGAGTTTGTGTTTGTAATCCGTCATATCCTTTAACTGAGGATTGAGGATACTCATGGCATGAACGATTGTTTTAGCTGCGCGACTGCGTTCTTCACGGTCTTCGAGCTTTACAGCAAACTGAACCATCTGTTGAATGGCTCTTCCGTATTCGGGAATAATGAGCTGCTCACGGGAAGTATTGTATTCCATGGTACTTAATTCTTCGGTATTCAATGGGTATTTATGAGTTAAGATTTCTGATATTCAGGACTGACAATTGTATCGCCTGATAGATTTTTTCGATCAGCATCTCCGTATAAAATTAAGGAGATTGATCAGATAATTAAGGTGACGGGAGCAATGATTTATGAACAGAATGCAAGCAGATTCTACTTTTTTGCAATCCCCATTCGGAACTATTGACTAAACCGTAAAACGAGGACAGTTCAGATTCATTGCATATCGAATCCCAAAAGTACTAATTTGAGAGGTGTGTTCCATGGAAAAAGGAAGGTTTTTTTCAGGATCCGTTCGTTTTCGCCATTTCGACTATTCTCCTGCATTCGTTTACAGAAGAATAGTTTAGGACGCTAACCAAGCGATAAATTGTTAGTTAAGCTGGAACAATACGCAACTTTGCGAATTTCAGCAGGAGCTGTTTCTGACCGTGGCCATCAAATAAGATGATTGCTTTATTATCCGGATAGCGGCCTTCCATACTGATCACTTTCCCAAATCCAAAGCGCTGATGTTCTACATCCATCCCCACGGTAATTGTGGAGGAGTCATCAGCTACAAAATCTTTATCATCCTGCCGCGCTTGTGCCTGGGCAGCCTTTGTAAATCCTCTCGGTACAGCTTGAGGAGATGTAGGTGTTCCCTGAGGAGCAACGGGCTTGGTAGGTTTATTCTTCTGACTAAAAGAAGATCCTGAAGCAGATCCGTTTTTACGCGCCGGACCAATACTTCGGCTTTGGCCATAACCATTCCAGCCTCCTCGGTAATCTTCCTCCTGACTTTCACTATTTGCCCTAGGGGCGGGCAGTTCCAGACAATCCTGATCAAGTTCTTCCAAAAAACGACTAGGTTCAGAAACCACGAGGTTGCCCCATCGGTAGCGTGTGGCTGCCAAGCTGAGGGTAAGTTTTTCTTCTGCACGCGTAACGGCAACATAAAATAACCTGCGCTCTTCTTCCAGTTCTGATCTAGAATTGATCGCCAATTGTGAAGGGAATAAAGTTTCTTCCAATCCCACCACAAATACATGTTTAAATTCCAATCCTTTTGCAGCATGAATGGTCATCATACTGACTTTATTGGTATCTCCATCTTTGTCGTTATCAGCATCCGTAAGCAATGCGATATCCTGAATATATAAATTTAAAGTCGGAAGAGGAGGAAGGGATTGTTCAGCGGACGGAGATTCTATAAGTACAGTTCCGTTATCACTAAACTCTTTTATTCCGTTGAGTAGCTCTTGAACGTTTTCATAATGACTAACGCCTTCGGGTGTCCGATCATTATATAATTCTTGCAACAATCCGCAAACGGTAGAAATATGACTTGCCAATTCGTAAGCGGAATGATCAGGTAACATAATCTGAAAGCTACGTACCATCGTTGCGAATTCAGTTATTTTATCCCGAATCCCTGAAGTTACACTACTCTTAAATTCATGAATATTTTGCAATACATTCCAGAGCGTCGTATTTTCTTGTTCTGCCGTTGCCATTAATTTATCAAGTGTGGTTTTGCCAATGCCACGAGCAGGATAATTAATAATACGTTTAAGCGCTTCCTCATCATTAGGATTGATGGCGAGTCGGAAATAAGCGATTAGATCCTTAATCTCTTTACGATTATAGAATGAAGTTCCGCCATATACTCGATAAGAAATATTCATTCTACGCAGCGCCTCTTCCATCGAGCGGCTTTGGGCATTTGTACGGTAGAGAATTGCAAAATCTTTGTTGTGTAATTGCTTAGTCATCTTCTCCTGAAATATAGTTTGTGCAACCATATTTCCTTCTTCGTTATCACTCAGTGCTTTCAGCAAACGGATTTTTTCTCCATGATGATTTGCGGTCCACACTTCTTTTTTCAGCTGACTTTTATTATGTGTGATGACACTGTTTGCAGCTTGAACAATTGTTTTTGTACTGCGGTAATTTTGTTCTAGCTTAAAAGTTTTCAGTTCAGGATAATCCTTTTCAAAATTTAAGATGTTTTGGATATTGGCACCACGGAAAGCATAGATACTTTGTGCATCATCACCCACCACACATACATTCTGATGTTGAGCAGCTAGTTTACGAACGATTATATATTGCGCAAAGTTGGTATCCTGAAACTCATCTACCATGATATAACGGAATTTCGACTGATACTTATACAGCACTTCCGGATGTTCCTGCATCAGTCTCCAGGTGTTAAAAAGAATATCATCAAAATCCATCGCTCCTGCTTTGTAACAGCGCTTACTGTATAATTCAAACAGTTCACCCATGCGGGGTTTACCACTTGATTTATCATCATTCACGAGTTCTGTATTTTCCTGATAATCTCTCCAGTTAAACAGGTTATTTTTTGCAGATGAAATTCTATTCAGAACGATGGAGGGCTTGTAAGCTTTATCATCCAAACCTTGTTCTTTTAGTAAGTCACGAATAAGGCCCTTTGAGTCATCAGTATCGTAAATGGTAAAATTGGAAGGATAGCCAATTTTTTCTGCTTCCGCACGAAGAATCCTTGCGAAAACAGAGTGAAAAGTTCCCATCCATAAATTACGAGCTTCTTCTCCTGCCACTTTTGAAATCCGCTCTTTCATTTCACGCGCCGCTTTATTGGTAAACGTGAGTGAAAGAATATTAAAAGCATCTACCCCTTTTTCAATCAGGTGAGCAATGCGGTAAGTCAAAACCCTTGTTTTCCCGGAACCGGCACCGGCAATAATCATTACTGGTCCTTCAGTGGCCATGGCGGCTTCACGTTGAACCTCATTGAGCTGATCTAAGAAATGCGACATCCTGCAAAAGTAAGGCTTTACAGAGGTACTTCCTTGAATTCTTTTATTTGTTGAAATCTTTAAAAACTACATCTAGCATGGTAATCAGCATCTAAAAGTTGGACCGTGGAGACATTTTCCTTAGGGTAAACTTTTTTTCAATGCTGGATTTTATTCCTTAGTTTTCAGTATTTTAGTGAGTTCCAATTCAATCCCTAATCCACATGAACCTGAAAAATTTCCTTCCTCTGTTTATTATGTTCTTCTTTTTATCCACAGGCATTGTAAAGTCACAATGTCCTCCGGGTTTTAGCCAAATTAAACTCGAGTTGCTTTCCGATAATTTTCCACAGGAAACGAACTGGTATATGTATGATATTGCTGGTAATTTATTGGCTAGCGGAGCTCCTACAGCACAGGCAACGCTTTATTCGGATTCAATTTGTGTACCCATTGGCGCTTGTACGCTGGTTGAAATTACGGACGCCTATGGTGATGGAATATGCTGTGGATACGGTAACGGTCATTTTACTATTTATGTTGATGGCGTTGAAGTAGATTCAGGTGGATATTTTGGACGGGAAGATCAGCGTTATGTAAATTGTCCTCCAGGTTCTATTTGTTCGAATTCATTTCCAGCTTATACCGATACGATTTATAGTGCAATTGGAAACAGCACGTGGTATTCTTTTACTCCTGATACAACAGGTTCCTATGAAATCAGTACTTGTTTTCCGAGCAACACTTGCAATACTAGAATCTGGGTGTATGATCATTGCTTGAATTTGCAATGGGATAGTTTGATTTACGGTACCACTTATTTTAATGATAGTGCATGTGGACAACAAGCTTTTATTGCCGCAGGAATGTTTGTAGGACAAACCTATTATATAAGAATTGGAGGGGATTCTAGTTGTGTGGATTCCACCATCACGTGGCAAATGATTTTTGG
Organism: Bacteroidia bacterium; assembly: GCA_038320345.1. Taxonomy (GTDB): domain Bacteria; phylum Bacteroidota; class Bacteroidia; order AKYH767-A; family OLB10; genus JBBQED01. Next base: position 62,364 of record JBBQED010000010.1, read on the forward strand.
AGGACAAGTAGTAGGTTGTACTGATCCAACAGCGTGTAACTATGATCCTCTAGCTACAATTGATAATGGAAGTTGTTTAGCTCCGGGTGATCCGGGATGTAATCACGGACCTGATTTGGTAGTGAATGAAAATATTTTGAGAAACTCACTTAGCGTTTCCTATGTGAATGGAAATGATGCTTGTTTGATTGGTGAAGGATGTTTGTCTGGATATGGGCAGCGAGAAGTCATCAACTTCAGTACGCACATCAGTAATAATGGCGATCTGGATTATTATATTGGTATACCACAACCTGGTAATCCGCAGTTTGTTTTAGATCAATGCCATGGTCACTGGCATTATGTAGGATATGCGAAGTATGAATTGTATGATTCTTTACAGAATAAAATGCAGTCAGGTTTTAAGAATGGATTTTGTGTTCTTGATTTAGGTTGCTTTACTGGTACTGCAAAATTTGGTTGTGGAAATATGGGAATTACCGCCGGTTGTTTTGATGAATATGGAGCAGGACTTGCTTGTCAGTGGATTGATATTACTGGAATTCCTGACGGACATTACTCACTCGTAGTAAAAGTTAACTGGGACCATTCTCCCGATAAAGCAGGACGCGTTGAACAAAGCTATGACAACAATACCGGAATTGTTTGTTTCAATTTAAGTCATTCTGGAGGAGTTGGAATGGTTACATTAGATCCTATCTGTACTCCGATTATTGATTGTGCCGGAGATACTTTCGGGTTGGCTACAAAAGATTGTATTGGGAATTGTAATGGATCAAGATTGAAAGGTGATCTGGATGTAGATGCGGATCTTGATTCACTAGATATGATTCAATATATGAATGATATTGTGAATGGAATAGCAAGCACTCCATGTAGTGATTTAAGTGGAGATGGTTTGTTGACGGTAACAGATGCTGCTCGCGTGAATGGTTGTGTGCGTGATTCAGCAGGAACACATAGTCATGGTTCTGGTACTCAAGTTACACATCCGCATTGTGAGTTTCCCTATAATCTGATCAACATCAATGATACTATCCAATTAGGAATTGAAGCTATAAATACCGGATTGAAATACATAGATTTAAAAATCTTGAATCCAAATTGTAGTCTGTTGGGAATTGATTTTACCATGAGCGGATTGATTATCGATTCTGTAAATGTTCTTCAAGTGGCATATACTCCGTTAATCACCTTTAATGCACTCAGTGGACGCGTTGCAGTACTTGCAGCAGACGAAAATTCCTATGGAAAGCAACAAATTCCAATTGCACTTTTGAGGGTTTATTATAACTCTTTAACTTCGAATACCATCTGTGTGCAATCCATTCAATCTGCATTAAATCAGGATTACGAAGAAACCGTGAAATCAATTTTTGATGGATGTGTATCAATTACTGGGGTAGGTCATGTTTACAACAGTACTATGATCACAGCCCAGCCAAATCCTACTAGCGGAATAATTATTTTAAAAACGGAAATTTTAAATGCGCAACAGGCGGAGATTGAAATTTACGATGCAATGGGTAAACTGATGTTGAGTAGTACTGACCAACTTAATAACGGGAATGGAACCCTCATTGATTTGAGTAAATTTAGAAATGGAGTCTATCTGATGCAGATCAGAACTAAAGAAATCACCGTAACACAAAGAGTGGTGTTAACAAGATGATCGATTTAAAAAATTAAATTTTCTGCAAAGATCAGTACAATAAAAAAAGGCTGTCGCATACATAAGCGACAGCCTTTTTTATTACTTTAATTTTTTCCTTTCCTATAATTATTTCAGTCGCTCAGTAATATCTAAACGGAATTTTCGTGCAGTATCTTTTGCGATATCATATCCAGCATCAGCATGACGGATTACACCCATAGCCGGGTCGTTATGAAGTACTCTTTTTAATCTTCTTGCAGCATCTTCAGTTCCATCAGCAACAATCACCATCCCGGCATGAATGGAATATCCCATTCCAACACCACCGCCATGATGTAAGCTCACCCAGGAGGCACCACCAGCAGTATTAATTAGGGCATTCAGAATTGGCCAATCCGCTACAGCATCCGAGCCATCGAGCATTGCTTCCGTTTCTCTATTCGGACTTGCCACAGAACCTGTATCTAGATGATCACGACCGATAACGATGGGTGCTTTTACTTTTCCTGTTCTTACCAATTCGTTAAAAGCGAGTCCTGCTTTTTCGCGATCACCTTGTCCGATCCAACAAATTCGTGCTGGTAAACCTTGAAATGCGATACGTTCTTGAGCCATTTTTATCCAGCGATGTAAACCTTTATCATCAGGAAATAATTTCAGAATCGCCTCGTCCGTTACACGAATATCTTCAGGATCTCCAGAAAGTGCAGCCCAACGGAAAGGACCTTTACCCTCACAAAATAATGGACGGATATATGCCGGAACAAATCCTGGAAAGTCGAATGCATTTTTAACGCCGCGTTCCTGCGCTCTTGCTCGTAAATTATTACCATAATCAAAGGTAACAGCGCCCATACTTTGAAGATCCAACATTAGCTGTACATGCATTGCCATTGCATCGTAGGCGAGATCAATATATTGTTTTGGATTTTTTTCACGCAAAACATTCGCTTCTTCATTACTTAACCCTTCTGGTAAATATCCAACTAAAGGATCATGTGCTGAAGTTTGATCAGTAAGCACATCAGGAACAATATTTCTTTCTTTTAAACGCTTCAGCAATTGAATGGCAGTACAGATTACACCAATTGATTTATTTTCTCCGTTGGCTTTAAAAGCTAATGCACGATCAATTGCTTTATCAATATCCTTTTCAATAAAATCAAGATAACGCGTTTCAACTCTTTTCTGTGCTCTCCACTCTTCTACTTCAGCAGCTAAACAAACTCCATCGGCCATCGTGATGGCTAAAGGCTGAGCACCACCCATTCCTCCAAGTCCTGCTGTAACGCAAAGTCTTCCTTTCAGTGAACCTGCAAAATGTTTTTCAGCAAGAGCATTAAATGTTTCGTAAGTGCCTTGTACGATTCCTTGAGAACCAATATAAATCCATGAGCCAGCAGTCATCTGACCATACATCATGAGACCTTTCTTTTCCAGTTCATCAAAATGTTCCCATGTAGCCCATTTAGGTACCAGTTGTGAATTACTGATGATCACGCGTGGGGCATCTTTATGCGTTGGCAAAATAGCCACCGGCTTACCACTCTGTATTAAAAGTGTTTCATCTTCATTTAGATCTTTAAGCGCTTTCACTATCAGATGAAATGCTTCTGCATTACGTGCTGCTTTTCCACGGCCACCATAAACAATCAGATCTTCGGGACGTTCAGCAACATCAGGATCGAGATTATTGCAAAGCATTCTCAATGCCGCTTCCTGAACCCAGCCTTTGCAACTTATTGTTGTTCCGGTAGGCGTTATTGAAGTACTGAGATCTAGTTTTTCTGAAAGCGTTTCCATAAGTGCAGGCTTATTTTTTAGATTCCTTTCAAAGTATACTTCTCGAAAGGCAACTGATTGAATGAGGATTAAAATTTACAACGTCAAGCAAATTGAGTTATCCGTGACTATGGGGTTTTTTTGATTTTTTCACCCGTACGATTTCTCCAAGGGCAATGTTTACATCCATTCTGACAACAATAACCTCGTTTAAGATGGTATTTTTCTGTAAACACTACATAGCCTTCCGGACTTAGGTAGAAGTCTTCTTTTTCAAATTTATCATGGAAAGCCATATGCAAAGTTCGTGAATTGATTGTATTTATACCAAAGATGTTAGTTGATATCCCTGTTGATTTCTCAGAAATAATTTTAAATTTCGTGATTAAGGGCTGGATATCTTTGACCAAGTATAAAACCCCAATCACTATGAAAAAGTTTAGTCGTAATTTCCTGATTATTATGTGTTGTTGTGCAACTCTGCTCCAAAGCGGATGTTATGGTAAATTTGCTCTTACCGGAAAGCTTTATGATTGGAATGGACAGATAGGGGACAAATTCGTGAATTCACTCGTGTTTTTTGTCCTATGTGTAATTCCTGTTTATCCTGCAGCAGCATTTGTAGATGCGGTGATCTTCAACCTGATTGAGTTCTGGTCGGGCAGTAATCCTATTGCCATGAAAGAAGGACAGCATGAAGAGCAATTGATCACCAAGAACGGAGTAGATTACAAAATGGAAGCTACTAAAAACCAATTGACTATTACCACTCTTTCGGGAAAGCATCTCGGTAAAAAAGTAAATTTCGTGTACACTTCTGAGAACCGTACATGGAACATCGAAAAAGAAGGAGAACTGATTGCCATCGGAAGACTGGAGGAAGGTGTTGATGGACAACCTATTGCTCGTATTTTTAAAGATGCTCATCATTCTATTACAGTTGCCCTTCCGGCAGATGAAGCAGCATTGGCAACACAAATGCAGTTGCTCCGCGACGGAAACGTTGCTGCGCATTAATTCCTCACCCTCATTCTATAATTTTAGGCCATGTTAAAAAAGACATGGCCTTTTTTATTTTCGGTTCCTACGGATCTGGTGAATCATGATTCTTTGAAGGATGCTGGAATAACCTTAAAAGTCCTGCGACTGGATAAGATTCATCCCGTTACTGGTGGAAATAAATGGTTCAAGCTTTTGTATAATCTTGACAAAGTACAGCAACAAGGTAGTACAGGCGTGCTCACTTTCGGAGGAGCTTTTTCCAATCATATTGCTGCAACTGCTGAGGCATGCGCTGAATTCGGGATTCCATCCATTGGAATTATTAGAGGGGAAGAAAGCGCGAAAAGTAATAACACCTTGTCAAGAGTTTTGAAAAACGGAATGCGTTTGAAATTTGTAGATCGGAATTCCTATCGTGAATTTCGAAATCCTGAAACATGGAGTTCTTTAAAAGATGAATTTGGTGATGTTTTTATTATTCCCGAAGGCGGATCTAATGAAGAAGGTATAAAGGGCTGTGAACTAATCGCTGATCTGATTCCGGAAGGTACGGATCATATTTTTTTGCCCGTAGGTACTGGTGCAACAATGCGAGGACTACTCCTCGGAATGAATGGTAAAAGTATCGTAACGGGAATTGCTGTGGTGAATGCGCTGGATAGTTTGAAGGATCAGTTTGTTGAATTTCATTCCGACAGTTGGAACTTGCTCGATTATTCTTTCGGGGCTTATGCACGAAAAAATAGCTTGTTAGAGGAATTTGTAGCTAAATTTAACTTGGAACAGGAGTTTAGCATAGAGCCACTCTACACAGGCAGGATGTTTTATGCAATTTTTGATTTGTTAGGTCAGGGGAAATTGGTTCCGGGTAATACTATTGTAGCCATTCATACCGGCGGAAGGCAATACCTTTCGTTTTAACACGTACTTGTTAATAGTGCAACCATACTGATAGGAATACAAGGCATGATGATACCTAGTTTTGTTATGGGTAAAAAATTATGAGAAAGACAGGAATATTATACTTGGTGATTGGCTTATTGACCATCGCTATTAACCAAGTCCCGGCACAGGCGGAAGGGAAACGCATGACTGCAGATGAATATATTCGTCAATTCCGAGATGCAGCTGTTGCGGATATGAAAAAGACGGGAGTGCCTGCGAGTATCACGCTTGCGCAAGGAATGTATGAATCTGATTATGGAAATAGTCCTTTGGCTAAAGAAGCAAATAATCATTTCGGCATTAAGTGCCATAAAGAGTGGAGTGGACCTACTTATCATCAGGATGATGATGCTAGAGATGAATGTTTCCGTAAATATGCTGAGGTAAAAGAATCTTATGATGATCATTCTTATTTTTTAAGAAGCAGAGTGCGTTATAGTTTTCTTTTTAATCTGGAAATTACGGATTACAAAGGCTGGGCTCATGGATTAAAAAAAGCAGGCTATGCAACTAACCCGGTTTATGCCAGTAAGCTGATTGAATTAATTGAACGCTATCATTTAGATGAACTCGATAAGAAAGGAGAAAATTTACCGGTTACAGAAAACAAAATTAAAGAGCCTGAACAAGAAATAAAGGCGGAGAAAAAACCTGCCCCTGGCGCTGATAATCCAACTGGAGCATTAGCGAATCCTGCAAAATCTCAACCCGCATACAGCAGTTCAACAACAATAAATAAAGTTCCTTTTGTTCGTGCTGTAAAAGGGGATACTTGGATAAAAATTTCTAAAGAAAATAATCTGGAGTTGTGGCAAGTCTTGGAGTTTAATGATGCACAGAAAAATGATGTGTTGAAACTCGGAGAAGTTGTATATGTAAAAACGAAGAAGAACAGATCAACTGTCGAATCTCATACCGTTAAACAAGGGGAAACGATGCGAACTATTTCTCAGTTATATGGTGTGAAGATGAACAAACTTTATAGGATGAATAAGCTTTCGGAAGATAAAGAATTAAGAGCAGGAGAGGTACTGAAATTGAACAAAACATTTTTCCTAGGTATTGCACTTTAGTTCGAAAAAACCAGTTCCAACAATACCGTTTTTCATTTTTAATATTTGTTATTTAAGCGATCATCGTTCGGAGTAATTGCGCATGTTTTCCTGTTAAGATGTATGAAATAGATCTACATTTAGAACATCTACCAACATTTCGATAGGATAGAATTCGGAATGAGGTTCCGGATTTTTAATAGTGCTAGTGTGGAGAGCATCAGCTCACGTAAATTAAAATCTCAAAAGTGAGACCTTAAGATCTTTATCTCAGCAAGCTAAAAGTACCCCGATATTCGTATGGTTTGCCATCAAGAGTAACGATACGGATCAAGTAAGTGTACACCCCTTCGGAGGCTTGCTGGCCATCAACGAATCCATCCCATGGTTGAAGTTGTGAAGCACTCTGATAGATCAGTTTTCCCCAGCGATCAAAAATTCGCATATCATACGACAAGGAATTAAGGACTGGTGTTCCATCAAAAAACACATCATTCTTGCCATCATCATTTGGAGTAAAACCATTCGGAATAAACAGCGGTACAATTTGCAAAGTCATTTCTGTTTCGTCATAACACTCAACGCCATTCCATGCTTTCAGGCTGACTTTAATTTCACCCACATTCACAAAGCGATGCACTGGATTTTCATCTTCTGAACTCGTGTTGTCATCAAAACTCCATTTGTACCGAGTTGCATTTTTGGAAGTATTGGTAAATGAAATTTCAGAATTGAAAACACTCACAACTCTCGACGACGGAATAAAGGAAGCTATCGGAGGTAAAGGAGTGCTAGTAGTAATTGTACTGGTATCTGAATCTTGGCAACCATATGGAGTAGTAATCAGTAGAGTTGCCAAGAAACTGCCTGTAGTTGGATAGGCATGAATAGGTTGATCAGAAGCTGAACTTGTTCCATCACCAAAGGTCCATAAGAATACAGATCCCGGGTCATATTGACTTTGATTATTGAATTTAATACTAACTTCTGTGCAGGAAATAATCGCATCAGCACTAAAAGCTACTACGGGATTCGGATGTACCGTTACTAGATAGGCATCAGTAAGACTACACCCTTCAGGAGTTGTTACCGTAACTTTATAATTATCACTGGTACTTACGAATATTGAATTTCCGGTAGACCCATCCGACCATAAATAAGTGCCTTGACCAGAGGTGGTGATAAGCGTAGTAGATGCACCATCACAAAAATCATGATCTCCTGAGATGCTGATCAACGGGAGAGGATTCACTTTCAAATAGTAATCATCTGAACCTTTACAACCATTCGCATCTGTCACCGTAACTGTGTAAGTACCGTCGTATAGAACTTGTGTAGTGATTCCTGTTCCACCATTCGACCATTGATACTGACTGTATGCAGCGCTTGCATTTAACACAGCAGTTTCACCACTGCAAATTGCGGTAGGTCCCGTAATTAATGGAGTAGGTAATGAGTTTATTGCAACACTTCCTGAAGTACTATTTATGCATCCATTATTATCAGTTACTGTAACGGTATAATTTCCTGCAGATCCTGTCCATAATCCAGGCAGAACTGATCCATCCGACCATTGATAAGAATTGAATACACCAGGAGTCAACTGAATACTATCACCACTACATACTGCAACGCTTGTTGCTAATACTGGTTGTGGTAATGGATTCATATTTACCTGAGTAGTTTCTGAGCCAATGCAAGAATTTGCATCGGTAACAGTAAGGGTATAAGAACCCGGTGCATTTACTACAATGGAGTTGCCAGTTGTTCCATCCGACCATGCATAGCTTGCATAACTTGTTACAGATTGAAGGGTAGTACTGGTCCCACTGCAAAAAGATAAAGTTCCACTGAGTGTTGGAGTGGGTAAGCTATTTACCGTGAGGATTTCATTATCGGTATTCTGACAGCCATTAGCATCTGTCACAGTTACCGTATAAGTTCCAGAAACAAGAGGAGCAATTTGTGCAGTTACTCCACCATTCGACCATAGATAATTGCTGAAACCACTGCCAGCATTAAAATCACCTGGATCACCTTGACAAACGATAAAGTCGCCCGTAATTTGTACTAACGGTAAGGCATTAACGCTAACAGTATGATTGGAAGATGCTGAACAACTATTGGCATCCGTAACGGTAAGTGTATATGTTCCTGCTTGATTTACCCAAAGCGAAGAAGTGATGTTTCCTGTGGACCACAGATAATTTAATCCCGGGCTTGCAGCTGTTAATGCAGCCGAATCATTCTGACAGAAAGCGGTCATACCATTTATTGCAGGATTTGGAAGTGCATTCAATATTATTGTTGCAGATGCAGTTCCTGTACAACCATTAGCAGCGGTAACGGTAACTGTAAATGGACCACCACTAGAGGTATTAATTTGCTGACCGGAAGCTCCGTTTGACCAAACATAATTTGAATAGCCAGCACCCGCATCCAACTGTGCTTGTGTGCCTGCGCAGAATGAAGTAGGCGCAGCGATGATGGGAGGAGTAAAAGGTAACATGTTCACCACAATCGATGCACTGCCCGTACAACCATTATTATCGGTAACAGTTGTGGTGTAAGTTCCAGAAGTGTTTACGATGTTGATTATGGAAGTTTGTCCTCCTGACCAGAGATAAGAAATGAATCCTGGAGGAGCATACAAAGTATCAGCAAGACCAGCACATCCTGCAGGATTTCCCGTGATGACAGGTACAGGATTTGAATTTACAGTCACTGTTTGAGTGGTTGTAGAACTACAACCAGCAGAACTAACGGTAACCGTATACGAACCTGATGCAATTGCAGAAATACTTTGTGTAACCGCACCATTCGACCATAAATAATTTGGAGCAGGATCAGCAGTAAGTGTGACTGTGCCACCCTGGCAAAAAGTAGTAGGGCCGGAAGTGGTAATATTGACGGTTAATCCCGTGACGGTGACTTGTACAGGACTGGAAATAGCGATGCAGTTCCCCCCATTATCAACTGTGACGATATAATTACCAGCGGTTAATACCGTAATGCTTCTTGTTGTGTCGCCTGTTGACCACAGATATGCATTACCTATATTGGAAGTGAGGGTTACAGAGTCCCCTGCACATAAATTTGTTGTTCCACTTGGGGTGATGATTGCCGTATTGGGAGCCCATTGTACGGAAGCTTGACTAGTAAATGCAAAGCAATCAACACCATTAAAGGTGTAGGCTACATAACTCCCAACAGTATCCACCCATATTGACTGCACAGTATCGCCGGTTGACCAATTATAATTATGACACTCGGGCATCGATAACAAAACACTATCACCAGGACAGATATAAACGGTATCAACAGGAGAATTACCAATACTTCCATTAACATACAACGGAATTTCACCTAAAGCATTAAAGGAATTTCCTTCTAAGAAAACTCCGGAATCATATACGCCATCGCATTGATCTGCTATCGCCAGTTTAAGGTGATAAATTTCGCAAGGACGAACACGCGCTGCAGCAGTAAGCACTGTGGTGAATCCATCATACTGTAAAAACACATCTCCTGTATTATCTCTCCAGTAAGCACAATTCATGCAAGGTCCATTTGGTGGAACACCACCTGGTGATGGGCCATTGTTTACATTATCAATCGTTACAGGAGTTGTTGTACCAGGAATTAAAGCAATGTTGGTGTTATTAAAATTAGGACCAGTAATAAAAAATCCAAAGATGTCGTTACAACCTGTATTCACAAAATCGCTATATTCTTCTGATCCGAAAACGAATTTAAATTCCACCGAATCTGTAGCTACCATGAAATCAAATTCAAGCACTGAAGCATTAAAAGTAGTCGCACCTAATGCATTTAAAGTGGCATCTCCTGGGGCACCGTTATCAGTTCCTTGTCCTGCACTATTATTCGGTCCAATGGCATTAGATACTGATCCAGAAGTAAGCATGATACCACTCGTGATACCCAGATTACAACCACCAGTACAGGAGAAAGTGCCACGGGCACCATTCGCTCCGGTATATTGGATGTTTCTAGCATACACTCCAGTACCCACAAAAACTCCTTTCACCATCATCGAATCGGTCATGGCGGTAGATACAGTAAGTTGAGCTTGAACATTCAAACTGTAGAGGAAAAAAAACAAAAGAAATCGCGTGGTGATGTTCTTCATACTTCAAATATAAGGATAAAAGTATGCGAAAAGTAGTTTAACCTTTTAAAATAGAGCCAACTAGATGTTAAATTACATGAACGGTCAAGGTTTCGGGGTAAAACCCGAATTTAAAGACAGCTTTATTAATAAGGAATCTTAACGATTTTTAGGGCAATTGAAAATTGAATTGATTTATTCAACAGGAAAAGGCCGCTTAGAAACGGATGCAGAAAAACTCCGGAAAAGGCAGGAAACAGGGTACTTGAAAAAGCAGCTTTAAGCTGATTCGGCGAGAATAATTACTTTATTTTTCAGCATTTCAACAACGCCACCCTTTACTTCAAAACTTTCTTCACCGGCCGGCGTTTTTATTTTAACTTTTCCGTTCACCAATGTTGAAATAATGGCGGCATGATTTTCTAGCATCTGAAAACGACCTTTTGCACCGGGAACCATAACCGAAGTTACTTCGCCTTCAAATACTTTTTTATCAGGGGTAATAATTTCAAGATACATACTGATGATTTTTAATAATCAGGAGATGAAACTAGCATTTAGCATCATCTCCTGATGAAATAAATTATTTAGATTCTGCAATCAATTTTTTACCTTTTTCGATTGCATCTTCGATAGTACCAACAAGGTTGAATGCTGCTTCTGGATATTCATCCACTTCACCATTCATAATCATTTTAAATCCTTTGATAGTCTCTTCAATTGGAACGAGAACACCTTTTAATCCAGTGAACTGTTCAGCAACGTGGAAAGGCTGAGAGAGGAAACGTTGAACACGACGTGCGCGGTGAACGGTAGTTTTATCTTCATCACTTAACTCGTCCATACCAAGGATGGCAATGATATCTTGAAGCTCTTTGTAACGTTGTAAAATTTCTTTCACACGTTGAGCAGTATTGTAATGATCTTCTCCTACAACAGCAGGGGAGAGGATTCGAGAAGTAGAATCCAAAGGATCTACTGCAGGGTAAATTCCTAACTCAGCAATCTTACGACTCAATACAGTAGTAGCATCTAAGTGAGCGAAAGTTGTTGCAGGAGCAGGATCGGTAAGATCATCCGCAGGAACATACACCGCCTGTACCGAAGTGATAGAACCACGTTTGGTAGAGGTAATCCGTTCTTGCATCGCTCCCATTTCAGTTGCGAGTGTAGGCTGATAACCTACTGCTGATGGCATCCGTCCTAAGAGCGCGGATACTTCAGAACCTGCTTGGGTGAAACGGAAGATATTATCAATAAAGAAGAGGATATCACGACCGCCAGATTTCTCATCACCATCACGGAAATATTCAGCCACTGTTAATCCCGACAGGGCTACACGTGCACGTGCTCCCGGAGGTTCATTCATCTGACCGAACACTAATGTTGCCTTTGAATCTTTCAATTTTTCATGATCGATTTTGCTGAGATCCCAGCCACCAGATTCCATACTGTGACGGAAATCATCACCGTAATTAATTACGCCTGACTCAAGGAACTCACGTAAAAGGTCATTTCCTTCACGCGTACGTTCACCCACTCCGGCAAAAACAGAAAGACCAGCATATGCTTTCGCGATATTATTTACCAGCTCCATGATCAATACGGTTTTACCTACTCCGGCACCACCAAACAGACCGATTTTTCCTCCTTTGGAATAAGGCTCGAGCAAGTCGATAACTTTAATCCCAGTAAAGAGAACTTCAGCTTCTGTAGAAAGATCTTCAAAGCGAGGAGCATCACGGTGGATAGGCATTCCGTTTACTTTAGAAACAGGGCCAATACCATCAATAGCTTCACCAACTACATTAAAGAGACGACCTTTGATAGCATCTCCTACCGGCATTTTAATGGCGGTTCCAGTAGCGATAACTTCCATTCCACGCACTAATCCGTCAGTAGAGTCCATCGCAATAGCACGAACCGTGTCTTCTCCGATATGTTGTTGACATTCCAGAACGATGGTCTGGCCATTAGGACGGGTGATTTCAAGAGCTTCGAGAATATTCGGGATATGGGATCCTTCCACATCGAAACTTACGTCGATAACCGGTCCGATAACCTGAACGATTTTACCTTTATTCATTGCAAACGTTAATTAAGGAGTTTGAATTTGAGGGTGCAAAAATAGTTAAAAAGCGCTTTGCTCGGAAGTAAATCCTAATTTAGCAGCCTTGAAAACTTATTAACACGAAAGGCTAATCTGTTGAAAATGAATCTATCTTACCCTGCCTGAGTGTTTTCCAATTAAATTATGCAGATTTATCGCCACCTCGATGAGGTTCCAGTACTCGAAAAACCAGTTATGACGTTGGGTACTTTCGATGGAGTTCACCTCGGTCATCAGAAAATTCTGGCTCGCCTGAAGGAAGTTGCTCGTGTAGCCGGTGGGGAGGTAGTGCTGCTTACTTTTTATCCGCATCCGCGTAAGGTTTTGTTTCCCGATAAGCATGATCTTCAATTGATTAATACCCTCGAAGAGAAAATTAAAATGCTTAGTAGTCAGGGTGTTCAACATCTGATTATTCATCCTTTTGATGAGGCATTCTCACATTTAGATCATGAAACATTTGTAAGAGAGATCCTCGTAGAGAAGCTTCGGGTAAATACGTTGGTGATTGGTTACGATCATCAGTTTGGGCGTAATCGAAAAGGATCGTTTAAAGAATTGACAGAACTGGCTCCTATTCTTAATTTTAAAGTGGAGGAAATTCCAGAACAAGATATTGCAGAAGTAGCTGTTAGCTCCACCCGCATTCGTAAAGCGCTTCATAACGGAGAAATTGAAATCGCTAATGAATTGTTGGGCTATGATTATTCCCTAAGTGGAAAGGTGGTGCAGGGTAAAGAAATCGGCAGAACGCTAGGATATCCAACAGCTAATATTCAACCCGATGATTCCGATAAACTGATTCCTGCAAATGGAATTTATGCGGTGCTGGTAGATGTAGAAGGACAGACATTCAAAGGAGCGATGAGCATAGGTAACCGTCCAACTTTTGATAACGGTGAACGTTCAGTGGAGGTTTTTCTGATTGATTTTAATGGGGATTTGTATGGAAAAAGGCTTACTGTTCATTTCAGGTATTTCCTTCGCCCAGAGTTAAAATTTGATTCGGTAGAGGCATTAATAGCCCAGATGGATAAAGATATTATCCGTTGTACCGAACTACTTTGATTTCTATTCGTTTAAAAGGGTGAGTTCAAACTTCGGGTTGTTCAATAATATGTACGATCCTGCGTTTGACTTAGTATTCCCTCATAACTTTGCATCAGTGAAAAAAGGATTGTTTCTGCTTATTGTGTTTTGTACATTCTTTCATGGAAGGATGCATGGACAAAATGTGCTCGATTCACTAACGCTTTCTCAACAAAAGGTTTTTCGATCCTTAGCAGCTGCACAATTGCAACCAGATTCAGTTTTTCGTCTCGATTTAAGTAAGAAAAAATTAAAAAGTTTACCCGAAGAAATTAAAAATTTCAAGAATTTACAAGAGCTAAAAATCTCTCGGAACGATCTCAAAGAATTACCGGAATGGATCGGAGACCTCCAAAATCTCACTTCACTGGATGCTAGTAATAATGAACTTGCAGCCCTTCCTCCCGAAATTGGTAAATTAAAAAATTTAGTATTTCTAGGTCTTAATCGAAATATTATCGAATCACTCCCTCATGAAATCGGGATGCTCAGCAAACTGGAAATTATCGAGATGTGGGATAATGAACTCGATTCCATTCCTGACGAAATGAAGAATCTTCATAGTTTGCGTGTCTTCGAATTGCGAGGGATACTTTTCACTGAATCTGCACAACGTCAGATAGAGGAATTGCTGCCGGATACACAAATTTATTTTTCACCCAGCTGTAATTGCGGGGATTGATTAGGATTTTAATTCCCTAATTTCATTTGTTTTTTCAATGCTGATGATGCCTTTCAGGAGCTGAAAGTTGTTGGATATAAAATTTCCGATGGTGAGGTGAACATTGTTCTACAGGATGATTATGTTTGTCGGAATCAATTCACATCGTTATTAATAGTGGAAGAAGGATTATCTCCGGGCAAGATTGCTTGGCAACGATTAAAGAAAAACCGCAGCGGCATGTTCGGTTTGATCGTGATTGTAGCTTCCGTTTTTATTGCAGTTGCTTGCTATTGGATTGTTCCTGACCATACACCTTTCAGTAATACAATGTCGCTTCCAGTTAGCTTACAGCATCCTGGATTTAAATCTACATTTCTAAAAATTCCCCGTAAGGAAGTAGAGTCTGCTAATTTTTTCGAGCGGATGATTTCAGGTTCACCTGCCGCATACAGTTATATTCCCTTACAGCGATGGCAACTAAAAGGAGATACGATTTATTATGAAGAGTTCAGCGGAGATCTATCGGTACCAGGATTAAACGGACAGGTTCCAATCCTTGCCCTTGCAGGAGCAGAAATTCTTCAATATCCGACCTCCGAGCGTGAGAAAATTATTCAGGAAAACTATATTGTTCAGAAGCGTTTCATTTTAGGAACGGATCGTTTCGGACGAGATTTATTTAGTCGGCTGATGGTAGGCACCCGTGTTTCATTATCCGTAGGTTTAATAGCCGTAGTGATCTCTCTCATTATTGGAATTGCTCTTGGATCATTGGCTGGATATTTTCGAGGATGGGTAGATAAAATAATTGTTTGGGTGATAAATGTGGTATGGTCAATTCCTACATTATTATTAGTGGTTGCCATCACGATGGCATTGGGAAAAGGATTTGCTCAAGTATTTATTGCAGTCGGATTAACGATGTGGGTGGAGGTAGCAAGGTTAGTGCGCGGACAGTTTTTTGCGCTGCGTGAACAGCAATTTGTTGAGGCAGGAAGAGCATTAGGATATCGAAATGGCAGAATAATTTTAAAGCATATTCTCCCGAATATCATCGGACCCGTGATTGTAATTGCTGCTTCTAATTTCGCTTCAGCAATTTTGCTTGAGGCAGGATTGAGTTTTTTAGGAATGGGAGCACAACCTCCAATGCCGAGTTGGGGCATGATGATCAAGGAGAACTATGGATACATCGTAGTTGATGCTGCTTATCTAGCGATCTGGCCAGGGATAGCAATTGCAACGATGGTATTATCTTTTACCCTACTCGGTAATGGACTGCGTGATGCTTTTGATGCACGATCAGTGAGTGGAACATGATCTTCATCATTGATCGAAAAATAGAATTTAACCTCCAATCCAACTCGCAATAAAATAAGCAGCACCGGCAGCCAGTGCACCCACAGCAGCAGTACGTAATGCTCCGGAGATAGGATTTTGTCCGGTAACTTTACTTTTAAAGAAGCCAAAAATCAGCAGTGCTAAGAGGGTGATGATAGAAGAGTAAACAATACCTTCATGAGGGTGATCGGTAAAAAGATAAGCACTTAATGGGATCATTCCCCCTGCGATATAAGAGAGTGCAATATTGGCAGCGCTATTCCGCGCTCTTTTTTCATGAGGCTCTTCTAAGCCCAATTCAAATCTCATCATAAAGTCGACCCACTTATCTTTATTCTGCGACAATTCATCAGTTACCAATTCTTGAGTAGGTTTAGAAATACCATACTCTTCAAGGATATCACGGATCTCTTGCTTCTCTCTTTCAGGAACTCTATCTACTTCATCATATTCTCTTTTTAATTCAGAGTGATAATGATCCACTTCTGTTTTTCCTGCCAGATAGCCACCTAATCCCATTGCAATAGATCCCGCAATAATTTCAGCCACGCCGGCAGTAATGATAATCGTATTGGAATCCACGGCACCTGATAATCCAGCTGCGAGTGCAAAGGGAACTGTCAAGCCGTCGGCCATTCCGATAACGATATCTTTAACAAGATCAGAGCTAGTGAAGTGCTCTTCTTCGTGGTGCATATGCATAGGAGAAGGATGTTTTTAGAGGGTAATCAGCAGTAAAATTCAAATATAAGCACTACAAAAATGCAGATAAAACTGATGAAGAGAAATTAAAGCAAGATGAAATTAGTACGAGAAGAATGGGGGATAGGGATAAAAAAAAGAAAGGCGGATGAAACATCCGCCTTTCGAGATCAGCTATTAGACTGATTAAGAAAGTTGATTGTTGATGAGTTTAGTCATCTCGAACATACTAACTGTTTTACGTCCGCCAAAAACTTTTTGCAGGGCAGCGTCAGCATTGATGTTACGTCTTTCTTTTGCATCTTGAAGTTTATTCTTCTTGATGTAATCCCATACACGTTTTACAACTTCTGTACGTGGGAGTGGTTTGTTACCAACGATCGGTTGCAGAGCATCGCCGATAGCCATAGGTCTCATGAAGGCAGCGTTAGGAGTACGCTTTACTTTTGCTTTAGCTGCTTTTTTAGGAGCTGCTTTTTTAGCTGCTTTCTTAGGAGCTGCTGCCTTTTTAGGAGCTGCTGCTTTTTTAGCTGCTGCTTTTTTAGGAGCTGCTTTTTTTGCTGCTGCTTTTTTAGGAGCTGCTTTCTTTGCTGCTGCTTTTTTAGGAGCCGCTTTTTTTGCTGCTGCTTTTTTAGGAGCCGCTTTCTTAGCAGGTTTTGCTTTCTTAGTTGCCATTGTGATTAATTGTTAATGATATGGTGATTAATAGTTAATAATCTAATTCTGATGAGTGTAAATTTACTATCAGAATTTCTCCAGAGGGAGCCCCCTCTGAGAATTTATTAACATCTCCACCTTTAAAAATTGTTAATTTCAGAGAGAGTTTCAGAGGTAAAAAAGAAGTGCTCAGAGGGAGGGCATCTGTAAGAGTGAAAAAACAATGTTTTCAGAGGAGAAATCATTATTTTTTATGATGTGATAAGAGTAGGAGCCAGGCTTCTTTTACTTCTCCTCTACTGAGTAATTCGTGTGCTGCAAGATGAACTGCACTTGTTAAATTCTCATCATCTCCCTGTAAAGCGTCAAATAAATTCCGCACTTCTTCGCGCTCTGCGAAAGTTTTTATTTCATCACTCAGAGGAAGTGATTCCGTGTTCCCGAGCATTCCTAAGTCGTTTCCTGATAAAATTTTACTCGTCCTGAATTCTTCTGGCAACTGATCGATTCCAATACCGAGAGTCGCCAGCGGCTTTGGAACAACAAAGAGTCCTTTGGCCGCCCTAGTGTACCAATCGCCCCCTAATCGTGCAACCTGATCGATTTTATGGGGGTCAATCAAGCCTTTTTCATCCAGTACGCTTTCGTCAATGTGCATCATTACGATTTCACAAATCACCAGATTGGCGGCACCACCTCTTACTCCCGTCTCAATTACTTGACGCACTTTGCATTCAATTTGTACTGGAGCTTCCTTCACTCTTGGAGCTTTTACCAATTCGGATGGAATAGCCGTAAATCCTGCTTTCTCAAATTCATTTACTCCCTTGGCATACTCAGTACTAGCAAGCGACATTTGCTGCACCATATTGTAATTAACGATGTTTACCACCACATCATCTACCTGCCTTACATTTTCCAAGGTATGCTTCACACTACCATCACGGCCTCTCAACGCCGGACTGAAAATCAATAGTGGAGGATTAGACCCGAAGGCATTAAAAAAACTAAAAGGGCTGAGGTTGGGCTGCCCATTTTTATCGATACTGCTCACAAAAGCGATAGGTCGAGGAGCTATTGCCCCCAGCATATAGGCGTGTAATTCCTGCGTTTTAACATCTTTTGGGTTGATACTGCGCATTTTATGATTTTTTTAAGCGTGATTTTTCTGTTCTGCTAAATTGATAATTTATCTGCATGTAGATCTTCTCTCTTCCCGAAAAGATTGCTATTTTTGCGGCCCGTTCCGACTGAAGTCCTAAAGTTCAGTCCTCCAGTTCGGGAAGTTAAAGTTCTTTACAAGCGCATGTGTCGTAATTGGTAGCCGAGCCAGACTTAGGATCTGGTGTTGCAAGACGTGTGGGTTCGAGTCCCTCCATGCGCACTGTTCCGAACTGTCTCCGGCAGTCGGTAAGTGTATTCTTAGTCAAATCGAAACAGCCGGACGTGGTTAGTTGCTTAAACAGCAATCTCCATTTCCGGCTGTTTTAAATTAGAAAAGAGCTCCGGTCATTCTATGCCATCACTCCCGGATTTAAAATTTTTATACTGCAATTAAAATCTCATCATATTACAATGAATATCGTACAGGAAAAAATTGATTCCCTCAATGCATTATTAAAAGTGCAACTTACCCCTTCTGATTATAAGCCACAGGTGGATGATGCACTGAGAAAATACTCCAAAAAGGTTACTATGAAAGGATTTCGTCCTGGGATGGTTCCTGAAGGACTGGTTCGTAAACTTTATGGAAAATCTGTTCTTTTTGAAGAAGTGAATAAAATCGTTGGAGCCTCCATCGATAAATACATTTCCGAAAACAACCTTCAGTTGTTAGGCAACCCATTACCTAAAGCTGACAACGGAGAAGATATAAACTGGGAACAACCTGCCGATTTTGAATTTTCATTTGAAATGGGATTAGCACCAGAAGTAAATGTTTCTCTACCTCCTGCCCATACTTTCACTACTTATGATATTCAGGTGGATGATAAAGCAGTAAACGATGAAGTAGACAAGATCATTCGTCGTTATGGGGATTATGTGAATCCAGAGATGAGTGATGCTGAATCATCGATTTATGGAAATTTCCAAGAACTGGATGCAAATGGCGAACTAGCCGTAGAAGGATGGAGTCATCAATCGTTTTTATTGTTCGATAAAATAAAAGACAGTGACGTGCGTCAGCGTTTTATCGGGCGTGTGGTTGGAGATGTTGTAGATTTCAATCCTATCGATGCAATGAAGAGCCATGAGGAGGTAAAATACCTACTTGGTTTGAAAGAGGAAGATCCGGATGCCTATAATAAGATGTTCCGTTGCACGATAGAAAGAATCAATAAAGTAGTACCTGCGGCTTTAAATGAAGATCTCTTTAACCGGATCTATGGAGATGGTGTTGTGACAGATGAAGCTGGCTTCCGAGAAAAGATCAAAGCGGAAATCGCTGAAGGATATCGCTACGAAAGTGAACATGCTATTAAACATGAGTTGGAAGATGTGATGTTGAATGAGTCGAATATGGCTCTGCCCGATGAGTTTCTGAAACGATGGTTGAAACAAACCAACGAAAAGATTACTGATGAACAGCTGCAGAATGAGTATAACTCTTATGCCCGCGATCTGAAATGGAGACTGATCGAAAATAAGATCTTCAGAGATCAGAATATGGAGATCAACAAGGAAGAGATTGAAAATTATGCCCGCACTTTCATCCTTGATCAATACGTTCGTTATGGTCAGGCTCATCTGCTTACCGAAGAGAAAGTAGGGGAGCTAACAGCCCGTTACCTTCAGAATGAGGAGTCTGTTCAAAGAGTTGTTGAAAGCCTTTCTTCTAGAAAAGTTTTCGAATACCTGAACCAAATTCTCAGTAAAAACGTTAAACCAGTAAGCCATGATGAATTTGTTGATATCATGAGCAAACACGCACATCAACACCACTAATAAACTAATCCAGCTCTATGGACTTCCGTAAAGAATTTACAAAGTACGCGGTGCACCACCGTGGAATGAGTAGTAATACCGTTGATAGCTATATCAATTCGGTACATGGAGATTATATCTCGCCAACCATTATTGAAGAACGTCAGCTCAACGTTGCACAGATGGACGTTTTCTCCCGTTTGATGATGGATCGCATTATCTTTCTTGGAGTACCAATCAATGATTACGTTGCAAATATCATTCAGGCGCAATTGTTATTTTTAGAATCGTCGGATGCAAAACGTGATGTAACCATTTACATTAACAGCCCGGGCGGATCTGTATATGCAGGTTTAGGAATCTATGATACCATTCAGTTTATCCAACCGGATGTATCGATGGTGTGTACTGGTATGGCTGCATCAATGGCTGCAGTATTATTATGTGCCGGATCAAAAGGTAAACGTAGTGCATTGAAGCATGCTCGTGTGATGATTCACCAACCTATGGGTGGAGCAGAAGGACAAGCATCCGACATTGAAATTACGGCTAGAGAAATTCAGAAGCTGAAAAAAGAGTTGTATGAAATCATCTCTTTACATAGCGGAAAAGACTACGAATCGGTATGGAAAGATTCTGATCGTGATTACTGGATGACCGCTCAAGAAGCAAAAGATTACGGGATGATCGATGAGGTACTGACCCGTACCAAGAAATAATTCAACACAATTTCTCAGGTAAGCCGGCACTTCAGTAATGAAGGTCCGGCTTATCTGAATTATAGGAGTTTTACAATTTGGCAAATCCCTGACTTATAAATGGGGATTATTTGTAACTTAGATAAAGTTAACGATGAAAAATAAACAGGAAATAGTTTGCTCATTTTGTGGCCGTGATAAAAGTCAGGCAAATGTGTTGATTGCTGGAATTAATGGTCATATCTGTGATCAATGTGTGGCGCAAGCGCAAACAATTATTGGAGAGGAGTCGGATCAGAAATTGAAGAATAATATCGGTACTCCACTCACACTTCCCAAGCCTGTTGAAATCAAAAAACTCCTCGACGAATATGTGATCGGTCAAGATCATGCTAAGAAAGTAATTTCAGTGGCCGTTTATAACCATTACAAACGGTTGATTCATCGCAGTAAATCCATCAAAGAAAAAGATGAGGTAGAGCTTGATAAGTCGAATATGATAATGGTAGGGGAAACAGGAACGGGAAAAACTCTGTTGGCACGTACCATTGCGCGTATGTTGAAAGTTCCATTTTGTATTGCCGACGCAACTGTACTTACCGAAGCCGGTTATGTTGGGGAAGATGTAGAAAGCGTGCTAACAAGATTATTGCAAGCCGCCGATTACGATGTTGCAGCTGCTGAACGTGGGATTGTTTATATCGATGAGATTGATAAAATTTCCCGCAAAAGTGATAACCCTTCCATCACCCGTGATGTTTCGGGCGAAGGTGTGCAACAAGGATTGCTGAAATTACTTGAGAATACCATTGTAAATGTTCCGCCTCAAGGAGGACGTAAACATCCAGATCAGAAAATGATTGCGGTGAATACACAGAATATACTGTTTATCTGTGGAGGTGCTTTTGATGGGATAGATAAAATTATTTCTCGTCGCCTTCAAACAAATGCTTTAGGTTTCGGACTAACCAGCGAGAAAGAAGAAGTAGATCGTGAGAACTTGATGCAGTATGTGAGTCCTGCCGATCTAAAAGCTTTTGGATTGATTCCTGAACTGATTGGACGTTTGCCGGTGATCACCTATTTGTTGCCTTTAGATAAAGAAACCTTGCGTAGGATTTTATCTGAACCTAAAAATGCCTTGGTACGCCAATATCAAAAGCTTTTTGAAATGGAAAATATCAAGATTACATTTTCCGATGAAGTCCTCGATTTCATTGTTGAAAAAGCAGTAGAATTTAAACTAGGAGCAAGAGGACTAAGAGGTATTTGTGAAGCCATCATGCTTGATGCAATGTTTGAAATTCCAAGTGCCGGCAAAGGACAAAAAGATTTTGAAGTAACGTTGAACTATGCGAAAGATAAGTTAAGCAAATCAAACATTAATCAGTTGAAAGTGGCTTAAGCATAGATAACGCTACTGCATTAAATAATCGCACGTTTTTTAAGTATTTTTTTTCTGGGCGGCTGCCCCTTACGCGCTTTGCGGTCAGGGGCACCGGGCTTTCCGCTTTATCTTTTTGTGCAAGCACAAAAAGGATGCTCGCTACTATCCCTGCCGCAGATGCAGACAAATCAGTTAAAATGCAATTGTGGTACTCACATCACGAATCATTAGAACCGCAAAAAAAATTCTCGCAAGCATCGAGAGGATTAACGTACTAAAAATTTACTTTACCTCGTAAATCGTCTACTACTAAAATTCTCGCAGATCGTAAATCATTAGAATCTTTCATACTCTGAAAAGGAATACGCATAGGGATTTTTTTCATCCGCATGATGACGGATGTATTTGGTAAGTCTCCACTCAGAAAGGCTGAAATCGGGGAAGCGTGTATCGCCTTCAAATTCTTTATCGATACGAGTGAGGTATAAACGGTCGGCAGCGGGAAGTGATTGTAAATAAATTTCGGCACCACCAATGATGAAAGATTCTTCTTCGCCTATGCAATCATCGATTGCTTCTTGCAGCGTATGAAAAATTTGGCAACCTTCAGCATAATATCCATCTTGTCGTGTTACAATCAGATTACGACGATTTGGTAAAGGCTTACCCATCGACTCATAGGTTTTTCTGCCCATGATAACTGTATTTCCTGTGGTGAGCTTTTTGAAATGCTTCATATCCTCCGGCATATTCCAGAGTAGTTTATTGTCTTTGCCAATGACATTGTTTTTTGACATGGCTGCTATAAGTGATAAAATCATAAATAGATGCGGGAGTTATGACGTAGAAAATTCAAGTTAAACAGCAACGATAGCTTTAATGGCGGGATGAGGATTGTAATTGGTGATCACGATATCTTCAAATTTAAATTCAAAAATATTTTTAATCAAAGGATTTAATTGCAAGGTAGGTAATGGAAGTGGATCACGACTCAATTGTAATTTCACCTGATCAAAATGATTGCTGTAAATATGAGCATCACCAAGAGTATGTACAAACTCACCAACTTTCAATCCACAAACTTGCGCCATCATATGGGTAAGCAAAGCATAAGAAGCAATATTAAATGGAACGCCTAAAAATAAATCGGCACTACGTTGATACAGCTGACAACTCAATTTTCCATTGGCAACATAAAACTGAAAAAGGAGATGACAAGGAGGGAGTGCCATTTTATCAATCTCACCAACATTCCAAG
Organism: Bacteroidia bacterium; assembly: GCA_038320345.1. Taxonomy (GTDB): domain Bacteria; phylum Bacteroidota; class Bacteroidia; order AKYH767-A; family OLB10; genus JBBQED01. Next base: position 85,759 of record JBBQED010000010.1, read on the forward strand.
CATTCACAATTAAACGTCGAGAATCCGGATTTTTTTTGATCTGCTCAATAACCTGAGCAATCTGATCTATTGAACGACCGTCATTGGTTGTCCAAGAGCGCCATTGATGTCCATAAACAGGACCCAGATTTCCATTAGCATCAGCCCATTCATCCCAGATGGAAACTCCGTTGGTTTTGAGGTAGGCAGTATTGGTATCGCCTTTTAAAAACCACAATAACTCGTGAATAATTGATTTAGTATGTACTTTTTTAGTCGTAACAAGAGGGAAACCAGCGGAGAGGTCGAAGCGCATTTGGGAACCAAAAACACTTTTAGTTCCTGTTCCGGTGCGATCTTCTTTATTTACACCTTGTTGCATGACGTGTTGCAACAGTTCCAGATATTGTTTCATGAAAGAATCTTTACTGCAAAGGTACTATCTATTCTGATTAGCTAAATCAAGAGAAAATCATTTTGCCAATGGAAGTCGAATTAAATTTCATGCCTTTAGGTGATTGATTTTGACATAGATAAGAACATTTTTTTAAAAATATGGAATGCACGATACAGGTGCAGATTTTTCTTTTCTGAAATCAATCCCGCATCAAACTGTTGAGAATATTCAGGTTACAAAAGGATAAGATTTCGTTCTCTTAAATATTGATCATTACTCTAAAAGCTTATTTATCTTTGTCAAGGTAAAAATTGACACCCAATATACTGGACTGGTTTTTGTCTTGGTTCAAATCTAATTTAGCACTATGAAAAAGTACTTATTTCCAATTGCCATCATCACCACATTATTTTTTGCTAGTTGTACAGATCAAACCGCAACCCCTGGTTCCGACGATCGAGATAAATTTACTGGAGACTGGCTGTGCACAGAAACCATAGCGGGAACACCCACCACATTTACCATCAACATCAACAAAGAAGGATTATCGGATACCATTAACATCAGAAATTTTTCTGGTTATGGAAGTTCTGCGAATGCGTTGGGTTTTGTAAATGGAAATAGTTTAACGATTCCCGGCCAAGAAATTGGTGTGACGAATATTCCAGTACAAGGATCAGGAATTTACAGTGATCCTTTAAGTGGAGAAAAGATCTCGATGAACTACAGTACCGACGGACAATCAGCATCTGCCACCTGCGTAAGAAACTAAATGACGTAGACGGTTATTGTTCTTCGTTCACCATGTTGATGTCAATCACCGACATTTTTACGGAATCAACACTATGCTTGAAACGTTTTAGGATAGTAAATTCATAACCACCATAAGTACGTTTTTCATTCACGGCAGGAATTCTTCCGTAGATATAATTCATCAGTCCAGAAACGGTATCATAATTAGGACTTTCTGGTAAAGCAATTGGCAAAAGGTCGTTGATATCGCTGATGGTAGAAGTAGCATTGACTACATATTCCGTTTCACTTTTTTTATCAACCGGAGGTTTTTCATCATCGTATTCATCTTGGATTTCACCTACGAGTTCTTCGATAATATCTTCCATAGTCACAATTCCGGCAGTACCACCAAATTCATTGGTCACGATAGCCATCTGAATATGCTGACTCTGAAATTCACCCAGCAGTTCATTAATTCTTTTGTTAATTGGAATATAATAAGCAGGACGAAGGAGATCATTCATTCCTTTAAAATTCTTTTCGTAAAGAACTTTAATCAGGTCTTTTGTATAAATAATTCCGATAATATTATCTAACGAATCTTGATAAACGGGCATTCTTGAATATCCTTCTTCGATAACTTTTATAATAATTTCATCACGCGAAGATTCTGCATCTATCGCTGAAATTTTTGTACGAGGAATCAAAATCTGACGCACCACACGATCATCGAATTCAAAAACATTTTGAATCAGTTCATGTTCCGAAGGACCGATCGCACCACCTTCTTCACTCTCTGTGAGAATCAAACGAAGTTCTTCTTCGGTATGAATTTCTGCATGATCAGCAGCATGTAATCCCATCAATTTCAAGACTCCTTTAGAGAGACCGTTGAGCACCCAAATGAAGGGAGCAAAAATCAAGTAAAAAACTCTCAGCGGAAGAGAGATGAACATAGTATAGCGCAAAGGGTTTCTGATCGCCGCAGTTTTCGGAACCTGTTCGCCGAGTACAATATGTAAAACGGTAATCAGACCGAAAGCAATTACGATTGATAGATGATGAAGGTTTTCTTCAGCAATAGAGAAATTAAAATATTCGGTGAAAGCACGAACCATTTTCGCAACAACAGGTTCACCGATCCATCCTAATGCAAGACTCGCTAGCGTGATGCCCAGCTGACATGCACTGAGATAGCCATCCATATGATCGAGGATGTTCTGTGCCGTTTTAGCAACTGTATTTCCCTGATTAGCTTTAAGGTCTATTTGGGATTGACGCACTTTAACAATGGCAAATTCGGCTGCGACAAAAAATCCGTTTAAAAGTACAAGTAATGTAGTCAGTAATATATCAGCAATCATTATGTGGATTATGGATCCGCCACAAAGATACGTATCTCAAGGGGATTGGCATTTTATGGGACAAAAGTAATTAAGAAACAGGGGTTTACCGGAGTTTTTCGTTGTTTTTATGCCGGTCTTTGTCACGAAGCGACTTCTTTTCGAGATTTTTAAGGAGCGCTTGCTCTAGGTTAACTCCGGTTTGGTTGGCTAGGCAAATCAATACAAACAACACATCCGCCATTTCATCCGCAGGATCTTGGTTTTCTTCCCCAGATTTAAAAGATTGTTCTCCATATTTCCTTGCTATAATTCGAGCCAGCTCACCCACTTCTTCTGTTAATAAAGCCATATTGGTTAACTCACTAAAATAGCGAACACCGATAGTTTTGATCCATTGATCCACTTTTTGCTGAGCTTCTTGTAAAGTGATTGCTTCTGGCATTTTAACTTATGATTTAGGAAGTTGAATGATACTTTGATTTTAATAGTAAATGAATTTGACTGAAAAAAATATTCTTATTCTTTCAATTTTGTATCGATAAAAATCGTTACTGGTCCGTCGTTCACCAAAGTTACTTTCATATCAGCACCGAAAGTTCCAGTAACACAATCTTTTCCAATAATTGTATTTAGGTTCTGGATAAAATATTCATACAATGGAATAGCAATTTCAGGACGAGCGGCACGGATATAGGAGGGACGGTTTCCTTTTTTCGTAGAGGCGAATAAGGTAAACTGACTGATTAATAAAATCTCTCCTTGCGTTTCTTCGAGCGATAAGTTCATCATCCCTTCAGCATCATTGAAGATCCGAAGCTTTGCAATTTTTCCACAGAGCCAATCGGCATCTTCTCGTTGATCTTCGGGCTCGATGCCGAGTAGGATTACCATTCCGGAACCTATACTTCTTTTTTCGGTATGATCAATTAGCACCGAAGCTTCACTCACACGTTGAATAATAATTCTCATTTAAAGTAGTTCAATTTTTCTACCGATAAATATCTTCGTTATGCAACATGCTGAGATAATTATAATACCTCATCGGATGGATTTCACCAGCTTCTACTGCATTTTTTATTGCACAGTTGTTTTCTGCTTCATGCAAACAATTATTAAATTTGCAATCCTGAATTCTTGAGCGCATCTCCACAAAATAATGGCTGATTTCAGTAGGGTTGAAATCGATGTTTACAAATTCACGAATGCCCGGGGTATCGATCAAATAATTGCCATTATCGAGGCGATGCATCGCTGCAAAAGTGGTCGTATGTTTTCCTTTCTGATGTTGCTTAGAAATCATATTCACTTTAAGATCAAGATCCGGATGAAGCGCATTGATTAAGCTCGATTTTCCAACTCCCGAATGACCAGCGAAGAGATTTACTTTTTCAGTGATGGCATCTTGCAGTTCGGTAATGCCATCAAGGGTAACTGCTGAAACTTTCATGCAGGAATAACCGAGTGGTTCATAGATATCGATATAATCTTTCTGAATAACTTCTAAATCATCAGAAAATAAATCCGACTTATTGAAGACTAACGTTACGGGTATCCGAAAAGATTCTGCCGCAGCAATAAATCGATCAATAAATCCTGTGGATGTCTTTGGAAAAACAGGCGTAACTACGAGCCAAGTTCGGTCGATATTAGCGGCCATCAACTGAGTTTGTTTACTCAGATTTACCGACTTCCTAATAATATAATTCTTCCGGTCTTCGATATCGGTGATGTTCCCCGTATTATCTTCTTCTTGAAGGGTAAATATTACGTAATCGCCCACTGCAACAGGGTTAGTACTCACGAAATCTTTTAGCCGCATCAAACCTCTGACTCTGCAGGAAATTACATTTCCATGTTCGTCTTCCACTTCGCACCAGCTGCCGGTTGATTTTAAAACTAATCCTCTCATTGATCACAAAAGTAATCGGGGCAAGTGGATTTTCAGTCCGGCCGTTCAAAACTCCGGTAATTTTATGAATCTGATGAATTATTGAAGAGCATCTGACATACTCCACCGATTCTTCTATTTTTGTGGCATGTCGATCATCGTAGAAAAGATCAGCAAGCTGTATGGACAGCAAAAAGCGCTGGATGAGGTTTCTTTCACTGTTGACCCTGGTCAGGTAGTTGGGTTTTTAGGTCCTAATGGAGCCGGGAAATCTACCATGATGAAAATTATTTCCTGTTACCTTCCTCAGTCGGAAGGAAGAGTAACGGTAGATGGTTTTGATGTCAATGATCAGTCGCTGGAAGTACGCAAGCGGGTGGGTTATCTGCCCGAGCATAATCCTTTGTACACCGAGATGTATGTGAAGGAGTTTCTCACTTTTGTAGCTGGGATACAGTCTAAAGGAAATGAAGTTGCTGCACGTGTAAAGGAAATGATTGACATTACCGGGCTAGGAGCGGAGCAACATAAAAAAATTGGTGCATTATCTAAGGGATATCGTCAACGTGTGGGATTAGCTCAAGCTATGATTCATCATCCAGGAGTACTGATTCTCGATGAACCTACCACGGGACTTGATCCTAATCAGCTCACTGAAATTAGGCAGCTCATCCGAAATATTGGGAAAGAAAGGACCGTTATTTTATCTACCCATATCATGCAGGAAGTGGAAGCAATATGTGATAGAGTGCTGATTATCAACAAAGGAAAGATTGTTGCCGATGATACCACTCGTGTGTTACAAGAACGATCCTCTTCTGCCGGAAGTATCCTAGTGGAATTCGATAAGAAAGTTCAGAAAACTGAATTGCTGAACATTCATGGAGTGACGGCTGTTGAAGAACTTCCTGAGAACACTTATCGCATCGCAGCTAAAAAGGGGATGGATGTAAGACAGGAAATTTTCCGCTTTGCCGTTGATAAGCAACTCACTGTAGTTACTCTCAAGAAGGAGGAAGGTAACCTCGAAACCATTTTCCGAGAGCTCACCCGAGGAAATTAGAGACTTTCGTTTCCGGCTATAAGTGTTTTTCTATCTTTGCGCCTTCCAATAAAAAAGAAGCCTACCAGTAAAAATTCTCATTTCGTTAAAAAACAATTCAAATGTCATACTTATTCACTTCCGAATCAGTTTCCGAAGGGCACCCGGACAAGGTGGCTGATCAGATTTCTGATGCGCTTATTGATTACTTCCTGGCTTATGACCCTTCTTCGAAGGTTGCCTGTGAAACCTTAGTTACCACCGGACAAGTAATCCTTGCTGGAGAAGTTAAGTCTTCTGCTTACCTCGATGTTCAGGATATTGCACGTGATGTAATTCGTCAGATTGGGTACACAAAAAGTGAATATATGTTCGAAGCGAATTCCTGCGGAATTCTTTCAGCAATTCATGAGCAGTCGCCAGATATTAATCAAGGTGTAGAGCGTAAGAAGCCCGAAGAACAAGGTGCCGGAGATCAAGGTATGATGTTCGGATATGCATGCCGTGAGACTGATAATTATATGCCACTTCCTTTGGAATTAGCACATCTTCTCCTGCGTGAATTAGCTGCCATCCGTCGCGAAGGAAAAGCTATGAAATACCTTCGTCCTGATGCAAAAAGTCAGGTGACCATCGAATACAGTGATGATCATCAGCCGATCCGTATCGATACCATTGTGATTTCAACACAGCATGATGACTTCGCGAAGGAGCCTGCAATGTTGGCGAAAATTAAAGCGGATGTAATCAATATTCTCATCCCACGTATTCTGAAGAAACTGCCGAAAAGAGTTCAGGCATTGTTCAATAAAAAAATCAGTTACCATGTAAATCCTACAGGCAAATTCGTAATCGGAGGTCCTCATGGTGATACTGGTTTAACAGGAAGAAAAATCATCGTAGATACCTACGGTGGAAAAGGTGCTCATGGTGGTGGTGCATTTTCAGGTAAAGATCCTTCTAAAGTAGACCGCTCTGCAGCTTATGCGGCGCGTCATATTGCAAAACATCTCGTAGCTGCACAAGTATGCGACGAGGTGCTTGTACAAGTTGCCTATGCAATTGGTGTTGCGAAACCTGTAGGTCTGTATGTTAATACGTATGGTACTTCAAAAGTTCCTATGACAGATGGACAGATTGCAACGATTGTAGGGAAGATGAAAGAGTTTGATATGCGTCCTTACTTTATCGAGCAACGCTTTAAACTGCGTACTCCAATCTATCAAGAAACCGCAGCCTACGGACATATGGGACGTGAAACGAAAGAAGTGGTGAAGATCTTCAACAAAGGCAAGAAAACAGAGAAGAAAATGAAAGTGAAACTGTTTCCTTGGGAAGAGTTGAACGCCATAAATGCAGTACGTAGCTCATTTGGAATGATGAATGGGTCCGCAAAGTTGAATGGCACCAAAAAGTCACCAAAGACAATGATCGCTTAAAAAAAAGGCTTCCTGAAAAGGAAGCTTTTTTTTTACATGTTATGCATGAAAATTCAGCAATTTTTTTTGATCCTGCTGTTGCACATTTAGTTTTTAGAAACCACCAGAATTATTGAAAGAGTAGAGGACATAAGTCTTCGTGAAATTTTTTAGTTGGTGTAATTTATAGTTCTATAAAGAGCCTTCATTTTCGATGCGCAAACTAATTTGAAAATTCGGCAATCGAAAATAAATAGACAAACTGTTTTTGAAAAGACTAATGTAAATCCAATAATTGCATCCACTTATTAAGCATGCTCAACTCCACGAATTGCTTTCGAACATCATTTCATAAATCGAAATTCGTCAATCTATTTATAAATCAAAATACATCAATCGAAACGCATAAATCGAAATGCACAATGTGAAATTCATCCATGTACATTTAGTGAACCGCTTTATTTAAAAACTCAATAAACGGTATTAGAATCTTATGCCCATCAGCGCAAGCTTTTAAGAGGGAAGGGGAGGTCAGTTCTTTATCTTCGATAGGATGTGAAACGATATAACTGGTGTACTTCATGAGTTCAATATCAGGATGTGTAGGATCTACTCCTTTAGGTGCATTTTTGAGTTTAGTATCTTCAAGTTCTCCGAACCATTTTTTGAAATTTTTATTTTTCAAGATACCTTTAAACTCTTCGGTATTGTATTCCACTTCTTGACGAAGCAATTTTAATTCTGGTGCTTCTGGCATCCAGAATCCAGCAGCTAAAAAACTCCGACCTGGTTCTACATGAAAATATAATCCGCAGTTACCTGATTTCTTTCCACCAACTTTTAAGGAGGCTCCGAAATTACATTTATAGGGATCTTTATTTTTACTGAATCTAACGTCTCTGTATATCCGAAAAACACAATTCTTGGGTTCTAGTTCTGCCAAACGTGGTTCAGCTTTGCTAGTTTGAACAATCAACTTTCCGATAAAAGCATTGTAATCTTCGCGCGCCGCATCGTACCGGTCTTTATGGATTGCAAACCATTCACGAGTATTGTTTTTGCGGAGGTCTTTGAGGAACTTAACGGTGTCTTTCTGGAGCATTTTTGAACTTTTAATTAAGCTTTAATAAAACGTAACGTATTGCAAGGTAGATTGTTAAATATAATTGTGTTTAAATAATTTGTTATTTAAGTCAGAAACTTTTTTACATTTGTCAAGTATACAGGGATGCGAGTGTCTCTCAATGGTTTAGAAAAAATCCACCAAAATATCGAACTAACCAATACTGCTTTATAAACTCCAATGAAAACTTCCAAGAAGACTGGAAAAACCGCTGAGCCGAAGGCTAAAAAAACTAGCGATGCTGGCGCTAAAGGCCGCAAAATGGAACCCATCAAATCGAAAGAGCTGAAAAACCAGCGCTTTGATGATATCGATGATGAAGATGTTGATCCCGAGATGATGGACGACAATTTTAAGAATTTTGATGAGTTTATTGTGGATGATATGGATGAGGATGATGATTAATCATCCCGCTTTGTAAAGCGCTCCTCCTATATGATCCCGCACTGAGCCGGTTGCACTGCTGAGCACGTTGATTTGGTTTTTAACAAATAACGCAGCTAGAAAAGCAAAGACTATCGCTTCTTTGAACTTTACCAGATCCTGGTCGGGGATGACTAATGTCTTTCCTGAAACCTTAGTGATCCTTTCGATCAGAAACCGATTAAAGGCTCCTCCTCCAGTAACCAATATTTTGGCGTCATTCGGCAATGGCTCAAACGGTTTCGCATGTTGTATGGCGATATGTTCTGTAATGGTTCGAAGGATATTTTCGGTGCTCGAATCATATTGGTTCAACAGGGGTAAAAATTGCTCTTCAAACCATTCTTTTCCCAACGAACGCGGTCCTTCAATGCGATAAAAACCGAGGTTATTTAGTTGTTCAAGCAGCTCCGGGAGTACAGTTCCTGATTGTGCGAATCTTCCATCTTCATCATAAGCAGAACCTAGTTTAGAAGCGAATAAATTCAACGGCATATTCGCGGGACAAATATCATAGGCCATTCTTTTACCTCGCTGTTCAAATGAGATATTAGCAATCCCGCCAAGGTTCAAACAAGCTGCATAATTTCCAAAAAGCAATTGATCTCCTATCGGCACCAAGGGCGCACCTTGTCCACCGAGAATAATATCCTTACTCCTGAAATCACAGATAGTATCGATTCCACTCAATGCCGCTATTGCAGCGCCATCCCCAATCTGAGCCGTGAATCCACGCTGAGGCTGATGGAAAATCGTATGTCCATGTGAACCGATATAATCAGGCTGAATTCCACTACTTAGAATAAATTGATGAATCAATGCACCGAAATATCGACCCAGATGATGATGCTGATAGAGGAACTCTGTAGTCTCTGCTAGATGCAGATTCCTCAGGACACCTTCCCAGTTTTGGGGGTAAGGAATGGTTTCGGCAGCTAGTAAACGGAAGTTCCAACCCTTATCATCCTGCGTAAATTCGCAACTGGCGAGGTCGGTGCCGTCGAGGGAAGTCCCTGACATGAGTCCGGTTACAATCAAAGATCGCTTCATTTCAGGAGTATTTACCATAGGGCGCAAGCTAACTGTTAATAGATTGCAAAGGAAAATATTGCAAAGCATTCCACCGAGTGACTGAATGAATTATTTTTGGCAGAGATTAAACTACAGATTTATGTTATTTGAACTAAGTGAAGAGCATTTAATGATTCAGAAAGCTGCCCGGGATTTCGCGCAGCAAGAGCTCCTTCCGGGAGTAATTGAGAGAGACGAACATCAGAAGTTCCCTGCCGAACAAGTTAAGCGACTTGGAGAATTAGGCTTTATGGGGATGATGGTGGATCCAAAATACGGGGGTGGAGGAATGGATGCCATTTCTTATGTTTTAGCGATGGAAGAAATCTCCAAAATAGATGCTTCGGTATCTGTAGTGATGTCGGTAAATAATTCATTGGTATGCTGGGGTATCGAGACCTTTGGGACAGAAGCGCAGAAGCAAAAGTACCTCTTGCCTCTCGCCAAAGGAGAGATCATTGGAGGATTCTGTCTATCAGAACCTGAAGCAGGGTCGGATGCTACCTCACAGCGCACCACAGCCATTGATAAAGGCGATCATTACCTCGTGAATGGAACCAAGAACTGGATCACCAATGGTAATTCAGGATCTGTATTTCTGGTGATGGCACAAACGGATGTTGCCAAAGGACATAAAGGCATCAACTGTCTGATCATCGAAAAAGGAACTCCCGGTTTCACGGTCGGCAACAAAGAAAATAAATTAGGAATACGAGGTTCTGACACGCATTCTCTGATGTTTCAGGATGTGAAAGTACCGAAGGAAAATAGGATTGGTGAAGATGGCTTCGGATTTAAGTTCGCCATGAAGACACTCGCAGGAGGAAGAATAGGCATTGCTGCACAAGCATTGGGCATCGCATCAGGAGCCTTCGAACTTGCTCTGAAATATTCCAAAGAACGGAAAGCCTTCGGAACAGAAATCAGTAATCACCAGGCAATCCAATTTAAATTGGCAGATATGGCAACCGAAATTGAAGCAGCACGTTTACTGTGTTTGAAAGCAGCTTGGCAAAAAGATAACGGTCAGGACTATGCCCAAACGAGCTCGATGGCCAAATTATTCGCTTCTGAAACAGCTATGAGAACTACGATTGAAGCAGTTCAGATCCACGGTGGTTATGGCTTCGTGAAAGAATTCCATGTAGAACGTCTGATGCGTGATGCAAAAATTACTCAGATCTACGAAGGAACTTCCGAAGTACAACGTATCGTGATTTCCCGTGGCATCCTTCAATAACTCTTTATGATCAGCAAACATTTCATCCTCTTTTTTACAGCTACTGTCACTGCTTTAATTTTCTCTTCGTGTACTCCACAGAAAAAACTGGTGTACCTGCAAGGAGAAGCTGCAATGTTGGCCAGTGACACTACCGACTTCCTGATGAAACTGTCTCCCGGTGATATCATCACAGTTGATCTCTACACCGTGAATCCAGAAGCCTTTCCAGGCATTGGCATCATGAATGATAAACCAACGCTCACCGATAATCGTACGCCGTATGAAAAAGGTTTTCTGCTTGATCATAGTGGTAACGTTTCTTTGCCATATATCGGTGATGTGAACCTTGCAGGACTTACCATCGCTGAAGCACATGATACAGTGACCGCACGATTTCATAAGTTCATTGATGAGCCTATCATCGTGGTGAAAAAACTAAGCTTTAAAATTTCGGTGCTAGGTGAAGTAGCTCGTCCTGGATTGTACTATGTGCCCAACGAAAAACTTACCCTCCTCGAAGCACTCGGTATGGCAGGTGATTTAAACAACTTCGGTGATCGCACAGCACTCACGATCCTGCGTAAAACTCCAGAAGGAACTCAAGAAATAAAAGTAGATCTGACTTCCAAAGAAGCTTACATAGGAGCCAGTAAATATATTTATCCTGATGATGTGATTTATGTAGCACCGGTCCGTAATAAGGCCTTCGTTACTATCAGTCCTGCAACTGCAGTGCTAACTTCCATCATCACTTCCTTAGTGATCATCGCAACCTTAATTGTCAGAACTCAATAATGAATACTACTTTCAAAGGTAAAGAGCAGGAAGATGAACTCGACCTTGGTAATTTTATCAGGGAGTTGCTCAACAAGTGGCATTATTTTCTGATTGCTGGTATTATCTTCACTATTCTGACCATCGTTTATATTAAATTTTCGCTTCCTGTTTATCAGGCATCCTCCAGTATCCTCATCGAAGATTCTAAATCTTCTTCCAAGGATATTGAAGATATTCTATCCAGTGATTTGTTTGGTTCTAGCCTTAGTCTTCCTACGGAAATCGGTATCATGATGTCGAGGACGGTGATGATTAAAACCATAGATCAACTGAAACTGCGAGTAGCTTATGTGAACACCAGTTCCATTCCTTCTAAGCCGATTTATCCCAAGTATCCATTTATCGTTCAAGTAAATTACATCAACCGCTTCATTCAGGAATTGCCTTTTGAAGTGAATGTGATTGACAGTACTACACTCGAAGTGATGATGGATTACAGCGGTTCTGATTTACCTGGATTTACCCAGACTCAGAAAATGAAATTCGGGGATACTATCAAAAACGATTATTATAATTTAACGATCTTCCGTAATGATTCGGCAGCTGTGTTAGAAACCGGAACTACTTTTGAATTCAAAGTACGTTCGGAAAATAAACTCGTCCTCGAGATTCTTGATAATCTAAAAATCGAACCCCTCGATAAAGATGCCAACATCGTAATTCTCACTTACCAAGATGTGATACCCGTGCGTTCCATGGATATTCTGAATTCTATTGGTAAAGTTTATATAGATTTAGATATTCAAGATAAAGCTTCTGTGGCTGCTTTAACACTCAAGTTTGTAGATGAGCAAATGAATAGCACCGGACAAGCATTAAGTGCTACAGAACATGAGATGCAAGCTTTTCAAGAGAAGAATAAAACGGTGGATCTTAGTGAAGAGTCCAAATCTATTTTGCAAAAATTAAATGATTTAGATGTTGAACGAGCAAAGAGTGATATTGAAATTGCATCTCTCAAAAATCTTTACAACTACGTTTCTAAAAATAAAGATCTCACCACCATGGCACCTTCGAGTCTCGGTGTTGCGGATCCCTTGCTGGTGGAACTGATTACGAATTTCCAAGCTTTGCAATCCAAACGTCAGAGTCTTTCCTACGGAGTGAAAGATGATGCACCAGCGGTGAAAATTCTCGATCAGCAGATTAAAGAAAATAGAGCCACCCTCATCGAAAATATTCTGAACATTAGTCAGCGTTTAGAGATCACTAAAATATCCCTCGACAAACAACTCGCCAACTACGATGCCTATATGAAACGGGTTCCGGAAGTAGAGCGTGAACTCCTTGGCATCAAACGCAATTTTGAAGTCAACCAGAATATTTATACTTATCTCCTCCAGAAAAAAGCAGAGACGAGCATCGCGAAAGCAACAGTAGTTTCTGACAATAAAATTCTAGATCAAGCTTCACTTGCCGATGAGCCTGTTGCGCCGAACAAAAAAATTCTCGCAGTATTAATCTTACTGTTTACCGTTGCGATTCCTTCGTCGTATCTCATCGCTAAAAGTATTCTGAGAACTACGGTGAACAACCGTGATGATATCAATAAGATTACCACCATTCCGGTGTTGGGCGTTGTTGGACATAGCATCGAGAAAACCAATCTAGCAGTATTCGAAAAGCCGAAATCGGCCATTGCAGAAGGATTCCGTACACTCCGCACCAATCTGCAGTTCTACGGATTGAATGCAGGCAGTAAAGTCATCCTCATTACCTCATCAGTAGGAGGAGAGGGGAAGTCGTTTGTGACGATGAATCTAGCAACGGTACTGGCGATGCAGCAGATCAAAGTAATAGTGGTTGGTCTCGATTTGAGAAAGCCAAAACTCTTTCAGGATTTCGGATTTAAAAATGAAATCGGCGTAAGTAATTATCTCGTTGGAAATGCAAGCATCGATCAGGTGATTCGCAAAACTACGATTCCATGTTTGGATTTAATTTCTGCAGGACCCATCCCACCAAATCCTGCTGAATTACTCTCTAAGAAAGCCATGGAAGAGCTGGTGGAGGAATTGAAGAAACGCTATGACATTGTAGTGATTGATACTCCACCAATCGGCATTGTATCGGATGCATTTATCGTCATGCCTTTAGCGGATATTAATTTATATATCGTTCGTCAGGGATATTCCAAATATGAATACATCAAATCGCTGAACGATTTATACCTCGAAAAGAAATTCAAGAGTCTGAGTATTGTTTTAAATGATTCTGACTTCAGTCGCTCTTACGGTTATGGTTACGGACATAGTTACGGATATGCTAACGGAGCGAGTGGTTACTACGAAGAAGAACAACCAAAAGGTAATTTCTTCAGCCGCATGTTCAGCCGAAGAAAAAATTCTTAAAAGGCCTCTAGCAATTTCTCCATCTTGGAGCCTCTCGAACCTTTAATCAGCAAAGTACATTCCTGAGGTAAATGTGATTTCAGCCAAGTCATCGCTGCTGTTGAATCAGGAAAGTAATGCGCGCCTGCTGTCTCCGCATATTTTTCGAAGCACGGTCCTACAAAAATCAAAGCAGCATCTTGCATGTTTTTTGCGATCTCCGCAATGCGTGCATGCTCTTCAGGACCCTCTTCACCCAACTCCCGCATCTCCCCTAAAGCCACTATTTTAGATCCTGAAAAAGCAGTATCAAAATTATGTAATGCAGCCATCATACTCGATGGATTCGCATTATAAGCATCCATCACGATACTTACATTTCCCTTTCGTATCACCTGCGAACGCTGATTGCCCGGAGCATAATTTTCAATGCCTGCCTTGATCTCAGCGGCAGGAACATTCAGATGTCCACCGATAGCCACAGCAGCCATCACATTCGCGAAATTATAATCACCAGTCAGCTGCGTATCAATCGTCACTTGAAACGGAACAGTAATTTCAACACTCAGAAATTCTCCTTTCATCAAAGCACGACCTTGATACTCGCAAGCCGAAGAACTTCCATAACTAACGGTAGGGCTATACGCTTTCAGCACTTCCATCAACACCTCATCATCCTGATGAATAAAGATTAGTCCGTTGCGCTCCCGAATGCAGGCATACAGCTCACCTTTACCTTTCTTCACACCTTCCACACCACCAAAACCTTCCAGATGCGCCTTACCAATATTCGTAATCAATCCGAAATCCGGTTCTGCAATTTCACAGAGCGCAGCAATTTCCCGCTGATGATTAGCACCCATCTCCACAACCGCAAGTTCATGCGATTTATTCAGCGCCAATAACGTTAGCGGAACACCAATATGATTATTCAAATTTCCTGCTGTGAAATACGTGGCGTATTTACGATTCAGCACTGCTGCTGTTAATTCTTTAGTCGTTGTTTTTCCATTACTTCCCGTGATAGCGAGCACAGGTAATCCCAACTTCCTCCGGTGAAACGTGGATAAGTCTTGCATCGCTTTTAACACATCAGGCACCAGTAATATCCGCTCATCCGCTGTTTGTGGCTCATCAATGATCGCATACGCAGCGCCCTCTTGCAAAGCCTGGACAGCAAATTTATTTCCGTTGAAATTATCACCCTTCAACGCAAAAAACAAAGACCCAAAACTCAGCTTACGTGTATCCGTGCACACAACAGGATGTTGCAGGAAGATCGAATAAAGTTCTTCAATAGTAATCATCGCAAACAATTAACTAAGACCTTTTGCAATAAAATAATCCATCATACCATTGATCGGTTGTTTCAAGATCCGACCAATATTAATATCACGATCGGCACCTGCTTTACGTAAAATATCTTCCAGAAAAAACGCTACCGAACCCACAAAGTGCACAGGTAAATTTTTATAATCTGCATAATGGATCACATATAAATCCAAGAATTCACCCATGCCTTTATAAGCGACCGACTGCACCCATGCATGCTCCTTGCGCTGCGTCAGGAACCGTGCAAACGAAGCCAGCCATACGTTGGAATCTTCCCCATGATACACGCGATTGATGATAAAGTCTTTATTCATCTTCCCGAATTCTTGGTCGAAGTCAGCCACCAGATCTGCCGGCAATTGTTCATAGAGATAACGCGTCAGCAATAACTTACCGAAATAACTTCCGCTGCCCTCATCACCCAATATATAACCGAGGCCATAATTATTGTGATAGACTTTTGCACCATCGTAATAGCAAGAATTGGAGCCTGTGCCCACAATACACGCGATACCTTTTTCATCACCGCAGGTAGCAATAGCAGAACCCAACACATCATGATCCACGAGCACCTCGGCATTCGTAAAAAATTTACGCAAGGAAGAAGCAATAATTTCATTGCGATCATCACTCGAACAACCTGCACCATAAAATTTCAACTGCTTCACACCGTCACGAATATTCATCAATGGTTGGCAAGCATGTAGCGCAGGAAGAACCACATTTTCATCATGGAAAAAGGGATTAAAACCCATCGTGCTAAATTCACCGGTCACTTTTCCTTTATCAGCAAGCATCCAGTCCGCCTTGGTGGATCCGCTATCTGCAATCAATAACATAGGTTGGTTTTTTATGAAATCAGGTGGGACGCAAAGGGCATCAGCGGCCCACACTGAAGGGCGTAAATATAATAGGAATCTTCGCAACAGAAAAGCAGGCCCCGCCGCATTTGGCAGAGCTTATCAACCACCAATACGACATAAAATTCCGCAAGAAGATCATTTTTTTGGGCGGCTGCCCCCTGACGCGCTTTGCGGTCAGGGGGCACCGGGCTATCCGCTTCAATCTTTTTGGGGTGGTCTGTCCCATCCCACCCCAAAAAGGATATCCGCTTCTATCCCTGCCGCAAAGGGGGACAAAACAGTTTCTCCGCAACTGAAGTACTCATATCGGAGATCGCTAGTACCGCAATGGAGGGGGGATTTCCTTTTCCATGTTAGAGGAACGCCTTCACTATAGTTAAAGCTATCGGCCATAAGTTTTCGTCAATTATTAATTTTTACTAGACGATTGCGTGATTTCAACCTATATAATAGCTCCGATGTAAATGCGCTAAAAACAACCCATCGAAGGATTAATTAGGTGAGTTTAGGTCTTTTCACTTAAAACTTGATTTCCCTTCAACAATTTGCCACCTATGATAAAATATACATATTGAAGTTAAGTAATTAATAAGAAATTGCGATAATACTTGGAAATAATTGAACTGATATATACATTTGGAAATTGTTAAAGCAATTAGTTGTAAAGCCTATAAATTAAATATCAACTACTAGTTCCAATGGCACTTTCGATATAATAGCCACCAAGTATTAACATCGGAATTAATAAACTGAATCCTTTACCCAGAAACCCCTTTGGCCCAAACCCTAACAGTAGTAAAATCGCAAAAATACCTGCCGTTTTCACCAATAAATACATATTAAACCTACAATTCTTTATTTCCTTACCCAAAAAATAAACGAAACAAACTTTTGATTATCTACCCAAATTTGGGCAGATAAGCGATTAAATGTATCAGGTATTCGGGAGTTATGTGTAACTAATTAAAGAAAATGGAACCTATTAGAAAAGCATATAAATATCTTCCGAGAAAATATGCCGATCTTCTTGTAAAAAATGGTCAAATTAGAATCGGCACTATTTTCACTTATAGAAAGGATGAGATTGAAGCTAGAAAAGATGTGGACGAAGCAACCAAAACTTTATTCACAAAGCAGATTATATTTGAAGCAGACGATATTCCTGAGCGATTAAAGAGAGATAAGCTAATAAAAATTGAAGGTGATGGCAAGGTAATTTTTAGTAATTACACAATAGGCTATCCTAATGCTTTTGTTTATTGTGTTTCAGAAGTTTTATCTAAAGAAGTTATGGAGTCTTTTAGTGATTGTGATACTGTAGTCGAAATTTCTGATTGTGAATTTGTATTTGACAATCTTGCTAGAAGTTTTGCGAACGCTGGGCGAATACAGCCCGATTATTTAATTGGACGTTGCGATTATTCTGGTCGCAAGTTTGAAGGTGACAATTCCTCAAATGCATTTTTTTTAAAGGACGCAAAATACAGTTACCAAAACGAGATAAGACTCGTTATGCTGCCTACACAAAAAGACATCGAACCTTTTACGGTAGAAATTCCGGAACTTAAAACCTATATTAGAATAGTCGATTTATAACAAATACAAAAAAATTAGCTACACATAACAGGTGCTTTGCCGTTTGGCGGGCTTCAGGAAAAGTTCGATCTTAGTGCTGCTATTAAGCTTCAGGAAGTATTCGAACCAAGTACAACAAATATCCGCCCAACGCAAAGCACCAAATCGTCAGGCGTCATGCTATTGCACATCTTACTAACTTGAAGCAACAAAAATAAAAAAGACTATGACAGATTTTATTTCAAATGCTAACATGAATTGGGATGCGTTCCCAAGCAACTACTGTGAGATGAATGGACCCATTCATAAACAACCAATCGAATTTCGATTTTCAAAAGTTGAAGTCTGGTTTAATGGTGGCTGTATATACAAATCAGAATTAACAGGAATTTTAAAAGGAAGTATAGTAAACGGCAGTATGCACTTTTCACTTGACAATAGTGGACTTGAAAATCAGATTGCGAAGAATTTTATGTTCGAAGAAATTTCAACAAATCAGAATCGTATGATTTGGAGCAAAGATTTGTTGAATACGAAGAATCTGAAATACCTGGACTATGCTCCTTATCTTGTTTCGTTATTTTTTAAAAACGGTGAACTAATGAAAGCCGCCTTTAATATTCATAATCAAAATACAATGGTTGAACTCTACAAATAACGAAATGAAAAAATTTGATTTAAATATTGAGAAAATATTAGAAAATTGGGATGTCAAGCATGCTGTTAGAGAAATTATAGCAAATGCGTTGGACGAACAAAAACTCACTAATACTAATGAAATAAAAATCGTGAAAGACATTGATACTAATTCTTGGGTTATTGCCGACTTTGGTCGTGGTTTAAAGTATGAACATTTCACACAAAAAGAAAATGATGAAAAACTTTCAGCGAATGGGATAATTGGAAAGTTTGGAATTGGCTTAAAGGATGCTATGGCTACTTTTGAAAGGAAAGGTATTCAAGTTCGTATATTATCAAAATATGGAGATATTACTTTAGGGAAATCGCAAAAAAGTGGATTTGATGAATTAATAACCTTACATGCATATATCTCAGAGCCATCAAATCAAAATCTAAGTGGAACAGAATTTTATTTATCAAACATTTCAGACTTTGATATTGAAGAGGGAAAAAAGCTTTTCTTAAAATTTAATGACGAACCTGTTATTGAGAATACAAAATATGGAAGTATTTTAAGAAAAGCAGGAACACAAGGGAAAATCTATATCAATGGAGTTTTAGTTGCAACTGAAGAAAATTTTCTTTTTAGCTACAACATTACCTTACTAAATGCAAGTATCAAAAAAGCTATTAACAGAGAAAGAACAATTGTAGGCAGAACCGCTTATGCAAATACTGTAAAATCCATTTTGCTTGAATGCCAAAGTGAAGACATAGGCAATGCATTAAGTACAGACTTAAGCCAATACAGTTATGGAAATAGCCATGATGAATTAAAATGGATTGACGTTCAGGAGCATGCAGCGAAAATCCTTAATAAATATAAACGGGTAGTTTTTGTAACAGCCGAGGAAATTGAGCATAGCACTGACTTAGTTAATGAAGCAAGGCAGGGCGGAGCAGAAATAGTTGTAATTCCTAGCAATCTTAGAGACAAGATAGCTGAACAAAATGAAAATGAAGAAGGCGAAAATAAAGTTAGAATATTTACTGAATTTGTGCAAGAGAGACATGAAAATTTTGAATTCAAATTTGTTTCAGAGCAGGAATTAAATTACAGTGCATTAGAAATATTTAAGAAAAAAGATAAAATATTTGAAATTATTGGAGGGTGTCCATCAAACATTCATGAAATTGTTGTTTCAGAAACCATGCAGAAAGACAGCTATACTTATATGCAAGCTGCGGGCTTGTGGGAGAGTCAGTTTAATAGAATAATAATTTGGCGACCAATTTTAAGAAATGACCAAGAATTTTTAGCAGTCCTTATACACGAAATGGCACATGCCATAAGCGGTGCGACAGATGCAACAAGAGTTTTTGAAACTGAGTTGACAAGGCTTTTGGGGCTATTTAGCAAACGAGCAATATTGAACAATGCATAAACAAGCACGAACGCATAACAGCACCTACAATAAATTGGCGGTTCAGTGGTTAAATGAAGCTTTGTGCTTCGAAATCCCCAACTTCTTAAACCCGAAAACGTTATAGTACATTTTAATAGACAACAAATCAATGACTGACATAGCGACACTTGAACGACTTGCAAAGGAAAACCCGCTTGACTATGGGTATTGGAACGACCTTGGAATTGAGTACAAAAAACAAGGACGACAGACAGACGCTATTCTTTCATATCTGAATGGAGTAAACGCTATTTTTCAAAACATATACCTGCAACTTAGAAACTCAAAAGATAACGAATTCTACGGACTTGAATCATTAGGCGAAAAGGCCAATCATAAATTTTGGTTAGACAGAACCATTGACTGTATTACAGCCTATTCTAAGACAGATGGTGTTGCAAGTATTCGATTTCCTGACGGACAAACTGCAATTAAATTTTCAGATAAGACCACTTACGGCGGACTATTTTACATAGACAAAGATAATGTAAGAAACGTCTTGCCCAATTATTTTCACACTTTCGCAAACTATTTGACTTGGAACAAAATTTATGCGACTTATTTAAACAACATTGGTGTTGCTTATGCAGAAATGAGCAACTATGACAAAGCAAGAGATTATTTTAAAGAAGCAATTGCATTTACACCAGCAGGGACAGATTATCCAAACCCGGGAATCGGACTTAAAGAACTAGACTAATGATAAGAAAAACGGGCTATTACAGCACCTACCCAAGACCTTTCCCGATTTATCGAGGAGGCGGGGTTTCCTGTTACAAATAATGGTTGGTGGTTAATGGAAGTTTAGTTTTTCAAATCAATGCCGATTGCTATCGGCATTGTGGGGGCACACAGTTTAGTGCTTTCTAATCCAACTCATCGCAAGCCATTATCGTCAATTATTTAACCACGTACAGTCGGTAATGCTACATTAAATATCAGAATTCTATGGAAGAAAATCTTGAACAAAACAAAAGTCGGTTGAGTAGTGAATACGATGAAGCATTTTTTCAAATGCTGCAATCTTTTCAGAATAATTTAAAAGGTGCTAGTGACCAGTGTTCTGAAAATACATATTCATTTTTATATCCTTCTTTTGGAGACCAATTTTTTAACGAAAGAAAAATATTGATTTATGGACAGTGCCTTAACGGGAAATGGAAGCCAACATTCAATCTAAAAGAGACGATTAATAGAAACATAATTGATCAAGGATGGGAGTTTTCAAATACAGTTAATCCTGGTGAAGCGAGTCCTTTAGATTGGGTGAATAAATATTGGTTGGATTATTCAATGTATCGGTCATTTTTCTGGAATGTTGCTTACAAGTTAACTAATAAGATAATGGGTATAGGTGACTATAAGAATTCAGAAGGTTGGAGTAAATATATGGGCTGGTCTAACTTGATGAAAATAGGAAATGTTGTTGGAAAAAATCCAAATCCAATTGAATATGATGCTCAGATTAAGTCTGCAATTAAATTGTTTAAAATGGAGCTTGATGAAATTAGACCTGAAATTGTTATATTACTCGCAGGAACGAGGTATGGCTCTGATTTCATACATCAATTTGGATTAGAACCAAACGTAAAAAAAGATAAATTTGTTATTGCCACCGCAAAAGTTAATGAATCCAAACTAATACTTACCACAAGACCGAAGGTTGGGAGCAATGAAAAATGTGTCGAAGAAATAATAGAAACAATTAATCAATTTTAGATTCATTGCTAAAAACAAGATTATGAGTCAAACGAAGGTATTTATTGTTAATTTCCAGAGCGAAGCTGACCATAAAGTTTATTTTGTAAACTTTTAAAACGACCAAAAAAATCATCAACTTATTGCAGGAGGAAAACTTGTTAAATCTAAAAGCGATGCCAATGTAAAAGTTTTCATTGTAAAGTTTGCGAGTGATGCTGATATAAAAATAATGCAAAAGTACTTTCCAAAAGCATAACAGTAGAACATTTTCATGGCAAAAGTATAACTGGCGTTCTGGACCAATTTTACCTACGAATTCCGGTGCATGTTGACCCCCCTAAAAGAGGGCTGTCATTCCGACGAATCTTGACCCCCATATTTTATAGTCAATGCCTTTCTTGATTTGGAATTATCGAGAGTATTTGCGAATATACCTAAAATGGAATCTTGCAAAAAAGAACAGACAGCTAAATTGATCCTTCCTCCAGAATACCTTTAAATTTTTCTTTGCAATAAAACGGATAATGGAATTATATTTTTCCATGTGGTTTTTGGCTTTTTGGTTATATTTGAGATATAGAGGTGGATATAAAACCGATGAAAAACATTATAAGGCCGGTAAAAATTCGGTAGGTAAGAGATAAAGCGTAACGCTTATTTATTAATAGCTGCAACTTTTGGGAATACCACTAACTTGAAACAGACAAGTATTAAATTTAACTTCTATAAAATACTAAACCAATGACCAGACAATTCTTGCTGACATTTATTTTCGGACTTTCATTCTTTATAACAGCTTATGCACAAGATTCCCTGAAAACAGATATACCGACATTCATTTCAATCAATGAAGCCATTAACAAAGGAATACTTGAACTGAAAATTAGCGGAGCATACGACCCTAGAATATTTTATGAGGTGGTTGACAAAGACGGAGTGCATTACGGAAAGTGTATGGCTATTATTCTTAAAAGTAAGATTGACACTTTTGTCCTTGTTAAAATTGACTGCGGAACTCTTCTTGTGCCGACTGATGATTCTGTTCAGACGATGATTGTAACACAGGATGCAGAACTCCCACTCTATCCAAATTTAACTTATGCAACTCGTTTTTACGCAATGTGCACGGAGTTCCATGACGAAGCACCGACGATTGGAACAACATTTCGTATTGGTGACATGGCAGACAGTTCCTTAGTTAAACTTTCAAAATATCTTGAATCAACCTATATGCAAAACATGGTTGGACAACATGCAGTTTGGGCATTTACAGACCAAGTAAGTTTTGCTGACTTAGTAAAATATGGTGGGGACAGTTTGTCAATTGCCACTTCGATAGAAATTTTAAATGCAGTTAAGATTGAAACACCACTTAATAAATTTGCTGAAAAGAAAGTAGAAATAGTTTCAACTATTGCAATAAATCGCTACATAGTTTACGGCGGACTTGTAATGATTTTAATTTTAACAATCACAGTTGTTACGCTATTGTCAAGACTAAAAAAGAAGGAGAATATAGTATAAAAAAAATAGTTAATATTTATGGCTCCTAACAAACTCTCGTACTGACTTGAAACTGCATCGCTTCGTTGGAGGAAGCAAAGCAGCAACTAACAAGATTTTTACATAAGTGGAGCATTTATGCTAAATTTGAGCATAGGAATTCTAATGAACATTAAGTTCGCCATATAAACATTTGTTTTAAAAATCGCCACCTTCGCCAAGCCCGAAACCGTTTTAACTAATGTTAGGACGACCGTTCCAACGACAACGACCGACCAAAATTTAAAAAGTAAAACAAAGACAAACCGTTTTGACAGGTGACTAATAACATACAGACCAAATTAGAAAGGGACAACGAAGTAACCCGACACTCATAAATATTTTAAAAAAAGATTGGATTCTGGTAAACTCCCAATTACCTTAACTGAAAAGGAAAGGCAGTAAGGTAAATTGAATCCAGAAAGAATTTAAAAACAATTGGGATAATGAAGCTCAGCAAAACCAAATATAGCGATCTACTCAACAATATCGGCCAAACCATTGAAACGGCCCGACAGAATGCTTTTAAAGCTGTAAATACCGAATTGGTTAAAGCTAACTGGGAAATTGGCAGACACATTGTTGAATTTGAACAGCACGGGCACGAACGGGCAGAGTACGGAACTGAGCTATTGACAAAGCTTGCAAAGGATTTGAAGCTACGCTACGGTAAAGGATTCGGAAGACGAAATGTTTTGGATATGCGGAGGTTTTATGTAGCCTATCCGAAATGGCAGACAGTGTCTGCCAAATTAAGCTGGAGTCATTTCATTGTATTATTGGGCATTTCAGACGATGTAGCCCGTAAATTTTATGAAAAACAATCTATCAGTGAAAACTGGTCGAAGCGTGAACTGGAAAGGCATATAGATACTTCCTTGTTTGAACGCCTGGCATTAAGTCGAGACAAAAAAGGTGTTTTGAAACTTTCGGAAAAAGGACATATTGCTACCCATCCTACCGAAGTAATCAAAGACCCTTATGTGCTGGACTTTTTAAAGATTCCTCAAAGCAACAAAGTTACAGAGAAACACCTCGAACAAAAGATCATTGACAACCTGCAACTATTCCTGCTAGAACTCGGAAAAGGCTTTGCGTTTGTGGGCAGACAATACAAAATTTCTCTACGCAACAAGCACTTTTACATTGACCTCGTGTTTTATCACCGTATCCTCAAATGCTTTGTACTCATTGACCTTAAAACAAAACCGGTTAGACACAACGACATCGGACAAATGAATCTTTACCTGAACTACTTTAAGACCGAAGAAAATGTTGAGAATGATAACGAACCGATTGGTATTATTCTCTCCGCAGACAAAGACGAAGTATTAGTAGAGTATGCTACAGGAGGAATTTCAAATAAAATTTTCGTTTCAAAATACCAGCTTTACCTACCCCATAAGAAGTTATTGCAGAAACAGGTAAAAGCCATCATGGAAAGTGAATAAGCATAACGGCCGCATGACTGACATTCTAAACATCAATGACTACTCAAACACTACTATAAACTTCATGTTTTTTTGTATCATTGTGGTCAGCTTGAACCTGACTTATTTACTATGAAAAATAAGTATATATCAACTCAATCTAACGTACTTCTATCCTTTTTCAACGGACAGAGCAGTGCTTGTTTTTACGCAGCGATATTATATTTGAAAAAATGTAGCGCTGTAAAGGGTTCTATTTGCCTCTTAGTTAAAAAAGTTAAAGTAATTCTCTTGTAATCCGGTTTCCAATTTTTCATTTGTTCTTCGTGCTCTTATGAGCACGAACTTTAGTTCCGTCGATCGCAATCGTTTGTCCACCTATCAAATCACATTCTTTTAAAAACTCTACAAATAATTTAAAAACAATTTTCAAGGCTTCCGGATTCTTCTTTCTGAAATCGGTTATACTATGTTAGTTGGGGACAAGGCTATTGATAAGCCATTGTAGCTCTGTATTGCGGATACACTCCTTTTCTAGTCGGCGACTGCTTCGCAAGCCATTGAGGTAACCATACAAGTAAATTTTCAAGAATACCTTGGACTCAAAAGCAGGCCGGTCCTCTGTTTTCCATGTGCTAACTTCAAATCCTAACTGAACTAACTCCACACACTCTACAAAAGCCTCTACAACCGTACCGGATTACTTTGATCAATCCGTGAGTCAAGAGAAGAAATGGTCATTTGGTCACGATCGCTTCCAACAATAAAATCCATAATAAGACGTATTAGATACCTAATTTATTAAATTAATTAAAGTATATTAATACTACCTACCTAAGTTTTAAACAACCTCAATATTTTCTATATTTGGTGATGTTATCGAGAAGGGTTATTTCACACTCTGACGTTAGGCGTAATTTTATGACGACAGTGCAAACTTTAACCGACATTAGATAAAATGACAATGAAAGGATTACTTACAATATTACTTTTGACTTTGTTTGCAAAGACAATTGTAGCTTATCCAATCACTCCTCAGACACTTAGAAAGTTGATTGAATACAGCCAATACATCGTTATTGCGACAATTGACAATCCTGAAAAAGGAGAAAAATATTTTGATAAAAAGGCAAATGACACTCTTGAGTTTTTTAGTTTTGGAGGTGATGGTTTTGCAGACCTTTATATTAAAGAAATGCTTAAAGGTAAGACCGATAATCAGCAATATTTTACAGTTGCTTATGAGGCAGGAATGATTTGTCCTGCACCTGCACATTATCCTGACAAGAAAATTGTAATTGCTTTTTTAGGTAAAGAGGATACGAGCAAGTCCTATTACACGGTAGGACTTTCGTATGGTTCAAAAATTATGGACAGCGATGCTGAACTAAATTTATTTCGGACGAGAATTATTGAATATTTGGATATTCTTAAAATAAAAAGCAAACATAAAAGAAAATTAGCGACAGTAGAATGGTTAGTAAAATGTGCGGAAGATAAACCTACTCGTTGGGAAGGAGCATACGAACTTTCAAGACAAGGTGATTTTATGTCTTACTATGATCGTTCAAAAGACGAGCAGTTTTACAAGAAACTTTCCAAGACGCAGTTACATCGGCTTGACTCTGCCTTTTTTGCAACAGAATCTATTGGTTACAATGAATTATGTTTAGCAAATATTATTTCAAAGGACAATTACTCAAAACTTAAAAGTTTTTTAATAAAAAATTTACCAATCGTTGACTACTATATTGTAAATGACATAATGAGAAAAATTATTGAAATCGCTCCGAACCCAGAGTTGCAGTCAATTTTAAACGAAGCTGACAATTTAAGTTATGACGACAAAGAGAGAGTAGCGAAGCAAATTCAGCTAATTGACAAATTCATAGCGACATCCAGCCGAGAATGAGAAGAAAAACTACAGCTAACAGCACCTACCCAAAAAGCGGGGTTTTCCCGCTGTTGCGGGACAGGCTGTGCTTTGCAGACACATTTGTGCAAGCCGAAAGTTCAGTGCTCCGAATGAATGCCGATAGATATCCGCATTGTGGTGAAAATCGCCACCTGCGCCAAGACCGAAACCGTCAGGTTGTGAAAAAACTAGTTCCCCACCATAATTTATACAGTTCCCTATCTTAGTAATTTTCATTTATCCGATTCTAAAGGACTTTAATTTAAGTATTTTCACACTCTGCCGTTAGCTGAATCCTTATGTCTACAAGGCGTACTTGAAACTTCCCTACTAAAACCGAACAAGGATGACGGAAAACGACATAAAAAAGCTACTTTCGCTGCCTATGTTCAAAGACAAAAATTTAATGAATAATAAATATGTAAATTTCATTACAGACGATCACTTGTTAAGTTGCATCTCTAACTTGCACAAAGCTTATTTGAAGGCTAAGAATAATATCACAAAAGAGAATTTTTACAGCAATAAAGTTGACGCAATCAAATTAACTTTTGATGCAAAATTCAACAGCATTGAAGAGGAAAGTCTTATCGAAGCGGAGATCTTACGGCAAATTGATAAGTCAATCAATAATTCCATCGGAACTTTTCACGAACAAATTTTAGGTGGCATTAAAGATTTTGAAGTTGGAAATTTAAGCGGCTTTGACATCAAAGCAAAAGACGATACACTTTTTGCCGACATCAAAAATAAGCACAATACAATGAACAGCAGCGCTGCCGAAGCATTGTTTCAAAAATTATCTCGTTTCGCAAACGACTACAAAAAAGCTAAATGTTATTGGGTTCAGATTTTAGCCAAAGGAAGTTTTTGCGAATTGTGGAGTGGCGACATCAACGGCAAGGAATACAGCCACAGCAGAGTTTATAAAATTTCAGGCGACCAGTTTTACGCTTTGGTTTCGGGACAACAAGACGCATTGTTTCAACTTTATAAAATTTTGTCGGTTGCCATAAATGACTATTTGAAATCAATTGGTACGAGTGACGAAATTGCAGAAAATTCTGCGTTGGATGAAATCAAATCTCAAACAAAACAATCAAAGCGAAGTATCTTAGACCAAATTACTTTTGAAAATTATAGCTACTATTTAGGCTTTGACAAGTTGTAATAATTGTTTAAGAATTTCACTATAGAATAACCAACTTCAGTCCCTAAATTAACTGGAACTGCGTTACCAATTTGTTTGTATTGTTGAGCCATTGAACCTTCAAATTTCCAATCATCAGGAAAGGTTTGAATGCGGGCGTATTCACGAACTGTAAACGGACGAGTTTCATCTGGATGACATCTTTCGGTTTGTTTTTGAGCAGGACTGCAAGTTAAAGTTAGACAAGGTTCATCCCAACCTATTCGCCTCGCAATTCCAGTTTTTCCCCCTCCTAAATGAAAACTTCCGCCCATAAACTCTTTTTGTATTTTAAGCGGTAAATCTCGCCAGTAACCTTTTTGCGGTACTAAATCTAAAACAGCTTTTTTGCTCTGTGGGTATTTTGCACCAGTTGACTTTGGAACATTTCTATCAAACAATTCACCTTTTTTCAAAGCATCTTTCAAATTGTATATTTTTTTATACGGTTTCGGATATTCATATTGCAAGTCAATATCCTTTCTAATCCCAACAACAATCAAGCGTTCTCTTTTTTGTGGCACTCTGTAATTTATGGCTTTTAACACTTGAACGGGAACAACATTGTAGCCAATTTCATTTAAAATTGAAATCATTCCTTGCAACGTTTTTCCATTTTCGTGACTTAACAAGCCACGGACATTTTCTCCGATACAAATTGGAGGGTTCACTTCTTTTACAACTCTTGCAAACTCATAAAATAAAGTTCCTCTTGCATCGGCAAGCCCTAATTTTTTTCCAGCATAACTAAATGCCTGACAAGGAAAACCGCCTGTAACGACATCAACTTTATTGTTATATTCTGTAAAATCAAATGACTTTATATCACCCTCCAAGACTTTCCAATTTGGACGATTTTTTTGCAATGTTTGACAAGCCCATTTATCAATTTCATTTAACGCAACACATTTCAAGCCTGCTTTTTCCATACCTACAGCCAGGCCACCAGCCCCGGCAAATAATTCAAGAACCGAATAATTTTTCTTAGGCTTTACAAAATTTGAGATAGCATCCTCAATATCTGAATTGTAGAAATCCGCAAATAGCGATTCCACTTGCTGACGTTTATAGACACGGTAGTTGCTCATTGGCTCACGGACAGCAGACAGTTTGCCTTCTCTATCCCAACGCCTAAGCGTTTCTTTGCTTTTACCTATTAGTTTAGAGGCTTCCGACAATGTTAAATATTCATTCATAACCAAGTAGTTTAACCTTATACAATGGTTACAAATCTACAACAAGTATTTTAACTAAGAACCAACTTTTAAAAAAAATATTAACAACAAAGATTCAAGGTAAAAAGAAGATGGTGACTTCGCCATCAATTTCTTTTTTTGTTACATTTACGACACTCATTAAAGTACAATAATACTAACGAACTGTGACACTAAATTAAAACCGTCTTGCTTCGTGGGCAGAAAAAGGGAATAGCTTACAAGGGCTATACGACAATGCAGGGAATAGTTCTTCGTATGACAGTTTTGTGGAAGGTTGATCATTTGTGCTTCGTATTCAAGTTTAGTGCTAAAAATCCCGCCCTTCATACTGCCGCAAACTGTCACTATCAAGCGTAAAGACAATCGGCCAATCATGAACTTGACCGTTAGTAATTAAAAATACTAGAAGAATTTCAGGCAATCAGGCAGACTTTTTGCCAATACAACAGCTCAACAGATTCGTTTTTGAATTTTCCCGATCACATAAAAAATTTATATTTCTATTTGCCACTTGACTATTGGCACATTTGCAAGCCCCACATGCAGACATACAAACCAAAGCTTGCAGAAGAGCCAATTCGCCCACTTACCACACATTCTAATTATTGGCAGCATTCTTTATTTGCTGCTACATTATAGTTTTTCGTATACCTTCACAAAGATAAATTAGCTACCTGGAGATTCCGGATCATCGCGACCCTCCATTCCGGTCAAACTGAACCTATCCAAGATAGCTTTTTTGATTTATTTAGAGGAAATTTACCTGCCATTCCGGCGCAGGTTCTCCCACCTAATAGTTTGATTGTATCAGAAACTGAAGAACCTTTGTTTTTAAAAATAGCAAATAGATGGCTTCAAAACCTAAATCAATAGATACTTTTTTGATGGTCTTAAATTGGTCGAAGGCGGCTTTAAAGTTAAAGAAATCGGACTGAGTGCTGGTGTCGCACTTAAAACGATATGTATATACCCGCCTCTTTTTAATGGATGGAATTATTCTCAGTTTGCAAAATCTGAACTCAATCACTTGTGCACGAGGTTTTATTTTTTGATATGTGAAAATTCCTGCTTTCTTAGCTATTGTTTCCGGATCCTACTTGCGGAAATATAGGTTACTATTGCTATGCTATTGTAGTTCTAGATTGCAAATAAATATTTTACCAGCTACCTAGCTCTGTTCCTGACAAGGCAGTAATCTTATTGTTAAAATTCAAAACTAATGATAATCACCATTTTTTTATCTGGAAATTAACACTTTTAAGCCATTAATGAATTAATAATATGTCTGCCGCTTTGAGTTTTTATTGATTTTACTGTTACGACGTATTGACTAAAGAATCCTTATGTTTCTCACTCTCCACTTAACATCCCTGTAGTAAATCTTACTTTGTATATTTGTTTTTGCACGAAGAGATAATATCCTTCCTCCGAACCAATTCTAAGGCCCTCACAACTAGAGCTTAATACCAGACAATTCAAGAAAAGATCATTTAGAAAATTCCACTAACAACCCAATCGAATACTCTTCCCAATATAATCATCCCCACTGCCAGCACCGCACCTCTTAACTCAATTCAAGCCACTTAAATTATGGAAGTACATCATCATGCACATCACGACGGGAAGAAAAATTGGAAGTCCTATTTTTGGGAATTTTTGATGTTATTTCTGGCTGTCTTCTGTGGCTTTTTAGCAGAGTATCAGTTGGAGCATGTTATTGAACATAATCGTGAAAAACAATTCATTCAATCTTTTGTTGAAGATTTGAAAATTGATACGGCAGCAATTCATAGGAATTTACTGTTTCAATCTAGGAAGAAGAGGCAATTGGATTCCTTGACTAGCTTGTTATGTGAGCAAAAGATTAAAGGATATGAGAATGAGCTCTATTATTTGGGTAGGGTATTGGTGAGAACATCACGTTTTCAAAGCAACGATAGAACTATTACTCAATTAAAATATTCTGGATCTTTGCGATTGATTAGAAATGAAAATGCTGCAGACAGTATAATTTCTTATTCAAAATTGGTGGATGTCATCCTGCAAAATCAAGACGACGAGCGCATTGAAAGAAGAGCAGTTGACCCCTTACTGGCTCAAATGTTTAACCCCTTTGTTTTTGATAAGATGCTTGATGAATTCAATAACGTTAATCGACCTACGAATAATCCTCCTTTAAGGTCCTACGATCCCGACTTACAATTAAATCTTGCCTATAGTATTAATCAACTTAAGGGAAGCAATATTATCCTAAAAACAAGACTAGAATTATTGAATTCAAAAGCGAAGAATATTATTGCATTTTTACAAAAGGAATATCATTTAGACGAGCATAATTAGCACTAAGAATAAATAGAGGTTTAGGGCTTGGCTCTAATTGCAATGGTTTGTAGAGTATATCCAATATGGAGATCTTGCCGGTGAAATTCTGTCGGGTATTTGGACTTAACATCTACTTTTAGTGATACTTTTAACATTGCTTCTGGTGACACTCATTTATTCCCGTAACTAGGAAAATCTCCTATTTTGAAGGTACTTGAACCGAAAACTAAGTTCATTTAATATCAAGAAATTCGCGTTAGACCATGGAAGAAAGAATTCAACTTAAACATCCGGAAGGCAAGAAAGCCGTCACGATGGACAAATCAAAATATGATACGTTGAAGAATGCCATATTAAACCAGCTCAAGATGAATGGTGAATTAACCCATGTGGAATTATTCAATGCGATTACATTGGATTTCAAAAAGAATAAAATTGAATTTGAAGGCGCTGTTCAATGGTATATGGAATGGGTGAAACTCGACCTTGAAGCCAATACTATTATTAAGAGGGTGCAGGATACAACGCCTCAAAAATATGCTTTAGTGAAATAATCGGATTACTTAGTTTATGGAGAAAACCATTTTCTTGATTTGCAGTAAGCGCTTTGGCTTAGTGATTTTTCCTGTGCTCGAAAACTAACGTATTGAGCCCTATTGATTCAGCCCAGTATGCTTTTGAGCAGGTTCAATATTTTCTATATTTGAGGAGAGTAACGAGGTAGGTGGTTTCAATCGCTGATGTTAAACAATACCTTGTGAAGCTTAAAATTACTAAAAATTAAATTCAAGCTATGAACGATATAATCTGCCCTAATTGCCAAAAGGTTTTTAAAGTTGACGAAGCAGGATTTGCAGATATTCTTAAGCAAATTAGAGATCATAAATTTGATGAAGAATTGCAAGCCAGATTGAATCTTGCAGAAAAAGATAAGGAGAATGCTCTAAAGCTCGTTGAAGCCAATCTTCAAAATTCATTACAATCTAAATTGGCAATTAAAGATCAAGAAATAGCTAAACTAAATGCAAATAATGAACTGGATCTGACTAAGAGATTAGCAGAGAAAGACAGTATGATCACCGAGTTAAAAGGCAAGAATGATAAAGCCGAGCTAGAAAAGAAACTGAATATCGCTGAAGCCATTCGGAATTTAGAAAAGGAGCGCGATGATTTATCCAATAGATTAGAAAATAAGGAAACAGAAATACAATTACGTGAAAAAACTTTAAATGAAAAGTTTGTGGCTGACCTTAAAGCGAAAGAAGAAATCATAAAGATGAAAGATGATGAAATTTCATTGCGCAAAGATATGAAGCTCAAACTTTCAACGAAGATGCTTGGTGAAACTCTGGAGCAACATTGCGAAATCGAATTCAATAAACTAAGGGCAACGGCATTTCAAAAAGCGTATTTTGAAAAAGACAACGACTCAAAATCGGGCAGTAAGGGTGATTATATCTACAAAGAAAATGATGATGCCGGAAATGAAATCATTTCCATTATGTTCGAGATGAAGAATGAAGGAGACGAAACCTTCACTAAGAAAAGAAATGAGGATTTTTACAAGGAATTAGATAAGGATAGATCAGAAAAAAAGTGTGAGTATGCAGTGCTGGTTTCGCTCTTAGAAGCAGACAATGAACTGTATAATTCTGGGATAGTGGATGTCTCCCATAAATATGAAAAAATGTATGTGGTCCGTCCACAGTTTTTCATACCTATCATCACACTTCTTCGAAATGCAGCGATGAGTTCAATGAAGTATAAAGCGGAGCTCTCGTTGGTGAAGAGTCAGAATGTAGACATTACCAATTTCGAGGAAAGTATCAATGCATTTAAAATGGGCTTCGCGAAGAATTATGATTTAGCGAGTCGACAGTTTAAGACAGCCATTGAAGAAATCGATAAAACAATTGATCATCTGCAAAAAACAAAAGATGCACTCCTTTCATCCGTCAATAATCTTCGACTTGCAAATAATAAAGCAGAAGATTTAACCATCAAAAAATTGACACGTGGAAACCCTACGATGACTGTAAAATTTGAAGAGCTGAATAATAAATCTGAAGAACTTTAAGCGAAGTAAACAAATTACGTTTGATAAATGGGGTAGGGGACTCGGCGGAGAGAGATTCGCTCGTAATATGTAGCTGAAAAATCTGATTTTTCTGTTTTAGACAATTTAGAAAATTGATACTAGAACTAGACATTATAACACAGACTGATTATCACTGGAAACACACGAAAATGGTCTGCAGAATGGTGAGCAGTATCCAATTCCAGTCTGAAGGGCATCTGTTTTAATCGAAAAACAGGAAAAAAACGTCAAAAAGTAAACAATACTTAGCTTTATATTGTTACCCTCTTTATTCCTTACCTGATTAGACCATAAAAAATGAGAAATACATTCATTCTACTAGTTCTACTAAATATATGTGCACTATCTAGCAATGCACAATCATTCCAAGTAGGACATTTACAACAATCATTTGTTGATTCATCACGGTCCAATAGAAGCATCTTTGCAGAAATTTATTATCCCGCTACAACAGCTGGAAATAATGTGGCGATTGCGTCAGGACAATTTCCTGTGTTGATTTTCGGACATGGATTTGTTATGACATGGAGTGCTTATGCTCCCGAGTGGAATGCCATCGTTCCCAATGGATACATTATGGTTTTTCCGACAACAGAAACAGGTTTATTTCCATCGCATACTAATTTCGGAAAAGACATTGCCTTCTTAGTAGGTGCAATGAAAGGAGAAGGAGCAAATGCCACTTCTGCATTTTTTGGATCAGTAGCGACGACCTCAGCAGTAATGGGACATTCAATGGGCGGAGGTTCGGCTTTTCTAGCAGTTCAATACGACTCAAGCATTACTGCACTAGCAACATTCGCGGCAGCCAATACGAATCCACCATCTATCGCTGCGGCAACAGGAATTTCCATACCCTCCATCGTACTAGCCGGTGCTAATGATTGCGTAGCGCCTCCTACACAGCATCAATTGCCAATGTATGATTCACTAGCATCTACTTGCAAGACTTACGTGAGTATTACAGGAGGAAGTCACTGTCAGTTTGCAGGCTCCAACTTTAATTGTTCTTTCGGCGAAGCGACCTGTTCACCACAGCCTACTATATCGTCTGCAGTACAGCAAGCCACTACCTTTGATGTATTAATGCCGTGGCTTAATTATTATTTAAAAAATGATCTCGCTGCGGGAGCGGTGTTTCAGAATTTAATTACTGCAAGTATTGGAATTACTGCACAGCAAAATTGCACACTGACATCCACGCAAATAAACGAAGTGACGGCACCATCCAACGTCAGTATATTTCCTAATCCTTTTTCATCACGAACAACAATACAATCGAGTAGAGCACTTCAAAATGCAACACTTACACTGTATACTATTTATGGACAGGAAGTATTGCAACTAAATAATTTGAATGGACAATCATTTGGACTTTCTCGGGAACATATTTCAAATGGTTTGTACTTCGCTCGACTCAGTGAAGGAAATGTCATTATTGCTTTCGAGAAATTAATCATTGCGGATTGATGCTTTAAAATTCAACGTATTGAACGGATAAAATTTTTTGTTTTCTGTGGATTGATTTGCTCACTATCAGAATTCTTTATGCGTGAGCATGGAACTGAAAAGTGGAATTGTTCGGAAGCTTTATGAGAGGTGACGAAGACTCCTTAAAGCGATTCTTCTATACCCACTGAATGCGCTGATGGGCGATTTTCCCTAGCTCTCGAGAGTTTTCTACTTAGTAAAATTCAAGCAATCACTTTAAAAGAATTTTTTTACTACTTTTAAGGTGTCGAATGTGAAGTCATAGGGTTATCCCGATTTTCGGGGACAATTTAGAGCATTAACAGATATTGATAATTTTGTATCAAAGTGTTTTTGATATAGGAAGCGCAACTACCCCAAAAGGAGTTTCAGTGATAGTGGTGAATGCAAGTGCTGAGTTTATTTTTAATAATAGTTTACACTAATTAATACACAAAAAAAATGGAAGACGGAAAAGTATTAAAGCACATTGAAGATTTAGTTGCAGAGGAAGATAAATTGCATACTGCAACAGATTTAAGCGAAAGTGATATAAAGCGCTTACATAAAATTAAAACGGAGTTAGATCAATATTGGGATTACCTTAGACAAAGACGTGCACTGCGTGATGCAGGAAAAAATCCTTCTAATGCAGCTATTCGCGGAGCAGATACTGTAGAAAACTATAAGGAATAAAGACCTGAGTGACGTATAGGATTTTGTTAAACCAACAATGTTAAACTAGTTTAGAAACTTTTTTTCTTCATTCAAAATTACTAGACTACAAGATTGTTTGGGGTCGTAAGCTTATTCTATGGACAGGTTTAACCCTTTTCGCTGTTCTGGGTGATTGATTGGGGGCATCCATAAAACGAATAGTTAGCACACAAATTCCCTATTCAGCAAAGGAATTTGAGGAAGGGGAATTCTGGGTAATCGTCATTTCTCATAGGGTTTTTGCATTCTTTTGGGTGGAAAATTGCACTTTCATCTTCCTAAGCGCACAGACAGTTTATCGGGGAATACCTGCCTTGTTAGAGGAGGGCCAATAGGGGCGCTTATGACTTGAACTGAGCTGTTCTAGGCCTTCATTATGGGGATATATTGTTATCTCCAGAAAGACTTTTTGAGCTGAATTAATTTGTGCTTTTTACTTATTTTTACACAATCAGCCAAGTTCCAAAGATTATATTCAGATGTGATGCCTATGGTCACTAGCACTAATATTTACCATATTCTGAATTGGTAACCAGAAATTCGTTTTGAACCCTAATTTCCACTGGAGGAAGGTGGACTTTAGTATTTCATTTACTGTAATGCAATCATCATGCAGTAGTTTGAAAATTGAAGTAACTATTCAATAAAAAAATGAAGAAGATTCTATTTACAATTTTAATGTTTGCAACATTAACCTCGTTGGCAACAAACTGCCGGCTAACGCAAAAATCACTATAGATATTAATAAATGGAGAAGTGGTATTTATTTTATGGTGGTAAGTGATCAGGAAAGATAAATTTCATCAGACTACTTCATGAAAATGGATTGACCGATGAGTTGTGTGTGAATTTTGTGCTTTTAGTAAAATGATAGTGTAGGTTCTCATAAAGCAACCTTAAATGCAGCTTAGGGAAGGAAGTAAGAGCAAGAAAATACTTAAAATCAAGTAGGCGTTTCATAAATGTAATTGAAGTAAATTTGCAGCAATGAAGAAGAAAATAGGGAAAACGGAAGCTCCCAAGAAAATTACAAAGTCGAAGGTGAAGATCGCACCTAAGAAAGTAGCGACAACGGTAAAAAAGAAGGAGGTTGTAAAAACTGAAAAGCTGGTAGTTGTAGAGGAGGAACCTACGCGCGAGGCTCTTCAAGCAACTATTGAAAAACTTAATTTTCAATTAGATCAAACCAATACACAACTAGATCAATTCGCCCATACCACTAGTCATGAGCTCCAGGAGCCCTTGCGGAAAATCATGATCTTTTCAAAGCTCTTACAGCAGACGGAAAGACAACTCACCCCAAAGGAAGTAACGGAATATCTGAAAAAGCTAGAAACATCATCTGTCAAACTCAAAAAGCTGATAGAGGAGTTGCTTAATTTTGCGCGAGTAACGAATTACGAAAAGTTATTATTAGAGACCGATTTAAATGAAATATTGAAAGGTACTCTTTTTGATTTTGAATTACTTATTGAAGAGAAAGGAGCAGAAATAATTGCGCAGAAGCTTCCTAAAGTTGAAGTCGTACCCTTTCAGATGAGCCAACTTTTTTATGATATCATCCATAATGCACTTAAATTTTCGAAAGCAGATGTAGCACCAATTATTGAGATTGGAGCACGCAAGCTTACAAAGAAAGACATGAAATCACATGCACACCTGGATCAAACTTTGAAGTATTACGATATTACCTTTAAGGATAATGGTATTGGTTTTGATCAAAAATATGCGGAGCAGATTTTCACGATGTTTCAACGACTTAGTAGTGGCGGCGAATATCCCGGCACTGGTATGGGCTTAGCTATTTGCAGGAAGATTGTTCAGACCTATCACGGAGAAATCTTTGCCGAGGGATTGGAAAATCAAGGAGTAATCATGCATGTTCTACTTCCTGCTGCTCAACCTAAAATACTTCCGAACGATATCCCTACCATTTTAAAAACTTGGGTGTAAATTCAAATTGAATACAGGAGTAGAAATTTAATTTTTTTGGAAGTTAACTGAAAAATGCTACTAACTTAAGCTATGGAAGTTCATCATCACGCTCATTCTCATGGAAAGAAAGGCTGGAAAGCTTATGGATGGGAATTTCTAATGTTGTTTCTAGCGGTGTTTTGTGGTTTTTTAGCAGAGTATAAATTGGAGCATATCATCGAACATCAAAGAGAGAAAAAGTATATGCAACTGATGGTGGAAGATCTCAAACTTGATACTGCCGAATTTAGTGCCAAGATAATGGAGATAAATGAACGGTTAATTCCTTGGGATAAATCATCTACGAATTTACTTTTTGGTAACATAGAAAACGATAGTTTAGTAAGAGAATTGTATATCGCTGTGCCGCAATCACTCTTTACATTTCAAGTAACTTTTCAAGATGGAACCGCAATTCAATTGAGGAATTCTGGAAATCTAAGACTCATAGAAAATTCTGATGTTTCTATAAACCTTAGTAAATACTGGAGTCATTGTAATTTGATCACTCAATTACTCAGTAGTTATAATAGCACAAGAATGGAATCTAAGGAAATGTATTTTTCGCTTTTTAACTTACATTATTATGAGGAAAATTACGCATTCGCGCCAATACGCGAAGGTTCAAAGTTGGAATTACTAAGCAAGGATAGAGTCCAATATATAATACTTGGCAATAAAATTTCGAACCTTAATTCTCAATTGACAGGTCCTTTTTTAGTGCATTTTAAAAGTGCTCATGATGAAGCTGCTAATCTGATCCAAAGTATTCAAACAGAATATCATTTGAAATAATACTGTTGCAAGGAAGAGCTAGTTTCCAATTGCAAGATGAACACAATTCAATAAGTTAAACCCTATCCGATTACATTCCTACAAAAGACCTTCAGATTTTTGGTGTTGGTGATATTTTATATATTTGAGTCTGAATATCTTTGGGAATCGTTTAGCATGGAAAGTAGCCTTCGCCATCTACAATAAGATTCAAGTCCACAATACATCTCGTTCATTATCTTACCCGCACTACATTTAATACCGTTTGATCCAAAATAGAATTATGCGCAAAATCTTCTTGATCCTTATGTTATCTGTCCTATGTTTAGGAGTTTCGGCACAAAAAAAATCCACTCAACAGAATATCACTGCTGCTTACGATACCTCACTTTTTAATGCAATGCATTGGCGTAATATAGGTCCCTTTCGTGGTGGACGATCGCTCGCAGTTTGTGGTGTAGCTACTCAGCCGAATGTATATTATGCTGGAACAGTTGGCGGTGGTGTCTGGAAAACAATCGATGGAGGTCAACGTTGGAATTGCATTAGCGACTCTGCTTTTCATACGAGTTCCGTTGGAGCTGTTGTAGTTGCTCCTTCTGATCCAAACATACTCTATGTAGGAATGGGGGAAGCCGAAATGCGAGGTAATATCTCAAATGGAGATGGTATATACAAAAGTACTGATGCCGGAAAATCATGGAAGCATCTTGGTCTAATAAATTCGTATGCAATCAGCACGATCCTTGTTCATCCTACCAATCCTGATATTGTGTACACCTGCGCAATGGGAAAAACGTATGCGCCAAATAGCGAGAGAGGTTTGTATCGGACTAAAGATGGTGGAAAAGTCTGGGAGCGAATTTTATTTAAGAACGATAGTACTGGTTGTGTAAGCGTAGCTTTTGATCCGAGTAATCCACGCACGATATATGCAACTTTGTGGCAAGCCTATCGCAATCGATATTCATTGAGCAGCGGAGGAAATGGTTGCGGATTGTATAAGAGTGAAGATGGTGGAGATACGTGGAAAGACATTTCTGAATCTCCAGGATTACCTGTTGGTTTACGCGGAAAGATTACGGTGTGTACCACTCCCGCAAAGCCAGAACGTGTATATGCTTCCGTAGAAAATGAGAATGGTGGAATTTTCAGGAGTGATGATAGAGGTGCGAATTGGACTCGAACTTCTGATGATAGAAACTTACGCAAACGTCCTTGGTATTTTAGTACCATCGTTGCTGATCCTCAAAATGCTGATGTAATTTATTGCTTGAATGTTCAGTTCTGGAAAAGTACAGATGGAGGGATGAAATTTGTTCAGCTGAACAATCCCCATGGCGATAATCATGAAATGTGGATTGATCCCACAAATACAAAACGTTTTATTTTAGGAGATGATGGCGGTCCTTGGGTGACACTTGATGGAGGTGATACTTATACTGAAGCTGATTTACCTACCGCGCAATTTTATCATGTAAATCTGGATAATGATTTTCCATATCATGTGTATGGAGCACAGCAAGATAATTCTTCTATTCGTATCGCTAGCGGAACCAATGAAAGTACGATTGGAAAGTCAGATTGGTTTCCGGTTGCAGGAGGAGAAGCGGGATATATTGTTCCCGACCCTAAGAATTCCGATATTACTTTCGGTGGAGAGTACTCAGGAAATCTAAGTATGTATAATAAAAAAACAGAACAGAATAAATTCATTAATGCCTATCCAGAAATGGTGTACGGTGCTGGGGCAGAGAGTAAGAAATATCGTTTTAACTGGACTTATCCCATTGCTTTTTCTCCTCATAATCCGGATGTATTATATATCGGTTCACAATATGTTCATCGGAGTACTAATCATGGTGAGAGTTGGGAGACCATCAGTCCTGATTTAACTCGACATGATTCAATAACGATGAAACCAAGTGGTGGTCCAATCACAAAAGATAATACGGGAGCAGAAGTTTATGCCGATGTTTTCGCATTTGCAGAATCACCCGTGAAGCAAGGAATTCTCTGGGCAGGAAGTGATGATGGATTGATTCATGTTTCTAAAGATGATGGGAAATCATGGATTAATGTTACGCCTAAAATTATTCCTGCCTTTGCCATGATCAGTATTATTGAAGCATCACCTTTTGATGAAGCTACTGCATACGTTGCAGCCACTGCTTATAAATCGGATGATACAAAACCCTATCTGCTTAAAACAACGGATTACGGTACAACATGGAAGTTGATTACAAACGGAATTCGTCAGAATGATTACACACGAGTTATCCGCGAGGATCCCAACAAAAAAGGATTGCTGGTCTGCGGTACAGAAACGGGTGTTTACATTTCGTTTAACGATGGTGGATTTTGGCAACCCTTACAGTTGAATCTTCCGGTTACTCCAGTTCACGATATGCAATTTCAAAAACGTGAGCATGATTTAGTGATCGCCACACATGGTCGTTCGTTCTGGGTGCTAGATGATGTTACTTCTTTGTATCAGATAGGGGAGGCCGCACAAGCAAAATATTTTCTTTATCAACCGCGTACAACTGTTCGCTGGCAGGGGAATTCATTTTATAATATTGGAATGCAGGAAGGTGAGAATACTCCTCATGGTGCCATCGTGCGCTATTATCTTTCGCAAAAACCTGATTCAGTACTCACCATGAAATTTTTTAATGCAGCCGGTGATTCGATCATCACTTATTCAAGTATTAAAGATAAAAATGGAGAACCCATAAAAATCAGTAAAGAATTTTATCAAGATAAAAAATTGAAACGTCC